>NZ_JBFPKM010000003.1:0-779719 GCF_040948755.1 Paraburkholderia sp. BR13444 | reverse complement strand
GCGGCGGCTCTTCCGATGGCGGTGGCTCTTCCGACGGCGGCGGCTCTTCCGAAGGCGGCGGCTCCTCCGAAGGCGGCGGCTCTTCCGATGGCGGCGGCTCCTCCGACGGCGGCGGCTCTTCCGATGGCGGTGGCTCCTCCGATGGCGGCGGCTCTTCCGACGGCGGCGGCTCTTCCGAAGGCGGCGGCTCTTCCGACGGCGGCGGCTCCTCCGACGGCGGCGGCTCTTCCGACGGCGGCGGCTCTTCCGAAGGCGGCGGCTCTTCCGACGGCGGCGGCTCCTCCGACGGCGGCGGCTCTTCCGACGGCGGGGGCTCCTCCGATGGCGGCGGCTCTTCCGACGGCGGCGGCTCTTCCGAAGGCGGCGGCTCTTCCGACGGCGGCGGCTCCTCCGACGGCGGCGGCTCTTCCGACGGTGGCGGCTCTTCCGAAGGCGGCGGCTCTTCCGACGGCGGCGGCTCCTCCGACGGCGGCGGCTCTTCCGACGGTGGCGGCTCCTCCGAAGGCGGCGGTTCTTCCGTCGGAAGCGGATCTATCGTCGGAAGTGGTTCCTCCGAAGGCGGCGGCGAAATAATTGGAACGTCCAGCGCATCAAGCACCACTAAAGGAACCGGCACCGTCACTGCGCTACCGCATTCCATGTCACCGGGGTTGAGGTCCAGCGGCGTGCCTTGCACCACAACACGGGTGTCACCCTGGATGCGGATCGACTTACCGATGAGCTTGATCTCGCCATCCTTGTTCATCGTCAGCGACGACTTGCCGCACACGATGGACAGCACCCCTCCAGCCGACAGCGAATAGGCTCCGCCCACCGCGTGCGTTGACGCGCCACCGACCGTGACCGTACGTGCCCCGCCCACCGTCAGAGTGGAGGCGCCCCCAACCGCAGTCTCGTCGAGCCCGCCGATCGAAACGAACTGTCCAAGATCCACGGAATGGAAGGCAACATTCTTCACCCTCATCGAATACTTGCCGCCAACGACCGTGCTGGAAGTCGCCCCAACGGTCATGCTGTGCGCCGCGGCCACGCCGATCGTGTAGTCGGCACCGATCACGTGCGATTCGTTGAGCTTCGTCAGGCGGTTCATGTCCCGCTCAGCCTGCACCGTGAATTCCTCGGCACCCGCCTTGTCCTCGAAGCGAATGCTGTTGTAGTTCTGCAAGCCCCCTTCCATCGACCGGCTCATGAAACCGCTTTGCGTCGCGTTGCCTGGCAACTCATAGGGCGGACGCGTCACCGTGTTGTACAGACTCCCGGTGATCAGCGGACGATCCGGGTCGCCGTTCCAGAAATCGACGATGACTTCCTGGCCGATGCGCGGAATATAGATGCCACCGAAACCCTGACCGGCCCACGCCTGGCTTACACGGACCCAGCAGGAGTCGGTTTCGACGTTGCGGCCATAGCGGTCCCAGACGAAGCGGACCTTCACGCGACCGAATTCGTCGGTCCACAATTCCTTGCCCTCGGGACCCACGACGACAGCCGACTGAGGCCCGCTGACGATCGGTTTCGACGTCTCCCGCGGCAGTCTGAACACTTCGCTCGTCGGCTGTACGTCGAACTTGTTGCTGCACGTGTACTCGTAACCGCTACCCGATTCATCCGGCGTACCGATCAGGGCGAGTTTCGTACCGATCACGAGGTATTCGCAGTTCGCAGCCGTATGGTCGTAGCGGGTCAACCCAAACGTCTGCCCGCACGCGAGTCCGCGCACGTTACCTTCGCCTTGCGCTCGCGTGCCCGGCGCGCGCAGCGCTTCCATGCGCGTACGCGCGAGCAGTTCACCGTGGTTGCCGTCGGTGTAGTCGCCCGGCCAGTCGTAGCGCTCGAGCAGGTTCCAGCTGGTATCGCGCGGCTGTTGATTGATCGCTCGCATGTCGGCACGCGAACGCGTGAAGTCGAAGTCGCTCGTCACATAGTGACCGGTGCACAAAACTTCCGCCGTCGAAAACGCGCTGATGTATTCGATGTCGGTCTTGCCGTTCTGCGGTTGGAACGCGAGCGTCCGGTATGCGGAGTTCGGCGACTGGCGGTGCGCGCCAATGTGGTCGCACAGCACGAGCCGGTGCTTGCCGTCGGCATGCTCGAAAAACCAGTAGATGCCCCACTCCTCCATCAGGCGTTGAATGAAGTGGTAGTCGGTCTCGCCGTACTGGACCTGGAACGCGCGCGGCTCGTTCGTCGGACTCTCACCCTCGAGCGCATAGCGGCTGACGTCGAGACGCTTTTCGACCGGATACGGATAGTCCTTCAGAACCTCGTCGATGATCTCGATGACCGTCTTGTTCTGGAAAATCTTGTAGTCGGTCGTCAAGGTGGCCAGCCACAGCCAGGGCTTCAGCACGACACGATAGACGTTGTAGCGGCCTTCCCGACGCAGGTATTGCGCGGCGGCGACGAGTCCGGTGATTTCGCGCTGAGCCGCTTCGGGATCGGCGCTCGGCTCGAGGTCGATCGCGACGGTCATTTCCTTGCCTAGCAGCGCCTTCAGATCGAGGTTGGCACTGACGGCAAGCGGCACCGTGTAATCGTCGGGCGTGCGCAACAGCAGTTCATATTCGAACAGCTTGCCGAGATGCTCGTTGCCCTTCAGTGACATGAACTGCAGCGCCGGCTGCGTCAGTCCGTCCGCGCTCTGAGCCGGCCACCTCGGTATCGCCGCGCTGGATACGGTCACTGCGCGGCTTTGCACACCTATCGCGTTCAAGGGATTACTTGACATGCACTCCTCTAAGTTCACTTTATCGAAAAGGCGCTACAGCTCATTGGACGATGCGGTGCCTGACGACGCGTCCGTTCGCCTTGCCAGCGTGTTTCCACTGCCAGGGCAACGAAAATCCCGCAGCAACGCGGTGAGTTGCGGTCCCGACTGCCCGCCCGACGTCAGTTCGATAACCGCGTGCCGGTCGTCGAAATTGAAGTCCACTGCCGAGCGGCTCGACGACAATGTCGACGTCACACGACCCCGGTCGATCAGACGGAACAGCGCCCACGGACCCTCGGTCATCACGGTCGACGTGTCCGGACGCACGCGCGGATTCGCGGTGAGGCCGGCCATCGAGCCGCCGCGCGGCCCCGGCCATGTGATCGGGAATGTCGTGACCGGGCCGTGCGCATAGCGCAGGCTTTGCCCGTCGACGTCGATGAGCAGATCGGTAATCTCGGGGTCCAGCGACACGACCTTGAGGCCCGCATTCCACGACATCCGGGTCGCGCCGGGATCGCGGAAAAATGTCTGGCGGATCGCCGCGGCGCGCTCGAACGGTTCGAGGCTCGGTCCCTGCATGGGCGGCATGCCGGGGCTGACCGGCTTATAGCGCCACGGCCGTATGCTCGTATCGACACGGCTGGCAAGCGTCTTGTGGAAGAAGTCGTCGAGCAGGCCGCCGGCCGCGAAAACGCGGTTGAAATCGTCGATGTCGACTTCCTGAACGCTCGCGACGAACGGATATTTGCCTTCGACAGCACGGCGGCATTGCGCGCCAACGCTCGATTCGACCTGCATCGTCAGCAGCGAGCCGACGTTGCGGTCCACCTTGCGCATCGACTGCGACGCGAGGCCCACGAGCACGGCGCGAAACGGCGGCGGAAGCTTCTGCGCCTCGAGCTGCATCGTGGCGCCGAGGTCGTCCGTGGGCGGCATGCTGTTGGTGGCAAGCACATCGCCGGCGGTCGTCAATCGCGTGTACTGCTCGTTGATCAGCCCGATGACGCCGCCCAGCTGCAGCACGCCGCTGCCGCCAGGCAGCGCGCTCCCGCTATCGGCCTGGCCGGTCACGACTTCGCGCAGCGCGGCAAAGCGTCGGTCGACCAGTTCACGTTCCATCTTCTGCTGCGCGAGCTGTCCGATGGTGGCGGTTGCGGCCACGGCGCTCGCGGCGCGCGCCGCCTGCGAGCGACGCATGATCACGTTGATGGCACTCCCGGCGGCCGACGGCTCGTCCGCGCCGTCAGCGACCGACAGCGACGTCTCGCGCGCGGCGGTTCGCGCGAGTCTCGCCAGCGGCGAATCCGGCGCGGCAAGCGTGCGCAGCGTCTGCAGATCGGGCGCCAGCGTGCCTTCGCTGACGGACACCGGTCTCACGTCGTCGAGAAACTGGCTCCAATAGTTGCCATAGTCGGTCAAGTACTGGCGACGGATATCGTCGGCGAGCTTGTCCTTGCGCAGCGCGTTGCCGTTTGCCATGTGCCGCCACCGCGTCGATGTATCGGCCTCGCCCATCACCCACGCGTCCTGTTTGCGCGCCTGCTCGAGAAATTCCGGCAGGCGCTTGTTGAATACCGCGTGATAGCCGTCGTAGGTATAGAGACCGGGGATGCCTCGCGCGAGCGTCGAGCCGTTGGCCAGCACGAACACGGTAGTGGCTTGCGGACCCGCGGCGCTCAGCAGCGTGACGTTCTCGGGCGCCTCCGGCGCCATGCTGTTCATCGCGCGTTCGTAGAGCCGTCCGGACACCGGATTGCGGCCGAGGAACTCGCGCGCGCGACGCACTAGCTGCGCATTCACCGGTTTTGCCGGCACCGCGGGCACCCCTTCCCCGATCAGCGCGTCGAGGTGTCGCGCCATCATGCTGCGCTCGCCGAGCGGTGCGACGCTGTTGGCGTGCTCCCAGTCGCCGAGCACCCAGGCCTTGATCGCTTTCGCGTCGTAGTGCGAGCGGTCGAACAGCATCAGGTAGACCGTCAGCGTGCGATAAACGCCGTCCGCGTCCTGTGCGCCGATTTGTGTATCGAGCACCGTTTCGAGCCGGCCGATGACTTGCGGCAGCAACATCTGTTTCAGCAGACCGTCGTAGGTCTCGCCGGCGGCGGCGCTGATGGCAGGCGCCGTGTACAGCCCGTAGCGCCATGCGGGACCGGGACTGTCGAGTTCGATGCCGTCGAACTGCGGCAGGTCACGCGACGCTGACAGCATCGACCCCATCGCCCCGGGCTGCGGCGCCTTGCGCTGCGACAGGACCCGCGCGGCGAGCCCATTGGCCTTGGCGTCGATCGCGGCAAGATACTCGCGGTTATTGCCGAAGCTAACGACGAGTGCACCGATTAGCCACACCGCGACGACGATCGCGAGCAGATGCCCGACAACATGCAACGCGCGGAAGCGGATTTCCCAGTACAGGTTTGGCCGCACCAGATGCGCTTCGGCCAGGATCACGTGCTGAAACAGATTGCGCAAGAAATAGCCGCGATAGGCGGTAGGCGTAGCGCCACCGGATGACGGCGAGACCGTTTTCGGCGCGGCGCCGAACGAACCCGCAAGCCCGCGACGCAGCCGCTGCAACAGTGTGGTGCCGTCGGCGGACACGGCCTCGTGAGTTTGCGCCGCGCTCGTGAAATAGACGCCGCGCAGCGCGCTGTTCAATTGTGTGTCGTCGTATTTCGAATCGAGAAACACCAGCGCAAGCAGTTCATTGAGTTCCGCGCACAGGCTACGAAATTCAGACGGCAACGCATAAAGCTTCTTGCGCAGATCGACCTCGTACACCTCTTGCAGCCTCGTGTTGATGCTGTCTTCGAGTCCCTGCTCCAGCTCGCGCATCTCGGCCGCGCAGGCCACGCGCAATGTGTCGCGGCCGTGTTGTTCCGGCTCCTCCTGATAAGGCAGTGTGAAGCCGAAAATCTGCGCGCGGCTCTCCGCTGTCAACGACTGGAAATATTCCCCGAAGCCGGGCAGCAAATCGAGCTTCGTGACGACTACGTAGACGGGGAATCGAATCCCCAACTGCTGGCGCAGTTCGCCAAGCCGCGCGCGCATCGACGCGGCGAGCGCCTTTCGTTCGGACGCGGGGCGCGTCAACAACTCTTCGACCGAAACGGCCAGCAGCGCTCCGTTGATCGGCGCGCGCGGGCGCCGCTTACGAAGCAGTCCGAGAAAGCCGCGCCATTCGGCCTCGTTCGCGCTCTTCAGGTCTTCCGGTTTGACGTCGATCTTCGCGGCGTCTTGCGATGCTGCGTCCTGAACCGTATAACGGCCAGCGGTATCGATCAGCACCGCCTCGTTCGCGAACCACCAGTCGCAATTCTCAGTTTCGACGCGGCCTCTCAGCGACGCCGCGGCCATCTGCTCCGCCTCCGGAAAATCCAGACCCGAGTTCAGGATCAACGTCGTCTTGCCGGCCCCCGGCGAGCCCACCACCATATACCACGGAAGTTCGTACAGATAGCGCTGGCTTTCGAGCAGACGACGCAGCCCCGCCGGTCCGCCGCGCATGCGTTTGAGTTTGTCGATGGCCTTCGCGACGACCGCGTGAAGCGCACGGATTTCGTCTCGTGCGACAGGGGTCGCGGCCGACTTCTTCGTGAACGGGTTCAGAACGCGCTGCAGCAGCACGTCGTCGCTGCGCACTGCCCGCCACAGGCGATACAGCCCATAGATCGCGTAGCAGGCAAGCAGCACCGAGATCAGCAGCACGCGAGACCATGTGGTGCCGAGCGGATGCGCTTCGCCGAACGCGAGTATCGGTCCGAAATACCAGAGCGCGACACACAGCAACGCGACGCCGATGACGCCCGGCGACCAGCCGAGCAGCCAGAACAGCAGCAGCAACAACAGCACGACGATCGACAGCGCGCGCGAGAACACGCTGTCGAGCGGCCGGTAGTCGCCAAAAGCAATGAAAGGCCCCACGAACCAGACAGCCACAGCCGCCACGAGGATCGCGGCGAACACCAGCGTCTGGCGCGTCAGCACCAGTTTCGATAAGCGGTTCAAATAAGACATCAAGGCTTTCCCTTTAGTGCGTGACGAAGACTTCCACGCGTCGATTGCGGGAACGACCTTCCGCTGTAGTGTTGTCCGCGACAGGTTGTGCATCGCCCTTGCCGACGGCCAGGATGCGATTGGCAGGCACGCCGTGCGCCTTCAATACATCGGCGACGAACGCCGCGCGCTGTTCCGATAGCACCCGGTTGTCGGGAAACTCCGCCGTATGGATCGGCTGGTTGTCGGTGTGACCGGTCACCGTGACATGGCCGCCGACCCGCGCGACCTCCTGCGCAACCCTGCTCAGCACTGGATCCAGTTCCGGGCGAATGCGGCTTTGCCCCGGAAGAAACACGTAGTCGCCACGAAACACGACCCGGCTGCTGCGCTCGTTCTCTTCGACCAGGACCTGGCCGCGAGCAATCTCATCCTTCAGCAGAACGGACAGGCGCAAGCGCTCGTGAACGACCGGAGCCGCGATCTTGATCGGCACTCCGATCGCGAGAATCTTTGCTTGCAGCGCATTGCTTTGCGCCAGAAGCCGATACTCGTACCAGGCGAACAACGAGAACACGCATAGCGCGGCGACGCCCGCCGTCGCCCAGACCGGCACGCTTTTCAGCAGCCGCATCCTGCCCGGCTCCTCGCCGCGCCAATGCGGCGACAGTTCGAGCCGCAGCGTGTCGCGCGTGCCGCTGATGAGCGTCAGCATTCGCTGCCGGATCTGCTCCAGATGACGTGGACCGTCCGCGGCAACGCTGTAGCGTCCTTCGAATCCCAGGCTGAGAATGCGATACAGCACCTCGAGTACGTCGATGTACTCCTGGGGGTCGGTTGCCATGCGGCCGATCAGCAGGAAGAACTTCTCGCCACCGTCCACTTCTCCTTCGAAGTTCAGCAACAGACCCCGTGCGGCCCAGATGCCACCGCTCCCCCAACGCGTGCGGTTGGCGGCTTCGTCGAGCGCGGTGCACAGCGCGTAACGAACAGCCGCCACATGTTTCCACGGCAAACCTGCTTTGTCGCAGACCTTCTGGAATGCGGCGACCTCACGCACCAGCAGCGAGCGCAAGCTCGCGACCGCGGCCAACGAATCGAGCGAAGCCGGCATGTCCGCCAGCATGCGCAACAAAGGCTGCGCGGCTTCACGCAACGGATTGCGCGCGGTCTTCATGCGCTCGAGACGCGTCTGCACCTCTTCCGGCGGATCGAAGGCGGTCGCATCGACGACCGGTTCCTGATTGGCGGCGGCCGCGGTTGCGGGACGGCCAGCGGGCAATCCAGACGGCTGGCTCTGGCCAGAAGCGGAGTTCTCGGGGTTCAGCAGAAAGTCGAACGCATCATCCCCGTATGCGCCGGTACTCATTTTTGACGCACGCCCCACAGTTCAAGCTTGAGTTCCGGGAAGTGTCCGGCGACGTGCATGGCAAGCCCTCCGTGCCTTGCAATCTGCTCCCAGAACGGTCCGGTACGCGACAGTTCGAAATATATAAAGCCCGAGTTGAACGGAATCTGGCGCGGAGGAACCGGCAGCGCGGCTATGGTCAGACCCGGCAGGTGCGAACGGATCAATTCCGGCAGGCGCTGTGGATGGCTGATCTTCGTTTGGGCAAGAAACTGCTGCTGCAGCAATTCGGAAGGCATCTGCGCGCCCACCGCGAGCACGAGGCTCGAATAGCCTGCCAGTTCGTTCGGCAACATGGCGGCCGTGCGGATGCCGTGCGCCTGCTCCGTAAGCGCAATCGGCTGCGCACCGCGAATCAACACCTGGTTCAACAGATAGTGAACCTCCTCGACGAGCGGCCTGATACTGCTGTAGAGCTGCGCGTGGTCATAGCCTGGAGCCGGCCGCGGACGACGCGTTTGTGGACGCACGAAGGTCGAAAGCTCGCCGGCAAAAAGCGCGAGCTCGCGATACAGGTTTACCGGCGCTGTTTCCTCGAGCTGGCAAATATGTTCGAGCAGCGGCTCGTAGCGATTGAGCACCTGGAGCAGCAGATAGTCGGCCACTTCGGCCGCCGCGCCCGAACGGCCATCCGCACCTGACAGCCGAGCGGCGAGCGCGTCGGCGCGTAGTCGCGCGAGGCCGTGCAGCTGCATCGCCCATTCGCGCAGCAGTGGATTCGCGCCGTAGCCGGTCACGGGCGGAATGTGGTCGGTGCTGTGCAGCGACACGGCGCCGTCCGCGTGCAGCGCCTTCACGCGCGTCAGCGCAACACCGATCCAGGACTGTGTCAGCTCTTTCTCGGGCAACAGCCGCAGGCGCAGCTTCGACAGTTGGACGGGCTTCGGGCCCTGGCCGATCGCATTGCTGTCGCGCAGTTCCGTGTCGTACGCATGATAACGGGCCAGCGATCCGCTCTGCTCGGTGAAGGCGGTTTCCTCGGTATTCGGCAGGCGAAGCGGGATCGCCAGGTAAATCACCTGCTCCTGATGTTCCGGTCCGATCGTCAGTGGGGGCGGAGGCTGCGTCAGACCCGGCACCTCGAACGGCGTGCCGTCCGGAAATACGCCGAGCCCGCTTTTGAATACCAGCTTGCCGAACGCGAGCGATTCCTGATCGATTTCATAACGGCTGAAGCCCCAGAAAAACGGGCTCAGCGGCGCACTGCGGCGATGCGCGAACGACTCGAAATATCGTTCCTGCTGCTGAAACAATTGCGGGCGCAGGAAAAGGCCCTCGCTCCAAACAACTTTGCTATACCAACTCATCGAAATTAGTCTGACTTTGAAATCGAAACAGTGCGCTGGTCAAGCTGGATCGTCAGCTTCTGTTCCTTGTCTGGAAGAGCCATCCTGTACCATGCGGCGTCGGGCGCGACTGGCAACCGGTACACCGCGCGCCAGACTGATTTCCCGAGATCCCGGTAGCCGGCCAGCACGCCAATTGCGGCAGTGGCGGCATTCGACTTGCGGACGATCTCGCGGGTGTCGCCGGGACGCAGAATGAATTCGTCGACGATCAGCGCGTCGTCGCCAAGGATTTTTTTGTCGTCGCTTTGCAGCGTGAAAAAGTCGGCGGTTTGAAACGCGGTGGGTGACTTCAGTTCGTAGATTCGCACGAGGATCGGCGCCGCCGTTCCCCACTCGTTCGGATTGACGTTCTCGTTTGCCGCGATCTGAAGCCGGAGGGTCGTTCGCTCTTTGATAACGGGAGCCGGCGCGCCAGCGCACCCGGACAGCCATGCGCTCACCCCGCTTAGGGCTAGCCAGCCCCCGATGCTCAGCCATATCGCGAAGCGAGAAAGAAAGATCGAAACCATCTGACGGTATCAAGGAGGTCTCGCACGTAGTCCTGAATGAACCAGGATGCCTGCATCCAGCCCGGCATCCTGGCTAACAGTCTTGACACTGTCCACCGGACAAAAGAGTGGGGGTGTCAGGATTCAGGAATCTGTGCGACTTTAGGCTTTGTTCTTCTTGATATCGAAGGTCGCCGTGATCGCACCGCCGCTGCCGCCTTGCGCGTTCTGCACCACATATTCCTGCTTCAGGCGAGCAAAGGACAGACTCACCGTTTCGCGGGGACGTGATTCGCTGTCGCTGACGCCGGAGGGATGCACCGAGGTAACCAGCACGTCGCTCATCGTGAATTTAATGTATTCGAGCGGATTGCCGCCGGCTTTACGCACGACCAGCTTCGCTTCATCGATGTGCTTACCGGTCAGGCAGTATTGCGTCAGATTGGGCGTTGCACGATCGATGAAATGCTCGAACGTGAAGTCTTCGACCGTTGCCCGGCCGGCGCCACCGCCGGAACCAACGTGCATATTCGATTGCTGCGTAACGCCCCACCCCCAGCTCAGAACGTCGATTTCATCCTTGTGGTTAGCGTCTGCCGACTCACCATCAATCCCGTTAATCTTGAGAAAGATGTCTTGCGCCATAAAAGTACTCCTTGGTACACGTTAGTTTTGAGTTGCTCAATGAAAGCCAGGCATATTTAGTGAGCGCCTGTCCGTCGCTCAATCACCGCATAAGCGGTAGACGCCGGATCAGGCGGCTTCCTTCACGAGCGGCAGCTTCGCGACGAGACGCAAAGAAACCGTCAGACCTTCGAGCTGGAAATGCGGGCGCAGGAAGAATTTCGCCTGGTAATATCCAGGATTTCCCTCGACGTCCTCGACGACCACTTCGGCCGCCGCCAGCGGTCGACGTGCCTTGGTTTCCTGCGACGAATTCGCGGGATCGGCGTCGACGTAGTTCATGACCCATTCATTGAGCCACTGCTGCATTTCGTCGCGCTCCTTGAATGCGCCGATCTTGTCGCGCACGATGCACTTCAGGTAATGCGCAAAGCGCGAGCATGCAAACAGATACGGAAGACGCGCCGATAGATTCGCGTTAGCAGTTGCGTCCGGATCGTGGTACTCGACCGGTTTCTGCAACGATTGCGCACCGATGAACGCCGCGTAATCAGTGTTCTTGCGGTGGATGAGCGGTATGAAGCCACTCTTGGACAATTCCGCTTCGCGGCGGTCGGAGATCGCGATTTCCGTCGGGCACTTCATGTCGATCCCGCCGTCATCCGTCGGGAACGTGTGACACGGCAGGTTTTCAACCACACCGCCGCTTTCCACGCCGCGAATCAGCGTGCACCAGCCGTAGTTCTTGAACGAACGGTTGATGTTCACCGCCATTGCGTAGGCCGCGTTCGACCATACATAGCGTTGATGATCCGCGCCGTCGGTCGCCTCTTCGAAATTGAATTCGTCGACCGGATTAGTCTTGACGCCATACGGCAGACGCGCAAGAAAACGCGGCATTGCAAGGCCGATGTAACGCGCGTCTTCGGAACTGCGCAGCGAGTTCCAAGGCGCGTACTCGAGGTTTTGCGTAAAGATCTTCGTCAGGTCGCGTGGGTTCGCGAGTTCCTGCCACGAGTCCATCTGCAGCACGGACGGCGCCGCGCCGCTAATGAACGGCGCATGCGATGCTGCCGCCACCTTTGCAATCGAGCCCAGCAGGTCGACATCGGCCGGTGTGTGATCGAAGTAGTAGTCAGCGACGAGACAGCCGTACGGCTCGCCACCCAACTGCCCGTACTCTTCCTCGTAGATTTGCTTGAAGAACGGACTCTGGTCCCACGCAATCCCTTTATAGCGCTTCATCGTGCGGCGCAGATCGTCCTTCGACACGTCCATGAAGCGTATCTTCAGTTTCTCATCCGTTTCCGTGTTCGCGACGAGGTGGTGAAGTCCACGCCATGCGCTTTCAAGACTCTGGAAATCTTCGTGATGAAGAATCAGGTTGATCTGTTCGGACAATTTGCGATCGATCTCCCCAATAATCGACTCTATGTTTTTGTAGGCGTCGTCCGACACCGTTGCCGATGTGAGCAGCGCTTGCTGAGCGAGCGTTCGGACAGCCCCCTCGACAGCCTCGCGCGCGCGCTCCGTTTTGGGCTTGAATTCGCGCGACAGGAGTGCATTGAAATCGGATTGATTGGTCACGCTCGCCGTTGCCTTGGCGCGCGTATTCGCTTGAAGTTCGGCCATCATTTCCCCATTGTTTCAGGCTGTGCTTTCGTGCGGAAAGCAAAGATCATTCGTCGGTCACCGGCTCGCCGGTGGTTGCCGCTTCCGGTTTCGGCGCCTTGGCAAGCGCTTCGAGCAATGCAGGGTCTCTCAGCACCTTGCTGACCAGATTTTCCGCGCCACTCTTGCCATCCATATACGTTTGCAGATTGGCGAGTTGCGTACGCGCCTCCAGCAGTTGCGCGAGCGCGTTAACCTTCTTCGCGACGGCTGCGGGCGAGAAATCGTCCATGCTTTCGAACGTGATATCGACCATCAGCTGACCTTCGTTCGTCAGCGTGTTGGGCACCGCGAACGCGACACGCGGTTTCATGGCCTTCATTCGCTCGTCGAAGTTCTCGATGTCGATATTGAAGAACTTGCGATCGCCGACGGCGGGCAACGGTTCGAGCGGCTTGCCCGACAAGTCGGCGAGGACGCCCATCACGAACGGGAGCTCGACTCTCTTATCGGAACCGTAAATTTCGACGTCGTATTCGATTTGGACGCGAGGAGCACGATTACGTGCGATGAATTTTTGAGAACTGGTAGAAGCCGACATAGTGCGCTGAGGTTATCGCTCAAATAAAATAAGAAGCGGTGGCACCGCTCGTTTTCACTTAGGAAATACGCTATCCGGTGATGTTATGTCTCGAAGCAGCGTGACGATATGGGCGGTTGCCCAAAATTCGGTCTCGATTGCAAAGAACGAATGACGGGTTTGACGTGCCACGAGTGCAGGCACTTGGAAAGATACCCGCGACGGGTACTTCTATTGCGTGCCTGAATCGGGAATAAAGGTAATTTCGACACGACGATTCATCTCGCGGCCCTGGCGATTCTCATTGCTGGCAATCGGCCGCGTGTAGCCATATCCCTGAATGGCGAAACGTGTCACGGGCAAGGAAGCAGTGTTGACGAACCAATCGCGGATGGCCTGTGCGCGTGCCTCGGACAGCTTCTGATTCGCGACGCTGGGACCCGTGTTGTCCGTGTGACCCGCGATGAGAATCCGCTTGTCGGGATTGGCGCGAATCAGATCGAGAACGCCTTTGAGTCTCGGCTCTGCACCTGGCTTCAGCGTCGTCTTGCCGCTGTCGAACAACAGGAAATTGTCGATCGTCACAGCGAACGGCGGCGAATGCGCGGGAATCGATGGGGAATGCGATGTGGCGGTCACGCGTTCAAGCGCGACTTGCAACCGCTTGCCCCGATACAGTCCCCAGCCGAGTCCCGTCGGCACACCGTTGCTCGCATAGCGAGCCAGCTCGGCGGAATGCCTGCGCAACGCTTCGAATCGCTCGCGCTTCGCGTCCGCACGGGCTGTGGGTATATGCGTGTAGACCTCGAGGTCGTTGGCGACTCGCGCGACCAACCTGCTGTTCGACCATGCTGACACACCAACCGATACCATCAGTACGACGGCCGACGCAGCCACTGCGTGCAGCATTGCGGAGTACGGTCGGCCCCGCTCGCTCTTCGAGAACCGGACGCTCTCGTTCCGCACGATGGTCGTGAGTAAGGGCAGAGACAGCGGCTGCGGCTGCGCCTTCGGCGTCATCAGCGGCGGCCGCAGCGTGGTTTTGCCGGTTAGCCATCGCGACCAGGCGCCGGGACGCATCGGCGGGTGTCCGATATCGGCCAACAGCAGGCCACGCAGCGAGAGCGGCGCGGTGTTCGCGAGCGACGAAAGTATCGACAACAGCGCCGCATCTTCTAGCCAGTCGAACACTGCGTGTCCCAAGCCGGCACGCGACGCACGTTGCGGCTGTGCGACCGCGAGCCATGCCTCGTCCAGCTGTTGCCTGAGTGCTTGCGCATGTTGCCGAGCGGTTGCGGTCGCGGGTGGCGTTGTCGACAAACTGATTGCATCGCCGAACCAGACCGGTTCCACTGCGCGGTCGCGATTCGCGCCGAGATAAGCGTAGATCGCGAGATAGCAAGGTAATACGAACGCCCGGGGAGCGGTGCTTGCGGCGATTTCATGCTTCCAGCGGGTAAATTCGCGGCGAATCACCGCGTCGTCGCACTCAGCGTCGGGAACAACGGGCATCAACACAGCATCCGGCGGACGGTGATACGACTCCATCACCGTGACCAGCACGCTGGACAGCGCCCCGGGGGACGTGACATGAAACCACACGGCATCAACGCTTCGGCGCAGCGTGGCTGCTTGGCCATCGCGCGCAAACAACGCACCGGCATGCGGCCCGGCGACAAGAACGATCGATAACTCGCGCATGTTCCGGGTCTGAACGTGCTGGTCCTCGTGGGTCGGCTTCGATCGCCCGCAAGTTGGCAATACCGCCGTGCCCACCGCCGTCACCAGAACAAGGCTAAGCACAACGGGCCACGACGGTTGAAGAGCAAGCGGCAAACACAGCCAGATCAGGGCGGCAACGGAGACAGCGACCCAGATCAGCGCCGCTCGGTAGCTGTTTGCGGAAATCATTGCGTACTCTGCGGGGACGATGATTCAGGTAGATCACTTATCGCAACGTCCAGGCTAACGTCCAGCGCCGTCCATAGTGACGCGACGGCAATCGCGCCAGCAATGAGCACGCCGGCGGTCCTGCGCGAAAGTGCGATGCGTGATATGTCCGCCGGCCGAATCGAATGGGACGGTGTCATGGCGGTTTTCGGTGCGTCGGGTGTGGACAACACCGCCGTATCAGATCTATGCCAGTTCAACTCTGATCTCGCACGCTCCAGATATGCGTTCGCGTCTCTGCGTCCGCCGTCGAAGCCCAGCCCCAGCAACATGCTGTAGAACTCGAGTCCGGCGAGATCTCGGCCGCCGCCATCCACCACCGTTTCGATCCGTTCCCAAACCAATGCAGTGCCATCGCGCACGCCATGAAAACGCCTCTGCAACGGGTCACGCAACCATTCTTCGTGCTGGTTGGAAGGCAATGCATGCAACGTCAGCTCATCCAGCAGAACGCACTGTGCGAGGCTGACTTCCTGGATATCCGTTGGCGGAAAGTTTCGATCCTGCATTTGCTGCTGTAGCGTTTCGATCAACGTGCTACAACGCGCGCGCCAAAAAGGAACAGCCGGCATTTGCGCGCCGTCGGACAGCAGTGCCGCATGCAACGCTGTCGCTCGCATCAGCGCGACCGTTGAATCAAACATCATATAAAGGTATGCGCGCCAGCACCCTCAGGGCATTTCGACGACATAGGTGACGAATGTACTCACAGTGCCAGCCGTGGCTCGACCCGTTGCGTAGTAGCTGGCAATGAAATCCACCGGCGTCGGATCCGTGGACGTGATCGGAATGACCTTCATCGTGGATCGGTCGCCGACCTTGATCCGCGATCCGTCCGCATTCGCCAGCATGACCTGTACATTCTTTGCCGATGTCGTGCCGCCCGCGTTTTGCAGGTCCAGATTTCCCGTATTGGGATCGGTCGACGAACCGCTCTCGAAATACACGCGCGCACCCGTCTCGCCGCTTGGGCATCGGATCGTGATGGTGAAGACCTTTGAGCCATCCGCCACTCCGGCTCTCGGCAGCGATTGCGTCGAGAGCCTCGGCAATGTGACCGTCATGTCGGGCGAACTGACCAGCGAACACGTCGTCGCGTTGTAGGTGCCACTAAAGTTGAGCGTGACCGAAGGCGATCCTTGCGCATGTACGCAAATTGATCCCAACAGCGCACTCGCGATTAACCCGGCAGTTGGTCCGGCAATTCGAAAGTATCTGCAAATATTTTTCATTTTCTGACCTCCACTGTCGGCGGAATCATCTGAGCCGGAGCGCTGGCGCTGACCGGGCATCGGCCTTCGCCTTCAGCGAAGCGAACTGACAAGCGCCGCGCCCGCTGACCGCCGCGCGACGGGCTTTGCAGGCGCAGACCAGACAAGCGCTGGATCACAGCTCAGTTTGATGCGCGCAACGATTCCCGCGTGAGGGCTGCTGTCCGCTTTGTCGTCGGCTGGCACCGTGTACGGCATCACGCACTGCTCCGCTGCGCGGCTGCCCCAGCGCACCAGCAGCTTGCCTTCGTGCTCGAGGCCGCGCAGATACGCGAGACCGCCCTGACCGACGATGCCCACCGATTTCTCGGATTCATCGAACAACTCGGCGCCCATCGGCATGGCTTTGCCTTCCCGATCCATGACCTCCGCGAAGATGGGTGTGCCCTGCGTAGTCGCAATTTTCACCTTCACCAGCGAATTCGCGCGCGGCACGACTTCTTCACTCGTGTTGCCCAGTTCAACGTCGAGCGGCACGTCGCTCGGATCCAGCGCGACCGTGTTGACCCGGTATGGCGTCAACGAAGACACCACCGCATAGCCGTGGCCGTCGATTCGCGCGCCCTGGCCATTGATAATCCGGCCACCCTCTGCGCCTTTCGCTTCGACAAGCGCGAACGCCTGACCGAGTGGCGGGCTCAGCGTGACGCCGCCGCTGTGAATGACGACCGCGCCGTCGGCGTTGAATGCGGCTTGACGGGTCTGATTGCTGATCGATGCATTGAGGTTGTACGTACCGAACGGCGCGCGATACATCGCGTAACCGCCTGCGGAAACGGTTCGATTGTCACCGGCGACGATCCTCGATGCGTTGACACCGTAGTTGATCGGCGTGGCTCCGGTCGTGTTGCCCGACGCAGTGGCCTGGATCGTGCTGTCCCCGTTCGAGCTGCGCGCAACGTTGGTGGTCAGATAGTCGAACATACGATGCTCGTTCGAGTCGACCTTACCGAGCGGAATCGTCAGGTTCAAGCCCACCTGCGTGCTGATCTTCGAGTTTTGCAGGCGCGTGCGTTGCGCATACAGCGAGTAGGACACCCGTTTGTACGCGCTGTTGAAGCCAACCTGATATTGCAGATCGTAGCCCTTCGACGCGCCCCAGTAGTTCTGCGAACTGCCGGCGATATAAAAAGAACTAGACTCGCCGATCGGCTGGTTGACGTTCAGTTGCAGACGGCTGCGCGTGCGGTAGTCGTACTGACCCGTGATGTCTCGCGAGCCATATCGCGCGTACATTGCGTCACGCAGGCTATAGAAGCGTGCGGTCGAGTAGCGGTAAGCCGCAACCGAAAAATTCGTGTTCGGCCCCGGAAGAAGCTTGCTGTAGCTGATCCGGGTACTGTAGCCGGGACGACCACCCGACATGCCGGGAATATTCGTTCCGGCCGCGGTTACGTCAAACGCGAATGCGCCGAGCGGCGTATTGAGCGCGACACCGACTAGCCCTGCCCAGTAACCTTCCGCAAACTGTGCACCGGTGTAGCCGGTCCACAGGTTTGTCAGGCCGCGCTGATAAACCGCCTGCGCCACCCACGGATGGCTATCCAGCACGGTATCGCGATAGACACCGGTCGTCAGATTGAAACGTGAAACACTTGGCCGCAACAACTGCGGGACTGACGCGAACGGAACCAGAAAAGTCCGCTGGCGGCCGTCGGATTCTGCAATAGTGACCTGAAGGTCGCCGCCATAGCCGGTAGCCGGCAGGTCGCTCAATTCAAATGGTCCCGGCGGTACGCTGGTCTCCGCCACGATGACGTTGTTCTGACGGACGATGATGCGTGCATTGGTATCGGCCACGCCACGCACAACCGGCGCGTAGGAGCGCATGGAATCCGGCAACATGCGGTCGTCGCTCGAAAGCTGGACGCCACGCACGTTGAACGAGTCGAAGACGTCACCGCTCGTCGAGCTGTCGCCGATCGTAAATTGACTCTTAAGCGCCGTGACATCGTGCTGCGCGAACAGCGCGACACTTTGCCAATGCGCGTCGGGACTCCGGTTCTGCAAGCTTGCCGTGGCCCACTGCCGGAAACGCCAGCCGTTCACGTTGAATCCGCTTTGCAGACCGAGGTAGGCACTGCTGAAGTCTCCGCTCCCATTGTTCTGGTGAGTCGTATAGCTGGCGAGACTGTATTGCACGAAGCCTGCGTTGATCCCGTTGTCCCAACGGGATGGATCGACATAACCGGCAGCCTCCTTGCGCAGTTCGATCTGTGGAATCGACAAATCGAGTTGGAGATCGGCGGTGTTGAACGATGCCAGCGATCCTGGTATGGCTTCCGCCAGCGGCACGCATTGCGATGACTCATCTGTATCGTCGACGTAGCCCTTTCCGGTTTCCGTTAGCCGTTGGATCACGCGTTCAGTATCTACGCCAGCCCGGTCCAGGCTGGATATCGTGAAGCAGGGCCTGGCGATATCCGAGTCCGGCACTGCCTGAAAAACGACATCGAAGCGTCCACGCTTCTTACCATTGACGAGTAGTTCGACCGGATAAACACCCGGAGCAATGGGATTACCTCGCGTATAGCGCGACAGATCGGCGACGTTGCCCGTGAAGAACGCGGGATTGAACTCGACTTCTTGCGGAGCTTCCACAGACGGCGCATTCGATGTCGGCACGTCAGATGACGCATCTGTATGCGCAGCTTCCACGTTGGCACCAACTGCCTGCTGCGGCAGTTCGGACGCCGAGCAGTCACTGGGCGGCGTCGCCCCGCCCGAATCCGGCGCACATGCGGCGACCGCGGAATTCGCGGAAAAGACCCAGCCCGACGCTACGATTGCCGCCCACGCCAGTGGGTGGAATCGGAAAGGGACATTAGTGAATACTGTTGCAACCGCCGTCTTACTATTCCGCACGCCCGACATACCGTATTCCAATTATTGATTCTTTTGCGCTTCCGCGTTTTGCACTCCTACCACCACCGCCGAGTCCTTGATCGCTGTGCCGAAGTCGTTCAGAACTGTGTAGGAAACCGTGGCAGGAGCTTTGATATCCAGCTTTCCTTCCTGTGGATGGAGATCAACGTGCCCGAACGGAGGTGCCATAGTGGGCAAAAGAGCGACTTTCTTGCCTGCCGTCTCTACTTCCGCCATGCCGACGGAAATGTAGTAGGGCGATGGGTTGTCGAGACGAACGACCCTGTGACCTTTGTCATCCGACTCGACATGCCACTTAAGTTGAGCTCGCCCCGCCGTTGGGTCATCGAGCAACGATGTGGGCCGGTAAAACATCTTGATACGCGTACGGAACGCGAGCTGAATCATGTTCCGGTCATCAGCGTCCTTAGGCTTCGGCGGAATTTCCAGAACGTTCAACCAATAGACTGTTTCACGGTCAACCGGCAGGTCGCCGCCCGCGAACATGATGCGCAAAGCCTGACCTCGGTGAGGTTCGACTCGAAATACGGCTGGCAACAACGTAAACGGCACCTTGATTTCATTCGGCGCAGCTGCCGCATCGCCGTCGTCCAGCCACGCTTGGACCAGGACCGGGCGGCTCTCAACATTGTTCAAACGAACGTTGACTTCACGGTTTTGCGCCGGATAAATAACTCGCGTACCGGTAATGGTGATAGCAGCTTGTGCAGCAAACGACGCGACACTGCACGCGATGGCCGCAATCAGATATCTAGAGAATTTCATTGAAGACACTCGCTCCTCCACGCGACCGATAATTGGAATGTCACTTCGGGTTGCCTTCAGAGAAGAAGCGCAACCCGATGCCATTCGGCTTGGACTGGCTTACTGATATGCCAACGTGTAGCGAACAACAGCCGTCACGTTACCGGCCGTGGTTTTGTTCGTTGCGTAGTACCGGCCGCCGTAGCTCATTGTTGCGGTGCCGTTGCTCGCGACAGGAACGAACGAACCCGTGCTACCCAGAAGAATTGGCGTATTGCCATCACTGTCAAGCAATTGCACTTCGACATTGGAAGCCGGCGAAGTGCTTGCCTGATTAATGGCATTACGCGTAGCCGGGTCCATGTTCGTGGTCTCGAAATGCGCCGCGACATTGGTCAGCGTTGCCGGGCACTGCGACACCGAAATTTCGAACATCCTGGAGCCGGCGGTTTGGCCAGCTGCAACCAGCGACTGGGTAGACAGGGTAGGCAGCGTGACCGTCTTGTCGTCGTCACCGGCGTCAATCACGCAGGTGTCGTCGATCAGTTCGCCGTTGAACGTTACCTGACCTGTGCCCGGTGCGGCTTGAGCGAAAACCATCGGCGCGACGGACAGGCCGGCCACCGCGATCATGAGTTGCGTCACTTGTTTTTTCATGAGATTCCTCTTTGTTGCTATTTCAAAACTACACACCCTTGTGAAGCCGGAGCTCCCCAGCGATCGTCAAGGCAGAGGAATGATGTCATTGAAGAAGATCGGTGTTAATGGGCCGATACCCAAAATGAAATACCATATGGGACAGCCGACAAACGGCGTGTCGATTCCTCGAACTGAGTCGATGTCAGGACCGCCATACGGTAGGGAAAGGCGCTAGGAGAACTACAGAATCCGCCTGAGGATCGCGGCAATAGCTACGAGCAGGACCACTCGCGCACGATCGTGACGAGTTCTACGTCGTTTCTGGCACCCAGTTTCTTCATGCCAGCGTTCTTCTGATTGCTGACGGTCTTGGGACTGCGATTGAGCCGCTCGGCAATTGTGGCGATCGACATGCCGTCGCAGATCATTCGCACGACTGTCGACTCATTTTTAGATAGCAAATTGAGAGAAGATCCGCCTTCCGCTGCGCGCGCCGTTGCGCGCAACATCTTGTTCGCAATGGAATCAGGCAGAAAGACGCTCTTATTTTTGGCGGCACGAATGGCAGCGGCAAGGCTGACAAAGCCCTCCGGCCCCTTACCGACAAAGCCGGCCGCCCCCGCATCGAGCGCAGCCGAAATGATGTGCGTGGAAGAGTGCGTACTCAGGAACACTACTCGTAAGGTTGGAGCGACACGCCGGATGCGGTCAAGAAGATTGAGACCATCGGCATACGGATCGCCTTCGAATTCGTAGTCGCACACGAGCACATCGACTGGTACTTCAGCCAATAGTTGGAGAAGCTGGCCAATCGTTTCGCTTTTGAAACAGACCTGAATATCCGGACAACGCTGGAGAAGATGCTCGACGCCGAGGAGAATGAATGGATGATCGTCGGCAATAGCCACTCTGATTTTGTTCACTCGCACTCCATACCACGCTGGTGAATACCTTTCTCCTGCCGACACACCTGCATGCTTTGTTACCAAAGTACGATGTCATTTCACGCCGTTACATGACGGGAAGGGCGCGGGGATATCTCGCCCATGCCACTCGTCGGAGGTTTTCGAGCCACTGTTTATTTGAATCAATTGAAATCGCTGAGCAGGTCGGTGCGCTTTTGGTGGAAACAAGGTAATTTTTCGCATGCAACCTGACATGGACCATCATGAAGACGGGATAGCGCAATGCGCCCCGCTCAGCGGCGAGAATTTAAAAGACTCCCGCCTTCAACTTAGCCGGATTGTACGGGGCGCTAACAGGAAAAAAATCGGAGAATTCCTATATGCGTCATAGGTACAAGGAGTGCTTGGCTCAAGGTGCTCTCCAGACACACTTGCGAGCGGCAAGTACGTCGAGCGTTCCACAAGAAGCAGCAATGACTGGGCGATGAGCAACGTCGTGCTTCGAGTCAACATCTAGCCCCAGTCGGACCCGTCGCGATTCCTCGCTAGTTGCTGCCCCGTGTGCTGAATTCCTTGCGCACCGCGACGCGGCTCGTCACCGACTGAACACCGGGTACGCCTTTCGCAATGTTGGTGGCGAGATCGACCTGGTCCGCGGTCGGCGCGCTGCCCGTCAACGTCACGACGCCGTTATTCGCGCGCACTGTAATGTTGCTGGCCCGCAGCCCCTGACTTCGCGCGTTTCTGAATGCGCGGCGTACGTCCCGCACGAGTTGCCGGTTGGCTGCCTTGATCTCGCCCTCGGTTGGCGAGGAAGCCGCCTCCGCTTGCGCCGTCGGAACCGACCCACCCGCTTGCGGTTGCGCGTGCGTATTCAGGCAAGCGAATACGACCGCGCTCGCGCCAACCAGCTTCACCCATTTCCGTGCGTTCATTTTGTTCTCCTGTCGTCTATGGCCGGATGACATCGACGACGACTCCGGCCGTTAATCGGTAATGCGCTCGTCGAATACGGTCGGCGCGGCGAGACTGACGAGTATGCACGCGCTCATATGCCAGACCGGCGCATAGGCACTGCCCGTCGCGCCGAATCAACAACGTCGTCGCGACCGGGGCGAAGCCGCCGAACAGCGTCACGCCGACGCTGTAGATGACCCCGAGCGATCGCCCCCGCAATGCGCGCGGAAACCCTTCGCCGTGTCTCGATTCAGAACAGGTGATAGATGCCGAGCGACGCCGTCATCGGCGTCGTGCCCAGTTCAGGCGACGCGGTCCCTGTTTGCAGCGGCAGCGGATTGCTGTTCAGAATCACGCTCGAAATCCCGTAGTTGCGGATAAAGCCCGCGCGCGCATACAGCGACGTGCGCTTGGACAGCGAGTAGTCGTAGCCGAGCATCGCGCCGAGCGCCGAGTCCTTCGCCGGATCGCCGGCGCTGTCACGCACTCCCGATGTATCGCGATAGACCACCGACGCGCGCACCGCGTGACGTCCCCACGGCACTGTCGCGCCGACGATGTACGAGCGCGCGATGCCGTTGCCCGCGAGCTTCGGCGCCACCTGCGCGAACGCGGCCGTTAGCACGTAGCTGCCGACGTCGTAGATCGCAGATACCCCGTAGATATCGTTGCGCACGGTTTGCTTGCCCGCCGAGGTTTCGACCGGCGAGCTCCAGACGCGGTTGTAGGCACCCGACAGGTACCACGTGCCGTTCGTCCACGATGCGACCACGCCCTGGTTCGACGCATTCGGTGACACGCCGGCCTGGTTGTTGAACGCATACAGGAACGTCGCGCCGAAGCCCATCACCCGCGGCGTGGTCCATGTCGCCGCGTTGCTCGCGCGCACCAGCACCTGGCTCGAACCCGGCCCGAGGTCCGCGTTGTAGCCGACGCCCTTCGGCGTCTGCACCGCACCGCCGGCGAGCCACGCGACAACCGAGTTCGTCGTCACTTCGCCGAATGGGTCGATGACTTCCGGCAGGTTCGCGGTCGGTTGCAAGCCGAGGCGCACCACCCCCCATGTCGCCGAGTTCAGCCCGACCCATGCGGCGCGGTCGAACAGCGTATTGCTGGTGCCGAACGCGCCGTTGTTCGCCATGAAGCCGTTTTCGAGGTTGAATTCCGCCTTCAGGCCGCTGCCGAGATCTTCGCGGCCAAACAACCCGAATTGCGACGTATGAACGCCGCCGCTCTGCGTTTGCCACTTCGAGGTGCCGCTGACGCTCTGGAAGTTCAGACCCATGTCGACGGCGCCGTACAGCTGAACGCCGTTCTGCTGGATCGCGCTTTCCATCGACGGCCACGCTGACAGCCACTGCTGCAGGTACGAGTCGGCCCAGGCCGCATGAGACATCAGCGCCACGGCCGCGGCGCAAACGGTCTTTTTATATTTCATGTGAATCCCCGATATGGACGTAGTCTGGCCACCGGCCCGGCAGCACGCCGGGTCGGCGAAACGCGAATTGGCGAAGTTCAGGCTGAGAGGTATTGCTCGACGAGCGCGGCCCAGTAGGCGACGCCGATCGGCAGCGCCTGATCGTTGAAGTCGTACCCGGGGTTGTGGATCATGCAGCTGCCGTGACCTTCGTGACCGTTGCCGAGCGCGACGTAGCAGCCCGGCACTTTCTCCAGCATCCACGAGAAGTCCTCACCGCCCATCATGCCCGGCGGCAGCGGCAAGATGTTCTGTGCGCCGACCACCGCGGCGACCGCTTCGCGAGCTCGCGCGGTCTCCTGAGCGGTATTCATCAGCACGCGCGTGACCCGCTGATAGTCGATGTGCGCACTGACGCCGAAGCTGGCCGCCTGGCTCTCGACGATCTCGCGCAAGCGCGTTTCGATCAGTTGCTGGACCTCGTTGCTGAGCGTGCGCACGGTCAGCAGGATCGTCGCCGTGTTGGGCACGACGTTGTGCGCGGTGCCGGCCTGGATCGCACCGACGGTCAGCACCGCGGCATCGGCCGGCGGCACGTTGCGCGCAACGATGGTCTGCAGTGCCATCACGATGCTCGCGGCAGCCACCACGGGATCGCGGCTCAGATGCGGCATCGCCGCGTGCATGCCCTTGCCGGTCAGTGTGACCGTCACCAGATCGGCCGATGCCGCCATCGCGCCCTGTTGCACGATGAACATGCCGACCGGCACGCCCGGTGCATTATGCAGTGCGTAGACCGCGTCGCACGGAAAGCGCTCGAACAGACCCTCTTCCATCATCCGCACGGCGCCGCCCTGCCCCTCTTCGGCCGGCTGGAAGATCAGGTTCAGCGTGCCGTCGAAGCGCCGCGTTTGTGCAAAGTAATGCGCGGCCGCCAGCAGGATTGCCGTGTGTCCGTCGTGTCCGCATGCATGCATCTTGCCGTGCACCCGGCTCGCATACGGCAGACCGGTGTCCTCGATGATCGGCAGCGCGTCCATGTCCGCGCGAATGCCGATCGCGCGCGTGCCGTCGCCGAGTTTCAGACGGCCGACCACCCCCGTACCACCGATGCCTTCAGTAACCTGATAACCCCATTCCTTGAGTTTCTCGGCGACGAGCCGGCTCGTTTCGACTTCTTCGAATCCCAGTTCCGGATGTGCATGAATGCGCCGGCGCAATTCGACGAATTCGGCCGCCTGCTCGCGAATTGTGGGATCGATATTGATGTTATGGGACAACGCCGTCTCCTCTGACAGACCCGTGTGACACGCGCTGGATCAAGCTCAGCGCGAATTGAGAGGCAGTCTACGAGAGCGGCGGCGAATAAAAACATGATAAAGTTTTATGCCAATAACCGTTAGTTATGGTATTTACCCTGAGGTAATAAGGTTAATGGCAATTAAGCTTCATCAATTGCGCGCACTGGTCGCCGTCGCGGATCATGGCACGATCGTCGGCGCCTCGCGGGCGCTATTCGTCAGTCAGCCAGCCGTTACCAAAGCCATTCGGGAATTGGAAACCGATATCGGCATGTCGTTATTCGGCCGTAGCGTCAATGGCGTCGTTCTTACGCGCACCGGGGAATCTCTGTTGCGGCATGCGCGGTTGATCGTCGGGGAACTCGGGCGCGCCGAGCAGCAGATGGCGATGGAGCGAGGCGCGCAGGAAGGCCGCGTGACGATCGGTGTGACGCCGCTCGCGGCACTTACGCTGCTGCCCGATGCTTATGCACGGTTTCGCCTGGATATGCCGCACATCACAGTCGAATTTCTCGAGTTTCACGCGACGAAACTACAGGATCGGTTGCGCCAGGGTTCGCTCGATTTCGCGCTCGCCGCGGCGACCGAATCGTCCGCCGATTCGTCGATCGAATGTTCGGAACTGCTGTCTTATCCCTTGGCGTTCGCAGTGCGCGCGAACGGCGCGCTCGCGAAGGCCAGTTCGCTCGCCGATCTGTGCGATGTCGAATGGGTCCACTCCGACACTACCGACGACTATCCGCAATTCGTCGCCGATCTGTTCAACCGTCAGGGCCTGCCAGTGCCGAGCCGGATCACTCGCTGCACGTCGCAATCGCTGATGTACAGCCTCGCACTCAGCATCGACGCGGTGATGGCCTGGGCTTCGCACACGCTCGAACTCGTGAACTCGACGGGGCATATGAAAAGGCTGGATTTCGTTGAAACGTCGCGCACTGCGAGATTGCATCTGATGCAGCGCGAAGGCGCGATTCACACGCGCCCGGCCGACTATTTCATTCGCTGCATTCGCGAGGCCGCGCTGATGTGAGCCCCGCGGCGCGCGCAGCAAGCTATCTCCCGAGCACCGCCGTCACCTGCGAGCGGCACTGAAATGCTCAAGCCCCGAAATGATTGCGCACGAGATCGGCGAACGCGACCAGCGCGGTAAGCAGAACCACGATGAACAGCCAGCGTTCCAGCACCGTAAACACAGGCCGTTTTCCCTTGCGACGCTCGGCGATGTAGAACCATGCAGTCGCCGCCGTGTAAAGCATGGTCGACATCAACAGATAATGCAGGCCGCCCGCGTACACGAGAAAGAGCGCATAGACGCACCCCATCAGCGCGAGCATGAAATCGATGCGCCGTGACCACGGCTGCCCCGCATACGATTCGCCGCTCGCGGCGAGCTTCAATCCATAGCCGGCGACGAACAGATATGGAATCAGGCTCATCGATGTCGTGAACTCCTTGGCCAGCGTGAACGCTTCTTTCGAAAACAGCGTCACGATCAGAAACGCCTGGATCACGAGGCTCGTCATCCATAGCGCGGCGACCGGTACGTGGTTGCGGTTTTCTCGGCCGAGAAACGCGGGCATCGTACGGCTCTTGCCCGCCGCGTGCAGAATTTCGGCGGCGATCAGCGTCCATGCGAGATAGGAGCCGAGTACCGATATCAACAGGCCGAGCTTGACCACGACCGCGCCCCAGGCACCGACCGCGGCGCTCAGCACGCCAGCCATCGACGGATTTTTTAGCGTACCCAGCTGCTCGAGCGGCAATACGCCATACGACAACAACGTGACCATGACCATCAACGCAAGCACACATAGAAAGCCGAGCACGGTCGCGACGCCGACGTCGCTCCGTTCGCGCGCGTGCCGTGAATAAACGCTCGCGCCTTCGACGCCGAGAAACACGAAGACCGTCCCCAACATCGTCTTGCGCACCTCATCGAAAAGACCGGTCGCCGACGGCTCGGGACCGGTCCACAGATTCGCGACGAACACCCGCCACTCGACGCTCGACAGCACGAGCACCGCGAACAGTCCGAGCGCGAGCAACTTGGCGACCGTCATAGACGCATTCGCAATCGACGAGCCCTTCACGCCGCGCAGAATCAGAAAATGAAACACCCAGATCATCAGCGAGGAACTGACGATCGCGCTAAACGTATTGCCGGCGCCGAACGAGGGTACGACGATCGCGAGCGCGGACTTGATCAGCACGAGATAGGCCACGTTGCCGAGACAGCTGGCGCACCAGTAGCCGAACGCCGACAGAAATCCGGTATAGCGTCCGAACCCGACGCGCGCATATGTATAGACGCCGACGTCGAGCTCGGCCTTGCGCCATGCGAGCCGTTGAAAGATCAGCGCGAGTATCAGCATGCCGGAGCCGGTGATGGTCCAGCTGATCAACGACCCGACGACGCCGGTATATTTGCCGAGCGCCTGCGGCAACGAAAAGACGCCCACCCCGACCATCGAGCCGATCACCATCGCCATCAGGCCCGGCGCTGAAAGTCTGACGCGCTTGTCCATGCTGCGATCGCTCTCCCGCGAACACGTTCCGATCGAGCCGCGCTCGCGCGACTACGATGATCGACCGCTCAGATGACGATCGTGCCGGTCGCGAGGCCGATCAGCGCGGCAATCGCGCCGCAGGCCGCGACGGCAAAGATGACCCACTCGACTTTCGAAAACACCCGCATGCCGCGCTCGCGTTTGGCCAAGACATACAGCACCGTACCGGGCGCATAAAGCAGTGCCGATAGCATCAGGAACTTCAGGCCGCCCGCGAACAGCAGAAAGGCCGTATAGAACGTCGCGAACATCGCGACGAAATACTCGGTGCGCAACGCACCGCTCAAGGTGCCGCCATTCTGTCCACTATCGCGACGCGCAGCCTTGATGCCGTATGCAGCCACGAGGAAATACGGAATCAGCGCCATCGAGCTCGTCAGATTGAGCATCAGCGCAAACGCATCGGTCGACCAGTACGTGCTGACGACGAAACACTGCACCACGGTACTCGTGAGCCAGATCGCCGCGACCGGCAGCTTGCGCTCGTTTTGTCGCGCGAAGATGCGCGGCATCGTCTCGAGCCGCGCAGCGGCGAACAGCACCTCGGCACAGATCAGCGACCATGCGAGGTATGCGCCAAGGATCGAAATGATCAGACCGGCGCTGATGAACACGACGCCGAATGGGCCGAGCAGCGCGCCGAGTACCGCGGCCATCGACGGCTGGCGCATCACCGCGAGATCGGCGCGCGGCAAGCTCGCGTAAGGCAGCAGAGTCACCAGCACCAGCAGAGACAGCACGGCGACGAAGCCGGCAATCGTCGCGGCGCCGACGTCCGAGCGCTTTTTCGCGTAGCGCGAGTACACGCTCGCACCTTCGATACCGACGAACACGAAGACGGTGACGAGCATCGTCGCGCGAACCTGCGAGAACAGGCCGTTGCCGAGCTGATCGTTGCCTTCCCGCAGATTTGCATGAAACATGTCGGCGCGAAACAGCGCGATCAGTATCACGATGAACAGCACGATCGGAATCACTTTCGCGACCGTCACGATCGTGTTGATCATCGTGGCCTGCTGGACACCGCGCAGCATCACCAGATGAAACAGCCAGATGCCCACCGACGACACGATGATCGCGGTCGCCGTATTGCCCTCGCCGAAGACGGGGATGAAAGCGCCGAGCGTCGATTTGATCAGCACCCAGTACGACACGTTGCCGAAGCAGCCGGCCATCCAGTAGCCGAATGCGGATAGAAAGCCCGCATAATCGCCAAAGCCCGCTCGCGCATAGGCGAACACGCCGGCATCGAGTTCGGGCCGGCGCTGTGCGAGCGCCTGGAACACGCGCGCCAGCGCATACATGCCGATGCCCGCCACGCACCATGCAATGACGGCTCCGAACGGTCCGGTCGCGCGTGCGAAATTGCGCGGCAACGAGAATATCCCTGCGCCCACCATTGAGCCGACGACCATCGCGGTCAATGCGGGTAACGACAGTTTCGTCTCGACCTGGGTTGCCATCGTTCACCCTTCAGAGAAGCTGATTTCTTCCAGAAAGGGACTTACGCGGAGCAGGTGCGCGTACGTTGCGCATCTCCTGTTAGTCCTCCCGACTGAAGCCAACGGCCTTGCGAATGTTTCGTGCGTTTGCGGTGCCTCGTCGTCGCTCATTGTGACGCCGGCGCCGGTGCGTTCCCGGCGGCGGCCGCGGGCCCCGTCGGCGTTTGTGGATTCGCAGCGACTGGCGGATTGGCCAACCAGCCGCCCCCCATCGCTCTGAACAGCGCGAACTGTGCCTGCAGTTTGCCGACCTCTTCCCTCGCCTGCGACGACTGGCTTTCGAGCAGCGCAACCCGCACCTGATCGATATCGACGCGGCCAATATCGCCGAGCTCGTAGCGACGTCGCACCTGGTTCAGCTGAGTGGTACGACGCGCGACTTCTTCATTGCGCGCGTTGAACAACTCGTCCTGCCGGTTCAAACGCGCCAGCGCACGCTCGACGTCATAGAATGCGCCGAGCGCGGTCTTTTCGTAGTTGAACATCGCCTGCTGCGCCTGCGCATCCGACGACTCCACCTGCGAGCGCCGCGCGCCGAAGTCGATCAGCGGCATCGCCATCGCCGCGCCGAATAGCCAGAACGTGCTGGTCCCGAGGTTTTGACCTGCGAACTCCCAACCGTTGCGCGCGAGCATGCCGCTTAGCGATATGGTCGGCCAGTAGTTGAGTCGCGCGACATCCGACTGTCTGACCGCCGCATTCACGCGGGCCTGCGCCGCGATCAGATCCGGGCGCCGCATCAGCAGATCGACGGGTTGGCCGGGCTCGATATGCGGCAGCGCGGTCATCAGCGAGTCGCTTTCATCGAGGATTCCCGCGAACTCCGCTGGCTGCACGCCGCACAGATTCTGCAAATTCAGCCGCGCCTGAGCGATGCCGTTCTCCAAGTCCTGCAAACGCGCATCGACCTGCGCACGGCCAGCGCGCGCCGCTTCGATGTCGGTACTCATCACGAGGCCCGCGGTAAAGCTCTTTTCGGCGATGTCGACGAAGTCGTCCGCGATCGCGCGGCTTTGCAACAGGATCGTGCGCTGACGCAACAGGCCGCGATACGTGACGTACAGATCCGCGACACCCGACACCACGCTCAGGCGCACCGCTTCCGCATCGCCCGCGGCCGCGCGTACCTGCTCCCGTGCCGCCGAGAGCCGCGAGCGTCCCTGGCCGAACAGATCGATCTCCCATTGCGCCTGCAGGCCTACTCGGAAGAACTGCGCATCGGTATTGGTGATGCCGAGGAACTGCGCGAACTCGAGCTGCGTCTCGCCGCCGTGAAACCTTGCGCCGCTCACGCTCGCACCGAGCGATGGCAACAGTTGCGAGCGAGCCAACCGAATCCCGGCCTGCACCTGATCGACGCGCGCGTAAGCGGTGGCGATGTCGAAGTTGCGCGCGAGCGCGAGTTCGATCAGTTTGTTCAGCGTCGGATCGTCGTACTGGGTCCACCATGCGGCGAGATCCTGCGCGGACATCGGGGTCGCCGCGTCCGGTTGGGCCTCGGAATACTGCGGCGGAAACGCGGCGGGCTTTTCCAGCTGCAACGAACCCGAACAACCTGCTTCGAGCAGCAGCGCCGCGACGGCGAAAAGACAGTGGCGCGCGCGGATCATTTTGCTTCCGGGTGTCGGCCCGGCTCCCATTCCGCCTGCTTGATCGAGAACAGCATCGAGTACAGCGCCGGCACGGCGACCATCGTCAGTACGGTGGCGAAAGCAAGGCCCGACATGATCGTAATCGCCATGTCCTTGAAGAACGGGTCCCACAACAGGGGCGCCATGCCGAGCGCCGTCGTGCCGGCCGACAGCATCACCGGACGCAAGCGGCTCATCGCACCGTGGGTCACCGCCTGCATGCGCGGTACGCCGGCGGCGACCTGCGCATCCATTTCTTCGACGAGCACGACGCCGTTCTTGATCAGCATGCCGATCAGGCTCAATAGACCGAGCAACGCCATGAAGCCGAACGCGCCACGGAACAGCAGCAGACCGATCGTCACGCCGCAGATCGACATCGGCACGACGAGCAGCACGACGAGCGCGGGCTTCAGGCGTCCGAACATCATCAGCACGAGCAGCGCCATCGCGATGAAACCGAGCGGCAGTTGCCGGAACAGGCTTTGCTGCGCGCGCGTCGACGATTCGTGCTCGCCGCCCCATTCGAAGCGATAGCCCGAAGGCAGCTTGATGTCCTCGATGCCCGAGCGAATGCGGTTGAAGGCGTCGACACTGTTCTGCCCATAGATAGGGTTCGCCGATACGGTGATCGTGCGAATCCGATCCTCGCGCGCGATCTGACCTTCCTCGGTCCCTACCGTGAAGCCGTTGACCACATCGCCAAGCGGCACGTAACGGCGCAGACCGGCGCTGAACACCTGCAAGTCCTGCAGACCCGCGACGCCGCGCGTGTAGTCGGGCGAGAGCAGCACGATCGGCAGCAACTGATCGCCTTCGCGATAGATGCCCGCGCGCAGGCCCTCGGTTGCATAAGCCATGGTGTCGGTGACCTGCCGGCGCGTCACGCCGAGCGAGCGCGCGCGCGACTCGTCGAATTCCGGCCGCACGATGCTGATCGGGTTCTCCCAGTCGTCGCGGATCGCGATGATGCGGCCGTCGGCCTTCAGCACGTTCTGCGCTTCCTGCGACAAGCGACGCAGCACGGCCGGATCGGGACCGGAGAAGCGCGCCTGAATTGCCGCGCCTCCGCCGGGGCCGAAGTTCGGCCGCGTCACCGTCCAGTGCTGCTCGGGGAAGCGCTTCTTGAGATCCGCTTCGATGTCCGGAAGCATCACGTCGATCAGGCGCAGGTCCTTCGCGCCGACGATGAACTGCGCGTACGACGGATCGCGCGTCTCCGGATCGTAGACAAGGAAGAAGCGCGTCGCGCCGGAGCCGATATACGTCTGCACGTTGCTGACATCCGCATGCTCGAGCAGCACCTTCTCGACTTCGCGACTCTTTTCGACGACCGCGCGAATATCGGCGCCGCGCGGCAAACGCATATCGACATAGAAGATCGGCGTCGTCGACGCGGGGAAGAAGCTCTGCTCGACAAAACGGAACGCCCAGCCGGCGAGTACCGTCAGCGCGACGAGGCCGATCACCACGAGCACGCGCCGTCGGGTGACCCATGACAACAACTCGCCATAACGCTTGTACAGCTTCGCCTTGAACGGGTCTTCATCGATGATGTCCGCCGGCTTGAAAAGATACGTGCCGAACAGCGGCGTCAGCGCGATGGCGATCACCCAGCTAAATAGCAGCGAAATCGCAGCGACGGCGAACAGCGACGCACAGAATTCGCCGACCGCATCCGGCGACAGACCGATGCCCGAAAAAGCCAGAATCCCCACGACGGTCGACGCAAGCAGAATCCATTGGCTTTGTTTGAGAATTTCGGTCGCCGCCTCGAGATGCGACTTGCCTCGCTGCACCCTCACCAGCATGCCCTCGACCACCACGATGCTGTTATCGGTCAGCATGCCCATCACGATGATCAGCGCACCGAGCGAAATGCGCTGCAGCTCGATCCCCGCCGCGTACATGACGAGCAGCGTGCCGAGAATCGACAGGAACAACTCGACGCCGAGCACGATCCCAGCACGCCACCCAAGCCCGATGCCGAGCGCGACTCCGACGATCGACACGGACAGGAACACGTCGAAGATGAAACCGCGCACGCTCTCATCGACGACCTGCGGCTGATCGTAAAGCGAGTACAGCTTGATGCCGATCGGGCGGTCGCGCTCCAGTTCGGCGAGTTTCGCCGTGATCCGCTCGCCGACCCTCACCACGTTGACGCGGGGTCGCGCGCTGATGCCGATCGTGACCGCGGGCTCACCGTTGTAGTGAATGACCTGGTTCGGAATCGTCGCGTAGCCGTGGCTCACGCGAGCAATGTCGCCGAGCAGAAGCGGGCCGGGCGTATTGTTGACGGGCAGCGAGCGGATGGCCTGCAGTGAATCGAGCGAGCCGGTCGGCGCAATCCGCAACGACAAGTCGCCGACGCGCTCGCGGCCCGCGGGCCGAACCTCGTTCTGCAGGAACAGCGTCTGCGCGAGGTCGTCGGTGGAAAGATTGTTCGCGATCAGTTGCGACTGGTCGACGTCGACCGAGATCTGCTCCTGCTGCTGACCGGCGATCACGATGTCGGACACGTCGTCGAGCGTCAGCAACTGGCGGCGCAGTTCGCGCGCGTACGCATACAGTTGCGCCTGCGTATAGCCCTCGCCGGTCAGCGCGTAGAACATCCCGTAGACGTCGCCGAAGCGGTCGAGCACGAGTGTCGGGCCCGCCCCCGGCGGCAGCCGTACCTGCGCATCCGACACAGAGTTGCGCAATTCGTCCCACACTTGCGGCAATTGCGCAGACGTGTACTGATCGCGAATCTGGACGCGGATCTCAGAGTAGCCCGGCATGGAACGCGAGGTCAGCTTCTCGACCTGCGGCATCTGCTGGATCGCGCTTTCGAGGCGGTCCGTCACCTCCTGCTCGACCTCGTGCGCACTCGCGCCCGGATACAGCGTCACGACGACCGAAGTCTTGATCGTGAACTTCGGGTCTTCGAGCCGCCCGATGTTGTAGTACGCAAAAAGGCCGCCCAACAGCGAGATCAGCGTCAGAACCCATGCGATCAACGGCTTTTCGATCAGGGGGCGCGCGAGGTTCATTGAGGCACATCCATTGGACGGACCGCCATTCCCTCTTTCATGAACTGCGAGCCGCCCGCCACCACCCGGTCGCCCTCCGCGACCGCACCCGCGACGACCGCATCGTCATTGCGAATTTCGCGCACGCTGACCGGCACCGCATGCACACGGCCGGACGCCGCATCGTAGCGCCACAGACTGCGCTGACCGTCCGCGCCGATCGACACCGCCGCGATCGGAATCGCGAAGTAGCCTTGATTGTCGTTTTGCGCGACTTGCCGGGCCGTGTCGGAAATCTGTACCCGCAACGCCATGCCGGGTAACAGCATGGCGCTATGCGGTCCCTCGATCGAGAACACGAGCCGGTAGGCGGCCGAAGTCGGCGAGGTCTGCGTGGTCCGTTCGCGGAACACTAGCGGGAAGCGGTTCTGCGGCCGCTCGGGCAGCCACGCCTCGGCTCTCAGCGTCTTGTCGACGAACAGCCGTTCGGCAACGCTCTGAGGCAGATCGACGCCGACATCGACACGGCCGATGTTTTCCAGATTGAAAGCGGGTGCGCCAGCCTGCACGACCTGCTGGATCTCGATGTTGCGGCGAGCGATCCGGCCGTCGAATGGCGCGACGAGCCGGCTATTGCGCAAGTCGCGGCTCGCCATGTCGCGTGCTGCGCGTGCGGCGTCCGTGGCAGCCGACAGCTGCTCATAAGCAGCCTGTGACAGAATCCCGTCCTTGCGCAGCACCGCCTGACGCTTCAGGTTGTCGCTCAGTTGCTGATACTGCGCGTTCGCGCGTTGCAGTTGCAGCTTGTAGGGTTCTTCATCGATACGCGCGATCACCTGCCCGCGTTTCACGGATGCGCCTTCGAGCACCGCGATCTGCACGACGCGGCCCGATACTTCGAAGGCGAGCGGCGAGATGCTGGTCTGCTCGACTCGCCCGGTAAATATGCGAATGGCGGAGGCGTCGGCCGGTTCGACCCTGGCGAGCTGCACGGCTGGCCTCGTTTCGCCGCTCTGTGTTTCGGCCTGCCGTTGGCAGCCCGACAGCGAAACGACGAGCGCACAGGCCAACGCGCACGACAATACGCCGGTCAATGCGACGCTGGCTGATCGGCCTGGCTGCGGTGCTTCGGAACGGTTTGCGGTCATGACGTCCTCGGCTGACTGCTGGCGCAACCCATGTCGCACACCCGGCGGCAACTTAGCTCGCGGGCCGGCGATTACGAGGCTCTACAGGTTGCTCGTGGATTCATAGTGGTCCGCATCCCTTCTGTCGGACCGGCAATGTTATGCGTCGTCATTCAGGCTCCGTTTATCAGGCATCCTGTGTAACTGCCAACCTGCTTCGCCACGCCGAAGAAACACTGAGGAAATTCACTAGTCCGCCCTGTATGGAATGGACGGCGATTCCAGCACGATCAACAGGGCGTTCATGACTTCGCGCAGTTCACTGATGGGCTGCCCGTGTCACGCGTGCGTCATTGTCCCCTTTCGCAGTTCGTCACGGGCATCATGGCCGATCCATGCGCTAGCCGTCAATCGATTCGCGAGTTACGTCGGGCATACAGATTTATTCCATGGTGCGCTCGGAAAGAACGCTATAGGTCTCAAGGAATTTGTTCGCCGAAGGAGCAGCCGTGATCAGTTAAATCGGGATTCTTTCTCATTGGAGCCAATACGCATTATGGCGAACGGCATGGGTTGCACCAGCGATTTGCCGGGCGTAGAGTCCACCGGATTCTCCATCGCGATGCGCCGCGGCGATATTCTGTCGACCGGCCGTCTGATGGAAACAACTGCCAACGCGAGCCGCAGGATTGCATCAATACCGTCTCGACGTCGGCGGAATCAATACCGACTGGCGTTTGTCGAGCCTCACCGAACTGTCGTTGCAGATGGCCATCACGAACACACCCGCCAACGCCTGCGAATGGAGCGACGTGCGATTCGATCTGTGGCCCGGGGCCGCGCGATTCGCGTATGCGTTTCTATTCCTCGGTGAACGCACTGCTGGCGACCGTGCATTCGAAGATCGTCAGATCCAGGTCCGTTGACCATTACAACTACGCGGCGCAAGAGCTTGCGGCGCTGTTTCTGCGCCGCGCGCTCGCGACCGATGCCGGCAAGGGCGTGCCGGGCACGCAATGCATCGCAGGCTGGTCCATTCATCTCGACCTCAGCCGGACCGGACCCGGCGCCCCGAAGGCGTGCGCGAACCGCGCGAAGTCATCCCGGCGTCGCGGCTGTCGTTCGCCGGGACGCCGACGCGGGTGGCGATGCCGATGACGAAGGAGATGGCAATGCCGAAGCCGATAGCGGTGTGTCGTCACCGACCGCGGTACGGCCGAAGCCGGCGTCGCGCTATTTCAGCGAGATGCCGTCGCCGAACGTCACCACGTTGATCTGGTTCAGCCAGGGCACGCTCGAACAGGTCGTGAGGACGGGCGGTTCGATCGGCTACTGAACTTCACACCGATGCCGCACGTCGAGCGCGCCATATTTACCGCGGCACCCCACCAAGGCATACCGTTCGCGAGCAGCGCCGAACAGCATCGAACAGTCGGGCGAAATCGATCCGTTGATCCGCGATCTCCAAGTTGCCCGATCGGCCCTCGCGTTTGCTTCCGTTCGATCATCGCGTGGTGCCGCTGCAGCGGGTCGCTCGAAGACTCCGACGATGGCGTCGTTCCTTATCGCAGCGCACATCTCGCGGGCGCGCTATCCGAGAAGGCGATCATTGCCGGGCACAGCGTGCAGCAGACGCCGCGGGCGATCCTCAAGATCCGGCGGATCTTGCATGAGGATATCGAGCAGATCGATCAGCGTGGGCGGGTTTGCGAGGAGGCGGGGTCGGCGAAGTGACGGCGGAGCAGCCGGGTGTTTTTCCCGACGGCGTCGGCTTGGCGAGATCGATCAAGTCAGCGAAACGTTCGAATGGTCAGCGCGAGCCCCTCCAATTCATTCGCTACAAATTACGTATTGAATGCTACGTATCGTCGGGTTGCGTGGGTGCATTCCTGCGTCTGGTCCGCGATGGATGGAAGCGACGGGGTATCGTGCACCAATTTGATTGATTGGCGTGAAACAATGCTTCGAGCAGCAGAAAAAGGCCTTTTAAAACAAGGAGTTATGATATATGGAAGACATTTCCCAATGTTTCACGAGACTCGTATTGGCAAGATCGGCTGCAGAATCGACAGTTCGCGCTCGGATTGGCTAATACCCGGTCCTTTTTCGATATTAAGTTCGTAGAAGTTGCCCGCATGCACAGGCACCGTATGTTATTTGATTGTCCATGGACGACTGTGATAAGCGTCGAAGCTCGAGTTGTTGACGCGCTCGGCGATATATAGTGGCTCGCGTTGTGGATCATGTGATGCCCAACCGTCTCGCCAATCAATGTCACAGAGCGAGCCGGCCGACGACTCTTTCCGTCCACGATGACTTGCGCGGTTGCCCCGCTCATCCCGCCAACCATCGTCCAGCGGGTTTATTGCCGATAAGCCGGGCGCTGCGATTTTGATTTCGCGCTTACCGCGTGGTCCGGCAGCGGCTCACCGAGTAGCCCCGACATACGAGACCAGACGGAAACCATCCGTTGCAGTCGATTAGCTCATTGCTCAAGTGCTGAGCCAAACGATGATCGGCGCGGTCGCGATGCATGCCTTCCAAATCGACGAGCCGGGCATCCGGTGAGGGCGCGAGTCGATCCGCAGACTTGTCGACCGCGATTACTTATCCGAACGTCTCTTGTCACTAACAACGGGCAGAGTTTGGCTTAACGCGCGAACCGTCAAATGCGTAGCGGTTGGAGGTTTGGTGATTGACTTCTGGCCGTCGGGCGACTGGCGGATCTGCAATGGGACGTGATTCCAGGGCAAGCTTGCGCCGCTCGAATCAGATGCGAACACCGCTGACGGTAGGTTTGATCTGCTTAAGTCTAGAGGGAGCGCGCTACCAAATGCGGACATCCCCTAGCGCGGTATTTGAGTAATAGCGGGGCCGGCTCCCGCCGCACCTTGACTCATGCCGTCTGTCCGCTGAGGGGAAGCCAAATGCACGGCCTTTCTTTGCGCGTCAGTCCATCCGGATTCCATCGCGAGTCGTATGGGACGGATTTGCCGGCAGAAATGCCGCCGACTGTATGTTCGATAGGCGTTGGTGTGAGCGCCGCGTGTCCGTGGCCATAGGCGCTTTCGAACATCGGAGCGACCGTGAAACGCGTCGACGACATTCACCAATTCGCTGCGGACAGGCGGGCAATCATGAACTCGACGCTTCATGGAAAAGCATTGTCAGCGTATCCCGCGATATTTCACCTGTTTGCCGGCAAGCCTGTAGCGTCCGTTTGGCGAGCGGCGAGTCGATCTCAAGGGCAGCGATTTTTCTAATTGGCAAGAGCGAGCCGTCGATGGCCAAGCAGAGGCACGCGGACAAATAGCCGGATCGTAGCGCGGGTTGAGAATGACCGTGGATGGCTTGACGGAGAACATTCTCTTTCAAAGGAGAGATAGCTGGCCCACCATTCCTGCCGTCATATGGCCATCGAACGATTTTGGCTGTGCCTCCGACAATATGACCTATCAGCGAGTCGGTGGAAGCCAGCTCACGGATTGCCTCATAAATTTCCGAGCCAATGGCGAGCTCGCTCATGTTCAGCAGCTGACCAGCAACCAGCTCTTGCAAGATTGCCCCGCGAAGGCGCTACTACGCGAATCTCCCCGTGAACCGCCCAAGGCGCAATGAATGTTCGTCCGCACGGGGGCGGCGCTCTGATATCGACGTCGGTTTCCGCCGCCAAGAGTGTCTAGAGTCTAGACACTCGGATGGACGCTGATGCGTGGCAGCTTAGAGAGTGTCTAAACTCTAGACACTCTCTAAGCTCGGACCATTTTGGCTGGCCGAAAAAAAGCCCGCACTTGGCGGGCCTTTCTACACTACGAACCAGACATCAAATCAACTCGTTTTTGGCTGCGACTGAAACATCTGTCCGATCAACTGTCGTATCTGAACTTCTTGCGCCTCGGTGATCACCCCGGTCTTGATCTTGATCGTGAAATTGCTGACATCCTTCGTGATGCTTCCAGCGTGCTCTCGCCCCGCGAAAAACTTCTCGATGCTGCGTCCGCTGGTACCAGCCGACATCGTCTGCCTGGTCGCCAAGGCAGTGATTGCCGCCGCGACCTTGCCTTGATCCATTTCGCCTCTCACCAACAGCGGCCAAATTTCACGAGCCGCTCTAACCCCATCCTCGCCGTGCTTTTTGATGGCCGCCCCGATTGCTTGCGCAGCAGTCCCGCCCAATAGTCGCGGTTGAATATCGAGATCTTTCTTGATGAAGTCCGGCAGATTATCGAACGATAAGAACTGGTACAGACCCGCCCGAGACAAGCCCATCGCTTCCGCCAGTCGCTTGCGATTCGGAAACTCCGCTTCCGATCGACGGATCGCAACGCCGATTTCATAGTCAGTAAGGTCGTCGCGGCTGATGTTTTCGACCATCGCCAGCACGGCCATATCCGAGTCGGAGCAATCCGCGACGACTGCCTTGATTGTGTCCTGCCCCAGCATCTTGTGCGCACGCCAACGCCGTTCACCAGCGACGATCTGATAGTCGTCGGCGACACGACGGACCACGATCGGCTGCATCAGCCCAACTTCCCGGATCGACTCCGCAAGCTCGGCCAACTTTGCTTCGTTGAACACGCGGCGCGGCTGCCACGGGTTCGGCAAGATCCCCGCAACCGGCAGTTGCGATGCGACGCCGGTCGATTCCAATTCCTGCACGCGAAGCTGCGCAACGGCCAGCGCGCCGGCAAGGCCGGGCGCCGTTTGCGTGCGGTTGCTGCGCTTCACCTCGTCCTCGTTGATCGACGAAGTTTTGCGAATGCCGGACGTCTTGGCCAGCAACTGTTCTCGCATATTGCTCATTGCGCGTTCCTCCATTTTTCCGAATAGATCTCGTCGATCCAGCGACAGTAATCGACGAGAGGCTGCCGCACGCGTTGCAGCGACTTGGCCGCGCTGTGATTGCTGCTAATGTCGAAGACGGTCGAGAACGCCAACGCCCCGGTGCTCATCACCGAGCTCGCCGGTACCTCGATCGAATGCAACCAGTTTTCGTACGCGCTTTGCGCCCACGCACGTACGATCGGCGCCGACGAGTTCCGCCCATAATCGACCCGCGATAACACCAGCGACACAAAGTCGTATTTCTTTTCCTTCTCGAATTTGATGAAGCTTTTGGACACGTCTGAGAAGAGTCGCCAGAACGACAGCGAGCTGATGAAGTCCAGGTTTTCCGGCACCATCGGCATCACCATGGCATCCGCGGCCATCAGCGCGTTCAGATTCAGGTACGACAGCGACGGCGACGTATCCATCAGAATGTAGTCGTACTTCTTGCGCAGCGGCTCGAGCCCTTGACGAAGCACGGTCCAGAAACGAAAACCTGGCCGAATCTTTTGCATCGCCGGCAGATGGAACTCTGCTCCGATCAGCTCCGTATGCGCGGGAATCACGTCGATGCCATCCCAGTACGTCGACTGAATCCGCCCCTCGAGGCCGCCCTCGATTTCCTGGTCGTAGACGTACGGCAATACCGTATCTTCAGGCGACACGTCTTTTTCCGCGTACAGTCCGCACAGTTCCGAGAGCGACGCCTGCGGATCGAGATCGACCACCAACACTTTCCGCCCCCGTAGCGACAGCCCTTGGGCAAGGCACATCGTCGTAGTCGTCTTGGCGGAACCACCTTTGAGCTGCGCGGTGATGATGATCTTCCCGTCTGGTTCCTTCAGACGAGTGACCAGTGGAGTCTGGTAGATGTCGGAAATCTTTTGTACCCAGATCCGCGCTTCTTCCAGCGTGAAGGTCCGGGTACGGCCCGTGCCGGCCGCCGTGCCCGAAGGCAGGTCTCCGTCGCCTTTTGTTGCGAGATACTGAACCTGCGAGTGCGAGATGTTGCACATCTCGGCAATCTCGCCGGTCTTGAAAACGGGAGCCGTTTTTCGAGGACGTGGTGCCAGAATCGTGTCACGCAGCTCATTAGTGAAAATGGTGACTTTTTCTGCGAACTCACTGATCTGCTCAAAGTGAACGGTTCGGTCTACGGCAGGAAGTTGGCTCGTTCTGACCATTCTGAGGTTTATCCATAAAATTCCAGAAACCTCAGAATACAGGAAATACTTGAAAATAGCTTTTTAAATTACTGTTTTAATGCAGATTTTCTGAAAATTTCCATGTTTTCACAGCGTTTTCGGTGGCGGAACTGTCGTCGAAACGAAACAGGCCCAAAAATACCGCGTGCTCGAGGGCACAAATGACCTCACCTTCCCTCGCAATAGGCCCAGCCGACCCAGCGAACTTGCGCAAAACTTAAGCACTGGGTGAGGTCATTTGTGCACTTTCTCATTTCCGCGAAGACCAATCCGGCGAATTGCAGCACAACGGACCTCACCTTATCGGTTTTCTCGCCACCTTCCGGCGAGCGCTCCGTCCGCTTGCAGCGCAAAAGCACAATCAACCTCACCTAGCACCGCTAATTTCCGCCGGCGACAGGCGGCCAGCCCATGCCCCAGCACGTCACCAATACTTGCAGATCACCGTGAAAGCACAATCAACCTCACCTTGGCGACGCACTAGTCCATCAGCTCCCAGCCATCGCACAATCGACCTCACCATGCTGCGCTGCGCAATCACGTCAATTTGCTGTGTGATCCCAGTTGGTAGGTTTTTTTAAACCGAGAACAAACCCACAAACCTACATACCAAAACGATATTCAATTCATTCAAAGACTTAGGTCTGGAAAGGTGAGGTATGTTGTGTCGAAGGTGAGGTTCGCTGTGCTGAGAGGTGCGGTTCGTTGTGCAGCAAGGTGAGACCAATTCCCCACCAAGGTGCGGTTCTCTGTGTTTGACTGTGCGTCGAATTCCGAAGGTGAGGTGGGTTGTGCATGTGCAGGAAACGAAGGTCGGATGGGCCGTCCCATAAGGCTTCGCCGCGCGGAAGTCCCTCTAGCAAGGTGAGGTTCCTTGTGTAGATGGTGAGGTTCTGTGTGCCAAATCGCGGAATGGCGAAAAAGTGGCCACCGCCGCCGTCGTTGTGATGGTGAGGTTCTGTGTGTTGACAGCTCACCACCGCATGCTTACAGTCCCGGGAGCTAAAAAGTGGATGAAGAACATGGCCGCGGACAATCCGGAAGAGGGCAAGTCGAAAGCGACGTCACGCCAGATGGCGCTCGCGCTGTTCGAAGACATGTTCGATCAGGGATTGCGCATCAACGAGGCCAATCGCGAGATCGGTTATCAGCGCAACGATTTCTTCACCGAGATCGTCAACATGGGACTGCCGGCGCGGCGTTTTCTCGATGCCGCGTACTTCATCGTCGCGCAGGAACCCGAGCAACGCGATCAGTACGACGTCGAACTCAACTACTTCAAGTGGCTGATGCGCTACGATAGCCGCAACCTGAAGCATTTGCGCACGATCGCCGACGAAGCTCAGAACGCGAAAGTCCGCGTGACGAATACGCCCGCGGACCGCGATCCCAATGAAGACGACCTGTGGGTGCAGGTCCAACTGATCGGTATGGTCGGCTTTCATCGCGGGCGTATGCGTTTCGACGTCCATCCACGGCTCGTGCCGCATATCCGCGATCCGCAGAAATCTCACTGGCTGAGCCTGCGCATTTCCACCGCGTTCACGCGCAGTCTCGCGCGCGCGATCTACGACAAGGTTTTGCCCAACGTTCCCGCAGGACGCACCGACTGGATCCAGCTCGAGGAAATGCGCAACTGGCCCGGCAAAATGGGCGCGAACGCCGCCATCTTCAAATACTTCAAGCGCGATTGGCTCGAACCGGCGGTGCGCGAGATCAACGAAGTGTCGGACGTCGAGATGTCCTACGAGACGCGGACTGAATCGACCACGTCGAAGAAAATCGACCGCATCCGCTTCCTGCTCAAGCGTAAGGACACAGCCGACGCGGTACTCGCGAGCCTCGCCGACGCGAGCCATCTGTACAAGATTCTCACCGACGAGTTCGGGCTGTCGACCAAGCAGTTCAGCGAGATTTCGGAGAACCGCGAACTGTGGACCGACGAACGCATTCAGCAGGCCGTCGAATACACGCGTTTCAGAATCAAGCGCGGCCAGGTCAAGAAGAGTCCCGCGGGCTATCTGATGCGCGCGCTACGCGACAACTGGAAGATCTCCGACGCCGAGCGCACGATGGTCGACGTGCAAGCCAAACTGCTCGCGGACGAGGCGCAGGAACAGGCAGCCAAGACCGAAACGAGAAAGACCCTGGCGAACAGCATCGCGACGCGTGAAGAAGCAGTGCGTGCGCGCATGAACGAAGATTCGCGCAAGGGCCGCGATCATTTCAACGCCGCCGATGCGAAGACGCGCAAGGAACTGATGCATGCGTGGACGACATCGCGCGAAGGCAAGCTGATGCTGCGTCGGATGAAGCTCGAACCGTCGACGGTCACCGAAGATGCGATCCTCGCGAATACGGAACTGGTCTGGTATCTGGGGCAGTTCGTGTTCGGCCGGATGAATGCGGCGCGCGCGGCAGCGTGAAGTGAGCGGCTGGTCAGCAGGCCGGCAATCCAGACTCGGCCGAGCAGCACCAGGAAAGGGGCCTTGCACTGACGAACAGCAACGTCAGCGCAAGACCCCTCGATACTTTAGAAAGCACAAAACCCTCAGAACGTGCCAACCAGCGAGCCCAGCACGATCACCACAACCAGCGCGAGCAACGCGCCGAGAATCGCGACCATCACGATGTCGCGATAGCTCTCACGATGGTTCGAGCCGCATACCGCAAGCAGCGTCACGACCGCGCCGTTATGCGGCAGGCTGTCGAGTGTCCCGGAGGACATCACGGCGACCCGATGCAGCAGCGCCGGGTCGATGCCGTGTTGCGCGGCCAGTTGAAGATAGGTGCCGCCGAGCGCGTCGAGCGCGATCGTGAGACCGCCTGAAGCCGAACCAGTCAATCCCGCGAGCAGGTTCGTGGCGACCGCGAGCGATACGAGCGGACCACCGCCGACGCCGAGCACCCATTCGCGCACGAGCGCGAACGCGGGCAACGCGGCAATCACCGCGCCATAGCCGACCAGACTGCCGACGTTGAGCACAGGCAGCACCGATGCATTCGCGCCCGCGTCCATCGTCTCGCGCAGCGCCGGCAGGCGGCGCCGATTGAGCAGCACGAGCACCACGATCGCGACGACGAGCGCCACGCACACGCCCCACACTCCGGCGACTGCCGAAAGCGACGTCTCACCCCAACGGACTTCGGCCAGATAGTCCGCGTCGATGCGCGGCAGCACGATCACGTTCATCACGAAGTTCGTCAGCACGACGAGCACGAGCGGCGCGAGCGCGACGCCGAACGACGGCAGATCCTCGCTGACGTGCCCGCGTTTCGCTTCCTCCGGATCGAAACTCTGCGAGACGCTCGCGCGTTCGCGCACGAGGTTGTCGCTGGCCGGCGCCCTGGTGGATTTCACCGCCGCGTTGAGTCCGTCGAATCCTTCGTTGGCCGCCTTCGCGCGCGATTGCTGCAAGGACAACCACCACAGCCCGAACGCCACCATCACGACGCTCGCGACGATGCCGAGCCCGGGCGCCGCAAACGGCGTCGTACCAAAGAACGGCATCGGGATCGCGTTCTGGATCGCCGGTGTGCCCGGCAGCGCGGACATCGTGAATGTCTGCGTGCCGAGCGCGATCGCGGCCGGCATCAGACGGCGCGGGATATCGGCGGCCTGGAATAGGGCGGTGGCCATCGGCGCGAGCACGAAGAACGCGACGAAGAGGCTGACACCGCCATAGGTGACGAGCGCGCCACCGATCACGACGGCGAGAATCGCCCGATGCGCGCCAAGCTTCTCGGTCATGTAACTGGCGATCGCCTTCACGGAGCCGCTGTCTTCCATCAGCTTGCCGAACAGCGCGCCGAGCAGGAACAATGGAAAGAACTGCGCGAGAAAGCGCGCGGCGCTGAGCATGAAGGTCTGGGTCCAGTGCGCGAGAATCGGTTCGCCCGAAATCGCGGCGGCCAGCATCGCGGCGAACGGCGCGAGCAGCAGCACGGTCCAGCCGCGGTATGCGAAGGCGATCAGCAGCGCGAGACTCGCGAGCATGCCAAAGAGTCCGAGACCGATCGCGAGCGGGGACACGGTGATGACTTCCATGGTCAGACTCCCTCGAGCAACGCGTCGAAATCCAGCGAGGAGCGCACGCCGATCGAATCGGCGTGCTCGATGAGGAACGCGTCCGCGGCGCGTCGGCCTTCGTCGCGCAGCATCGTCAGAAAGCTCCACTCGGCGTTCAGTTTCGACGAGTAGCCGAGTTCGGTCATCAGCTCGCTCGAGATCCGATGGATCCGCATCGCCGCCCAATGGCGGCCTTCGTCGCTGCCGGCGTCCGCGGCGCGCCGCAGCAGCGCGATCATGCGCAGCTCTTTCAGCAGCGGCGCGTTGAAGGCGACTTCGTTCAGGCGGCTGATGATGTCGCGCGCGGTGCGTGGTGTTTCATCCCGCACGACGGGATTGACCTGGATCAGCAGCGTATCGCTCGACGTGCATTCGCGTACCAGCGGCGTGATGGTCGGATTCCCGGCGTAGCCGCCGTCCCAGTAGTATTCATCGTCTATCTGCACGGCCTGGAACAGCGTGGGCAGGCAGCCGGAAGCGAGCAGCACGTCGGGCGTCAGGTCGCCATTGCGAAACACACGCGCCTGGCCCGTGCGCACGCGCGTCGCTGTGATGAACAGCTTGATCGGCGCGTCGCGCAGATGCCCGAAATCGATAGAGTCCTGCAGAATCTTCGCCAGCGGATGGACGCCGCGCGGGTTCAGGTCGTACGGAGAAAACATCCGCGCCGCGAGGTCCATCGCGATGAAGAACGGCGAGTAGTCGAGCGTCCAGCGGCCCATCAATACGTCGAACGGGCTGCGGCGAAACGGGCTGTACACCGATGCTTCGAATACTCGCCGCCAGAACGCTTCGAGCGCGGCGCGCGCGCCGGCCGCGCCGCCCACCTGGTAGCCGCTTACCAGCACCGCGGCGTTCATCGCACCAGCCGACGTACCCGATATCCCTTCGATCTGCAGCCACGACTCTTCGAGCAAACGGTCGAGGACGCCCCATGTAAAAGCACCGTGCGAACCGCCACCCTGCAATGCGAGATCGATAAGGGCCGGTTCGCGGCGAGAGGGTTGGTTTTTTCTTGCAGCCAAGACGACTCCCGTGATGAGGAGTGCTCCATTTCGAGCTGACGCCGCATGCGCGGCGGACGAATGAACTGCTGGCCAACGCTTTGAATTACCGAATGACGTGAGGCGTGTTTCAGAGGCGAAGCATCGCACTGCACCATTGGTATTGGAAGTGGCTAGTGATTAAAAGTCAAGCGTATTCGAGGCGCCGCGCGATTGTGGCTGGCAATGCCGGCCAGTCAGGCGGCACAGAGAAAGCCGGTTGGTCACGCCGAGGTCAAAAACAGCGTGTAAGGAGGCCGGCTGGCGCGCCCCGCCGAGGCGCTCACATAATCATGGATAAGCGGAGTATCTTTGCAGGGGGAGCCCGACAATGCGGCGGCAATGAATCAACCCGCATTATCCGTTTTGCGCGTGCCGCTTAAATGCTAATTCGCGCGCGCTTAAACTTCGCTGTTTCGCCTTGCGCTAATTGCCACGGCTTATTGCAATGTAATGTATCGTCTCGGCGGCCGGATACATTACGACATAATTCGACTGATGAACCAGGCTATAAAAGCAGGCATCGTCAAATCACGGAGATCACCATGAGCGCCGGGTTGCTGCAAGGGTCCTGTCACTGCGGGGCCGTCAAGTTCGAAGTTCGCACCGAAATCGTTCCGGCCGGCCGCTGTAACTGCAGCCTGTGCCGCCGCAAGGGCGCGCTGATGACGCCGCCCTTTCCCGCGAGTCAACTGAAGATTCTGAGTGGCGAGGATTCGCTGACGCTGTACCAGTTCAACACGAAGGTCGCGAAACACTACTTCTGCAAGCATTGCGGCATCTATCCTTTTCATCAGACGCGCAGGGATCCGCTGCAATGGCGCGTCAATATCGGCTGCCTCGACGGGGTCGATCCTTATGCGCTCGAAGCCAGCGTGGCCGACGGCGCGAGTCTTTCCGTGCTGGAGGACGCATGAAACGCCTGTTTGCCATCGCCGTGTTCGTCGTGGGCGGCTTCGCGGCGGAACTCGCGCATCCGTTGCAGTGTTCACTGATCCAATCGAGCGGCGTGCAACTCAAACGCCGCGGCGGATAATCCGTCGATGGAAACCTCCGACCACGTACTGATCGTCGACGACGATCGCGGTATCCGCGAACTGCTCGCGGGATATCTCGAGAAAAACGGCGTGCGCGTCACGCTCGCGGCCAATGGCCGCCAGATGCGCGCCGCGCTCGAGAACGGCGCGCCCGACCTGATCGTGCTCGACCTGATGCTGCCCGGGGAAGACGGCCTCGTGCTGTGCCGCGAGCTGCGCGCGGGCAAGTTCCGCGCGGTGCCGATCCTGATGCTGACGGCGCGCAGCGAGGAAGCGGACCGGATCGTCGGGCTCGAAATGGGCGCCGACGATTACCTGACCAAACCGTTCGCCGCACGCGAGCTGCTCGCGCGAATCCGCTCGGTGCTGCGCCGCGCGCGCATGCTGCCGCCCGGCATGGAAGTGACGGAGTCGGCGCCGATGCTGTGCTTCGGCGACTGGCGGCTCGACACGACCGCGCGCCATCTGCTCGACGCGGACGGCACCGAAGTGGCGTTGAGCGGCGCGGAGTACCGTCTGTTGCGCGTGTTTCTCGATCACCCGCAGCGCGTGCTCACGCGCGACCAGCTGCTGAACCTGACCCAGGGACGCCAGGCCGATCCGTTCGACCGCTCGATCGATCTGATGGTGAGCCGCCTGCGTCAGCGCCTGCGCGACGGCGCGCGCGAGCCGCGCTACATCAAGACGCTGCGCAGCGAGGGCTATGTGTTTTCGGCAGCGGTCACCGCGATCGGAGATCCGCAATGAACGTTTCTGCGTCACCGTCGTTGCTGCGCTGGCCGCATTGGCCGCGCACACTGTTCGCGCGGCTCGCGGTGATTCTGTTCGTCGGGCTCGCGCTCGCGCAGGCGCTGTCGTTCTGGCTCACGATGACCGAGCGCGACCAGACGATGACCAACATCATGATGGGCTATATCGAGCGCGAAGTGGCGAGCTCGGTCGCGCTGCTCGATCATCTACCGCCCGACGAGCGCGCCCAGTGGCTGCCGCGGCTTGCGCGGCGCAGCTACGAGTTCGTGCTCGGCGAGGGCGTGGCCGGCGCACCGGTCGATGCAAGCCTGTCGGCGCGCGTCGCGCAATCGATCGGCGACGGCATCGGCACGCGCTATCCGTTGACCGTCAACGCGGTGCCAGGCGATCGCGAGCGTCTGCAGGTGCACTTGAAACTGAGCGACGGCACGCCGCTCACCATCGATCTGCGGCCGATGCCCGGCGCACCGTTGTCGCGCTGGCTGCCGCTCGTGCTGACGCTGCAATTGCTCGTGCTCGGCGCCTGCTGCTGGCTGGCGGTGCGGCTCGCGACGCGCCCGCTCAATCAGCTCGCAGTCGCGGCCGACACGCTCGGCCCCGACCTGAAGGCCGACCGTCTGCCCGAAGCCGGCCCGTCCGAAGTGGCGCGCGCCGCGCGCGCGTTCAACGCGATGCAGGATCGGATCGCCACGTACATGACCGAGCGCATGCAGATTCTCGCGGCGATTTCGCACGATCTGCAGACGCCGATCACGCGCATGCGTCTGCGCGTCGACACGATGGACGACGACAGCGAAGCCGCGAAGCTGCGCCAGGACCTGCAGGAAATGGAGGCGCTGGTCAAGGAAGGGGTCACGTATGCGCGCACGATGCACGGCACGACCGAAGTGCCGCGCCGCATCGATCCCGATGCACTGTTCGATAGCCTCGTCTGCGATTACGTGGACGCCGGTCAGCAAGTGTCGCTGCAGGGCCAGTTCGGCCAGTCGCTGAGGTTGCGTCCACAGGCGTTGAAGCGCATCGTCGGCAATCTGGTCGATAACGCGCTGAGGTATGCCGGCGCCGCGCATATCGAGATCGGCGCGTTGCACGATGGCGAGGCGACCGTGTCGGTGCTCGATCGCGGTCCCGGCATTCCGGCCGAGTCGCTGGAGACGGTGTTCGAGCCGTTCGTGCGACTCGAAGATTCGCGCAATCGTCAAACGGGCGGCACGGGGCTGGGGCTCGCGATCGCGCGGCAACTCGCGCTCGCGATGGACGCGACGCTCACGCTGCACAACCGCGTTGGCGGCGGTCTTGAAGCGCGGCTGACGTTGAGGAAGTTGCGCGAGTCATAGTTGGACCCAATCCCCGCCACAGCGAAAGCGTCATCAGGCTTGGACCATCGATGACTTTCGCGCGTCATCTCGAGCTGTCGCTCAGCTGCTTATCAGTAGTTCTGAGCGACTACATTTTCAGCTCGCTTCAGCGATTCCCCATCATTCGAGAAAACCGCGTTGGTGATGCGACACGTCGCATCATTGTTAAATCATCGATATTGAATGCGATTTATCGATGCGAGCGGCGATAAATTGACAAACGTCAACGGACAGACCATTCTTTTCGTGTGGTGGTTGCAGAGTAACGCGGCTGATCGACAGCAAGATTGGCCGAGAGACACGTTTCGTTCGAATCTGATTACAGATCCGTGTTGGGTCACTAAAAAGGAATCCGAATGGCGTCCACTCCACAAAAGCTTTCAAAAATGCAACTCACCGGGATGGTCGTGGGCGGCATGGTCGGAGCCGGGATATTTTCCCTACCGCGTACCTTCGCCGATGCCACCGGTCCGCTGGGCGCCGTGATCGCATGGCTGATTGCGGGCACGGGCATGTATATGCTGGCGCGCGTGTTTCAGACGCTGGCGGAAAGAAAGCCAGAACTGGACGCCGGCGTGTTTGCGTATGCGAGAGCGGGCTTTGGCGACTATCCGGGCTTTCTTTCCGCATTTGGCTACTGGATCAGCAGTTGTATCGGCAATGTTTCTTACTGGGTGCTGATCAAGTCGACACTCGGCGCATTTTTTCCGGTGTTCGGCGACGGTAATACGGTCGTCGCGATCGTCGTTGCTTCGATCGGCATCTGGCTATTTCATTACATGATCCTGAAAGGCGTGCAGCAGGCGGCCTTCATCAACAGTATTGTTACGGTCGCCAAGATCATTCCGATCCTGGTGTTCATTCTGATCCTGTTGTTCGGCTTTCGGATGGATCTGTTCCAGGCCAACCTGTACGGCGGCGGTCTCGAAGGCAATATCTTCGAGCAGGTGCGGGCCACGATGCTGGTCACCGTGTTCGTGTTTATCGGCATCGAAGGGGCGAGCGTTTATTCCCGTTATGCAAAGAAGCGCTCCGACGTCGGGCAATCGACGATATTCGGCTTCATCGTCGTCTCCTCGCTGATGGTGCTCGTGACGATGCTGCCTTATGCGGTGCTCGAGCGCGTGGACATTGCGGCGATGCGGCAGCCGTCGATGTCTGCGGTGCTCGAAGCGGTGGTCGGTCACTGGGGCGCCGTTTTCGTCAGCATAGGTCTGCTGATTTCGGTGCTCGGCGCTTATCTGGCCTGGTCGTTGATCTGCGCCGAAGTGTTGTTCTCGGCGGCGAGAACCGAAGACATGCCTGCGATCTTCGGCAAGGAAAACATCAACAAGACGCCGGCTAATGCATTGTGGCTGACCAACATCGTGGTGCAGTTGCTCGTCATCAGCACGTACTTCTCGCGCGACGCATTCGCGCTGATGTTGAATCTGACGAGCGCGATGTCGTTGATTCCGTACCTGCTCGTCGCGCTGTTCGGATGCATGAACGCGAATCGCGGCGACGGTTACGACCTTCGCGCCGACGAGCGCCGGCGCGACCTGATCATGGCCGCGATCGCCGTGATCTATACCGCATTCATGATCTTCGCGGGCGGCCTGAAATTCATTCTGCTTGCCGCGGTGCTGTACGCGCCCGGCACAGCTCTTTATTTTTGGGCGCGACGAGAGCAGAGCAAGAACGTTTTCATCGTTTCCGATTGGTTCATCTTTACCGTCATCGTCATTGGCGCGATCATCGGCATCTACGCCCTCGTAACCGGAAGGATCACAATCTAACGACATCAGATTGAACAGAGCGGGTCACCACTGATATTCAGGAGGTCATCATGGCGAACACGGACGCGAAAGCGGGTGAATTGGGCGTCTACTCGGAAGTCGGGCAGCTGCGCAAAGTGATGGTCTGCGCACCGGGGCTCGCGCATCAGCGTCTTACCCCGAGCAATTGCGATGAACTGCTGTTCGACGACGTACTGTGGGTCGAGAACGCGAAGCGCGACCACTTCGACTTCGTCACGAAGATGCGCGACCGTGGCGTCGAAGTGGTGGAGATGCACAATCTGCTCTCCGAAACGGTCGCGGTGCACGAAGGCAAGAAATGGATTCTGGACAACCAGGTGGTGCCGAACCAGGTCGGCCTCGGCTTTATCGATGAATTGAGAAGCTATCTGGAAGGGCTCGACAATCGCAAGCTGGCCGAAACGCTGATTGGCGGGCTATCCACGCACGACTTCCCGGAAGCGCACGGCGGCAAGGCGCTGGAAGTTGCGAAGGAAGCGGCGGGCGGTACCGAATATCTGCTGCCGCCGTTGCCGAACACGCTGTACACGCGCGACACGACCTGCTGGATCTATGGCGGCGTCACGCTGAATGCGCTGTACTGGCCGGCCCGTCACGAAGAGACGATCCTGACCACGGCGATCTACAAGTTCCACCCCGACTTCGCGGGCAAGGTCAACGTGTGGTGGGGCGATCCGACCCAGGATCACGGTCTCGCCACGCTGGAAGGCGGCGACGTGATGCCGATCGGCAAGGGCGTCGTGCTGATCGGCATGAGCGAGCGCACTTCGCGTCAGGCCATCAGTCAACTGGCGGCAACGCTGTTCAAGAAGGGCGCGGCCGAGCGCGTGATCGTCGCGGCGATGCCGAAGATTCGCGCGGCGATGCACCTCGATACAGTGTTCACGTTCGCCGATCGCGATTGCGTGCTGGTGGCCCCGGACTTCATGGCGAAGACGCGCACCTATTCGTATCGGCCGAGCAGTCATCCGAGTGGCGTCGAATTGCACGCCGAAAACAAGCCGTTCACCGATGTCGTCGCCGAGGCGCTCGGGCTCAAGCATCTGCGCGTAGTCGAGGCGGGCGGCAGCGACTATCAGCGCGAGCGCACGCAGTGGGATAGCGGTGCGAACCTCGTGTGCGCGGCGCCGGGCGTCGTCTATGCATACGACCGCAACACGTACACGAACACGCTTTTGCGCAAGCAGGGCATCGAGGTGATTACGATCGTCGGTGCGGAGCTGGGCCGTGGACGTGGCGGCGGTCACTGCATGACCTGCCCGATCATTCGCGATGCGGTCGACTATTGATCAGCCAGGCGGTCCGGCTTGAAGTCGAACTTCCTTTTACTATACTTTTTAACGACTTAGAGGCAGGCCTGAAATATCGAATTTGGCATCTCGCGATTTGCAAGGATTACGTTCGATAGACCAGCGATCGCTGCAATGAAGTTCGAGTTAATGAATCTGCGAGTAGCTGGACGATTACTTTTCACGTCAATCACGTGAATGCCCGGAGCTTTCTTCCACCGCACGGAGGTTCGAACATGAATAATCGCTTTGTTGCGCAACTCGTCGCCTTGTCGTTTGCCGGGGTGTCGGCGTTCGCGATTGCGGCTGGACCGCAGCCGCAGGACGAGGGCGGCCAGATGGCCGGTACTGGCCGTCAGCAGGTGATGCCGTCGATTCCGCATCGTGACTGGCATAAAGGCCAACGTGTGCCGGCCGAATACCGTCATTACAATTTCATGATGGATGACTGGCGCGGACACGGCCTCAATGCGCCGCCGCGCGGGCATAAATGGCTAGGCGTCAATGGCGATTATGTGCTCGTAACGACGAACAACTGGACCATCTCCGACATCGTTGCCGGAAACGAGTAATGCTTCATCCTGATGCCCAGGTAATCCGGCGACCAGGATTTAGCGCTGGGTCCTGGGCATTTCCTTGACACGACATCATCTCGTCATGGTCGCTATTGATTCACTGTTGCGTATCGTATAGCCGGTCAGGAACGAACAATGCAGTCATGCCGCTCAAAAAGAACACCGCGCCGACCACAAGAAAGCCGAGTCCGATCGAGAACTGCGTCGCGATAAAACCAATGACGATCGGCGCCGCCCCCGAACAGAAGCGCCCGAGGTTATACGAGCCGCCCACCGCGGTGCCCCGCACCGACGTCGCGAAACTCTCGGACATGAACGTGCCGATCGTGCCGAGCGGCACGCCGTACAGAAAGCCGAAGAAAAGCATCAGCGTAGAAATGTTGTCGCGCGTGTGCCAGAAAATGATCACGGGCAGAAACAGCGCCGCACCGATGCAGCCGAGCACGTACACGCCGCGCCGGCTCCAGCGATCACCGAGCCAGCCCGCGAAGATCTTACCGATGAAGGCGACCACGTACGTGCCGATCATATAGCCGGTCAGCGAACTGAACTTGATGTGCAGTTCTTTCTCGAGGTACGTCGGCAGCCAGTTGTTCAGACCGTAAAAGCCGGACAGCACGAAGATCGACGCGAAGGTCCACAGAATGAACATCGTGCGTGCCTGGCGGTCGCGGAAAATCTGCGCGTAGCGATTGTCGACGAGTCGCGTCTTGTTCGCGCGGTCGGCGGCCCGGCTCGCGAGCCATGCGGCCGGTTCGGGAACCGCGAACTTGATCGCGAACGCGAGCAGCACCGGCACGGCCGACACGTAGTACAGCGTGCGCCAGCCGTACTGCGGCAGGATCCAGCTGCTGAGCGCGATCACGACGATATAGCCGGCCGAAATGCCGGTTTGCAGCATGCCGAGCACCAGCGAGCGCCGCTCGGTCGGCACGTATTCGGCCACCAGCGTGGTGACCAGCACCATGCAGCCGATGCCGAGCGAACTGATGAAGCGCACCGCCGCGAATTCGAAGAAGCTGTGCGTGAACCCGAGCATCCCCGCGCCGAGTGAGAACAGCGCGAGCGCCCACGCGACGACGCGCACGCGGCCCAGACGATCGCTCGCCCACCCGCCGGCGATACCGCCGATCGCCATGCCGAGCAAGGTCAGACTACCGAGCGCGCCCGCTTCGACGTTGGTCAGCCCGAAGTCGTCCTTGATGCGCGACAGGGTCAGGCCGTACATCATGACGTCGGCGCCATCGGCGATCAGCGCGAGGTAGCCGAGCACGAAGACCAGCACCCAGCGGCCTTGCGAGACGGCCGGATGGGGCACGGCTTGATAGTGTTGCAGATCGGATGGTGTTTTCATGAATGCGCGACGCAAGCGGGGGATTGCGTACCCTGTTTGATGAGAGCGGGGGCAAGGAAGGCGCCGATCAGCAGGCCCATGCTTTCATGGCGGCTGGTGTACCAGCCTTCCTCGTGCGTCAGGTTCATCGTACCGATGCACACGCCGTCATAGGCGATCGGGATGTTCAGGATCGAGCCGAGACCCATACCTATCATCACTGCGTGATCGTCGAAGGCCTCGCGAATCCCTTTCGACGTGGCGGCGCGAAACGGCTTCAGCTCCTGGAGTATCTGCCGCGCCCAGGCGGTGCCTTGCTTCCTTTTGCGGCCGCCCAGTGGATAGACGTCCGGCATGTTCGTGTAGACCCGTTCGACCTCGTGTCGCTGCGCATCGTAGGACATGATCGTAATCAGGCTCAGGCCTATCGCCTTTGCCGCCACCGCGTGAACCGCGCGGAACAGCTCAAGTGGCTGGCCTTTCACGCGCATCGCCAGCGCGAGGCGTTCGAGGTCCGCGATATCCAGCATCTGCGTATCGTGCGGTGCGGATTCGGTCAGGTTGCCTTGCATCGTTTGCATCGCGTTTGGATCGGGAAATGTAAAGAGTCGCAGTGCGATTCAGCCGTGCATGCGGGTGGAGTTCAACTGGCCTCGCGCGTCGTGAGCCGGTTCGAGTTCGCTCGCTTCGATATCTTCGAGCGAGCGGTTGCGCGTTTCGATGCCGAGGAAGAACACCACGCATGCGCCGATCACCAGCACCGTCGTGGTCATCGCGAACACGCCGAGAAAGCCGAACAGCGGATAAACGAGCCCGACGAGAATCGGCGCGCTGACCGAGCCGATGCGGCCGAACGATGACGACGAACCCGTGCCCGTGGTGCGCACCGCGGTCGGAAACACTTCCGGCGTATAAGCGTAGACACCGGCGAATGCGCCGTTCATGAAGAACGACAGCGCGATGCCCGCGGTCATGATCTGTATGCCGGTGTGAGAAAACGCTAGCGTGATCGCAGCGATCCCGCCGAGCAGCATGTAGGAAGCGACCACCGCCTTGCGCCCGATCTTCTCGTTGAGCCACGCGGCCGAGAAGTAGCCGGGAATCTGCGCGCCATAGATCGCGATCGAATAGCCGAAGCTCTTCGTCATCGTCAGTCCTTCCTTGACCAGCAGGCTCGGGATCCACGAGAAGAACGAGTAGTACGCGAACGCAACCGAGAACCACATCAGCCAACTGACCGTGGTCGTGCGCGCGAGTCGCGGCGACCACAGCGCGAGCACGTTGCGCCACGCGTTGCCGCGCTTGGGCGTCGAGGCCGGCGTGGGCACCGCGTGAAGCGCGTTGGCCGCGCTCACGGGAGCAAGCGCAATGCCGCGCTCGACGAACGCCGCCTCGATGCGGCCGACGATGCCGTTCGCCTCGGCCGCGCGGCCCTGGCTTTCGAGCCAGCGCGGCGATTCGGGCAGCGTGCGGCGCCACCACAGCAGCATCACGACGGGCAGCGACGTGATCACCGCCAGATAGCGCCAGCCGTCGGCGAAGTTGCGCACCACCGCGAAGCCGAGAATCGACGAGGTCAGATAGCCGAACGACATGAAGCCGACCAGCGCGCCGCAGAAAATGCCGCGATAGCGGCGCGGCACGAACTCGGCGAGAAACGGCGCGATCACGACGGTCTCCGCGCCCGAACCGAAACCCGCGACGACGCGCAATGCGAAGAACGTGTGCCAGTCTTGCGCGGTTGCGCTCGCGAGCGACGCGACGCAATAGATGGCGAGCGCGCTCATCATGATGCGGCGTCGGCCGATCACGTCGGCGAGCACACCCGACAGGAACGCGCCGAAAAAATAGCCGATGTAGGTGCTGCTCGCGACCAGTCCGGTCTGCGCGCTCGTCAATTGCCACAGCTTGCTGACGACCGGCAGCAGGAACGCGAGCGACGACGAATCGAGTCCGTCGAACATGTACCCGAGCCCGCCGATCAGCAGCAGTCTGCGGTGAAAGCTCGATAGGGGAAGTCTTTCAAGACGGGCAGCGACGGCGGACACGGCAACTTCTCCTGAGGAAATCGCGCGACGAGGTCGCGCGTTCTGTGCTGATGGCCGCTTCGGGCCGCTTATCGACCGATCGCGTAAGCCTGCATCTGACGCGGCGTGGCCGCGCCGCGCATCAAACCATTGCGGATCGCGACCGCGCAGACCCGGCCGAGCGCCCACGGCTCCGCGACAGTGAGATCGTGGCCGCGCGCGCGCAGTTCGGCGAGCGTGCTGTCCGGAAAGCGCGACTCGGCGGACATCTTGCCGAGCTGCATCGCGCGCGGATAGAACGAGCCGGGAAAGTGCGCGGTCTGGAACGACGGCGCATCGGCCGCGGCCTGGAAGTTCATGCCGCCATGCACGTGCTTGAGGAACAGTTGCAGCGACCACTGATCCTGCTGGTCGCCACCCGGCGTGCCGAAGGCTGCGTACGGCTTGCCGTCGCGCGTGACGAGGGTCGGCGACAGCGTGGTGCGCGGGCGGCGGCCCGGGCCGAGTGACGAAGGCAGGCCTTCTTCCATCCAGAACATCTGCGCGCGAGTAGTCACGTTGAAGCCGAGACCCGGCACCGCCGGCGATGCCTGCAGCCAGCCCCCCGACGGCGTAGCCGACACCATGTTGCCCCAGCGGTCGACCACGTCGAGATGCACGGTGTCGCCGCGCAATTCGGGCAGTGGAGCGAAGGTCGGCTCACCCTGACCGAAGCCGCCGGCCTGCTCGCGCCCGGCGTTCGCGACGATGCGCGCGGCGCGTTGTTCGCTGTCGCCGAGCAGCCCGGGGCGGAATTCGAACGACGCGCGGCGCGGATCGACGAGGCGACGCCGCTCGCCGTTGTATGCGTCGCTGAGCAGCAGGTCCATCGGCACATGGGAAAACGCCGGGTCGCCGTAGAACACTTCGCGATCGGCGAATGCGAGCTTGGAGCACTCGATCACCGTGTGCACGAAATCGGGTCCGAGGGGGTCCATCGCGCCGAGATCGAAGCCCTTCAGAAGCGCGAGCTGCTGCAGGAACATCGGGCCCTGGCCCCACGGGCCGGTTTTGTGCACGCGCATGCCCGCGTAGTCGTACGACACCGGGTCTTCGTAGGTCGGCTGCCAGCGCGCGAGGTCGCCCGCATCGAGCAGGCCGCTGTTGCGCAGGCCCGAGGTGTCGAGCACGGCGGTCGAACGGAAGTACTGGTCGATCGCGTCGGCGACGAAGCCGCGATAGAAGGCATCGCGCGCGCGTTCGCACTGCTCAGCGCGATCGCTGCGTGTGTTCGCCTCGCGCAGGACGCGCTTGTAGGTTTCGGCGATCGCGGGATTCGCGAACAACTGGTTCGGCATCGGCGCCTCGCCGTTGCGCAGCCATTGCTCGGCGGAGGTCGTCCATTCGGTGCGAAAGAACTCCTGAATCGCGAGAATCGACGATGCCATGCGCGGCAGCACCGGATAGCCGTTTTCCGCGTAGCCGATCGCATAGCTCAGCACGTCTTCGAGCGGCAACTGGCCATAGTCGCGCAGCAGCACCATCCACGCGCCGAACGCGCCCGGCACGACCGCGGGCAGCAGGCCCGTGCCCGGCACCACGTCGAGGCCCATCTTGCGCATCCGCTCGATGGTCATGCGCGCGGGCGTCACGCCCTGTCCGCACAGCACGCGCACGCGTTCTTCGCGCGCACTGTAGAACACCACCGGCAGTTCGCCACCCGGACCGTTCAGATGCGGCTCGACGATCTGCAGGACGAAGCCGGCGGCAGCGGCGGCGTCGAACGCATTGCCGCCTTTTTCGAGGACCGCCATCGCCGATGCGCTCGCGAGCCAGTGCGTCGAGGCCACCATGCCGAAGGTGCCGATCAGTTCTGGACGGGTTGTAAACGACATGCGCGACTCCTTGGCGACGACGGCTCCGAACGGTCGAACCAATATTTAATGGTTGGACTGGAGAAAATGAAAGCGTAAGTCTAACGAAGCCGGGTTGCACCCGGTGTTGACCCGCGAGTTGCGAGCTAGTATAGCGAATCAAAAATCACCGGGTGCTGCCGTGTCAAGTCGCTGCGATTCTGGTATCGTTGAGACCAATACAAATTGGTTCACGGAATGACATGGAAAAACCGGTACTGGGTGTGCTGCTCGACTACATCGCCGACCATCAGTTGAAGGACGGTGACGCGCTGCCGCCCGAACGAAAGCTCGCCGAAGAACTGGACGTGAGCCGCCGCGAGTTGCGCGCGGCGCTCGCTTCACTCGAGGCGTCGGGGCGCGTTTGGCGCGGCGTTGGCCGCGGCACCTATCTGGGCGCGCGGCCGCTGAAGTTTGCGCCGACGCTGCGCGGCTTGCGCGCCGGTACGAGTCCCGCGGATATCGCGGAAATGCGGCTGCTGTTCGAGCCGGCGCTGGCCGCGCTGGCCGCTACGAAAGCGAGTGGGGACGATCTGCAGGAACTGGAGAAATGCGCACGCAAAAATGCCGCCGCGAAAAACGACGAAGAGTGGCAGCAATGGGATCATCGTTTTCATTTGCTGATCGGACATGCCACGCGTAATCCCGCGTTGATCGCTTTGATGGAGGTGATCAATGGCATGCGGGTGAAGCCGGAGGTTCGCGAGAAAACGTCCGCGCAGGAGACGCGGCAGTTTTTCGCACAACAGCATCAGGTGATCGTCAATGCGCTGAAAGCGCGCGATGCGGACGCGGCCGCGCAATGCATGCGCGAGCATCTGCTGAGTGTGCAGTGGCGTGCATCGGCGAAGATCGATGCAGCGGCGCCACGGCGTGCGTGAGGTTGCCGTGGCGCCGCGCACTGGTTAAGCGATGGCGGAGTTTTACTGCGCAAGCTTCCGGTTCAACCGGCGCATGCCGTCGAAGACCGCATCGGCCACGTCCAGCGGAAAATCGGGGGGCAGTCGCGACGAGACGGTATCGATCACCGTCTCCGTTTGCGCGCTCAACTGATCGATCAGCGCATCGACATCGGTGGCGGAAAAGCCCACGCGCTGTCCTTCTGCGACCCAATGCCGGCGCTGGATCTGATTGAGCAGGTAGTGGACGTTCTTGCCGCGAACCGCCATCGCCAGTTTTACTTTTTGCGCCGCGAGACGTCCCGCACCGCTGCCGATGATCGGATGCGCGGACAGCACGTCGTAGAGCGGCGTGGCTTCGTAGCGATTGCCGGGCAGATGCGCGATGCTGAAGTTCTTCGCGTGGCCATCGGTCGCGGCGAGCAGCCAGAAAACCAACTGCGTCGCGAAGAAGTTGCGGCGGTCCGTCGTCGCGCGGGCGGAGCCCGCGAGTATCTCCATGATGGCCTCGATGCCCGGTCCGCCGTCGGACTCGTACTTGTGCAGCGCCGACGTACCAGTGGCCTGGCACATGTCCTCTTGCGGCAGACGCACGATCCACGTGGCGTCGCTCGACAAACGTCGATCGAAGCGCTCGACGATCAATACCTTCTGTTCGTCGAATCGCGCGATTTCGCAACGCGCGACCGGGAGCCCGTAAGCCTCGACGATCTGCGAGCACAGCCATTCGTTTTCCACCGACGTGCGCATATCGGCGCGCATGTTGCCGACGAGCCCGAGCGGCAGCTTGAAGATGTGCGTGGTCGGCGTGCTGCCTTCGGGCAGCAGCCAGCGGTTGTGATGACGGAGCAGCGCGGTTTTTTCCTGCGCACCGGCGATCGACAGACGCAGGTCTTCGAGCGGATCGTGCTGCCCGAGCGGCGCCGCCGTCGTCGTGCCGCGCAGCAGCGCCGCGATGTCGCTGTCGCTGAGTTCGCGGCCGTGGATGCTCGTCAGGTCGCTCGGCTCTTCGTCCGGCGGCAGCAGTTGCAGAGCGCCGACGCAGTCGCGTCCGAGCGTGGTGAGCAACGCAAACGGCGCGGTGCTGCCGGTCCGGTAGCGCGCGGCGATGCGGCGCCGGATCGGTTCACTGTCGGGCAGCAGATTGTCGAAATAGTCGGCGACGATCTGGCCGCGATACGGTTGATTGCCTGGTGTGAACGGCAGCGACAGCGATAGCGGGCGTCCTTGCGGATCGTCAATCCATTCGTCGGCATAGGTCAGACGTTCGGCGCTGCGTGCCGTTTCCCAGGCGCCGACCCGCAGGCCGTTCATCCATAGGTTCAGACGGTTCGGTGTGCTGCGCGCCATGCTTACCAGTCCTCCCGTTTCTTGCTCGTGCTGGCCGCTTTGGTTGCCTTGGCGGGCTTGACCGCTTTGGGCTTTTGGGCGGTGCTGGCGGATTTGGCCGCTTTGGCGCTGGTGCCCGATGCCTGGGCTGCGGCGCGGTCGCTGGCCTCGCCGGGCGATGTCGTCGCCGCGCGCTGCGCCGCAGCTTGCGCGCGCGTGGCGCGTATGGCGTTGCCTTTTGCTGCGGCTGGCGGCGCGTCTTCCACGGCCACGCTTTGCGTCGATCCGCTCGGCGTGAGCTTCAGATCGACCTGCAAGACCCGTAACACCCTGAAGAGCCGTTCGACGCTGACGGCCGAGGGATTCGCTTCGAGTTGCGCGTAGGTCTGTTGGGTGACGCCGAGATGGGCGGCCATCGCGGTTTGAGTGAGCCCGGCGGCCTTCCTGAAGCCCTGCAGGATTGGTCTGAGCTGGCTCAGTGTCTTGATCGCGTAGTCCACGGTGGATCTCCGGTTCGGCTGCGGCGGCGTAACAGGTCAAAACCTGTAAATTGCGGATACAGTCTATACCCTGTATTTCGTAAATACAAGCTAAAGACTGTTGATGGTGAGCGCGGAATCATTTGAAACGCTGTCCCCTTCACGCTAGCCATCACGCAACTAACGGTCAATCGCGCGCCGCCACCCCCTGCGCTGCTGCGCAGCCAACCGCCGCAGGCAAGGTGTGATCGACCGGAGCCCCGTTAGCCGGCAGACGACGGCCTGGGATCCGCTGGTCACCGATGAAGATGATGAACAAACGCATCAATAGAAAATCGCATGTAATGCCAGAACAAGCGTCTCGAACGTAAATCGACAGATTCACATCGTTTTCAATTAATGCGATCCAATCAGGAAGACGAACATTCACGAAAGGAAGAAGAAACCGTGCTCGGATTGCGTGGATAGAACACTGAATAGCCATCGATAAAAATCGCTAGCAATATCGCCAGCGCCCAATCGAGCGCAGGAAAACCGATGAATGTTGACGCGCATTGCATCGCACTCGTTTCGCTCGTCGAATGAAATTGACACAAATTTCACGCGGCGTGCATCGAGCGGAAATGAGCTTGGAAATTGCAGAAAAGGCTGTAGACTCTATAGCGTGTGTTACGCGGCGATGCCAACGCGATTCCAATCGTTGCGCGCACACAGCATGTGTGCAAATCACTCCAATCCGTCACGAGATTTTCTGCCATCAAGGTGTCTATTCGCTGACACGACTCAACGCTAATAGAACCTGAACCGGCGAACCACGCCGACCGATGAACCTGAAAGGAGAATCGACGAGACCCACGGACCACTCTTCCAAATAACGCGATCGACACCGCCGGATGCGGTCGCCGGCCGGCCGCTGGAGAACATAACTTCCCTGGAGTATGTGATGGCAAGCAAACCACAATGGCGAACGCTGTTATCTGTGACTTTTCTGTCGCTGGCAATGATGGGCAACGTCGCGCGTGCGGAAAACATTCCAATCGTCACGGGCCAGCAATGGATGCAGTCGACCGACGAGCAGAAGAAAGCGTATCTGGTCGGTATCTCGAACGTGATCGACATCGAGCGCGCCTATGCCGGCAACACGGCGAACAGCAATGACATCGCGCAGCGCTTCGGCAAGGGCATGCAAGGCCAGACACTCGACAGCGTGCGTCAAGGCCTCGACAGCTACTACGCGGCCAATCCCACGATGATCCAGCATCCGGTGATCGAGACCCTCTGGTTCCAGATGGTCGTGCCCGGCCTGAAGAAAAATCAATAAGGAGAACGATCATGAAACGACTTGGGTGGATCGTCAGTATTGGCGCGCTGGCTGCGATGGTCGGTTGCACGGACATGAGCCCGCGGACGCAGGGAACGATAGGCGGCGCGGCACTCGGCGCGGGCGCCGGTGCGGGCATCGCGGCGATCTCTGGCGGCGACGCGTGGACCGGCGCGATTATCGGCGGCGCGGCGGGCGGCGTGGCCGGCAATATCCGCGGCCGTTAGTCATTGCCAGCGAGCAGGCAGGCCGGGGGCGCGACACGGATTGCGTCCCGGCTTTTCGTTATTGACGCGCACGGCCCGATGATGTGGCCTTGATGGGCAGCACATAGGCGTCGGGCGAAGCGAGCTCGGAAGCGTCGCTGAAGGAACTCTTCTTGCAATCATTCGCGCCTGGCATATCTTGCCTCTCCGGCATGCCGCGCCAATCATCCGGTCATACACAGTCTTCGTCGATGCAGCGCCGCGCGCTCGGACGACAAAGTTTGAACCGCTGATTAAAAGCCCTTAGGATATCCACACCGGAAGCCGTCGCGGTGACGGCATGCGCACACCACGCAGAGAGCAGCCTGCGCGCGGTGCAACCTTCATCTCATCAAGAGAACACGAATGCTGCGCACGTCGCTGAAGGTAATAAAGATAAGTGCATGGGTTCTGGTGCTGCTGGCGGTGCTCGCATTGGGACTACGTGCGTGGTATTCGCAGCGCGGGCCAGAGCTGTCGGTATGGCACACCTATGTGCCGCGCGAAATGACCGTCGAAGAAATGAACACCGCCGACTGGAACGCTTACATCAAGGCGGAAAACCGGATTTTCGAAGCCGTGCGCGTCAATGTCGTCGATAAGATCCGGCCGTCCGAGCGCATCGCGGCGAACCGTTATTACGAGGGCTCGCCGATCTTTCCGTGGAATTTCGCCGAAAACTGGAATCGCTCGTACATTCTCGAACCGTCGGGCCCACCCGTCGGTGCGGTCGTGCTGCTGCACGGCATGACGGATGCGCCGTACAGCATGCGGCATATCGCGCGTCGATATCGCGATCGCGGTTTCGTCGCGATCGGCATCCGCTTGCCGGGACATGGCACGGTGCCGGCGGGGCTCACCGACGTGCACTGGAAGGACTGGACCGCGGCCACGCGGCTCGCGGTACGCGAAGCGCGACGTCGCGTGGGGCCGGACAAGCCGATCGAGTTGGTCGGGTTTTCGAACGGCGGCGCGCTCGCGCTGCAATATGCGCTCGACGCGATCGAAAATCCCGCGCTCGCGCGTCCGACGCGCGTCGTGCTGATCTCGCCGATGATCGGCGTTACGCGCTACGCGCGCTTTGCCGGTCTCGCCGGATTGCCCGCGGTGCTGCCGGCCTTCGCGCGCGCCGCGTGGCTCGGCATCGTGCCGGAGTTCAACCCGTTCAAGTACAACTCGTTTCCTGTAAATGGCGCGCGGCAGTCCTATCTCCTCACGAGCGTGATTCAGGAACAGATTGCGCGCCTCGAGCGCGAGAACCGGCTCGATTCGTTGCCGCCTATTCTGACGTTCCAGTCGGTGACGGATTTTACGGTCAGCACGCCGGCGGTGATGTCGTTGCTCTACGACAAGCTGCCTGAGAACGGCAGCGAAGTCGTGCTGTTCGACGTGAACCGCAGCGTGCGTTTCAGGACCTTCCTACGCAACGCGTCGTACACAGCGCTCTCGCGACTGCTGCGCATCGGTCCGCAGAACTATCGCACGACGGTGATCGCCAACGTGTCGCCGGATTCGGCGCATACCGTCGAGCGCAGCGTTTATGCGGGAGAAGTGCAAAAACGCGAGAAGCCGCTGGACATCGATTATCCACAGGATATTTTCTCGTTGTCGCACGTGGCGATTCCTTTCCCGATCACCGACGCACTGTACGGCATCGCGCCGGACGATTCGGAGAACTTCAACGAGAACCTCGGCACGCTCGCGCCGCGCGGCGAACGCGGCACGCTGATTCTGACGCTCGATTCGATGTTCCGCATCGCGTCGAATCCGTTCTTCCCGTATCTGCTGCAGCGGATCGACGAAGGCATCGGCAAAATGCCGCCGCCGGTGGTCAAGTCACCGCCGCGCACGCACGAAACGGCGGGCGGTCCACCCGACGATTTCGCGGCAGACCTGAACGCGCTCGAGGAGGCCGGCTCGGACGAGCCTTGAGGTGTGGATCGCCATCCGCTTTTCCGCGCGAGGACCGACGTTACGGCTGATACGACGAATCGACGATCGTCCACAGCGCCGCTTTCGGCTTCAGGTTCGCATCGAACGGCAGCGGCAGGTTGTTGCGCGGCACCGGCGCCGACGTCAGCCACGTGTGCTTGTCCGAGTAGCCCCAGAACGTCACCGCCTTGATGCTTGGCTCCTGCTCGAATAGGGCGAACACCGCGCGATAACGCTCGGCCTGCGCACGCATGACGTCGTTCGGAACCGGATGGCCGAGGTCTGGCAGACACGCATGCGGATTGCTCCAGCATTCTCCCGGATCGGCATAGAGGCTCACGTCGAGCTCGGTTACCTGGTTTTCGAGGCCTAGCGCGGCGACATCGTCGAATGCCTGCTTGATGTTCGGCAGTGGCGGCCAGTTCACGCTGATGTGCATCTGATGCCCGACACCGTCGATCGGCACCCCCTGCGCTCGCAAGTCGCGAATCACGGCGACCAGCTTTGCGCGCTTGCGCGGATCGTCGGTGTTGTACTCGTTGATATAGAGCTTCACGTCCGGGTCCGCCGCGCGCGCCGCGCGGAACGCGATCGCGATGTAGTCCTTGCCGAGAGCGCGATACCACGGACTGTCTTCGCGATAGACCTGATGCGGATCATCGCTGATCACTTCGTTGACGACGTCCCACGCATAAACCTTGCCTCGGAACTGTGTGACGACGTCGGTTATATATCGATCGAGCCGCTTCACGACGATGTCGCGATAGTGCGGATCTTTCGGATCGCCCGCGAAGAACCAGTCCGGCGCCTCGGTCCAGCCGTCGGCCTTGAAGTGCCACACGAGCGTATGGCCGCGCACCGCAATGCCGTGCGCCCGAGCGAACGCGACGATCCTGTCGGCCGGCTCGAAGTCGTACTTGCCTTCCGCGACGCCGATCGTGCCCGGCTTCATCTTGTTCTCGGCGGTCAGGCTCGAGAACTGAGCGGCGACCAGCGTCGCGTCGGCGCGGCTGTCGATCGAATCAGGTTCGATCGCCGCGCCGACCTTGAAGTGCGCGGCCATCACACTGCGCAGAGGCGGCAGCGTTTCGGCGGGCGCCGCGGCGAGCGGCGGGCCGTCATGAGCGACGGCCGCCTGGTCGAGCGCGCAGCTTGCGGTCCATGTGAGCGTACAAATGGTGGCGGCTGCGCAGAGCATGCGCATCGAGGTCCTTAGAGGACGCACTCCTGGTCTCCTGTGGAAATGCCGGTTCGCGGCTGCTTTTCTAACTAATTGTAACGTTATCGGTAACAGTGGGATGTTAAGCAGCGTCACTTGTCCCCGCTATGAGGGATTTACCCGACAGATCAATGTGATGACGAAAGGTAGATGAGCGTCGAGTCGACCGGTTTGACCCGGCGCGGGATGAAAGCGCTTTCAGGTTGGGGTGCACAAACCGGCCGCGCGGCTGACCGTGCGAAACAGGGCGCCCGTCATCCAATCCAACTGGCTGGCGGAACAGGAAAACCGAATCCCTTCAACGCGCGGGGTCTGCTTCAATCGTCGTCCGCGCGCCGCGATTCAGTTCGATCTCAATGCCCGTTCAACGAGCCACCGTCGGGCGTGAGCCGGTTGTCCACCGAGGTGACACCGGGCACCGACATCGCAGCCCGTTCGGCACGCGCGACATGCTCCCGCTCGGGCACAAATCCGAGCAGCATGATTTGCCCGGAGTGGGCAAAGACAAACACATGTGACATCCCGACGCCGCTGTGCGCCTCCGCAACCCGCACGCTATGAGCGAGTTGTTGGTCGGTGGCTTGCGAATCCTGGGCATAGGCAACCGGCGCGATTGCGCCTGATATCAGCAACGCGAGCGTAGAAACAAGGGTTGTTTTCACGATACCTCCTTATTAGCACCAAGGTGTGCCGGCAAAATCCGCCGGCAAATCTTCCGGTCCGACTCAATGCGAGGCCTCGGAAGTGCATTGGACAAAACCCCTCTTTCACTGCTTGCGTCGCGGTTATCGCGATTGCGCGTCGAGGTTTGGCCAGTTTGGGGCGTTGGGCGGTCAAGCCGTCGCCCGCAGAAAAGTTCGCAAGGGCAGCGTGTTCGAGCGGGACGCCGCAGGCGCGGCGTGGCGGGGAACAGCGAGAGCCGAGGGATGGGAGCTGGTTGGAGCGTTCGTGAGGGAGCGCGAGAGCCAGACGGATGCGCTGACAATCCCGCACTCAGCCTGCAATGCGGCTGAGCCCGGCTCGTTGCCCGGCATCGTATGCATTGATGATAGTCGCTAATGTCCGCCGCTGCTGACTGCTCCGACGCCGGTTCGTCAAGCGCAAACCGTCAATGCACGCGAGCCGGGTCGTTGCATCTTCGCAACAACAAGCGCGACATTTTTCTTGCATTTGAGTGCGCTTTCCTTGTTAAGCGAGCGCTGAGCGACGCGCGAGACGGGTTTGCGCGTCGTCTCGGTTCGTGAATTCAAACGGAGTTCCGACGCTTGTGACCATCAGGTAATGGTCACAAAGCAGAGTGCTACTGCGGGATCGGGTGGCGCGCAACTGTTATCGATAACAGCGTTTTCCCTGAGCCGTTAGTTCGATGCGCGGCGCAAGGTCATCCCTATAATCGCCTCGAAATGTGATGCGGATACGACGCGAACATTTCGGCAAGAGGGGAAACGTGTGAGAACGCGTGCGTCCTGTGCGGCTTGGAGACGCCAAAATATATATAGGATATCTAAATGAAGAAGAAGCTTATTGCTGTGGCTGTGATGGCAGCCGCGACGACGGTGGCTCATGCGCAGAGCAGCGTCACCCTGTACGGCCGTATCGACAACGGCATCCAGTTTGAAACCGGCCTTCCGGGCGGCCACCAGTGGTCAGCCCAAAGCGGCGATTGGGGTTGCTCGTGGTTCGGCCTCATCGGTTCCGAAGATCTCGGCGGCGGCACGAAGACGATCTTCCAGTTGGAGGGTCAGCTCAATACGATGACTGGCGCATCGGCGGGCAATCTGTTCGGCCGCCACGCAACGGTGGGCTTTACGAACGACAGCTGGGGTCTGTTCAAGATCGGTAACCTCGGCGCCGGCGAACTGGCGCAGGACAGCTGGGGCACCGACCCGCAGGTGATGCAGCGCTACGCGATCTCGACCCTGGTGCGCGGCCGTAACTGGACGAGCACCAGCAACGGCGCGGAGTACAACTCGCCGGTGCTGTTCGGCGGCCTCGTGCTGAAGGGCCAGTATTCGCTGACCAACAACACGAGCTGGAACTCGGCGCCGGTCAACGCGGCGGGCGTGCCGACCGGCCAGGGTCGTACGAATGCGGTTGAGGGTATCTACACGTGGGGCTCGGGCGACTTCCGGGTGATCTACGACGAAGTGCGCGGCGCCAACGGCACGTTCAATAACGTGTACTCCGCTTCGCGCTACGTTCTCGCGGGCGGTACGTACGTGCTCGGTCCGGTCAAGCTGTACGCTGGCTACCAGCACCTGAGCGCGCCTGACGCAACCAACGCGAGCATGGGCGTGACCAATGCGTCGCAGCCGCTCGGCGTGAGCGCGCCGACCAGCGTGAACCACGAATGGTTTGGCGCCGCATGGCAGGTCACGGCACCCACGCTGTTGACGGCCGCGGTCTACCACGCGAACGCGAACAACGGGAACGGCAACGCGACGCTGTTCACGCTCGCCGGCACGTACGCGCTGTCGAAGCGCACGTTCCTGTACACGGAAGCGGGCTATGTGCACAACAGCTCGACGTCGAACCTGAACCTCGGCAACGGGCCGTACGGCAACAACAACTTCAATCCGGTGACGGGCACGTCGTCGAACAGCAACCCGAACTATGGTCAAAGCCAGACCGGTGTCTTCGCCGGGATCATGCATTCGTTCTGAGTTGAGGTTGCCTGATCAGCAATCGTAGTGATCTCTTTGTTTCAAGGACTGTTTCTTTCTCTTTCATAGAGAGGCCGGTGCGACGCCTCCTCCACCCTCGTCGCATCGGCTGCTTTTTCGATTTCCTCATCGGACGGACTGCGTTTCTCCATATCTGAAAGCGCTTTCATCACAGGATTCAGGCAGAACTCATGACCCACGACGGCTCAAACGACAACCCCGGCGCGCCCAAGGTACCCAACGTACCCGTTGCGCCCAACGTGACGCTCGAGGCCATCGCGCGCGCGGCCGGCGTTTCTCCGAGCACCGTATCGCGGATCCTGAACGGTTCTGCGCGCGTGCTTCCCGCCAAGCAGCAGGCGGTGGAGGAGGCAATCGCGCGTTTCAACTATCGGCCGAACGTGCTCGCGCGCAGTCTCGCGAGCGGGCGGACCGAAACGATCGGCGTGTTGACACAGGCCGTATCGAGCCCGTTTTACGCCGAGTGGCTGCGCGGTATCGAAGAGTCGCTTTCCGAGCCGGGCTTCACGCCGATCTTCGTGAGCAGCCGCTGGAACATCGCCGACGAAAAGGCGCGCCTCGAGCAGTTCATCGCGCGGCGCGTCGACGGGATCATCCTGCTGCACGCTCAACTCGATGAGTCGACGTTGACCGACTACTCGCGGCACGCACCGATGCTCGTATTGGGCCGCTCGGTGCACAACAGCGCAACGCTCGCGGGCCTGCCGATCGACAACATGCAGGGCGCGCGCGACGCGACCCATCATCTGATCGAGCAAGGCCATCGCGAGATCGCGTTCATCGCCGGTCCGGCCAGTCACGAGGATGCGATCGAGCGCCTCGTCGGCTACCGGACCGCACTCGAGGAAGCGGGCATCGGCTTCGATGCCGACCTCGTCGAGCAGGGCGATTACCTCGAAACGGGTGGCGTCGCCGCGATGGAGCGCCTAATGGCGCGCCATCCATCGTTCAGCGCGGTGTTCTGCGCAAACGATCAGACCGCGTACGGCGCGCGCCTCGCGATGTTCCGCCGCGGCGTGCGGGTGCCGGACGACGTGTCGCTGGTCGGCTTCGACGACCTGCCGACTTCGTCGTACATGACGCCGCCTTTGACGACGGTTCGCCAGCCGACTTATGAAATCGGCCGACTCGCCGCGCAGGGCATCGTGCAAATGATCCGCAAGCAGTCGATCGCACTCAGCCCGATCCCGCTCACGCTCGTGACGCGTGAAACCACGCGGCGAATCACCCCGCCGGTAGAGCAGGGGGATACGCATGTGTAGCGGATTTTTTTCGCCTCGGCGTGAAAGCGCTTTCAGGTATCGGCAGTCAAGCAGAGATTCAGCAGCACATTCGGCACCAAGCAAAGCAGTACCAAGCAAAGCAGCAACAAAGACAACAGGGGAAGTAGGTCGCAGCAACCGGGTATTCATCAAATGCAGTTCAAACAGGTTTTTTTAGGAGACGAGTAATGAAATTCCGCTTTTCAGGCTCTGCCGCCGCCGTTCTGCTCAGCCTGGCCGCAGCCGGCGCGCACGCCAACACCACGTTGAACGTCGCGGTCTTTCCGAAGCTGGATCAGGAAATCAAGGACGCGCTGCCGGAGTGGAAGAAGCTGCATCCGGACGTCGACGTCAAGGTGTCGTCGCTCCAGATCGCCGATCACCACAACGCGATGACCACCGCTCTCGCGACGAGCTCGAATCTGCCCGACGTGATGGCGGTCGAGGTCGGCTTCATCGGCCGCTTTGCGGCGGGCGGCGGTCTCGAAGATCTGTCGAAGGCGCCGTATAGCGCGGGCCAGTACAAGAGCCAGTTCATCAACTACACGTTCGCGCAGGCGACCACGCAGGACGGCTCGATCGTCGGCATGCCGGCCGATATCGGTCCGGGCACGCTGTTCTATCGCAAGGACATTCTCGACAAGGCGGGCGTGACCGAAGCCGATCTGACGAAGTCGTGGGACTCGTATCTGGCGTCCGGCGTGAAGATCAAGAAGGCGACGGGTGCGTACCTGATGGCATCGTCGCGTGATATCGAGGACATCTACATTCGCGCCGACCTGAAGGAAGGCGACGGCGTGTACTTCGACAAGGCCGGCAATCCTATCGTCACGTCACCCCGTTTCGTGAAGGCGTTCGAACTCGCGAAGAAAGCGCGCGAGCTCGGTCTCGATGCGAAGATCACGCCGTGGTCGAACGAATGGGCCGAGAGCTTCAAGCGCGGCACCGTCGCAACGCAAATGATGGGCGCATGGCTCGGCGGCCACCTGTCGTCGTGGATCGCACCGGACACGAAGGGCCTGTGGCGCGCGGCCAATCTGCCGAATAACGCGTACGCATCGTTCGGTGGCACGTTCTGGTCGATTCCGGTGAAAGCGACGCAAAAGCCGATGTCGTGGGAATTCATCAAGTTCCTGACGACCCGCAAGGAAACGCAGCTCGCCTCGTTCCGTTCGATCGACGCATTCCCGTCGCTGCTCTCCGCGCAGACCGATTCGTTCTTCGCCGAGCCGGTCGCGTTCCTCGGCGACGAGAAGGCGCGTTTGATCTGGCGTGATGCGGCATCGCACATCCCGGCGATCCAGCGCAGCAAGTTCGACCAGGTCGCCGAGGAAGCGGTGCACTCGGCGCTCGACAAGGTCGTCGACGATGGCGCAGACGTGCATACCGCGCTGCAGGAAGCGCAGGACCAGATCGCCCATCGGGTCCGCCGTTAAGCGGTATTGATGCAAGGTCGCGGCACGCTGCGTGCCGCGGCCGAAGTGTCTCGCAGTGCGCTGCAAGTCTGCTGCAAACAGCGTGGCCGGTCATCGACCCATCCCACGCCCGACTGGACGGAACTATTGATGAACACTCCGCTGCCCACGACCGAAGAGGTCGCCCGCGATGCACGCGTGAGCGATGTGCTGAGCTCGCCCACGCCGTTCGCCGCGCCGCGCAAAACTTCGCGGCTCGATCCGGTGAAGGTCGCACCCTACCTGTTTCTCGGCCCGTTTTTCCTGCTGTTCGCGCTGTTCATGGCGTTCCCGCTGCTGTTTTCGCTGTACCTGTCGTTCCAGAGCTGGGACGCGACGGCAGGGCTCGCGAGCATGAAGTGGGTGGGTCTGTCGAACTTCACGTTCACGCTGACCGACCCGTGGTACTGGAAGTCGCTGTACAACACCGCGTCGATGGCGATCATGTCCGGCGTGCCGCAGCATCTGGTGGCGCTGCCGCTGGCGTTCTTTCTGCAAACCGCGTTTCGCCGCTGGCGCAACCTGATGGTCGGCCTGTACTTCCTGCCGTTCATCACGTCGAGCGTTGCGATCGCACTGATCTTCTCGTCGCTGTATTCGACCGACTTCGGCATGATCAATCTCGCGATCGCCGAGCTCGGCAAGCTGCCCGGCCTGCACTGGATCGTACCCGCGCATCCGATCGAGTGGCTATATAACCCGAAGAACGTCAAGCCGGCGGTGTCGGTGGTGATCTTCTGGCGCTATGTCGGCTGGAACACGGTGCTGTATCTGTCGGCGCTGCAAACCATTCCGAAAGACCTGTACGAGGCCGCACGCATCGACGGCGCGAACGGCTGGCAACAGTTCACCCGCATCACGATTCCGCTGATCAAGCCGATGATTTTCTTCGCGGTCACGCTGTCGATCATCGGCGGGCTGCAACTGTTCGAAGAGCCGTTCATCTTGCTGCCGAACGAAGGCATGGGTACCAGCCAGTCCGGCCTGACGACGGCCGTCTATATGTATCGCACCGCATTCCACGACGGTGATTTCGGCACCGCGAGTTCGATCGCATGGCTGCTGTTCATCTCGATCGGTGCGTTGATGTGGTTGAACACGCGGATCTTTCACCGCAGCGGCATGAACGAGGAGACACAGCGATGAAATCGTCGAACAACAAGGGCCGCTATATCGGCTATGCGATCGTGGTGGCCGGCGCGCTGCTGATGTTCTCGCCGTTCTACTTCATGTTCGTGTTCGCGACGCACACCAGCTCCGAGATTTTCTCGATGCCGCCCCCGCTGTGGTTCGGCAGCGCGTTTCTCGACAACATGGCCTCGCTGATCCGGCACATTCCGTTCTGGCGCAATCTCGGCTGGAGCTTCTATACGGCCGCGATGCAAACCGTGCTGACGCTGCTGGTCACGTCGATGGCCGGCTACGCGTTCGCGATGTACGAGTTCCGCTTCAAGAAGACGCTGTTCGCGATCGCGCTGACCGCGATGCTGGTGCCACCGTTCCTCAGCATGATTCCGACCTTCATGACGATGAACCTGCTCGGCTGGATCGATCAGCCGCGCGCGCTGTATGTGCCAGGCGCTGCCGCCGCGCTCGGCGTGTTCCTGATGCGCCAGTACGTCGCATCGGCGATCCCATCCGAGCTGATCGAGGCGGCGCGCATCGATGGCTGCGGTGAATTGCGCATCTACTGGAGCATCGTGATGCCGCTGCTGGGACCGGCGCTGGGCACGCTCGGGCTGATCAGCTTCATTCAGGCGTGGAACAACTTTCTGTCGGCGCTGGTCGTGCTGCGTTCGCCGTCGATGTACACGCTGCCGCTCGCGCTGCGCATTCTGCAAAGTCCGACCAATTCGGATTGGGGCGCGGTGATGGCGGGTTCCGCGGTCGCGGTGCTGCCGTTGCTCGTGCTGTTTGCGTTTACCTCGCGCCGTTTGATCGACGGTCTGACGACCGGCGCGGTCAAGGCCTGAGATTTTTCCTTTCATCTTCACGCCCTGGCGGGCATGACCATTCGGGACAACAACATTTATGTCGACGTATCGATTCAACGAAGACTTCGTCTGGGGCGTGGCCACCAGTTCCTACCAGATCGAAGGCGCAGCGCATGAGGACGGCCGTGGCCCGTCGATCTGGGACGCGTTCTGCCACGTGCCGGGCAAGGTCGTGAACGGCGAGAATGGCGATGTCGCATGCGATCACTATCACCTCCTCGAGGAAGACCTCGATCTGCTGGCTGAACTCGGCGTCAATGCTTATCGCTTTTCGATCGCGTGGCCGCGCGTGCAGCCGACCGGCCGCGGCGCATTCAACGAAAAGGGTCTCGCGTTCTACGAGCGCCTCGTCGACGGTTTGCTCGAGCGCGACATCCAGCCGTTCGCGACGCTTTATCACTGGGACCTGCCGTTGTCGCTGCAGCATACGCAAAACGGCTGGGAAAGCCGCGACACCGCCTATCGCTTCGCGGACTATGCGCGCAAGATCGGCAGCGTGCTCGGCGACCGCGTTGCATCGATCGCGACGCACAACGAGCCGTGGTGCACCGCATGGCTCGGCAACGCGACCGGCTATTTCGCGCCGGGCAACGCCGATCTGAAGAAAGCCGCGCACGTCGCGCACCATCTGCTGCTGTCGCACGGTCTCGCAGTGCAGGCGTTGCGCGCCGATGGCGTGAAGGCGCCGCTCGGCATCGTGCTGAATCAGTCGCCGGCGCACGGCGCGACGGATTCGCCTGAAGACCAGGCCGCCGCGTCGCTCGAATACGCGAAGTTCGTGCGCTGGTACATGGACCCGCTGTTCAAGGGCGAGTATCCGGCCGAGGCGCTGGAATGGTACGGCGCGAACGGTCCGCAAGAGGCGATCCTGAGCGGCGATTTCGATGTGATCGGCACGCCGATGGACTTCCTCGGCATCAACTACTACACGCGCATCTTCGCGAGTGCATCGGGCGAGAAGCGTCCGCCGGGCGTGCTCGGCTTCACGGACATGGATTGGGAAGTCTATCCGCAAGGCCTCACCGAGTTGCTGACGCGCATCAACGCCGACTACAAGCTGCCGCCGATCTACATCACCGAGAACGGCTGCGCGGCGAAGGACGTGCTGGCTAACGGCCGCGTGCATGACGCCGAGCGCGTGCGCTTCTATGACCTGCATCTGGCCGCGTTGTCGGACGCGGTGAAACAGGGCGTCGACGTGGCCGGCTATTTCGCGTGGAGCCTGATGGACAACTTCGAATGGGCGTCGGGTTACGACAAGCGCTTCGGCATGGTCTACGTCGACTATGCGAGCCAGGAGCGCACGCTGAAGGACAGCGCGTTGTGGTATCGCGACGTGATTGCGCAACACGCCGGCGTCGCAGCCGTGCGCTGACGCGCACGCCCGGCGGCGGGCGCACCGAACCTCGCGTGGCGCGACAGTAGTGGGGCAGTGGGATAGCGTCACGCGGGGTCTGCAAGTACAAGGACTGAGGAGGAGGAGGCATCAAATGGGCGAACTCGTGTTGCGCAACGTCTCGAAGACGTATGGCGAAGGACCGCAGGTGATTCAGGGCATCGATCTGCATATCCCGGACGGCCAGTTCACGGTCTTCGTGGGACCGTCGGGCTGCGGCAAGTCGACGATGCTGCGCATGATCGCGGGGCTCGAGTCGATAACGGGCGGCGACATTCTGATCGACGGCGTACGCGTCAACGATCTGCAGCCTACGGACCGCGGTATCTCGATGGTGTTCCAGAGCTACGCGCTCTACCCGCACATGACGGTCGCGGAAAACATGGGCTTTTCGCTGAAGCTGTCGGGCAAGTCGAAAAACGAAGTGCGCGAGGCGGTGGGCCGTGCCGCCGAGATCCTGCAGATCACGCATCTGCTCGAGCGCAAACCGAAGGCGCTGTCGGGCGGCCAGCGCCAGCGCGTCGCGATCGGACGGGCGATCGTGCGCAAGCCGCGCGTGTTCCTGTTCGACGAACCGCTGTCGAATCTCGATGCGGCGCTGCGCGTGCAGATGCGTATCGAACTCGCGAAGCTGCATCGCGAACTCGGCACGACGATGATCTACGTCACGCACGATCAGGTCGAGGCGATGACGCTCGGCCAGCAGATCGTCGTGTTCAACAAAGGCCATATCGAGCAGACCGGTGCGCCGCTCGAACTGTATGAGCGACCGGCGAACCGCTTCGTCGGCGGCTTCATCGGCTCGCCGCAGATGAACATGCTGGCCGCGACGCTGGTGTCGCAAAGCGATACGCAAACCGTCGTGGCGCTCGCCGGCGCGAGCCAGCGCATCGTGCTGCCCGGCCGGTCGGCGCAGTCGCTGAGCGGCGAGCTGACGCTCGGAGTGCGCGCCGAGCATCTGGACATCGGCTCGCTCGACGACGGTCTCGCCGCGCGTGTCGAACTGGTCGAGCATCTCGGCGACGTGTCGCTGCTGCATGCGCGACTCGATGGCATGGCGCACGCGATCACGCTGAAGCTCGACAAGAAGGACGCGCAGCATGCGGTCGGCGCCCGCGTCGGGATCAAGGTGGCGTCGTCGTCGGTCACGCTGTTCGATGCGGACGGCGCCGCGGTGGGTCTGTCGCGACCCAAAGTCGGCGAGGACGTAGGCGCGGTCGTTTGACAGGCCGATGCCGACGAGCGAGCACCAGCACACCGATGGCGGATAGCGCGATGGAGAAAAATGTAGCGAAGGACGATGGCGAGGCCGCGGCTAGCGGCCCGTCCGGGCAGCGGTATGCACAGACGCCTGGTGAAACGGCGGCTGCCGCGGACCGCGGGCAATCGGCTATCGAACGAGCGCCGCAGCAGCGAGGAAGGTTGAAGAAGCCGCGCGAATCGCTGCATGCGTGGATCGTACATTTCGATGCGGAGCCTTCATCGAGACCACCTGCATCGGACGACGAAGAGTGACGCACAAGCAGGGATGTCGTTAGTTGGTTTGCATTAAATATTACGTTTTGCTGTCTATGCTTTGCACGGAGCTTCATCCTTGCTGGGCTTGGCTTTGAGGGTCGGGTCGGGTGGTTCCGGATAGTGGTTCCGAACTTAGGTTAACTCCGCATGGCGGCGGCGAGTAGGGGCCATTAACATCCGCTAACGTTAAGGGTAACGTTCCGGCCGTTTACATCTATTCGAAGAGCTAAAACGCGGAGCAGACATTGAAACCCGAGACGCGTCGCGCGGTTACGGCAATCGTCGCCGCGAGTTGGACGGGAGTTCGAGGGAGCTCCTGGCAGTAGGTTGGGAAGAAGTGCCTGAGAGCAAGGTTGATAAAGAATGTCGGGCCGCGCATCGCGGGCGTTCGCATGCGGGCGCGCCGGCCCGACACAAAAAATAACCGTTGGAATTTTGCTGGGTGGAGAGCGTCATGGAAAAGCGAGTATCTAAAGCCATCTTCAAGTCCCGGGCCTGCGAGCTGTTCCGTCAGGTCGAGGCATTGGGCGAAACTGTGGTCGTCACCGACCGCGGGCAACCCACCATCGAAATTCGGCCGTATCGCAGCAAACAGGAAAATCCGCTCGAGCTGCTGCGCGCGTCGATTACGCATTTCAATCTGAAGCATGCGTTGCAACCGGTCACGGCCGAGCAGGAAAAGTAATGATTACGCTCGACACGCTTGCGCTCGTGTGCTGGCTCGGCAGGCAAAAAGCGCTGAGCCAGGCCGCGCACGATGCGATCGATCGGGAACTCGCCGGCGGCGAGATCCTGATCTCGGCGATCAGCGCGTTCGAAATCGCGGAGTTCGTGAAGGTCGGCAGTCTCGGGCTGTCGATGGACGCGCGCAGCTGGATGTCGACGTTTCTGTCGCTAGACGGCGTGCGGATGATTCCGGTCGACACCGAGATCGCGTTTCGCGCGGCCACGCTGCCGCCTTCGCTCAGCTTGCATCAACGCCTGATCGTCGCGACCGCGCGCACGCATGGCGGCGCGCTCGTGACTTCGGATGCGAAGGTGCGCGCGGCGACTTACGTCGAAACGATCTGGTGACGACCGCGGCGCTGCTTGGTGCGGACAGGGCCGGTGGAATCGCGCACCACCAGTTCCGCCGGCAGCGTGATGCGCTGCGAAGCGGCGTCGATCCCGGCGATTTGCGCGAGCAGCGTGTTGACCGCCGAGCGCGCCATTTGCTGGAACGGTTGACGGATCGTGGTGAGCGCCGGGTGGAACTGCTCGGACATCGGGATGTCGTCGAAGCCGATCACCGAGATGTCGTCCGGCACGCGCAGGCCGGCTTCGCGAATTGCGGCGATTACGCCGAACGCGCTCTGGTCGTTGGCCGTGAAGATCGCGGTGGGGGGCTCGGCGAGGTTCAGCAGATCGAACGTGACGTCGAACGCCATCATTTGCGACAGGTCGCCCGCGGCGACCAGCGAGTCTTCACGCGGCAGGCCGAGACGAGCCAGCGTGTCGTGATAGCCGCGTTGCCGGTCGCGCACACCTTCGATCGTTTCGTCGCCCGCCAGAAACGCGATGCGCTTGTGACCGAGCTCCGCCAGGTGTTCGACCGCGAGACAGGCGCCGCCGTAGTTGTCGACCGACACCGACGGGAAGCCCGTCAGCGTGCCGCGCTGATCGACGACGACGACCGGCACCTTCGCGGTGGCGAGCGCCTCGAGGCACAGCGACTCGCGCGGAAGAATCGCGAGGATGCCGTCGGAGAATTGCTGGATCAGTCCGAGCAGGTCGTGATGCGTATGACGATCTTCGTCGAACACCGTGTAGACCAGCATCTCGCAGCCCGCGCCACGCGCCGCGCGGCCCGCGCCGAGAATCAGTTCGCTGGAGAATTGCGTGTCGAGCGTCGGCGTGATGATGCCGATGATGCCATTGCGGCCACCCGACAGTTTCTGCGCGGTGCGGTTGACGACGTAACCGATGTCCGACGCGATTCTCAGTACTTCGTCACGGGTTTCGCGCGACACGCCAGGACGGCCGTTCAGAGCGCGCGATGCGGTCATCTGGGACACCCCGGCAAGCTTGGCGACGTGCTCAAGTGTGGGGGTTTGTCTTGCCATGCGGGTCGGAGCTGTGCGAGAGGTCATTGGATGGGTCGACTCGCTAATCGCGTTAGCGATACCGTTTATGTAGTCGCTATTCTAGCAGAACCCTATATATTTCGGCTTTCGCGCAATCAATCAATCTTATACAAGTGTTGCGTCGCAGCCCGCCGAGACCAGGTAAAATCCCGCATAGCGTTACTTCGTGCATCGGCCTAACATTCACTAACGTTAAGGCTAACGTTAACGTTTCGGCGGTTTCTTAAAAATCCAGAAGAGGGGACACACACATGGCGTACCCGGCGTTGTTTAAAGCGCGGTCCATTGTCGGCGCGACGGCGCTGCTGTTTTCGTTGTCTGCAGTTGTTTCGAACGCCCTAGCGGCGGACTCCAAGACGATCACGGTATGGGACCAGCAGACCAATGCGTCGTCGAGCAAGATCATTCGCGACGCGTCGGATCGATTCGAAAAGGCGGTTCCGGGCTACAAGGTCGAGAATTCGCACGTGCTGAACGAAGCGTACAAGACGAAGCTGAAGGTCGCTTTCGGCGCGAACCAGCCGCCGTGCGTGTTCGAGAACTGGGGCGGCGGCGGCCTGCACGAGTACGTGAAGTCCGGCCAGATCGCCGACCTGACGCCGTACCTGACCAAGGACCCGGCGTATCGCAACCGCTTCATGCAATCGTCGTGGGATGTCACTACATTCGACGGCAAGACCTACGGTGTTGCTGCCGAAAACGCAGCGGCCGCGGTGATCTTTTACAACAAGGAAGTTTTCAAGAAGTACGGCATCACGCCGCCGAAGACGTGGGATGAACTGATGCACGTCGTCGACGTGCTGAAGCAGCACAACGTTGCGGCGTTCTCGCTCGCGAACAAGAACAAGTGGACCGGATCGATGTACTACATGTACCTCGTCGACCGTATCGGTGGTCCGCAAGTCGTGAAGGATGCGATCGAAGGCAAGGGCAAGGGCTTCGAAGATCCGGCCTTCGTCGAAGCCGGCAAGCGCATTCAGGAACTGGTGAAGGCTGGCGCGTTCGCACCGGGCATCAACGGTCTTGATTACGACTCGGGCGCTTCGCGCCGTCTGCTGTACACCGGCAAGGCTGCCATGGAGCTGATGGGCGCCTGGGAAGCTTCGACGATCGCCAACGAAAATCCGACGTTCTCGAAGGATCTCGACTTCTTCCCGTTCCCGAGCGTGCCGGGTGGCAAGGGCGATCCGCGTGACCTGATCGGCACGGTGGGCGATGGCTTCCTCAGCATCTCGGCCGAGTGCAAGACGCCGGAAGCAGCGTTCAAGCTGATCCAGGCATTGACCGACGAACAGGCGATGCAGGCTCGCGCATCGGATGACCACAAGCTCCCGCCGGTCAATAACGTCAAGATCGACGATCCGTTCACGCAGCGTCTGCAGAAACTGCTTGCGGCGGCTCCGAGCGTGCAGCTCTGGTACGACCAGGCACTGCCGCCGGCTCTCGGTGAAATGCACAAGGACACGACGCAGGCGCTGTTCGGCCTGTCGGTGACGCCTGAAGCTGCTGCGCAGCAAATGGAAGCCGCTTCGAAGAAGGGCGGTTGATCCCTAGTCTTAAAGAAAAGTCCGACCGGCACCGCGAGGTGCCGGTCGGCATACAAGCCCGTGAATATTGCAATTACCGCTACTCCCGAACGCCGGCTGAGATTCTCGTCGCAAACGTTAGTCACGGTCGTGTTTCTTGCGCCGTCGCTGCTGCTGCTGGCCGTGTTCCTGCTTTATCCGCTCGTCTCCAGCCTGCGGCTGTCGCTGCTCGACTGGAACGGCCTCGGCAACACTGCCCGTTATATCGGGCTCGCGAACTGGGAGCGGCTCGCGCACGACACGGTGTTCTGGCAATCGCTGAAGAACAACGTGATTCTTGCTGTCGCATCGATCGTCATCCAGCTTCCGATCGCGCTCGCGCTCGCCGTGCTGCTGGAAAAGGCCGGCCGTGGCTCGCGCTTGCTGAAGGTTCTCTATTTCCTTCCTCTGTTGATGTCGAGCGTGGCGATCGGCGTGCTGTTCAAGCAAATCTACGATCCGAATTTCGGTCCGGTCAACGTCGCGCTGCAGGCATTCGGGCTCGATGGCCTCGCGAAGGACTGGCTGGGCGACCCGCATTTTTCGCTGGGCGCGACGATTGCCGTGATCATCTGGCAGAACGCGCCTTTCTACATGATTCTGTTCCTCGCCGGGCTCTCGTCGATGCCGGCGGAAGTCAACGAGGCCGCGCTGCTCGACGGCGCATCCGAGTGGACCATTTTCTGGCGCATCAAGCTGCCGCACCTGCAAGGCACGGTGCGCACGGCGGTGCTGCTGTCCGTGCTCGGCTCGCTGCGTTACTTCGATCTCGTCTTCGTCATGACCGGCGGCGGCCCCGAAGGCTCGTCCGAGGTGATGGCCACCTACATGTATCGCACGGTGTTTAGTTCGTTCCAACTCGGCTACGGCAGCACCATCGGCTCGGCGATGTTCCTTATCGTCATCACGGTGGCGGCGGTGTCGATGTACTTCACCCGCCGTTATGCAACCGAGGTCTGAACCATGAACAAGAAACTACGCTTCCCCCGCGTCGGGATTCCTCTGCTGGCATTGATCTGGCTGGCCGTCACGACGATTCCGTTTCTCTTCATGGTCGCGTCGAGCCTGAAGAGCCAGGAGGAGACTTTCGCGACGTCCGTGTGGGCGCCCCCGAGCCACCTGTACTGGGGCAATTACGCGGCTGTGCTGCAGGGGCCGTTCTTCACTTATTTCCGTAACAGCGTGTTCACGGTGGGCGTGTCGGTGCTGCTGATCGTCATCATCAGTGCGATGGCGGCCTACGTGTTTGCGCGCTTGCGCTTCTCGCTGAACAAGACGCTGTTCGGACTGGTGGTCGCCGGCATGATCGTGCCGCTGCATGCGACGCTCGTGCCGATCTATCTGCTCACGCGCAACCTCGGCCTCTACGACACCGCGTTCGCGCTGCTCGGCCCGTATGTGGCGCTCAGTCTGCCGGTGTCGATCTTCATCCTGACCGAATTCATGCGCCAGATTCCGCGCGAGCTCGAAGAAGCGGCGCAGCTCGACGGCTGCAGTCCGTTTCGCATCTTCTGGCGGATTTTCTTTCCGCTTTCGGCACCGGGGCTCGCCACTGTGACGATCTTCAACGGCATTGGCCTGTGGAACGAGTTCATCTTCGCGTACATGCTCACGTCGACGGCCGAGCACCGTACGCTGCCGCTCGCGATCTGGGATTTCATGGGGCAATACGCGTCGAACATTCCTTCGATGCTGTCCGTCCTCGTGCTCACCTCGTTGCCGCTGATCGTTGCCTACGCGTTCGGTCAGGAGCGCGTGATCAAGGGGATGATGGCTGGCTCGCTCAAGGGCTGATCCGCATCGCACACCACCTCGAATCGTGTGGGCCGCAGTGGCCCGCACACCGAACTTCGCAAAAACGACATGGCAAGCATCTCTCTCACTAACGTACAGAAGTCCTATACGAGCGGTAACTCGGTGATCCGCGACGCCAACCTCGAAGTCGGCAAGGATGAATTCTGCGTGTTCCTCGGGCCGTCCGGCTGCGGCAAGTCCACGCTGCTGCGCATGATTGCCGGCCTCGAATCGATCACCGACGGCGAACTGCGCATCGACGGTGAACTGATGAACAACGTCGAACCCGCGAAGCGCCAGGTAGCGATGGTGTTCCAGAACTACGCGCTGTATCCGCATATGAGCGTGTACGAGAACATGGCGTTCGGTCTGCGTCAGGCGAAAGTCGACAAGGCCATCATCGACAAGAAAGTGCGCAGCGCCGCTGCCGCACTGCAACTCGACAGCTATCTCGAGCGCCGCCCCGCTGCGCTGTCCGGCGGCCAGCGCCAGCGCGTGGCGATCGGCCGCGCGATCGTGCGCGAGCCGGGCGTGTTCCTGTTCGACGAGCCACTGTCGAATCTCGACGCCGCGCTGCGCGTGCAAACGCGTACTGAAATCGCCCGTTTGCATCGCGAGTTCAACCGTGCGAGCGCGGTGTACGTCACGCACGACCAGATCGAAGCAATGGCGCTCGCCGACAAGATCGTGCTGCTGCACGCCGGCGCGGACATGGAAAAACACGGCAGCATCGCGCAGATCGGCGCGCCGCTCGATCTGTATCACCGGCCGAAGAGCCGCTTCGTCGCGGGCTTCATCGGTTCGCCGAAGATGAACTTCATGCCGGCCACGGTCCTCGCGGTCGACGAAAAGGGCATTCAGGTCGAACTGACCACGGGCGAGCGCGTGCGCGCCGAGGTCGACGGCCGCAGGCAGCGCGTCGGCTCGAAGGTCACGCTCGGCATCCGGCCGGAGCATCTCGCCCTGCCGTCGGCGCAGCCCGGCGTGCAGTCGATTCGCTGCGCCGTGCGTCTGGTCGAGCGGATGGGCGAGCACAGCTACGTGCACGTGGACGGTGGCGTGCGAGACGGCAACACGATGATCGCCAAACTGCCCGGCGACGGTGGCGTGAACCACGACGAACGCGTCGAGTTGGCGTTCGCACCGCACGCGTGCCACGTATTCGACGACAAGGATTTCGCGCTGCCGCGTCTGCACTGATCCGCTTGTGACCGCGCTTTGCTGCGCGAAGCAGGCAAGCGCGGTCCCACTGAACCGCGTCGCTAGTCGCACCGAACGACCCCGCAGCCGATCAAACACCGCGAATCTAGAGTCGCGGCCGCGTTCGGTCGATTAGCAGGACTGCGAAGTACGGAAAGTTATCTGAAATGGAACCGGATGGCTCCGGGCCGAAGCAACGCCCTGCCGCACGCTTGTCAGGAACTACGGATTTGTCGGCGCTTCATGCGCTTCGTACACCAGGATAAATAAAAGGAGTTTTCGATGTTGCTTCGCCAAAGCGAGATGCCGCTCTACCGCAGTCCCGCCGCAGCCGTGGAAGAGCGCGTGGCCGATCTGCTCGCGCGCATGACACTCGACGAAAAGATTGCGCAGCTTCATGCCGCGTGGCTGGTGCTGTCGGCCGATGGCAATCACAAGGCGCGTAGCATCGATTTCGCGCAGAGTGCCAACCAGATCACGGTCGACGAAATCTTGCAATATGGCCTCGGCCAGATCACGCGTCCGCTCGGCACGCATACGGTCGATCCGAAGGAAGGCGTGCGCGCGCTCAACGAACTGCAGCGCAAGATGGTCGAAGACACGCGCCTCGGCATTCCGGTGATGGCGCACGAGGAGTGCCTCGTCGGCCTCATGATCAAGGACGCGACGCTGTTCCCGTCGCCGTTGAACTATGCAGCGACGTGGAATCCGCGACTGGTCGGCGAAGTCGGCACGATCATCGGCGAGCAGGCGCGTTCGATCGGCTGTCACCAGGGGCTCGCGCCGGTGCTCGACGTGTCGCGCGATCCGCGCTGGGGCCGCACCGAGGAGACGCTCGGCGAAGACCCGTATCTGGTCGGCGTGCTCGCGTGCCATTACGTGAAAGGCCTGCAAGGCGAACAGCGCGATTTGCTCGCGACGCTCAAGCATTTCGTCGGTCATTCGGCGAGCGAAGGCGGCCGCAATCATGCGCCGGTGCATGTCGGTCCGCGCGAGCTCAACGACGTGTTCATGCTGCCGTTCGAAATGGCCGTGAAGCTCGCGAACGCGGGCTCGGTGATGCCCGCGTATCACGACGTCGATGGCGTGCCCTGCCATGGCGATCGCGCGCTGCTGCACGACACGCTGCGCGAGAAGTGGGGTTTCGACGGTCTCGTCGTCGCGGATTACGCGGGCGTGGACCTGCTTTACAGCCATCACGCGGTGGCGCGCGACAGCGCTTCAGCCGCGGCCCTCGCGTTCAACTCAGGCCTCGACGTCGAACTGCCGGGCCACGAGTGCGCGGTGCATCTGAAGGAGGCGCTCGAGCGCAACGAGATCACCGAAGCGACGATCGACACCGCCGTCACGCGCGTGCTGCGCGTGAAATTCCAGCTCGGCCTGTTCGAGAATCCGTATGTCGATCCCGAACGCGTCGACGTGAAGAGCGCGGCCGCGGGCGATACCGCGTATCAGGTCGCGCTCGAATCGGCGGTGCTGCTGCGCAATCAGGGCAACGTGCTGCCGCTCGACGCGAACGGCGCCGACAAAATCGCGGTGATCGGCCCGACCGCCGACGATCCGCTCGCGCTCCTCGCCGGCTATAGCTTCCCGGTGCATCTGATCAACAGCGGCGAGCAGTCCACTGCTTCGATCGCGACGCCGCTGCGTTCGCTGCGCGCGTTGCTCGGCAACGAGCGCGTGATTCACGCGCAGGGCTGCGACATCATCAAGGAACGCCGCGCGGGCGCGCCGGTGTTCCCGGGCGACGTGTCGCTCGATCTGACCGGCGACGCGCATTGCGACGAACTGATCAGCAAGGACACCGACGGCATCGCGGCAGCGGTCGAGGCCGCGCGGCAAGCGGGCGTCGCGCTGGTGTTCGTCGGCGATCTGGCGGGCCTGTTCCAGTCCGGCACGGTCGGCGAAGGGTCCGATACCGACAGCCTCGACCTGCCGGGCGTGCAGCAGGCGTTGCTGCAGGCGGTGGTCGACAGCGGCACGCCGACGGTCGTCGTGATGACGGGCGGCCGCCCGTACAATCTCGGCGGCCTCGAAGATCGCATTGCCGCGCAGATCATGGCGTTCGCGCCGGGCGAGCGCGGCGCCGAAGCGCTGGCCGATCTGCTGGTGGGCCGCGCCAACTTCAGCGGCCGTCTGCCGCTGTCGGTGCCGAAGAGCGCGGGCGCCGTGCCGTACGTGTATAACCATCGTCTGAAAAGCGCTGGAACGCCGATTGCATACCATTTCGGTTGCCGCTATCCGTTCGGCTTCGGTCTCGGCTACACGCAGTTCCGTTACGGCGATCTCGCGCTCGCGCACAGCGAAGTGCCGATCGAAGACGGGACGATCGAGCTGAGCTTCACGCTCGACAACATCGGTGCGCGCGACGGCACCGAGATCGTGCAGATCTACGTGCGTGACCGTCACGCGTCGGTCGCGCGGCCGGTGCGCGAGCTGAAAGCGTTTGCGCGCGTGCCGCTCGCGGCCGGTGCCTCGGCGCGTGTGCGCGTGAAGCTGCCGGTCGATATGCTTAACTTCACCGACGCGCGCGGCGAGCGTATCGTCGAGCCCGGCGATTTCGATCTGCTCGTCGGCAGTTCGAGCCGCGACATTCATCTGAGCGGCACGGTCGCGGTCGCGGGCGCCGCGACCAGAACGCTCGAACGCAACTGGCGCATGCTGAGCGAAGTCGAGATCGCGGCCTAAGCGGCGGGTCGGGGCGGCGAGTGCCGCCCCGTGTGTGGTCCTACTCGTTACAAGTGGAAAATCTGATGTCGTACGCAACCTATCCAAGCCTGGCGGACAAAACCATCGTCGTAACCGGCGGCGGCAGCGGGATCGGCGCCGCGATCGTCGAGGCCTTCGCGCAGCAAGGCGCACGCGTGTTCTTCCTCGACGTCGCCGAGCACGATTCGCTCGCGCTGCAGGAAACGCTTCGCCACGCGAAGCATCAACCGCTGTTCCGCCGCTGCGATCTGAAAAATGTCGATGCAATCGAAAGCACGTTTGCGGCCATCGTCGAAGCGGCAGGTCCGATCGACGTGCTCGTCAACAATGCCGGCAACGACGACCGGCACGAAATCGGCGAGCTCACCGCGAGCTACTGGGACGACCGTATCGCGGTGAATCTGCGCCACCAGTTCTTCTGCGCGCAAGCCGCCGCGAACGGCATGCGTCGCGCGGGGCGCGGCGTGATCCTGAATCTGGGCTCGGTGTCCTGGCATGTCGCGCTGCCGAACCTCGCGATCTATATGACGGCCAAGGCGGGCATCGAAGGGCTCACGCGGGGTCTCGCGCGCGATCTGGGCGGCGCGGGCATCCGCGTGAACTGCATCATTCCGGGTGCGGTGAAGACGCCGCGGCAAATGCAGCTGTGGCAATCGGCGGAGAGCGAAGCAAAGGTCGTCGCGAGTCAGTGTCTGCAACTGCGCATCGAACCCGAGCACGTCGCGCGCATGGCGTTGTTCCTCGCGTCCGACGACGCGTCGCGCTGCTCCGGCCGTGATTACTTCGTCGACGCAGGGTGGTACGGAGAATGAGCATGCAGGTACCTGTGTGCGTATGGGCGGTCGGCGCCGAACTGGCTGAAGGGCCGCTGTGGCAGGCCCCCGAGAACGCCGTGTATTTCGTCGATATCAAGGGGCGCCGGATTCATCGGCTGTGCGTCGCGAGCGGCGAGCAGCGGTCCTGGCAGGCGCCCGACCAGCCCGGTTTTCTGGCGCCGCTCGCTAACGGCACGTTCGTGTGCGGGCTGCCAGGCGGCCTGCATCGCTTCGATCCGGCGAGCGGGGAGTTCAGCAAGCTCGTCGACGTCGAACCGCATCTGCCGGGCAACCGCCTGAACGACGGTTTCGTCGATGCCCAAGGGCGCTTGTGGTTCGGCTCTATGGACGATGCCGAAGAGGCGCCGAGCGGCACGCTGTATCGCGTGAACGAGCAAGGCGCGGCGATCGCGCAGGACGATGACTACGTGATCACGAACGGCCCGGCGATGAGCCCGGACGGGCGCACGCTGTATCACAACGACACGATGCGGCGCGTGGTCTATGCGTTCGACGTCGCCGCGGACGGCACGCTGTCGGGCAAGCGCATCTTCGCCGCGATCTCGGGCGACGGCCATCCCGACGGCATGGCCGTCGATGCCGACGGCTTCGTGTGGATCGCGCTGTTCGGCGGCTGGCGGATCGAGCGTTATTCACCGGCGGGCGAACTGGTCGATCAGGTGCCGTTGCCGTGCGCGAACGTGACGAAGCTCGCGTTCGGCGGCGACGATCTGCAAACCGTCTATGTGACGACCGCATGGAAGGGGCTGACTGCCGTCGAGCGCCAGCATCAGCCGCAGGCGGGCGGGCTGTTCTCGTTCCGGGCACCAGTGGCGGGACAGGTTCATGCTCGCTGCACGGTGGGCTTCGAGCGTTGAAACGACAAAACACAGCGACAGGACAAGCCGCAATACGAAACCCTGACGTTGCCTGGTCGCTCCGCAAGGAGCGGCCCGCTATCATGTGCGTTCCATGACTTCCGCGCATTCGCCCCGATTCCTATCATGACGTCCAGGCCGCCAGTCCCGCCCCGCATGTCCGATGTTGCCGAACGTGCGGGCGTCTCGAAGATGACCGTGTCGCGCGTGCTCGCGGGCCGCAACGTGTCGCAAGCGACCCGCGAACGCGTGCAAAAGGTCATCGACGAACTCGGTTACGTCGCCGATGCGGCGGCGGGCGCGCTGTCGTCGGGACGCTCGGAGTTCGTCGCGGTGCTGGTGCCGTCGCTGTCCAGCTCGAACTTCTCCGACACCGTGCGCGGCCTGAATGCCGCACTGAATCCGCACGGTCTGCAACTGTTGCTCGGCGATACGGACTACCTGCTGGAGCAGGAGGAACTGCTGGTGCGCTCGATGCTGCGCCACCAGCCGCGCTGCGTCGCATTGACGGGCGGCCGGCACACCGAGGCGACGCGCATGCTGCTGAAGCGCGCCGGTATCCCGGTCGTCGAAATGTGGGATTTGCCCAGCGATCCGATCGATACGGTCGTCGGCTTTTCGAACTCGGCGGCGGCGCGCGCGATGGTCCGCCATCTGCACGAGCGCGGTTATCGGCGGATCGGCTTTATCGCGGGCGCCAGCGAGCGCGACCGGCGCGGGCACGACCGGATGCGCGGCTACGTCGCCGAAGTCAAGGCGCTGGGCCTCGGCGAGCCGCGCGTGATCCGGCTTGGCGATTCGCCGATCACGATGAGCCACGGCGCGCCGGCGATCAGCGCATTGCTGGACACGTGGCCCGATACCGAGGCCGTGATGTGCGTGAGCGACATGTCGGCGTTCGGCGCGATCATGGAGTGCCATCGGCGCGGGCTGTCGGTGCCGGGCGACATCGCGGTTGCCGGTTTCGGCAACTTCGAGGTGTCGTGGTGCTGTCAGCCGAGCATCACGACGGTATCGGTCGATGCTTACGGCATCGGCCTGCGCGCCGGCGAGACGCTGCTCGCGGCGCTCGCTGACCGTGAAGCCGGCGGCGTGCATCGCAGGAAAGCGGTGAAGATCGATTTCGCGGTGATTGCGCGCGATAGCGCCTAATGGGCGCGTCGCTGAATTCGCAAGCCGCGAACGCGTCGAACTACCCTTAATCAGACAGATCAGGGATATCCCTTGGTTGTCCGGACGGTAAGCCGGGCGTAACATCCACAGCCAGAAATGTTACCGGTAACTTTGCCGGCAACGGCATTTGCCAACAAAAACACGCTGATGGAGAAACGAATGACCGCTGTACCGTCCGCCATCGCCGCGCCCACCGCGCGCGTCGACGAGTTCGAGGAAAGGACCTATCGCAAGGTCGTACGCCGGCTGCTGCCGATACTGTTGCTGTGCTATGTGGTTGCGTATCTGGATCGCGTGAACGTCGGCTTCGCGAAGCTGCAGATGCTCGACGATCTCGGCCTGTCCGACACGATGTACGCGATCGGCGCGAGCGTGTTTTTCTGGGGCTATTTCATCTTCGAAGTGCCCAGCAACGTGTTCCTGCATCGCTACGGCGCGCGTTTCTGGATCGCACGGATCATGTTCACGTGGGGGCTCGTGTCGATGGCGCTCGCGTTCGTCGCGCCGCTCGCGCAGATCGCGCACGTCGAAACCGCGACGATGTTCTACATCCTGCGCTTCCTGCTCGGGCTCTGCGAGGCCGGCTTCTTTCCCGGCGTGATTCTGTATCTGAACTTCTGGTTTCCCGCGCAGCGCCAAAGCCGCGTGATGTCCGGCTTTCTGATCGCGATGCCGGTCAGTCTGATGCTCGGCGGCGTCGTGTCGGGCTGGCTGATGGAACATACGGCGGGCCTGCTCGGCTATCAGGGCTGGCAATGGATGCTGCTGATCGAGGGCGTGCCGTCGCTGCTGACCGCGTTCGTCGTGTACTTTTCGCTCGACGACGGCATCGACCGCGCCCGCTGGCTCACGCCCCAGGAAAAGAGCCTGCTGGCGGCGAATCTGCAGCGCGAAAGCGCGCACAAGACCGCGCGCTTCGGCTCGGCGGTGCGCGATCCGCGCGTCTGGCTGCTGGTCGCGATCTTGCTCACCTTCAATACCGGCTTCTACGGCCTCGCGTTCTGGCTGCCGTCGATCATCAAGGCGACCGGCGTGCAGGACCCGCTGCATATCGGCCTGTTGACCGCGATCCCCTACGGCGTGGCGATCGTCGCGACGCTCGCGAACGCCGCGCATTCGAAGAAAACCGGCGAGCGGCGCCTGCATGCGGCGATTCCGGCGCTGATCGGCGGAGTCGGTCTGATCATGAGCGCAGCTTTGGCGCATCATGTGGTGTGGGCGATCACGTTTCTGACGATCGCCACCGCCGGCATCCTCGCATTGATGCCGATTTACTGGACGTTCCCGGGACAGTTGCTGTCGGGCGCCGCGGCGGCGGCCGGCATCGCGATGATCAACGCGATCGGCAATCTGTCCGGATTTACTGGTTCGATGATCACCGCCGTGGCCAAAAACCTGACCGGCGACATCAACAACGGCACCTACGCACTCGGTGCGTGTCTGCTGGTCAGCTGCGTGCTGATCCTGCTCGTGCCGCGCACGATGCTGACGCGGACCACGTCGAACGAAGACAGCCCGCCTGGCCGCGAGACGGCGCGGGCACGGAAACACGCAGAGCACGCATAAGCGCGTATCAGCAACCCTCACCCAGACAGAGAGACACGCATCATGTCAGCATCCACCCCGCGCCGACTGCGCAGCCAGGAATGGTTCGACGATCCCTCGCATGCGGATATGACGGCACTGTACGTCGAGCGATTCATGAACTACGGTCTGACGCGCGAAGAGCTGCAGTCGGGCCGGCCGATCATCGGCATCGCGCAGACGGGCAGCGATCTCGCGCCCTGCAACCGGCATCACATCGAACTGGCGGCGCGCACGAAAGCCGGCATTCGCGACGCGGGTGGCATTCCGATGGAGTTTCCGGTGCATCCGCTCGCCGAGCAGAGCCGCCGGCCGACCGCCGCGCTGGACCGCAATCTCGCGTATCTGGGTCTCGTCGAAATCCTGCACGGCTTCCCGCTCGACGGCGTGGTGCTGACCACCGGCTGCGACAAGACCACGCCCGCGTGCCTGATGGCCGCGGCCACCGTCGACATGCCGGCGATCGTGCTGTCCGGCGGCCCGATGCTCGACGGCTGGCACAACGGCAAGCGCGTCGGCTCGGGCACCGTGATCTGGCATGCGCGCAATCTGCTCGCGGCCGGCGAGATCGACTACGAAGGCTTCATGGAGCTGACCACCGCATCCTCGCCGTCGATCGGTCACTGCAACACGATGGGCACCGCGCTGTCGATGAATAGCCTCGCCGAAGCGCTCGGCATGTCGCTGCCCGGCTGCGCGAGCATTCCGGCCGCATATCGCGAGCGCGGCCAGATGGCCTACGCGACCGGCAAGCGCATCGTCGATCTGGTGCGCGAGGACGTGCGGCCGTCGAAGATCATGACGAAAGAAGCGTTCGAAAACGCGATCGTCGTCGCATCGGCGCTCGGCGCGTCGACCAACTGCCCGCCGCATCTGATCGCGATCGCGCGGCACATGGGCGTCGAGCTGAGTCTCGACGACTGGCAGCGCGTCGGCGAGCAGGTGCCGCTGATCGTCAACTGCATGCCCGCGGGCGAGTATCTCGGCGAGAGCTTCCATCGCGCGGGCGGCGTGCCGGCCGTGATGCACGAGCTCGCGAAAGCCGGCCTCGTGCACGAGGAATGTCTGACGGTGTCGGGCCGCACGATGGGCGAAATCGCGGCCGCCGCGCCGACGCCGGATCGCGAGGTGATCAAGACGACCGACGATCCGCTGAAGCACGGCGCGGGCTTCATGGTGCTGTCGGGCAACTTCTTCGACAGCGCGATCATGAAGATGTCGGTGGTCGGCGATGCGTTCCGCAAGACCTATCTGAGCGAGCCGGGTGCGGAGAACACCTTCGAAGCACGCGCGATCGTGTTCGACGGCCCCGAGGACTATCACGCGCGCATCAACGACCCGGCCCTCGAAATCGACGAGCATTGCATTCTCGTCATTCGCGGCACCGGCACGGTCGGCTATCCGGGCAGTGCCGAGGTCGTCAACATGGCGCCGCCGGCGGCGCTCGTGCGCCAGGGCATCACGTCGCTGCCCACACTGGGCGACGGCCGGCAGAGCGGCACGTCCGCGAGCCCGTCGATTCTGAACATGTCGCCGGAAGCGGCGGTGGGCGGCGGCCTCGCGCTGTTGCGCACGAATGACCGCATCCGTGTCGATCTGAATTCGCGCAGCGTCAACGTACTGGTCGACGAAGCCGAACTCGCGCGACGCCGCGAAACAGTGAAGTTCGAGATTCCGGCCGCCCAAACGCCGTGGCAGGAGCTGTACCGCAAGACGGTCGGCCAGCTTTCGACCGGCGGCTGTCTGGAACCGGCGACGCTTTATCTGAAGGTGATTGCCGAGCGCGGCAACCCGCGGCATTCGCATTGATATGCAGGTGACAAGGCCGGGCTTCGCACGCAACGCGACGCCCGGCCTTGCCCGTTTCCCCACTTATTCGAAAGAGCCCATCCCATGTCCGCAACTTCCTCCTCCAGCTTTCTTCCCGGCGATCTGAACGACGCGCTGCTGATCGGCCGCGTGTGGCGCAAGACCGAGCAGCATGAAGGACCGTGCGTGGTCGTCGTGCGCGGCGGCGAGGTGTTCGACATCACCGCAAGCGTGCCGACCACCGCCGATCTATTCGAACGCGACGATGCCGCGCAATTTGCGCGCAGCGCGCCGGGCGCGCCGCTCGGGCCGGTCGCGCAACTGATTGACGCAAACCTGCCGGGCGCGAGCACCCCCGCCGTGCGCCTGCTCGCGCCGTGCGACGTGCAGGCGATCAAGGCCTGCGGCGTCACGTTCGCGGTGAGCCTGATCGAGCGCGTGATCGAGGAGCAGGCCGGCGGCGATCCGGCGAAGGCGAAGGAAGTGCGCGAGACGATCGCATCGACGATCGGCACCGATCTGTCGAAGATCAAGCCGGGCTCGGAGGCCGCGATGAAGCTGAAGGCCGAGCTCGAGCGTCGCGATGCGTGGTCGCAATACATGGAAGTCGGCATCGGTCCGGACGCCGAAGTATTTTCGAAATCGCAGCCGATGTCGGCGGTCGGCTTCGGCGCGGACGTCGGTCTGCTCGCCGCGTCGGTGTGGAACAACCCGGAGCCGGAGATCGTGCTCGCGGTGAATAGCCGCGGCAACATCGTCGGCGCGACGCTGGGCAACGACGTGAACCTGCGCGACATCGAAGGGCGCTCGGCGCTGTTGCTCGGCAAGTGCAAGGACAACAACGGCTCGTGCGCGATCGGCCCGTTCGTGCGGCTGTTCGACGACACCTTCTCGCTCGACTCGGTGCGCAGCGCGAGCGTGTCGCTGCGCGTCGAAGGCACCGACGACGACTTCGTGCTCGACGGCGTGAGCCATATGAGCGAGATCAGCCGCGATCCGGCCGACCTCGTCGCGCAGACCTGCGGCCGTCACCATCAGTACCCGGACGGCTTTATGCTGTTCCTCGGCACGATGTTCTCGCCGATCAAGGACCGCGACGCGCCCGGCGCCGGTTTCACGCATCACCTCGGCGACCGCGTGACGATTTCGACGCCGCAGCTCGGCGCGCTGACCAACACGGTGCGCCTGTCCACCGAAATCGAACCGTGGACGTTCGGCGTGCGCGCGCTTTATCGCAACCTCGCGGCTCGTGGCCTGCTGGTTGCTGAATAACTGGATCGTCGCTGCAATTTTCGAAAGGAGAATCAGGACATGAGTCAATTTGCAAACTACATCGACGGACAGTGGGTCGACGGCGCGAGCGTATCGCGCAACGTCAATCCGTCGAATCTCGACGACGTGATCGGCGAATTCGCGCAAGCCGACGCCGAGCAGACGCACCGCGCGATCAGCGCCGCGCGCAAGGCTTTCGCGACGTGGTCGCTGTCCACGCCGCAGCAGCGCTTCGACGTGCTCGACCAGGCGGGCAGCGCGATCCTCGCGCGCAAGGCAGAGCTCGGCAAGCTGCTCGCGCGTGAAGAGGGCAAGACGCTGCCCGAGGCGATCGGAGAAGTGGGCCGAGCCGGCCAGATCTTCAAGTTCTTCGCGGGCGAAGCGCTGCGCGTCGGCGGCGAAATCGTGCCGTCGGTGCGGCCGGGCATGACGGTCGAAATGACGCGCGAACCGGTTGGCGTGGTCGGCCTGATTACGCCATGGAACTTTCCGATCGCGATTCCGGCGTGGAAGATCGCGCCGGCGCTCGCGTACGGCAATACGGTCGTCATCAAGCCGGCCGATCTGGTGCCGGGCAGCACGTGGGAGCTGGTCAAGATCATCGCCGAGGCTGGCGCGCCGGCGGGCGTGATCAACCTCGTGATGGGCCGCGGCTCGGTGGTCGGCGAGGCGCTGGTGTCGTCGCCGCACGTGGATGCGATCAGCTTTACCGGTTCCGTCTCGACGGGCCGCGCGATCGGCGCGAAGTGCTTCGAGTCGGGCAAGAAATTCCAGCTCGAAATGGGCGGCAAGAATCCGATGGTCGTGCTCGACGACGCCGATCTCGATGTCGCGGTCGAAGCCTGCATCAACGGCGCGTTCTACTCGACGGGCCAGCGTTGCACGGCATCGAGCCGGCTGATCGTCACCGCGGGGATCTACGACCGCTTCATCGACGGCATGAAGGCGCGCATGCGCGCACTGAAGGTCGGCGATGCGCTCGCGGACGGCACGCAGATCGGCCCTGTCGTCGACGACAAGCAACTGGAGCAGGACGAGCGCTATCTGGCGATCGCGCGCGAAGAGGGTGGCACGGTGTTCGGCGGCGAGCGCGTCCAAGGCGTGACGCCGGGCAACTTCCTCGCGCCGGCGCTGGTCACGGAGACGACCTCGGCGATGCGCATCAACCGCGAAGAGGTGTTCGGGCCGGTCGCGTCGGTGATCAAGGTCAAGGACTACCAGGAAGCGCTCGCGGTCGCTAACGACACCGAGTTCGGTCTGTCGGCCGGCATCTGCACGACGTCGCTGAAGTACGCGAGTCATTTCCGCCGCCATGTGCAGGCGGGCATGGTGATGGTCAACACCGCGACGGCGGGGGTCGATTATCACGTGCCGTTCGGCGGCAGGAAGGGATCGAGCTATGGTCCGCGCGAGCAGGGCGCGTACGCCCGCGAGTTCTATACGTCGGTGAAGACCGCGTATATCAACCCGGGTGCGGTCTGACGCGACACTAGCAGGGCTTCCCAAAACGGAACTGGCCCGCCATTGCATTCAATCGCGATGGCGGGCCAGCAGGGGAAGCTGCAAGAGCGCTATGGCAAAGCGCTCCGGCAGGTACAGCTACATCAACGGCAACTTTCCAACCGGGAACGCGGCTTACTGCGCTGCGCGGCCCTGTTGCGACGAACCGCTGGTCACGCCGCCGACCGCGCTGTTTTGCGCCGCGACGCGGGCTTCGGCAGCCTGAATGTTCGACGGATATTCGTTCGGGTTCGAACGCGAAGGGTTGTAGCCGGCCTTTTCGATCTGAACCAGCTCTTCACGAACTTGCGCGCGGGTCAGCGGCTGGTTCGATTGAGCGAAAACAGCAACCGGAGCAGCGAGGGTAGCGGCGATAACGACAGCTTGAACGAGCGATTTCATTTTTACTACCTCCAGGTTTTGTCTTGTTAGGCTGCGAAACCGTTTGTTTGCAGCAGTGATGACAGTCTAGGGGGAGTCGGAACTAGGGTAAATACCTAATTCCTGAACTCACTGTTTCCATAACTAAAACAATATTGGGGCGGCAAGGCTGTCGAGCATCGATTTGCGAAGCGATCGACGGTGGATCGGGCGCGTGTATCAGCCGGCTGACACGGCTTGGACAAGCAGCCAGCCAGCGACGCCGATGGCTATGGCGCCGATCGCCCGTGCGACGCGCGCGCCGTCCGGCGCCACTCGCTCGGCGGTGATGGCGGCCGTCACGGCAGCCATCAAGCGCAAATCCATCATGCCGGCGACCAGCAGGATCGCCGTCAACCCGGCGCAGCAACCGGCACAATCCACCCCGATGCGCAGCCCGTAGCGCCACGCGCTTGCCGCGTCGGCGGCGAGGCTCGGTATCGCGCGACAGCAGGCGAGGCGGCGGGCTTTCCACGTGCTGAACTGCAATACGCCGGCGAGCAGGACGACCACGCCGGCCGCCAACGGCACCGAACGAGCGAGAGCTAGCCACCGCAACTCGAGCGTCGCGAGCGACGCACCGAGCGCAAACACCGCCACGCCGAGCGCAGTCCATACGACGGCATACGCGCCGCTCACCAGCACCGTCAGCAGCGCCAGTCGCCCCGCGCTCGCCCGCGCGCCGACCGCGTCGCGATAGCGCAGCAGCATCGGCATCAACGACGGCAGCATCATCGCCGCCATCATCACGATCCACATGCCGATGAACGACGCCGCGGTGCGGGCCCACGTGCGCCCGCAGGTCGGCATCCACAGCGTCGACATCGACCAGCCGCCTGGCATCGGCAGCGCGCCCATCGCCGACATCGACGCGTTGTGCGCCAGCGTCGCCGCGACGCTCGCGATGAACACCAACGCGCAGACGCCGACGAACACGCGCTGCGATAAGCGCATCGCGCGCCACGTGGAGAAGTGCTGCCCGCTCGCGCAGGCAGCGCGCACGAGCGGGCCCATCACCGCTCGTACTCGTCGTGACGGCGCCACCAGATGCCGGTCTCGTTGCGTCCCTTCGGCGCGCGATCGAGCCACTGGTACATGCCCCACAGCGCATCGACGCCGCGCGCGTAGGTCGAATACGTGTGATAGACGACGCCGTCTTCGAGCACGAACGCGCTCATGCCGGGCCGGTCGCGCGAATAGGTGGCCGCGTCGGTGCCGCAGGTCGCCGCGAATTGCGCGACGGGTTCGGGCGCGGGACTCACGTCCATCGCGTGACTGTTGCGTGCGTAGTTGTATTCGATATCGCCGGCGCGCTGCTGTGCTTCGGTGAACGAGACATTGAAGTCGAAATTGAAATCGCCGCTTGCCGACGACGCCCATGGAAACGTCCAGCCCATGCGCCGCTTATACGCCTGCAACTTCTCGAGCGGCGCGCGCGACACCGCCATCAGCATCACGTCGTGATGCGCGAGATGCACGGCGAAGCCGCCGAAGCCGTCCGCGATCGACGAGCACGACGGGCAGCCCGCCTTATAGTCGGGCCCGAACATGAAGTGGTAGACGAGCAGCTGCGAACGTCCGCTGAACAGCTCGGCGAGCGACGCGCTGCCTTCGTCGGTATCGAAGCGGTAGGCCTTATCGACCTTCACCCACGGCAGCGCCTGGCGTTGCCGCGCGAGCTCGTCGCCGTGTCGCGTGTGGGCTTTTTCCGCGTCGAGCAGCGCGCGGCGCGCGTCGAGCCACTGTTCGCGTGTTCCGACCGGATGCATGGTCATCGTGGGTTCCTCCGTGGGTCGTGCCGCGCCGCGCGAGCTCTTGCCCGAAGGCGTCGGTGACGGTTGATGGTCGTGCTAGATTAGAACCGGGCATCGATCGGATGGGAGTGACAAGTGTGGCGGGATTCGCTTGATGCATTGACGTGCTACGCGCGGACTCGCACCCCGTGGACGCGCTGATTGCGGCGGCGGCGCGCGCGCTCGCGGCCGGCGATCCGCTCGGCGCGCTCGACCGCGTCGCGTTGCGCGACGACGCGCCGGCGCTCGCGCTGCGCGGCATTGCGATGGCTCAGCTCGGCGATTTCGTGCGCGCAAGGGCGCTGGTGCGCGGCGCCGCGCGCGCGTTCGGCGCGCAGCATGCGGTCGCGCGTGCGCGCTGCGTGGTCGCCGAAGCGGAGATCGCGTTCGCGTCGCGCGATCTCGTATGGCCCGCCAGAACACTCGATGCCGCGACCGCCACGCTCGACGCGCACGGCGATCGCGTCAATGCCGCGCATGCGCGGTATCTGGCGGCGCGGCGTCTGCTGCTGATCGGCCGTCTCGACGAAGCGGAGCGCAAGCTTGCCGCGCTCGATCCCCGGCCGTTTCCGCCCGCGTTGCGTGCCGCGCATGAGCTGGTGGTCGCGGGGGTCGCGCTGCGGCGTTTGCGCAGCGGCGCCGCCCGTGCCGCGCTGGCGCGGGCCGCACGCGCGGCACGCGAGGCCGGCATTCCGGCGTTGATCGCGGAAGTCGAAAGCGCTTCGGCCGCACTGAGCGAGCCGGCGGCGCGCATCATCGCGCGTGGCGAAGAAGAACCGATCCTGCTCGATGAAATCGAGAAGCTGCTGACCTCGAACCAGGCGGGCGGTCCGCTCATCGTCGATGCTTGCCGCTACGCGATCCGCGACGCCAACGCGGCGATTGCGCTGGCGAGCCGACCGGTGTTGTTCGCGCTTGCTCGCATGCTCGGCGAGGCATGGCCCGACGACGTGCCGCGCGACGCGCTCGTCGCACGCGCGTTCCGCGCCAAACGCGCCGACGAATCGCATCGCGCGCGGCTGCGCGTCGAGATTGGCCGACTGCGCGCGGCGCTCGGCACGCTCGCGAGCGTCAGCGCGACGACGCGCGGCTTCGCGCTCGCCCCGCGGCAAGCGCGCGAAGTCGTCGTGCTGGCGCCGCCAGTCGAAGGCGAGCATGCGGCGCTGCTCGCGTTTCTAGCGGATGGCGAATCGTGGTCGAGTTCCGCGCTTGCCCTCGTGCTCGGCGCGAGTCAGCGCACCGTGCAGCGCTCACTCGACACGCTCGCCGCGGCCGGCAAAGTGCAGCCGGTGGGCGAGGGGCGCGCGCGCCGCTGGATGACGCCGCCGCTCGCCGGATTCGCGACGGCTTTGTTACTCCCTTCCCCGTTCCCTTCGTGATTAGGATGGTCATCATGAACCACTCTGCCGCCAGAATCGTCCGCGAATATGGGCCCTTTACGGGCGTCGATAAAGTGCACGGAGTCACTTACGACGGCCGGCAGGTGTGGATCGCGACCGGCGAACGACTCGACGCGTTCGATCCGGCGAGCGGCGAGACGCTGCGCTCGATCGCGGTTCCCGCCGACGCGGGCACGGCCTTCGACGGCGAGCACCTGTTCCAGATCGCGAATGGCCGCATCCAGAAGATCGATCCGCAGAGCGGGCGCGTGCTGTCGACGATCGCGGCGCCCGGCGACGGCGGGCACTCCGGGCTGACTTGGGCCGAGGGTTCGCTGTGGGTCGGTCAGTATCCCGAACGGAAAATCTATCAGGTCGATCCGGACACTGGCGCGGTGTTGCGCACGATCGAATCGAATCGCTTCGTGACCGGCATTACCTGGGTCGACGGCGAGCTATGGCATGGCACGTGGGAAGGAGACGAGAGCGATCTGCGGCATATCGATCCGCGCACGGGCGAGGTGCTCGAGAGTGTCGAGATGCCTGTCGGCGCGGGTATCTCCGGACTCGAATCGAACGGTGCGGATCTGTTCTTCTGCGGCGGCGGCGGCAGCGGGCTCGTTCGTGTCGTGCAGCGTCCCGCGCGAGATAGCGGTTCGCAAATGACAGTCGATTCGGCGAGCGAGTGAGTCATCACTTAAATAGCCAGCGTCGTTATTGGTCCTGGTATTTGGTTTATTTGTACTCGTCGATAACTTAATTCATCGATAGTAATAAAACGAAATATTTCTTTTCGTTACTCTTGTCGCGCCTGTCGTCCCTCTTCCTGCGAGGGGCGTCTTTGCCTGAAAAGGCATCGTTTTTTTCAAACCTTTATGCATTGGTTCGCCTCACGCGAGGCGATTCGGGAGTATTTTTGCTGCTTCCCCGTGCATTGCGCCATTTCAAAAAGATGTGAACTGAACCAAGTCAGTTTGTCACGCTAATCCTTATCGTGGGCAGACATACTTTTTACACAATCCCTTCATATTATTCGCTCGTTTTACTAAGTCTTGCCCCCGATAAAAGAAGCGGTTGCCGAATCAATTCACACAGGGTCCTCCAAATGTCATCGCATCACAAAATGCGTCCAGCGCTTTGTCTAACTTCCGTTGCCGCTGCCTGCGTGCTCGCAGCTTGCGGCGGAAGTTCGGACAGCCCCAGCACGACCTACTCGGGCGTGGTCGCCGCAGCTGCCTTCGTCCCGGGCAGCGCGACCGGTAACCCGAACCTGAAGGCCGGCTACTACGCCGGTGCAACCGTGTTCGTCGATGCCAATGGCAACGGCGTGCTCGACAACGGCGAAGCCTCGGCGAAAACCGACGCCAACGGCCATTTCTCGTTGACCACGACCGCCTCTGGTCCGCTCGTCGCTGACATCACGACCTCGGCCACCAACACGGCATCGGGCGCGAAGGTCGCGAGCCACCTGATCCTGCGCGCTTCGGCCGACCAGATCGCCGACCAGGGCGCCGGCAAAGTCGTGATCAGCCCAATGTCGAGCGAAGTGCAGCGCCTCGTCGAAGCCAACGGCACCAAGTACGCGACCGAGAAGGCTAATCTGTCGACCCGTCTGTCGGGCCCGTCGTTCAACAACGCGGCGGTGACTGTTTCCGGCACCGACGCCCTGGCCGACGTCAACACGCTGTCCGGCGCCGAGCAGTACGCCGTGCTGTTCGAAGACAACGCACTGACCAACCGCTACACCTACGCCACCACGAAGCTCGATCGTGGCGATATGTACCCGGACAACCTCGCTGTCAAGGGCGGCGATCCCCGTCTGGTTGGGACGAGCGCCACCGCGGCGAACATCGTCACGCCGCTCGAGAGCCAACAGCGGATCACGTTCGCGCAGGCACAGCAGGCCGCTTTCAACATCGAGGGCATCCCGGCCTACGACAATGTCTTCATCATCGTCGAAGAGAACAAGTCGACGGACGCGATTCTCCACAACTCGCGGGCTCCGGCGATCAACAAGCTGCTCAGCACGTACAACCAGCTGACGACCTACTACTCGACCGGTAACCCGTCGGAGCCGAACTACACGGCGATGGGCGGCGCCGACGACTACGGCATTACCGACGACAACTGGTGGGGCTGCGGTGCCACTGGCGCCTATGCGATCAAGGACGTTGCCTTTAACGGCGGCACTGCTTCCGACGGTCAGCTGCTTCCTGTTGCGGGCGTGCTCCCGCCGCAGGACAGCGCCCACCTCGCTGGTTTCAGCACGACCAGCGGCGCTGCGTGCAGCGTCAACCCGACCTCCGGTACGGTTCACAACGTGCCCGGCGACAACCTGTTCACGTTGCTGTCGAAGGCCGGTTTGACCGCGCGTACCTACAGCGAATCCATGAACCCTGGTCAGGACGCGCGCGCCGACAGCGTTGCGCAAAGCGTCTCGAAGGCGTACAGCGGCACCGCCATCGACGGCACGGTTATCCAGGACAGCCAGGCCTACCCGATGCCGGGCGGTCTGTACAAGGTCAAGCACGGTCCGTCGATCGCTTTCCAGGACGCGCGCAGCCTGCCGGAGTTCTACGCCGACAACCGCACGATCTTCGGCACGCAGTACAACGAAGCCGACTGGAAGAGCACGTCTCCGTACGCGAGCGCCAACGGAGGCACCTACGACACGTCGAAGTGGATCTACGATCAGTTCAGCCTCGACCTGGCCACGGGTGACGTCGGCAACATCAACTTCATCGTGCCCGACCAGTGCGACGACATGCACGGTGTCGGTACGGACACGGAGACCTGTAACGGCGGCGCGAACAGCAACAACGGTCAGAACGCCAGCATCACGCGGGCCGACATCTATCTGAACAATGTCGTCACCGCGATCCGGAACTCGGCGCTCTGGAAGAACCCGCAGAAGCGCGTTGCGATCGTCGTGATGTTCGATGAAGGTGAAGGTTCGTCCACGTCCTGCTGTGGCTGGAACGCAGGTGGAAAGACCTCCGGTGCAGCACCGCTGGTGATCAGCAACGGCGCTGTGACCAAGTCGACGGCGCCGAGCGGCTACGCAAGCGGCAACATCGGCCACGGCAACTCGATCTTCGGCGTTATCACCAACCAGCAAGACGTCGGTACGGCGGCCAAGGGCATCGTCGACAGCGACGCCTACAGCCACTTCTCGCTGGTGCGCACGCTGCAGGACATGTTCCAGATCGCCGATCCGGCTGTCGATGCCTCGTACGTGAACCGCGCGAAGTACACGGAAGCGTTCATTCTGCAGAACATCGCGAACCTTCCCGAGTTCACGGGCAGCGCCGATACGCACTTCGACTCCGTTCGTCCGATCAACCACGCCTACGTGATCCCGGCTGGCCACGTGCAGAAGCTGAATCCGGCGGACATTACGGGCGTCAAGGACAACAGCGGCAACCTGATCAGCACGACCGCGCTGACGACGCAGACGGGACCGGACGCAACGCAGAAAAACATCTGGTCGCTGAAGTAAGCGTGTGGTGATGCTTAAAACTACCCCATCAGGCGGTAGATAAGGCGGCACAGGGGAGCGGTTTCGACCGCTCCCCTGTCCGTTATAAGATCAAGAGAACAATACGATGCGTAAGACAGTTTTTCGCGCGGTCGCGTGCGTGGCCATCATGCTGAGCGTGGCCGCCTGTGGAAACGGCAGCGGCGACGCTTCAGCACCGAATACTACGTCAGGGGCGACTACGGGGAGCACGAGTTCTTCCGATGCGAGCACATTGAGCCTTGCCGCTCAGGCCGGTCAGAAACTGTTCTTCGACTCGAACCTGTCCGGCAACAAGAACATGGCGTGCGCGACTTGCCATGACCCCGCCTATGCCTATGGGCCGCCGAACAGCCTGTCCGTGCAACTGGGCTCCGATCCGACGCAATCTGGCGCACGCGCCGTGCCATCGTTGCGCTACAAGGACGCGACACCGCCTTACAACGATGTAGCGGCGAATCCGGATAACGTCACCTCCAACGCGCCCGGAGGCGGCTTCATGTGGGATGGCCGTGCCGCAACGCTGGCCGACCAGGTCGCAATGCCGCTCCTCAATCCGGTCGAGATGAACTCCTCGAAAGCGGCCGTGGTACAGGCGGTGCAGAACGCGTCTTACGTGGACCTGTTCAAGCAGGCCTTCGGCGCGGATGTGTTCAGCAACCCCGACGCCGCCTTCGCCGATGTCGGCAAAGCGATCGAGGCCTATGAACATGAAGACACCAGCTTCCACCCGTACACGAGCAAGTACGATCTCTACGTGCACAACAAGATCGGTGGAACGTTGACGGCGGCCGAAACCCGCGGCCTGTTGATCTTCAACAGCGGCACCATCGGCAACTGCTCGGCCTGCCACTATGCCGGAGCCAACTTCGACGGCAACCAGGGCCTGATGACGGACTTTACCTATCAGGCGATTGGTCTGCCGCGCAACGATACTTCGATCCCGAACAATCCGTCGCCGATCGCGGCAAACCAGGATCCGACCTACTACGACATGGGCCTGTGCGGGCCGCTACGGACCGACCATCAGCCGGGCACGGCAGGTATTGCGACGCCCGATCCCTACTGCGGCATGTTCAAGGTACCCACACTGCGCAACGTGGCGACCCGCGGCGCGTTCTTCCATAACGGTGTCCTGCATTCGCTGGTCCAGGTCGTGCATTTCTACAACACGCGAGACACCAACCCGGAATACTGGTACCCAGCCACCGGGGGCACCGGCGCGCCCATCGCAAACCCGAGCTATGCGCTGTTCCCGCAGTACGCGCCGGGCGCCACGGTGCAAAAGTTCAACGACCTGCCGGCGGCCTTCCAGGGCAATGTCGACGAGGAACTCCCGATGGGCACCGGCGACGGCGGCAGCAATACCTTGGGCAGTGGCACCCAGCCGCGGGCGCAGGGCAGCACGCCCATCATGACCGAGCACGATATGCAGGACCTCATCTGCTTCCTGAACATCCTGAGCGACGGCTACAAACCGCCCGCAACGCAGCCGACCAGCGGCACTTGCGTAAACTGATTCCTCAACCTTGGACCAATTGTTTTTTGACGATGAAGCGAATTTCAACTACAGCGCGTAGCGCGGGTATTGCGGTTTCCCTGGTCACGTTGATGCTGCTCGGCGCTTGCCAAAGCAGACAGAACCTCAGCGAACCCAGCATGGAGAACTTCACCAAGACCATCAGCAGCTACCTGAGTGAGCGCGGCAACCTGTGCCTCGCGAAATACGACTGGCCGATTTACGTGGCCGACCAGGACAAGACTTCGAACTCTCGCGACGCAGTCCAATTGCCTGTGCTGGAAAAACTCGGTGTGGTCAAAGGCACCGACATGACCGTCGAGCGCACGGACAATGATGGCGCCAAGGTGTCGGCGCCGGGGCGCAAGTACGAACTGACCGATGAAGGGAAGAAGTTCTTCCTGCACAAGCCCGTCGTGGTTGCGACGGCTACCAAGCGCGTCACGCACGACGCCGACTTGTGCGTGGCCACGCTGAGCCTGGACAAGGTGGTGGGCTGGGAGCCGCCGCTGACCCGCGACGGCGAGACCAGGACCTCGGTGCTCTACACCTATAAGATCGACCCGGTGCCGTTTGCCAGGACTTCCGAGTTCCAGCGAGTATTCCCGATGGTGGAGCGCGTGATCGAAGGCGCCGGCACGATGCAACTGCGCGAGGGTGTGCGCTTGACCAAGGACGGCTGGGTGGCGGAAGAATATTTCGTTCGCTGATCGCCGAGTCTGACGACGCGGTGCACGACTAGATCGCGCGGCACCTGATGCGCGGCGGCGGCTCCGTGCCGCCGCGCCAGGACCACCCGCACCGTTATGGTGTCCCCGCTGAACTCAATCCCGTGCTCGCGAAATAGATCACGAGAAAATACAGCAGCACGTAGAGCGCGTAGGTCTGCCCGTCGCCGGTATAGACGCGTCGTATCCGTGCCGCCGCCGCGAGCGCGAAGTGCGATAGGCCGCGCCAGAAAATCTGCGCGACCGGCGGCACCGTGCGGCTCAGCATCGGCCGGTAGAAGTGGTAAAAGTCCGGGGCGTTGCGCGCGTTGCCGCGACGGCTGCGGTAGTACAGCGCACCGAGTCCGAATACGATCGCCGTGACGATCAGCACGACGATCACGACCGGTGTCGGATTCCAGAACCCGTAGATGCTTTCGAGCGACATGCCGCCCCATACCAGGGTCGCCGCGAACTGTGGGTCGATCGCGGCGGATACCGGTTCGAGCAACACCTTCGGAAAGAACGACAGGATCGCGATACCGACCACGAACAGGAACTGCGGCACCAGCAGCATCACCGGCGCTTCGCGCACCTGCGGCCGCTGCGGCGGGCGCGGCTTGAGGAAGACGCCGTTCAAGAGGCGCAGCATGTACAGAAAACCGGCGCAGGTCGCGAGCAGTCCGCACACGGCGAGCCCGTACCAGCCCTTGTCGGTCATCGCGCTCAGCAATAGCCACTTGCCGCCGAAGCCCATCAGCGGCGGCAGGCCCGACATCGACACGAGCGCGATCACGACCATCGCGAACGTCAGCGGCATCTCGCGCGCGAGGCCGCCCACAGCGGCGAAGTTGCGCGTGCCGGTGCGCAAGATCACACCCGCGAGCGCGAGGAACAGGACGCCCTTCACGAACATGTGATTGGCGACCAGGTACAGCGCGGTGACCCAGCCGAGATGGCTCATCAGGCCGATCGCGGTGACGATATAGCCGGTCTGGCTCATGCTCGACAGCGCGAGCATGCGTTTGAAGTCGTTCTGCCGCAATGCCATCAGCGCGCCGAACAGCGCCGTCAGCATGCCGATCCATGTCATCACGTGCGCGAGTTCGAGGCCGACCTCCGAGCGTATCGTCAGGTAGGTGCCGATCAGCAGGCCGAACATCGCGACCTTGCTGACCACCGCCGACAGCATCGCGGTCACGTCGTCTTCCGCTTCGGTGTAGGCGCCCGGCAGCCATACGTGCACGCCGATCGCGCCCGCCTTGATCAGGAAGCCGGCCGCGAGCAGCACGAACGCATAGTTCGCTTCCGGTCCCGAATGGATCAGCGCCGATAGTGCGATGGTGTCGTCGATCGCCGCGACGTTGGCGAAACCCGCCAGCAGGAAGAACGCGGCCAGCAGCGAAAACAGCAGGAAGGTCAGCACATGCGGGCCCGCGCGCCGGCACTTCGCGATCAGGAAGCACGACGACAGCGTGATGATTTCCCAGCTATAGAAGAATTCGAGCGACGTCGATGAGCGCAGCAGCGCCGGAATCGACAGCGACAGCACGACGAGCATCGGATAGAAGCCGGGGCGCACATCGTCGCGATAGAGACTCGCCGCGGCGATCACGAGGCTGCCCGCAAGCAGCAGCCAGGCGAACAGCCCGGCGATACGGCCCGCGCCCTCGCAAAGCAGACTGCCGATCAGTCCAATCGCGATCACCGCGAGCACGCCTTTCACGCGCCCCGGCAGACGATCGGCCGCATAGAACAGCGCGCCTGCCGTGAGCGGCGAGAAGATCCACGCCGACGCGACGCCCGAGAACACGGCCGCCATGTAGGCCGCCGCGATCAGCAGCACGGCGACGCCGAACAGCGGCAGCAGCGCGGCGAGGTTCGGCCGGGCTTTGGCCTCGACGTCGGACGGAGCCAGCGCGCGCACGAACCAGTGGAACATATAACCCGCTTCGAGCAGCGAGCCGGTCAGGATCAACACGATCCAGTACGGCTTGCCGGCGGCGGTCAGGCGCATCACGAGTTCCCACTTCGCCCAGAAGCCGGGGAACGGCGGCAGTCCCGCGATCGCGACCAGGAAGAGGCCGAGCAGGCCGATCAGCAATGGGCTGCGCGACAGGATCGCGCGTGCGTCGTCGCCATGCCGCCGCAGCACGCCGGTCAGCCAGAACAGCCCCGCCTTCGCGAACAGATGGTTGATGAACAGGCCGCCGACGACGAGCGGGATCGATGCGTCCGCGCCGACCTGGCGCAGCAACGCGAGCGACAGCATCAGTAGCGCCATTTGCCCGATCGACGAATAGCCGAGCACGCGCTGCGGTTTCGTCTGCTTGATCGCGAGCAGGTTCGAGAACAGAAACGTCACGCCGCCCGACACGGCGAGCAGCGTCAGTTGGCCGTCGAATAGCGGCAGCAACTTCAGCAGCGCGAAGAACACGCCCGCCGACACGCCGACCGATACCATCGCGGCGACGCCGCTCGGCGCGGTCTCGTAGACGTCGAGCCCCCAGCCGTTGGCCGGAAACGGCTTCAGTTCGATCACTAGACTCGCGAACACGAGCAGAATCGCGGCCGTGCCGATCGGGCCGCCGATCTGCTCGCGCAGCGACAGCAATTCGTCGATGTTCAGCGTGCCGCTCACGTAGTAGAGCAGCACCGCGCCGAGCAGGAACAGGGTCGACGCGATCACGGTCGCGAGGATGTACTTGAACGCGGCGGCGAGCGCGGCGGGTGTGCGCTCGAGCCCGAACAGGCCGTATGTCGCGATCGACACGATCTCGAGAAACACGAACAGGTTGAACAAGTCGCGGGTCATCACCATGCCGTCGATGCCCATCACCAGAATCAGGTACAGCAGCAAGGCCGCGTAGTTGCCGCGCAGACGGTCCCACAGATGCAATGCGCCGAGCAGCGCGACCACGTTGACGCTGAACGTGAAAAGGCCTTCCCACAGGCCGAAGCGCAGATTGATCGACACCGGCGGCAGCGCGCCCGCGGTCAGCACCTCGATCGTGTCGCCGCCATCGAGCAGGCCGTAAAACGACACGCCCGAGACCAGCACGATCCCGCACAGCGCGATGAAGAAACCGAGCGTGAGCCACGGCTTGCCGAGCCGATACAGCAGCGGAATGACGAAGCCGCCGCCGAGCCCGAGAATGAAGATCTGCAACGGATGAAACAGCGCGGCTACCATTTCGACTCGGTGAAGGCGTCCATGGAGAGCGTCTTTTTGGCGGCGTAAAGACGGATTGCGAACGACAGCATGATGGCGGTGACCGATAGCCCTATCACGATCGCGGTGACGACGAGCGCCGATGGAATCGGATCGATCGCACGGTGCGCGGCCGCGGATTTGCTGAGCGCCGCATCGATGATCGGCGCAGTGCCGCCCGTGATGTAGCCGGTCGCGACCATCACGATGTGCAGGCCCGTGTCGATCACCGCGAAGCCGATGATGATGCGCAGGATGTTGCGGTGGGTCAGCATGCCCCACAGGCCGATCAAGGAAAGGCAAAAGCCCGTGATCAGCAGGATCTTCGAAACCGGAATGCCCGTGCTCATGCGCTCCCCTTTTCGTTCAGCTTCTGAACCGGTCGATGATGACGCTAAGCTCCGCGCCGACCTTGACGCCGAGCAGTGTGGAAATCAGCGGGATCGCGCCGGCGCTGAAGAACGTGCCGAACTGGCCGCGCGGCAGAAAGCGCGCGTCGAGAAAACCGCCCGCGAGCACGAGGCCCAGAATGCCGATGCAAACGTAGAGCACGCCCGCGAGCGATTCGACGACGCTCAGCAGCGCGAGGTTCAGCGTCGAGCGGGGCCGCGCGAGCAGCATCAGCATCACCGCGGATGCGACGATCGCGCCGCCCTGGAAGCCGCCGCCCGCCGACAGATGGCCGTTGACGATTACGTAGCCGCCGAAGGTGAAGATCATCGGCAGCAGCACCTGTTTGCCGGTATGTACGATCTCGCCGGCGGGCCGGCGCACTAGCGCGGCTTCGTCCGCCACAGCGGTGGGCGTTGCGCTTTCCTCTTTCAGCAGCACGCCGACGCTCGCCGCGACCATGAACAGCACCGCGACTTCGCCGAGCGTGTCGAAGCCGCGAAACGCGATCAGGATGCCGGTCACGATGTTCGGAGCGCCGAGTTCGAGCGGCCCTCTGACGACGTAGTACCAGGCGAGCGGGCGCAGCCCCTGCAACTCCGAATAGCCGCCGACAATTCGCCAGAACACGACCGCGAACAGCAGCACCGTCAGCAGCGCGAACACGCGACGCATCATGATTCGGCCTTCCCGGCGGTGCGCGCGTCTTCGTCGGCGAGCGCGTCGGTGATCGTGGACGGGGTCATCGGCGTGCGGATCAGCCAGGCGGCGCGCGATAACGCATGCGAGGACAGCGGGTTGGTCACGAGCACGAAGTAGATCAGCAGGATCAGACGGAAGGTCCAGTTCGGATGGTAGAACGCGAGGCCGATCAGCACGAGCATGTTGCCGAGCGTCGACGCCTTGGTGCCGGCCTGAATGCGCGTATAGGCATCCGGCATGCGCAGCAGCCCGAGGCCGGCGGAGAACAGAAAGACGGCGCCCAACAGGATGAACACGCTGCCGGTCAGTTCGAACATGCGCTAGCCCTTCTGATAGCCGGTTTTGCGGATCGCGTACAGAAAGACGAAAGTCGTGAGTCCCGAGCCGATCGCGGCTTCGGCCATCGCGACGTCCGGCGCGGCGAGCAGCAGGAAGGCGACCGCCGCGAACAGGCTCGCGAGTCCGGAGCTCACCATCGCGGCCAGCAGATTCTTCAGGCAGACGGCCAGCACCCCGCTCACGAGGATGCTCGCGCACATCAGCAGCAGGAGCAGTTCGAGCATCGCTCACAGCCCCCTTTCAAGAAAGCGCGCAATCGCGAGCACCGCGAGAAAGCTGAGCAGTGCGTACACGAGCGCGACGTCGATATAGACGAAACGACCGGAGAACTGCGCATACATCGCGATCAGCGACAGCGAGATGACCGTCAGCACGTCGATCGCGACGATGCGGTCGACGACGGTTCTACCGATCACGAGACGGATCACGCCGAACAGGATCGCGAACAAGATCAGCACGCCGGCGATCCGGAGCATGATCTCAGCCAAAGACTTTCTCCAGATGCTTTTCGAACGGTGTGACGAGTGCGTTGGTCGCTTCGTCGATATCGGTCGTCTTCACGTCGAGCCAGTGAATGAAAAGTATGTCGTCCCGAATGTCCATCACGAGCGAGCCCGGCGTGAGCGCAATCGAATTGGCGAGCGCGAGACGGCCGAGCGGTGTTTGGAGGCGCGTGCGAACCTTGACGATGCCGGGCTTGATGTTGATACGCGGCGAGTACACCAGCGCCATCACATTCAGATTGGCGCGTACGAGCTCGACGATGAAAGTCACGCTATACGCGGCGAAGTGATACGGCGCGGCTGGCGTTAGACGTAGGCGCTGCCATGCTTCGCTCGACGATACGAAGACACGCGCGACGACGAAGGTAATGACGAGACCGACAAGAGCGGGTTCGACCGCGAGCGATGCATTCGCGACCATCCAGATGACGAACAGGACGACCCAGAGGCCGGGCATTCCCCGAGGAACGAACGACGACACCGGTTTTCCGTTGTTCGAAGGCATGTCATCGGTTCCTAGGGAGGCCTTGCGGAAAATTCTAAGTGACAATTTGTGGCAAATCAAACCCGACGCCGATCAGCGCTCGTTGGTTGAAAAAGACCGCGATAGATGGATGTGTGCAAACAAAAACCCGTCCCGACGCAGCTCGCTAAGTGACTGTTTTGTATGAATATTCGTCTTTCCCCGCAATTCTATGTTTGCAAACAGATATGGTCTGGCGCGGGGCGCGCTGCAAAACGGATCGCCTCGCGAGTCATTTGTGTGGGTAGGTGAAGCAGTCGACCAGTTGAATCCGCGACTCGACGGTGGCCATTCCGAAACCAGAATGAAAAAAAGACTGCAGAAATTTCTCCGCAGCCCTTTGACTTTCCAGGCGTCTATGCTTCGCGCGTTCGGAAATTATGCTGCGGTGTGGCTTCCGTCAACGCGTCATCGCTGCCTTCCTCCAGCGAAATATTCCGGGTTTCGCGTCCCTTGACCCACCAGATCGCGGCAGCAACGGGACCGGGCAGCGCAAGCGCCAGCAGCACGAGCAACGGTGCGGAAGTTGTGCCCGTCGTGCTGAAGGCGCTGGTCAGCAGTAGCGGCGTGATCATTGCGCCCACTCGACCGAAAGCAACGGACACGCCCAATCCCGAGGCGCGCAACCGCGTCGGCAGGATTTCAGACGAAACCACGTAAGCCGAGATGTAACCCCACGTGACGCCAAACTGGATCAGGCAGTAGCCGACCACCATGGAAGGCAGCGTTTGCGAAAAGTACACCACCAGAATAGCGAGCACGGTGAACGTGTAGCTCGTGAACAGCGACGAGCGACGCCCCCACGACTCGAGCACACGCGATGCGAGAAAGCCGCCGAGCAAAGCCGCTACGTTGCCGTAAATGTAGTAGATCGGCATCGCAGCAGCAGGCACTTTCATGTACGGCAGAATGACGAGCGCCATCAACGACAGTACGCCGTACACCACGACTGCCTGCGAGAAGTTCAGCGCACTGGCAAGGCCGCACGGTCCGCGATAGCGGCCAACCAGCTCAGCCACATTGCGCCAGAACGTCGGGTGTGCGGGGACGATTGCGGTGGGCTGATAGCGCTTCTGCGCTTCGGTAGCCGCGCTGATCCCGGCGCGCTTTGCATACGCGGCAATTTCATCGACGATTGCTTCAGCTTCGGACACGCGCCCTTGCTGCAGAAGCCAGCGCGGCGATTCGGGAATGACGCGGCGAATCCAGAAGAAAATCAGGGCCATCGTGGTACCCAGGCCGAAACCTACGCGCCACGCGATGTCGGGCGGCAGGAGATTCATCGCGTAGTACGAAACAACGGCGGACAGCACGGCACCGAGGGGAAAACCCGACAGGATCAGCGCGTCGGTACGTCCGCGATTGCGGCGCGGAATGAATTCACCCATGGTGGCCGTCACGGCTGAGTATTCGCCGCCCACGGCGAGCGCGGTCAGCGCGCGGAACACGAGGAAGGAGTGGTAATCCCACGCGAAGATGGTTGCCACGCTGAACGCGGCATACCAGAGGAGCGTAGCCAGGAACAGGCGTTTGCGGCCGAAGCGGTCCGCCAGGTAGCCGAACGCGACCGCGCCGACCAGAATGCCGAGCACCCACACGCTTACGGCCAGTGAGCTTTGGGCCGCGTCGAGGTGCCAAAGCGCCTTGATCGTGCCGAACACGCTACCGATGATATTGGTTTCAAAAGAGTCGAGCGTCCAGCCCACTCCCAGCGCGACCGTCAGCAAGGTGTGGAAGCGGGTCCACGGCATGTGATCGAGCCGGGTTAAGGCGTCGGTCTTGATGGTGGTTCGGGAAGTCATGTCGATATGTTCCTTTCCTGATTCGTTTCGATATTCGTCGTACTAAGTAAAGTGACATCTTGAAGACACATGCGATTCATGCCGCGCGGATTACCTGGCCATGGCGGCCCCCTCGGACGTCTGTGCAGTCCGAAAATCAGCGGGCAGCACGTGAGCCATGCCGTCCCGCGCGATCAAAACACCTTCTGGCATGACGTTTTCTGATTGCTCAAGTAGCCACGTATCGAACGTATGGGATGCATGCGTCATCCATGTACGTACTGGCCGCAGCTGCTTGACCAGCGCACATGCGGTATTCCAGTCGTTGTGGTTGGTCGGCTGATCCGTTGGCGGGAAAGAACAGTCGAGAGCCAGCGAAAGTACTTCCCATCTCCGCAGCCACTCCAGCGTGGAAGGCGGCAACCCGATCGTGTCAGTCAGATAGGCGAAGCGTTCGCCCTCTGGGCCTTCGATTGCATAGCCGAACGTTGGTTTGGAATGGATCAGCGGCAGCGCCGTAAAACGCAGGTCACCGACATCGAACGTGCCGAATTTCTCTGCCTGATTAAATGCGAGCAGGCCCGGGTTGCGATACAGATCGGCGCAACCGTTGCTGTCTGGCGGGGCCCAGGTCGGGATGGATTTCCCGACGCCCCAGCGCAGATGGAACAACCCTTGCACGTGGTCTGGATGGAAGTGTGTGAGTACGATCGCGTCGAAACTTCCAGCGGGAAAACGCTCGGATAGGTCCACCAGTCCGGCATCGAGCAGAACGCGGGTCGTGTCCGTTTCGATCAACGCGCTGCAGGGGCGACGAACGCAAGCGGGTAAGGCTCGCGCTCGTGTACATGCGGGGCAGTTGCAGCCGTAGAGCGGTACGCCGCCTGCCGCGCCGGTGCCGAGGAAGGTAACCCGCATCATGATGGCTCCGCGCAGCGGAGAATCAGCGAAACCAGTGCCTCTCCCGCCTGTCCGAGATCGCCGTCGTTGCGGATGATCTCCACTTTGCCGGCACGCTGTTCGAGCAAATGGTTGCGCTGCAGGCGCTGCTCCACCTGCTCGACCGTTTCGCGACCGCGCGCCAGAAGGCGTTCACGCAGTACCGCTTGCGGCACTGCAATTTCCACCGGCACGAGGTGGGGGTAGCGCGTGCGTGCATGCGGCAGATATTCGCGCGACCCGTTCATCACGACGGTCAACCCTTTATCCAGCCAATGGTCGATCTCGGCCCCGATACCGTATTGCAGCCCATTGCTCGCCCAGTTCAGCGCGAACAGCTCCGAGCTGCTGCGCGCCGCGAACTCTTCGGGACTCAGCGCGACGTGATTCTCGCTACCGGCGTCCGCTGCGCGCGTGATGTAGCGATGAGCAAAGCAGATCCCGGCGTGGCCGGACAACTGCTCGCGCGCATAGCGCAGCAGGCTGTCCTTGCCACTGCCGGAAGGACCGCTTACGTAGATCAGATTGCCTGACATGGAAGCGGCCTCAGTGATGCACGCGGCTCGCGCCGAGCACGAGCTTGCCGCGTGACCACACCTGGTCGGCATGCGGCAACCCACCTATCCGCTGGACTGCGACCAGATCGGCGCGCTGTCCGACCGCGATCTCGCCGCGGTCGTTTAGCCCGGCTGCCCGTGCGGGATTGCGCGTCACGAGCGCGACGGCGTGCGCGAGCGAAACGTCCGCGACCTCGGGCAGCTTGAACGTGGCTGGCAGCAACGAGGCAGGCGAGTAGTCGCCGCACAGGCAGTCTGCGACGCCTGCCAGCACCGCATCGAGCGCACGCATGTTGCCCGACTGCGACTTGCCGCGCAGGATGTTCGGCGCGCCGAACAGCGTGGCAATGCCATTGCTGCGCGCGGCCTGGGCCGTTTCGAGATTGATCGGGAACTCCGAGATCGTCGCACCGAGATCGCGTACCACGTTGATCTTGGCGGCCGAATCGTCGTCGTGGCTTGCAATTGCGACACCCTTGGCGCGCGCCAGCGCAGCCAGCTGCTGCATGCGTTCGATCGCGCCTCTGGCTGCCTCTGCCTTCTGCTTCATGATCTCGTCGAGCGTGGCATCGTCGGCTTTGTAGGCGTTCGCAAGGTATTTGCGGAACGACTCGACGTCGCGAAACTGACCTTGGCCCGGGCTGTGATCCATGAACGAGATCAGGTCGATCACGCCTTCGTCCATCAGCGACGACAGAACCGGAGGGGCGGTGACGTCGGTCACCTCGAAGCGTGCATGGAATCTGTTATCGATTAGCGCATGCGCTTGCCAGGCGTGGATCGAGCGGCCGAGCTCGGCTGCCGTTTCGTTGTTGCGTACGCCGAACTCGCGGTTCGCGAAAGACAGCGCATGAAATACCGTGGTGATGCCCGCAGACGCATTGCGCTTGTCTGCCTGCGCGCAAGCGAAGTCGATCGGGAAATACACGCCGGGACGAGGCTCCACCTCTTTTTCAAGCGAGTCGCAATGCAGGTCGAGCATACCTGGGATCAGCGTATGTTCTCGCAGGTCGACCACGGTCGCTCCGGCGGTGTGCTCTGGGTCGAGTGCCGCGATTTTGCCGTCCTCGATGAGTACGGCGAGTCTTTCACGCACTTCGTCAGCGAGAACGACGGTTGCGTTCGTCAGGAGTTGGCGGCTCATTGCGTGATCGCTTCCGAAAGAGGGGAGTGGACAACCGGCGGTGCCAGTTCGATCACCTGGTCGGCAAGGCGCTCTACCAGGTCCGGATGGTGGAAGATGGCGAGCATCGCCACGCCTTCGGCCTTGATCCCTTGCAGGATCTCCACAACCTTGTCGGTGGTGCGCGGATCGAGGCTTGCGGTCGGTTCGTCGAGGAGTAACAGGCGCGGGCGAGCGACGAGGCCCCGCGCCAGGTTGACGCGCTGCTTTTCACCACCCGAGAAGGTCGCAGGGGGCACTTCCCAAAGACGCTCGGGCACGTTCAGCGCATCGAGCATTCCACGCGCGTTGTCGCGCGCTTCGGCACGCGCGGTGCCGCGCACGAGCAGCGGCTCGGCCACGACATCTACGGCGGCCTTGCGCGGCAGGCAGTGCAGGAATTGCGTGACGAAGCCAATCTCGCCTTTGCGCAGCGCGAGCACTTCGTGCTCGGACGCCTGCGCGAGATCGACCGTCTCACCGGCTGCGGTGCGGAACAGCAGGCTTCCGGCGCTCGCGAGGTAAGTACGGTAGATGCATTTGAGCACCGACGATTTGCCGGCACCGGTCGGGCCGATCAGCGCGGACAGGCGGCCCGGCTCGACGGCAAACGAGACGTTCGCGCAGGACGGGATGGTCTTGCGCTGATCGTGCAGCGCAAAGTGCTTGCTCAGATTTTTAACGGTCAGGATCGCGGACATTGGTTTACCTCAGAGAGCGGAGGCCACAAGCCGCTGCGTGTACGCATGCTGCGGGTCTTCGAGAATCTGGTCGGTCAGGCCCGACTCGATGATGCGGCCGTACTTCATCACGATCGTGCGGCCCGCCAGCAAGCGGATCACGCCGAGATCGTGCGTGACTGCGATCATCGCCGTGCCGAGTTCCTGCTGGATCTCGAGGATCAGATCGAGGATGCGCGCCTGCACCGAGAGATCGAGGCCGGTGGTCACTTCATCGAGAAACAGCAGAGGCGGACGGGTCGCGAGCGCCTTTGCGATTTGCACTCGCTGTTGCATGCCGCCCGAAAACTTCTTCGGCGATTCGTCCATACGCTCGGGCAGTACCTCGGTGCGCGAGAGCAGATCGCGTGCGCGCTCCCGGATCTCGCCGAACAGCGTCACGTCGTTCATCAACAGGCGCTCGGCGATGTTGCCGCCGGCCGACACGTTGAAGTTCAAGCCGAGGTGCGGGTTCTGGTACACCATGCCGAAGCGATGATTGCGCAGCCAGCGCTGTGCGGCGGCATTCGCTGCGAACAGGTCGCAGTCATTGTCTTCATCGAAGAAGCGCGCGGTGCCCGCGGTCGGCTTTTCATCGAAGTACAGCGTTTTGACGACGGTCGACTTGCCCGACCCCGACTCACCCATGATCCCAAGAATTTCGCCGGGCCGCAGGTCGAAGCTGACGTCGTGGGCAGCCACCACCGAACCGCAATGCGGGCAGATGTTGGTGTCCTGTTCCGGGCCGGTGCTTTCGATGCAGCGCTCGCAGCCTGTGCCGTGAATCTTGGTCAAGCCGCGCACTTGAAGAATGGGGCTCACTGGACTGCTCCTTCGTTCGTTGCGCTGGCCTGCTGATGAGTGCGGCCGTTGCGATAGTCGTTGCAGTAGTCCGAATCCGAACATTGGTACGACTTGTCGCCGTCCTCGCCGATGATCTCGTCGAGAAAACTGTCGATCGAGCCGCAGCGCACGCAGGCTCGGCGATTGCCATGCTCGTCGTGGAAGTCCTCGGTGCGGAACGGCACGTCGTCGAACGCGAGCGGGTCCGCGCGGGTATAGGGCGGCACCGCATAAATCTTCTTTTCGCGTCCCGCACCGAGCAGCACGAGCGCGGCCGACATATGCAGCTGCGGCACGTCGTAGCGCGGAATCGGACTCGGGTCGATCACGTAATGACCGTTGATACGCGTCGGATAGCGATGCGAGATGGTGATTTCATCGAACTGCACGATGTCTTCGTACAGCTTGGTCAGCAGACGCGAGTAGTCACCTTCGCCGTGCATCGTCTTGCGGCGCGCCTCGGACGGTTCCACGACGACCAGCGGATCGGGATACGGCACCTGCAGGACGAGAATCTGCTCTTCGGTCAACGCGACTTCGGGAATCCGGTGGCGCGACTGGATCAGCGTGGCTTCACGGGTGTGCTCGGTAGTCTGAACACCCTCGCAGGTGAGTTCGACGAAGTGACGCAGATTGACCGCATTGACCGAGTCGTCGGAGCCTTGGTCGATCACCTTGAGCGTGTCGTCCGGACCGACGAGGGACAGCGTGAGCTGCAGACCGCCCGTGCCGAAACCACGGCCCATCGGCATTTCACGAGAGGCGTACGGCGTCTGGTAGCCGGGAACGCAAATCGCTTTAATCACCGCGCGGCGGATCTCACGCTTCGCGTATTCATCGAGGAAGCCAAAGTTGTAACCTGCTTCGTCGAGCGGCAGTTCGTAGAGATCGTTCATAGCTCGACTCCTTGTGCATCCTGTTCGGTCTGCTTGTCCGCAGCCTTTTGCTGGGTCGTGCGCAGACGGTCCATGTCCGACTGGAATGTGACGTAATGCGGCATCTTGTAGTGGCTCGCGAAACCCATCGAATCGACGCCGTCGATATGCAGCAACACGAACTCGGGGTCCTCCGACGGATTGGTCGGACCGTTTCGCATGCCGTTCTGCAGCGAACGGTCAAGCACGGCCATCGAGATCGCCTTGACTTCGTTGTGGCCGAAACACGCGCCATAGCCGAGGGTGAAGACGGGTGGGCCGCCGCTGTCGTCGTCTTCGTACATCGCGACCATCTCGCACTCGGTCATCAGCACCTCGCCGGCCTCGACGAGTTCGCCCGTGACCGGATGAGGAAGCCGCACCGGCACATAGCCGACACGCAGTTCGGCCACAGTCGGGTGGACATCGCCATAGCCGCGCATGTTCGAGTAAGCGATCGCGAGCAGCGAGCCGGTTTCGGCGCGCGCCATCGTCGCGAGGGCGGCGGAACGCGGAACCGGAAAGATCAGCGGATCGCGCGTGACATCGAAAGGCTCGGTGCGTGACGGCTGCAGCGCCGGGAGCAGTCCTTCGGCGCGCAGTGCATCCACGACCTTCGGGAAGGTGTCGGGCAGATCGCTTTCGTCGATCGAGTCGAGAAACGTGCGTGCAACCGAACGGAACGCTTCGGGTGATTCGTTGGCGAGGTCGAGGCGCATCAGGCGCAGCGCGTAGTCGTTGGTCGGACCGAGCATCTGACCGCCAGGAATGTCCTTGAACGCGCTGGAGATACGGCGGATCACGCGCATTTCGCCCGTGTGCTGTACGGGCGCCTCGAGCAGCCGAGGCTTGGTCGAACGATAGGCTCGCAGTGCGAACGCTGCTTCGAGCGTATCGCCCTGCATCTGCTTGATAGCGAGCGCGGCGAGGCGCGGGTGATACAACCCGCCTTCCGAAACCACTCGCGAGGTCAGCGAACGAAGCTGATGTTCGATCGTCTGCAGGGTCAGCGGCGTGCCGTGCTCGCCCTCGGCCGTACGCAACGCGTCGACGACACGCTCTGCGCCTTCGATTGCCCGGCCGCCGCCCTTGATAGCCACATAACCCATTACCGGCCTCCTTCGATGGCAACTTTGATCGTGCGGGGCAGTGCGACTACGCTGCGCTCGTCGAGCAGTACCAGATCGACGCCAAGTGGGAAGCCGCTGTTCCATTGCTTGCGCAACTTCCACCACTGCGGGTCGACTCCCGACACGTGTAGCGAAGCGCTGCTTTGAATGCCTGGACCGCTGACGACGAGCTCGCCACCTTGCTTGATCTCATCGACCACCAGTACGAGTGTTGCGCCGCTTTCCGGGCTGTCGAGCGTGCCGAAAGCAGGCTCGACAGCGGGTAGTTGACTGCCCGGCATCACGACGAATTGGGCCTGATCCGCACTAGTGGACTTCGCGCCGAGGCGCTGACGGTCTGCCGCGCCGACCATCTCGCAGGGATCGGCCAGCGTAGTTGCGGGATCGGCCAGCGTCGCAAGCACGAGTGGCAGCACATGCGTGGCCTGCGTCTCGAGTTCGCTGATTCGGCCGGGATAGGAAAACGCATCCAGGATGCGGCGAAACGCGCGCTGCTGAACCAGTGGTGTCCAGTCGGCCGGATGCGAGACGATACGCGTCTGCAGTTCATTCATCATCGTCCTCCTGCGCGGCGAGCAACGCGAAGTCCACGCGCGTTGCCGCCAGCAGCTTCTTGCGATCGGCCGCGGTTGCTTCGATGATCTGTTTGCCTTCACGAAGAAGTTCCACGGCCGCATCATGCCCAGGCCAGGCGGCAGCCGTTACCGCGTCCAGGATCGCGAGTGCGCGAATCAGGCTCGTGCGGTCATCCATGACGATCGCCGCGCCTTCGGCGGTGCCGCCTTGTGGGGCGGTCAGGCGCACATGCGCCTTTGCGACCGGAATCTCGCCGAGGTAGTAAGTCTCGCCCATGGCAGCGTCGGTGAGTGGCACCAAGGCGAGGCCCGATTGCGGGATTTCCAGGTCTTCCACCTGAAATTGCTCACCGAATTGACGCGCGAGTGCGCGAATGCGCTGTGCCGGCACGTTCGTCCAGTAGCGCATCCAGTCCCCGCGAGCGGGCTGCGACGCGGTCGCGTTCATGAGTTGTCCTTCTGAATATACATATAGCACTAGAAACTTGGTGAAGCAGTTAGATTTCTTAGCCGATTTATGCGGCCCGAAGGCCGCAACCTTTGCCGCAGGGATGACCCGAGACCCCTTACAGCAACGGAATGCGCAACTGGACGCGGTCTGCGCGGAACCGGGTAATCACATATTCGACCGGCTTATTGTCGCGCTCATCCACGTTCACGCTCTTGACCCGCAACACTGGCCGGTTTTGCGGCATGCCAAGGATTCGCGCGTCGTCACCTTGGGGTAGCACTGCCGTGACGGCGCTATCGACGCGACGGAGCTGGCAGCCATACTCTGCGTTCAGAAAAGCGTGAAGGGAGTCGCCTTGATAACGGACCAGCAGATCGGGGAAGGGTTGTGCTGGCAAAAAATGCGAAATGAGGCACATCGGCTTGCCGTCCACGCTTCGTAACGTTTCCAGCCAATGCACGGGCTCGCCTTCCAGGATGGCAAGACGTTCGGCAATGCGCACACTGGCAGGCAGGGTCTGCTTGCGCAGGATGCGGTTTCCGGCCAGCAAACCCTGAGCGTTCAGGGTTTCGGTAAAGCGGGTGGTTTTGCCGATCTGGTAGTCGATCTGGTTATCGAGCACAAGGATGCCGCGGCCATGACGGCGCTCCACCAGGCCGGCCTCGACCAACTCGTCGATGGCACGACGGAGCGTGTGCCGGTTCACCCCAAAACGTGACGCGAGTTCGCCCTCGGATGGCAGGTAGTCGCCAGGTGCGTAGACGTTGGCGATTTCCTGTTCCAGTTGTCGTGCGATCTGGGCATACAAGGATTCGCCCTGTTCTCGACTGACAGCGTACAAGCTCATATGCGGTTATCTAGATAAGTGGATAACCGAATCGTACAAAGAGTGTGTGACAGAGATGTGATGCGGGGATGGCAGGTTCTCGGAAGTCGACTGATAGCGGCGTCCGTGTCGAAAAGCCACGGAACGATTGCAATACCGAGCCGGCGTCTGGACCTTTGTCCAACGGGTTCGCGCACACGACGACAGCCGTCTGTAATGCCAACGACTCTCCAGCTTCATGGAACGGCCCTAAGGTCTTACCGTTGTAATCAACGGTAAGGAGACGGCAAATGGTGAGGCCCCAACTGTCACAACGATGCAATAAGGCATGCGTCCGACTTTCGATCGCAGCATTCGCGGGAGTGGCCGCGTTAGCGTTCGCTACGTTGCCCGCCGGCGTATCTGCGGCAGGCAACGATAGAACGTCCCCAACACTGACGCCGATCAAGCATGTGATCATCGTTGTCGGCGAAAACCGGACGTTTGATCACGTTTTCGGCACCTATCAACCCCCGCAAGGCCAATCAGTGTGGAACCTGCTGTCGCGCGGCATCGTCAATGCGGATGGCTCCCCTGGGCCACACTTCGCGAAGGCGCAGCAATATCAGGCGCAACTGATTGGACCGGCCAAATTCGCGCTGGCCCCGTCGAATAAAACGCCGTACGGGACGCTGCCGGCGCCCAACACCGGCGGGGCGGCGACTGCGGCGAGCGATGCGAGCCCGCCACCATTCGCGACTCACGATGCGGCCGCGCAGGCCGAGGGGACGGCGCTCGAAGCGTCCGACATCGATCAACTGTTGACCGGCGCGACAGGGCTGCCGGCGCATGCAGAGGATTCGCGGGTGGCCAACTACAACGCGTTGCTGAACGGTCCGTACCTGTTGCAGCCTCCGCTCTATGATGCGTACATGGGTGGTCCGGTGCACCGCTTCTATCAAGCCTGGCAGCAAGCGGACTGTGCCGTCGCGCATGCGAGCCGCGAGAATCCGAGTGGCTGTCTCGGCGACCTGTTTGCGTGGGTCGAGACTACCATCGGCGCGGGCAGCAACGGTAAGCCGCGACCGACGCCTTTTAGCGATCAGACCACCGGTGAAGGCTCGAATGCGCTCGGCTTTTACAACGTGAACAATGGCGACATGCCGTACTTCACACAACTGGCGCGGCAGTACGCGATGAGCGACAACTATCACCAACCGGTGATGGGCGGTACGGGAGCCAACAGCATCATGATCGGCGCCGCTGATGCGTACTACTACACCGACGGCAACGGCAACGCGGCAACGCCACCTTCCGATCAGATTGAAAATCCCGATCCGTTGGCCGGTACCAACAACTGGTACACCCAGGATGGCTACTCGGGCGGCAGCTATAGCAACTGTTCGGACCCGGGCCAGCCGGGCGTCGGCCCGATCCTTCAATACCTCGAATCGTTGCCCTATGACCCCAAGGCAAACTGCGCGCCAAAGCACTATTACCTGCTGAACAACTACAACCCTGGATATAACGGCGACGGCACGGTACTCGACAGGTCGAAGTCGCCTTTCACGATCCCGCCGTCGCCGGTGCGCACCATCGGGGACACGCTGCTTGATCGCCACATCCCCTGGAAGTATTACGGGGAAGGCTGGCAGAGCTTCATCAAGGATCCGACGAAAAGCGTCTATTGCAACATCTGCAATCCGTTCCTGTACGAGACGTCGATCATGACGAACCAGCAGGTGCGGGACACGCATCTTGCAGATTTGCCGGACCTGTATGCGGACATCGGCGCGGGCAATCTGCCAGCTGTATCGTTTGTAAAGCCGGGCGGCTTGCTTGATGGACATCCGACATCGTCGAAGTTTGGACTTTACGAGGCGTTCGTGAGGAAACTGGTCGATGCGGTAAAGAGCGACCCGAAGCTATGGGCCACGACGGCGATCCTGATCACCACGGACGAGGGCGGCGGCTACTACGATTCAGGCTATGTTCAACCCATTGACTATTTTGGCGATGGTTCGCGCATCCCGATGATCGCAGTGTCGAAATACTCGACCGGAGGACGCATTTCCCACAGCTACTCCGATCACGCTTCACTGGTCAAATTCATTGAGCGCAACTGGGGGTTGCCGCCGATCACCGGTCGTAGTCGTGACAACCTGCCAAATCCGATCCAACGCGGCCATAACCCATACGTGCCGGTGAATGCGCCTGCGATCGGTGACCTGTTCGATCTGTTCGATTTCAAGCGGGAATCCGACGATCACGATCATGACCACGGCAGGCCGGACAGCGATGACGATCGCAGCGGCGGTAAGGGATGGTGGCCTTTCTGATCGTGTTCTGCACGAGGTACGCTGGGCACCACAACCTGAAACCGCCGCGCATTCCCGGCGCGGCGGTTTCATCCGCAGGGCCAGCGGACTGTTGAGGCGATGCTGCTAGCGACCGCCGAGCCGCCGGCGCATTCGTCAGAGCGCTTCAAACTTGGGCGCGCAAGGACCGTAACCCCGTGCGCACTTCGTTCGCGAAAATCATCGGTTCTTCCCACGCGGCAAAGTGCCCGCCAGTTTCGGGCTTGTTGAAGTAAATCAGGTTGTGATATGCCTTTTCGGTCCAACTCTTCGGCGCCTGGTAGTTCTCTCCCGGAAACGCGCTCACAGCGGCGGGCACATTGACGTCGGCCGCGAGGAAGAAGTTCGCGTGCGATTCCCAATAGAAGCGAGCTGCCGAAACCCCCGTATTGGTGAGCCAATAGAGTGTGATGTCGTCGAGCACGTCATCACGCGTGAGCGCGCCTGCGGCATGACCGTTGACGGGATGACCGAGCACTGCCGCGCTCAACGCCGCAGCGGGCTGGCCGTAACCATCCCCATGATCGAGCAGCCAGGACGCCAGCGCGATCGGCGAGTCGGCGAGTCCGTACAGCGTCTGCGGGCGTGTGCCCATTTCGACCGCGTAACCGCGCTTCTTCTTGAAGTTGGCGCTCAACTGTTCATACGCGTGCTGCTCCTCGTCCGATAAGCCGGCAGGCATCGCGTCGCCCGCGGCCAGCGACTTCAGAACCTCTGCGGGAACGGAAGCAGGGAAGTTCACGTGAATCCCCATCAGTTCGGGCGGCGCCTGTTTAGCCATGATGTTCGTCACGATGCCGCCGAGATCGCCGCCCTGCGATGCAAAACGCTGATATCCGAGCCGCTTCATCAACGTGACCCACGCACGGGCGGTGCGCTCCGGACCCCAGCCTGTTGTGGTAGGTCTCGCTGAAAAACCATAACCGGGCAAGGATGGAATCACGAGATGAAAGGCGTCCGAAGCCGGCGCACCATACGCAGTCGGATTGACGAGCGGATCGATGATCTTGAACTGTTCGATCACCGAGCCGGGCCAGCCGTGCGTCACGATCAATGGCATCGCGTTGTCGTGCTTCGATCGCACATGGATGAAATGGATATCGAGTCCATCGATCTCGGTGACAAACTGCGGATACGAATTCAGCCGCGCCTCGCATTTGCGCCAGTCATAGCCGGTCGCCCAGTATTGCGCGAGCCCCTGAATGGTGGCGAGCTGAATGCCCTGCGATTCGTCGGATACCGTCTCACGGTCCGGCCAGCGCGTGGCCTTGATGCGACGCCGCATGTCGGCGAGCTGAGAGTCCGGAACATGAACGTGGAACGGACGAATTGCGGACCTGTCGCCGTTCGCGGGTTCCACGATTTTGCCGACTTCCGGGTTCGTATCTGCGAATGCGAGGCGGCTCAGCGAGCCCGCGGCGAGCGCCGCGGCGGCCATGCCGACGAAGTGTCGACGCGATGCGGATTGCGGGGTGTCTTTTGACATGGAATCGATCTCCTGCCTGGATCAGCGTGTTGCGTTGCGAGTGAAGTCTGCGACGTACAGCTTCACGAAGTCATACGTGCGGTTCGCGGCCCGGCGTTCGGCTCGCGAAGGGCGTATTTGACCGGATGAACGTATCGCGTTTGTGTCCGGGAGTTGCATGTGTGTAAGCGCGCGTATCCAGTCTGTTTGCAGATACGTTGGGATACAAAGGAAGACCCGGGCGAGAGGGTGGGGCGTGACGACGGGGGGCGATGTAGCGGAGCCTCAGCCGCTTTTGCTGTCCGGATCGGCTTCGATGGTCTTCACGCCACGCGAAGACCGCATTCGATATTCACTCGGGGACAATCCAGTCTTGCGCTTGAACAATTGTCGAAATGTGCTGATATCGCCATAACCGACACGTTGACTCACCGCCTCGAGCCCGATTGGCCGCGTTTCCAGCAAGCGTTTCGCGACCTCGATGCGCAGATTTTGCAGATACGCTAACGGAGCCAGCCCCACGGCATCCTTAAACCGGCGATTGAGTGTGCGTTCGCTGACGGCAAGCGATGCCGCCAGTTCGCTCAACCGGAATCCCTGCTGCAACGTAGCTTCCATCTGCTGCTGGGCGCGCGCGACGAGCGTATCGGTATGCCCATGTTCGTCGAGAAGCGTTGCAAAGGAAGCCTGCGACGTCCGGTTCATGTCGATCAACAGTGCCTTCGCGGTCATCGTAGCGAGTTCATCGCCGGCGAATGTTTCGACGAGCCGCACCGCGAGATTCAGATACGAGGTCACTGACCCGCCCGAAATGATGCCGTCTTGCGCAATCAGCAGTTCGTGTGCGCGAACTTCGATACGCGGATAGCGGCGCCCGAAGTCTGCAGCTCTCGCCCAGTGCGTCGTCGCGGCGCGGCCATCCAGCAGGCCGGCTTCGGCGAGCAGGTAATTGGCCGTGCAATAAGCCGCCAGCACGGCGCCAGACTTGCGTTGGCGCCGCAGCGCGGAAGACAGCTCGTTCAACCGTTCGCGGCGCCCGATGAACTCGTCGATGTTCGAGAAAAACGGTGCTGTCAGCAGAACGGCGTCCGCGCGTTTGCGTGGGTCGATCTTTCCGTCGACCTGAATGGTTTGACCCGATGCAGCCGTAACGGGACGCCCGTCGAGCGATTCCACGCGCCACACGAACAGGGGCGCGGATGTCGTGCCCGCTGCAGTCTTGCGCGCATGGAACTGATTAGCGGCGCTGAAGACGTCAACAGGCCCCGCGACGCCGGACGCGAGGATTCCGTCATAGACCCAGATGCGGACGATAGCCATACGCGTGTCTGAAATTCCTCGAATAATGGCGATCCTGCCACTTCTGGCCACGCCAGTAAACCCTGATCATGGCCACATCCGATCAACTGAAACAGGAGCAGCACCATGCCGATGATTATTCATGCGTTGCTGGCGGGCGAGTCGGAGTGCGGCGCAGGCGTTGGACGGCTCGCGCGACGCCGCCTCGAAAAGACCCACTTCACGCTGGAAGCAGCGCTCGAGGCCACCAGCGCAGACATCGCGCGCAAATCGTAACGGGAGTTCCGGCATGAAATTCAACGACACAGCCCCCGTGATTGCACCCGCTGGCGGTCCGCCGCTCTGGCTGACGAACCTCGCTGAAAACGCAACGCTCGAAGCCACCGTCCTGAAGCGTCCGATCGAAGGACGAGCCGACATTCTTTCCGTGACCAACACGCGGTTTCGCTCTACGATTTCCAGCATCACAGCTATAAGGGCGCGATTGGTGACGGTTTGTATATGGAGTCTTATCGCTCGCAGATCCAGGGTGTGCCGATTGAGACGCTTGTCGTCGCGCACATAAACGAACAGGGCGAGACGGAGTCCGTCGTCATCAACCATCGTCCGCTCAATGCGATGCTGCTGTTTTCGAAACTGATGTGGGAGCGGGTCGACGAGCGCTTCCGCGATCGCTATCTGACGGGGTCGGAAGCAGCGGCGCTGAATACGGTATCGGGCGTGGTCTCACGCGAGGCAGGGGGCGCCGAAGCGATAGTTCGATGACTGATGTTCCCGATGGCGCACGCGATCGCTGTCGCGTGACCGGCCTGACTGACCGTCTGAAGCCTGCACTCACAGCCGGTATTCGAGGCCGCATGACGAAACGGCTTTTTTTAAATTTGACAACAGCCTCTGTGCTGGTCGCTTCTGCTGGAGTTTCCATGGCGCACACCCCTCCGATGCCATCCACGCCAACCACGAAGATCCTGGCGATTGGTACCTTTCCGCCGGGCACGGACATGCAACTTGTCCAACACATTCTTCCGTCCGAAATTCAACAGACGGCGCAGCTTTACCTTGAGGGCAACATTGATCAGTGGTATTCACTGCAAGACCGGGCTGGGGTGGCCTTCATCCTTAACGTTACCGACATGAGTCAAGCACATGAAATGCTCGAGGCACTTCCATTGGGGAAAGCGCACTTGATGACATTCTCACTCCTTCCAATAGGTCCCCTAAAGCCGTTGAGCAAGCTTTTGAATCCGCCTTGCCCCCAGTAGAAAGCGCTGGGGCGTACCGGGTTGCTGCGCCGCCGCTTTTCGGCGCACCATGGAATTTCGCACTGAACGAGAGCTACGATCATGTTCAAACTTGTAACGAAGGCGACAGTCTTCTCCGCAGTAGCTGTGAGCGTTTCCGCACCGAAGATTGTGCCGACGTCATCCCCGGCGCCGAAGCTTGAAGTCGGCGAGGTGCACGTCAATCCTGACATCAGGCTGCGTCATATGGTCTATCGGCCCGCGCATCCCAAGGGTACGGTGCTGTTCCTGCACGGCTTCCCGGAGACGATGTATGCCTGGAAACCGATTGCCGAATCCCTGTCCAGCGACTACGAGGTGCATGCGTTCGACTGGCCGGGCTACGGACAGTCTTCGCGTCCAGGCGCCGATCGCTTTGCTTACGCGCCGAAGGATTATGCCGAGGTGCTGGCAGACTATATCCGGGCGTCTGGCATCGACAGTTCGAAGCTGGTGATCTATGCAACCGATATCGGGGCCCTGCCCGCGCTGCTGGCGGCATTGGAGCAACCCGATATCGCCAGGGAGATCATTGTGGGCGACTTTGCCCCATTCAACCGCCCACAGTATATGTACGATAGCCTGCAGGGCCTGAAGTCAAAGGCTTCGTCCGACGCCGTGCGTGCCGCGATGAACAGGAACCGTGACGAAATCCTGGCAAACACATTCTTCCGCGGCATGTCGGCAGAGGAGCGCTACGCGTTGCCTCAGGAGTTCAGGGACGATATGGCGAAAGGCTGGGGCGGTGATGTCACGTCGGCAGACGCCTTCTTCCACTACTACTCATCCTTTACCCGCGACCAGGACTACTTCGAAGCCAATATGGCAAAGCTGAAGGTCCCTGTGAAGGTGGTATGGGGCGAGCAGGATATCTATATCAAGAAGGAAATGGGCGTCGAGTACGCCGACCGTAGCGGTGTGAAGCTTTTGGTCCTCCCTGGACTCGGCCACTTTCCGCATCTGCAAGCGCCTGAACAGACGGCGAACGAAGTTCGGGCTGCGTTCAGTGCGGGCAGCAATCCTGTGTGAACAGGGCGAGGTTTCCGACACCGCCATACCTCGTTTGCCGTGATTCAAACTCAGCCACCTGCAAGGCTCGTTCGACCATGGCTGCGACTTGTTCGAGAGAACAGAGGCGTCCGCTTATGGTTCGCCATCCAGTTCTCCCATTTCCAAGCCGCTCGGTGCAGGCGCACGTCGGAATCGAGCCCGGTCAGCAACGCCACCACGGCGTGCGCCGACAAACCAAACTTCGTGAGCCCCGGTATCAGGTTGTCGCGCAGAAGGCCGGCGAGCTTCGGCCGGCCGCGCACGAGTTCCGTCAGGAGCCTGGTGTGGCTCACGACCTACATGTACGGCGTGGTGAAGCCGCCCGTGGTCCTCGAGGCGCCCAGGCTGGTTCGCCAGAAAGTCGGCTGCGCAGTGCGCGAAGACCCAGGCGTCCTCGATGCCAAGGTTCATCACCCCGCGCGGCCACGGGCGAATGGATGTGCGCGGCATCGCCCGCGATAGCGACCGGCCGACCACGTTCGAGCGTCCACATGGAAATGCGGGCCACCATCCGTAGTTGGCCGACTACCGGTTCTGCGCACTAGCGAGAACCCGCTAACCGAGAGCCGCGCTGGCCTGCGCGTGGCTCCAGTCCAGAAGCGATACAACGGTCGCATAAGCCCTTGGACTTAAGCGCCTCAGCCAAGGCTACCTCTGCGTATCTCGGGTCACTCCGTGAAGCCACGCCCTTCGGTTGTTTGTCCCGCTGCGATGATCGTTCCCCTCAAGGACCGAGTTGCCAACGCAGTACCGGATGGGGCGCGCCGGCCGGGAGTGCCCAGACGCCGGTTGAGCTGAAGTCGAACGTCGGGCCGAAACTAGATGGCACGCTCATCTGCGCGGTGGTGAGTCCATTCGCGACCGGCACCGGAGTACCCATGCCCACGCCGACCGTGGCCCCGGTTGTCTGCGTGTCCCAGTAGACGTCGTTGGCGATCGTGCCGGTGTTGCTTAGCGCCAGGCCGAACGGCGGGGGGCCACGACCGGCCAGGACCATTTGGGTGACTGTGCCGGTCGCGAAAGATTGCTCGATCGTGCCGGTGTTGCTTTGAACGAGCGCCGCGCTCCCCGTCCCAAAGCAGGGGAAGCCGCCGCCACCACCACCGCAATAGTCGGGCGCATACGTAACGGAGCCGGTCGCATATGACTGCGTGATCAGACCGTCGTTTGTGCCGACCAGACCGCCGGCGCCCAGACCGTGAGCCGCGGAATTCACGGTGCCCGGCCCAAACGACGGCGGGATGTCCGGGCTTTGCGATTCATACGACTGCCGGATTACGCCGGTGCTGAAGTTGTATCCGACGAGGCCGCCCAACACGCCCTCGCTCACCATCGCCGCGTCGCTGGACGAGCGTGTAATCGTGCCGTAATTCGAGCCCACGAGACCACCGCTCATCGCATCGATCGAAACGAAAGGTTCAGATAAGGAAAGGCTGCCACTCGTCTGGGCGCGCACGATCTGGCCGTCGTTGACGCCGGCCAGGATGCCGAAGGAGCCATAGCCGCTGATGCTCACGAAGCCGCTCACGCTGACGTTGCGAACGACGCCCGTCGCGCCGACCACACCGAATAGACCACTGGCTGCCTCGGGATTCGCCGGATCGCCCGTGGCGGGAACACTCTGCCACGCATTCAGATTCGAGATCGTGTGGCCCAAGCCGTCGAACTGTCCGGCGAACGGCGCGGCGCCAGTTCCGATCGGCACATAAACGCCTGTGCCGCAGCAACGTGGCGTGCTGATGTCGATGTCCTTGCCGAGCGCATAGTTGCTGGCGAGATCGAGCGAAATGTTTTCCAGATCCGCAAGTGAATTGACGAGCTGGTAGCCGGTAATCTGAGTGATCAGTCCGCTGTCGGACGGCGCCGTCCAGGTCGTGTTGGCGAGCAGTGTCCCCGGCGTGTAGGTGCCGTTCATGTCGTATAGCGCGCTGACCGTCCCGGTGCTCTTTGACCAGTCGATCGTGCCGCCGTTCGTCACGCTGCCGCCGTTATCGATGCTCCGCGCGTCCGCGCGCAGCGTAAGGTTGCCAGAACCTGTGTCGCGGATCGTCGCGCCCGGAGAAAGCGCGACGTTGTGGTAAGCCGCGAGCGTCAGCGCCGACGCACCGCGCCAGTCGATATCGGATGCGATCAGCAGGTCACCGGCCGCACCGTTGGCGCCGGTGGTAGAGAGTTCGACCGTGCTCCCCGCATTCAGGCTGCGTTGGAGCGCACGCGCCACTGAAGCGTCCACGGTAATCGATGGCGTTGCGATGTTCCATCGACCGGCGTACACGGCGGCGCCGCGCTGGAACGACAGTTGCGCTGCCTCGGTATCGACCGTGCCTCCACTGCCGTCCGGGTTCTTCGCTACGATTGCGCCTCGTTGCGACACCGTGCCGTCGTCCGCCACGAGCCACACATGCCCGTCGCGAGTCGCACTGCCCGTCGCACGGATGCGCGCGCCGCCGCCCGCGAGTGCATAAACGTTGCCGTCCGCGGCTTGCAGGCTGATCTGCGCGGCGCGCGTGGTACCCGAATCGACCACGTTGCCCGCGCTGCCCGCCTGGACGAATACCTGTTGGCCGCTCGACAAGTCCCGCAGCAGCACCTTCGACCCGGCCGCGAATTCCGCCGTACCGTCAGGCGCATTGACGGTGCCGCCGTTGATTACGGTCCGCGCGATCAGGAACACGTCGCCGCCACTGGAGCTGATTTTCCCGAGATTCACGACTACCGCGTCCGAGTTGCCCGACAGGGTGAGCGCGCCGCCATTCATGAACGCACAGTTGTCCGTGTCCAGCGTCGATGCGACGAAGCGTCCGCCCGTCGTCACCACGCCGGATGGACCCACGACGACACCTTGCGGATTGACCAGATATACGCTGCCCGTGGCACTGAGCTTGCCGAAGATCGCGGAGAGCGAGCCTCCCGTCACGCGGTTCAACGTCGCACCACCGCCGTTATTGAACGTCACGCTATTGCTTCTGCCGATCGAGAAGCTGTTCCAGTCGATCACACCACGTGTCGAACCGGATTGCGTGATCACGAGGCTGTTGCCTGCGCCCGCTATCGTGCCGGTGCCGGCGACGTAACGGCCGCCTTGCGGCAGGCTACCCGCCGCGAACGCCACAGGTGTGAGGGACAGTCCAGCCAGCGAAATACCGACGGAGAGCCAGACGGGTCCGCTCGACTGCCGTCGACTCGGTGTGCGTCGCGTGGGTCGAGGCTGTTCCGGATGTGACATACATCCCCCTTTCCGCGTGCGTGCGGAATGGTTACCGACGACCCCGCATAGCCGGCCGGAAAGGCGTGAGTCGCAGCATATAAAGAATAGCAGTTGGCGTCGCGGGTGCACGCCGATTTCTCAGCGCATTGCGCCTTCCTGGCAGGACTTTTGCGACATTTGGTACGCGGCGGGACTCATGTTGCGCGTCGACAAGATCCGACGGCAAATTGCGTCAAGGCGTCAAGAGCAAAGATGTCGGTCGCAGATAGGCGCTCATGCTCTGGAGGCCAATGGCGACAGACCGATCTCTGCCATGTCAAGACCGGAGGTCAAGCGTGCGAGCCGCGCTTCGCGCTCGGCTGGGGTAAGACTCTGGCGCTCCACATCGCGCCCGAGCGACTCGCCAATCCGCCCGATCGCGGCGGCAAGCGAGACGTGTGCTCATGGTAAGGATTCCTCCGCGGTCCGTGTGCAAGGTCGAGCCAGTGAGGAGACGTCGTGTCGCACGTATAAGGTGACCTTATATCATGTGCCACTGCGAAATTCAAAAATAGTCAGCGACTAGCCCATTAAGTGTTTCTACCATGTAGATTCGGCGCGGAAACGCATATAAGGTTGCCTTATTACGTGGTCCGATCGTGCCGTTGCTCCTTTTCAGAGTCTTTCGTGAACATGATTGCCCAGTTTCCTTTCATCAATCTCCCCTTCCTCGAGCGCAATATCGAGGTCGTCGAGCGAGCCGACGGCGCGGTCTATATGCGCAGCAAGGTGCCACTTGGTCCGGTCGAGGCGCATCTGCCGGGCGTCCTGAGGCGTCGTGCGGTCGAGCGCGCCGAGCAGCCATGGCTGAAACAGCGCTGCCCGCGCACTGGCGACTGGCGCATGCTCAGGTACGGCGAGGCCTCTTTCCAGGTCGACGCCGTGACTCAGTGGTTGCTGTCCCAACGTCTCGACGGACGCAGCGTGATGGTGCTGAGCGGCAACACCCTCGAACATGCGGTCTTCGAGCTCGCGGCCATGCAGGCGCGCATGCCCTATGTACCGGTGACCCCGGCCTATTCGCTGCTAAGCACCGATTACGCCAAGCTCAAGGCGATGGTCGCCTTGATCAACCCAGCAGTAATCTTCGTGCAAAGCGCGAGCCAGTTCCGCGCGGCGCTGCACGCCGTCGATTTATGTGACGCGCGCGTCATTTACGTCGATGAACCGGCGGATGACATCGACGCGACGGCGTGGGACGCGGTTCTCGCCACGCCAGTGGGCCCGGAGGTGCAGGCGTCGATCGGCACCATTACGCACGATACGGTGGCCAAGTACCTCTTCACATCAGGCTCGACTGGCGAGCCCAAGGCCGTGCCGGTCACGCAGCGCATGCTGTGCGTGTCGATGGCCATGCACGCGCAGACTGTGCGCCATAATCCCGCCGCTCCGGAATCCGTGCTGCTCGAATGGCTGCCATGGAGCCACGTGGCAGGCGGCACGGCGATCTTCAACGGCGTCCTGCACGATGGCGGGACGATGTACATCGACGATGGACGCCCTGTGCCCGGCGAGTTCGTGAAGACACTGCGCAACCTCAAGGAGGTTTCGCCGACAAATTTCAACAGCGTGCCTGCAGGCTACGCCATGCTTGCCGATGCGCTGGAGGCGGACGAGACGTTCGGTCAGCAGTTTTTCCGGCGCCTGCGGCGCCTGACCTCATCCGGCGCCAAGCTTCCCGACAGTCTCTATGAACGTCTGCAAACGCTGGCCGTTCGCCACCTCGGGCACCGCGTTCCGTTTGTGGCCAGCTATGGCTCGACCGAGACGTGCGCTGCCACCACGGTGGTACATTGGCCCACCGGGCAGGCCGGTCTGATTGGTCTTCCGCAGCCTGGCGTCGAACTGAAGCTGGTGCCGCTCGACGAAGAACGCTATGAAATCCGCGCGCGTGCGGCTTCTGTCATGACTGGCTATCTGCAACAGCCGGGGCTGACGCGTCTCGCCTTCGACGACGAAGGCTATTACCGTCTGGGCGATGCCGTGACCTTCGTGGATCGGACAAAACCGGAGGAAGGACTCGCATTTGCCGGTCGCGTCGCAGAAGAATTCAAATTGCAGTCGGGCATCTTCGTGCGCGTCGGTACGCTGCGCGTCGAGGTAATCAGCAGCGCCGCCCCCCTGCTGCGCGACGCGGTCGTCGCGGGCGCCGATCTGCCTTATGTGGCGCTTCTCGCATGGCCCAACCAGGAAGCATGTCAGGAACGTTTCGGCCTGCGCGACGCGCAGGCGCTTTCCTGCCACGCGCCATTCCACGACGCGTTGCGCGAATCACTGCTGCGCCACAACGGACGTTACACCGGTAGCAGCATGCGCATACGCCGTGTGATGCTGTTGAACGAACCGCCATCGATCGATGGCGGTGAGATAACCGACAAGGGCTATATCAATCAGCGGGCCGTTCTCGCGCGTCGCGCGAGCGCGATAGCGGCGCTATACGCGGACAAACCCGGCGCTAATGTCGTGACGATCGAAGAATAGTATTCCGAGAGTTTTCCGACAAAGATCATGACCACCGATACGTCCACCACAGCCGGACCGTTGATCGAGATCCGACGCGAAGATGAGATCGCGCTCGTCAAACTGAATCGTGCTGACAAGCGCAACGCCATCAACGACGCATTACTGGCTGAACTCACGCTCTACGTGGGGAATCTAATATGGCCCGCATCACACTTGGCATTGGCTCTTCGCACAGTCCGATCCTGAATCTGCCTGGAGACAATTGGCAGCGACGTGCTAAAGACGATCTTGCGTCTACGACCAATACATCCCGGTCTATCGCACTCCTGCAGGTACCGGTATCGGCCTCGGGTTCGGGCTCTGCCAATCACTGTTACGGCGCATCAGCTGATGTCCATGCGCCCGGGCCGCGAGTGCCACGGGCATCAAGTATGCCTTGCTGAGCGCCGTTCCGATCCTGCTCTGGGGCGCGGTTTACTACTGGATGGCGGGTTGCAAATACGCACGGCTCAAGGATTCAGCCTGCAGGTCAGCCAGAGCTGATGATTCCCATCCGCCTGACATGACCGCCGGTAGCTATGGTCGTTTAACGCGGCACCAGGCAAGCGCGCCACGCGAGCTTCTTTGATGACGCTCCCCAATGATTTTATCGGCCACTGGACTCATGTGAATGCGCGTTAGTAAGCGTTGCATTGAATTGTATGGATTCAATAAGTTAATGGCGTTTATAACCAAGGAGGAGATCGCATGAAACTGAAGGAAATCAGCTGCGCAGCAGCGCTGTCATTGCTGGGCATCGGACACGCATATGCACAAAGCAGCGTGACGCTATACGGGGTTGTGAATTCAGGCGTCACTTACATTAGCAATAGTGGCGGCCACTCGGTCTGGAAACTCGACAGCGGGATCGACCGGCCAAACGTATGGGGTTTAACCGGCCGGGAAGATCTGGGCAGTGGACTGGCGGCGCTTTTCAAGCTCGAAAGCGGTTTTAACCTGACGAACGGCAACATGACTGCGGCCGGCAAGATTTTCAATCGCGACGCGTACGTCGGCCTGACCAGCAATCAATGGGGGACGGTCAAGATGGGGCAGATGTTCGACTACCTGTACCGCAACGTGACGTTCTATACGAATGGCGTGCAATTTGCACCTGCCTATTCGTTCCACCTCTCCTATGACATCGACCGCACCGCTGGCGAAGCGGTTGCGAACGCCGTCGACTACGAGACGCCGAACTATCGCGGCCTCCGGGCAGGCGTCATGTACGGGTTTAGCAACGGCAATTCCAACCATGTGTTGAGCACCGGGCTCTCCTATGCGCCGCAGGGGTTGATGGGTCCTTTCTCTGGATCGCTGGCATACACGCGCACCAATGGGAGCTCGTCACCGACGACCGACGCAACGATTGCCCAAATCGTGTTCCATGGCGATAAGGTTTATACGGTCGCCGCGGGCGCGCGTCTCCAGGTTGCCAACAATGCGTACTTGAACGCTGTGTATTCGTATACGAACCTGACGCTTCCGCTCGGTTCGTCGATGATTACTCAGGATTTCGAAATTGGCGGAAAGTATGAGTTCGCACCGGATCTGCATGCTGGCGTTGGCTATTCGTACTTCATGCAGCGCGGTGTGAACGTCCAGGGCCTGACGCCGACGCAGAAATTCGGCATTGCCAGCGCAGGGATTGACTACCTGCTGTCGAAGCGGACCAGTATCTACGCGTTCGGCACGTTCCAGCACGCCTTCGCCGGCAACCAGCCGGCTGGCAACTTCCTCGTGACCGGCGCACCGGTCTTCGGTCCCGTGGCCGGCACCGGTATCGGGCCGACGGGGGCGGCTGCCGGGTTTTCGAGCGGCAGCAACCAGGCCGCAGTGCAGATCGGCATCAGGCAGATGTTCTAAGCACCGCAGCCTTCGGGCCGGCGCGTTTTATCCCATACGCGTAGCTATGTTACGTGCCGGGCCTCCTGGGACTCCGGCACTTGAACCCGCACCAGAAGGAGAAAACATGACCTTTTCACTCTATCGCAAGCTGGTATTGTCCGCATCGATTGCCGCCTTGAGCATCAGCTTCGCGGCCCAGACTCAGGCCAAGCCTGCCAGCGCGCCGGCCGCAGCGTCCTCATCGGCTCCGGCCGCCTCGATGACGAAAGCCGAGATCAAGGCACAGCGCAAAGCAGCGCGCAAGGAACAGCGGGCAGCGAAGAATGCTGAACTGAAGAGAGTCGGGGCACAGGGCGGTCAGAGCGATTCGTATACGGACTATCCGGACAAGGCTCAGAACCCCCCGGCTAAAGTGCCTGCCGGAGCGAGCCACTAAGTGGTTCACTGCTTGCGCAAAAAGGCGGACCCGTTCGCCTTTTTGCATCCGCGGCGCTTTTGAACTTCCGGTCGGTACATACCCGAATTCCTGACCATTAAAAACTAAGGCAACCTTCCAATCAACTACTTGATCGACCATTAATCGGCTTTGCATTTGTGTCGTTTACATAGATTGGATTAACCATGAGTTTGACTGTTGCACCAGAGTCCGGAGTCACGTTGCCGTTTACGAGCCGTGAATTTCGCAATGCCATGGGTCAGTTTGCGACTGGTGTTGTCGTTGTCACCGCTAACACGGAGGGCGAAGTCCACGCAATGACGGCCAACTCGTTTATGTCCGCCTCGCTCGAACCTCCGCTTGTTCTGGTTTCGATCGCGAAATCAGCGAAAATGCACGAACGGATAACCAAAGCGCAGAGCTTTGGCATCAGCATCCTGGCTCAGGATCAGGAATGGTGCTCAAACCATTTCGCGGGCAAAACCCATTCTGTGCTGGTGCCCAATTTCGTACAACTTGAACATATCCCAATCGTGGAAGGCGCAAACGTTCAGGTTGCGACCGTTCTCCGTCACGCCTATGAGTGTGGCGATCACACACTGTTCGTGGGCGAGGTCACGGCGCTTGTTCAAGACCAAGGTCCGGCACCGCCACTAGTTTTCCACGCGGGCAAATACGCTGCGATCGCGGGCGCCAACTGATACACCTCAAGATCAGGCCCACATTGCCCAACAGGAGACGCAATTGCTGAGCAAAGAGAAGAACGAGCTACTGATCGCGACGTCGAAAGGCACACCGATGGGTGAGTTCCTGCGTCGCTATTGGCATCCGATTGCCGGGGTTTCGGAATTCGATACCAGCTTGATCAAGCCAATGCGTCTCTTTGGTGAAGATCTGGTTCTATACCGGGATTTGAGCGGCAATTACGGCCTTCTCGATCGTCATTGTGTGCATCGTCGTGCGAGTCTCCAATTTGGTTACGTTGAGGACAAAGGCATCCGCTGTGCCTATCACGGCTGGAAATTCGAGGCGGATGGCAAGTGCTCCGAGCGTCCCTACGAAGATACAGCGGTTCCCGACGCGACGACCAGAGCCGGCCTCAAGATCACGAGCTACCCGGTAAGGGTCGCAGGCGGCATGCTTTGGACCTATATGGGTCCGATTGAGACGATGCCCGAACTGCCTGTCTGGGAGCCCTTCAATTGGCAAAACGGGTTTTGCCAGATCGTGACCTCGGTCATCAATTGCAACTGGCTCCAGTGCCAGGAGAATTCGATCGACCCTATTCATTTCGAATGGCAGCACTCGAACTATTCGGTGCGTCGCATGGGGGGCACGAAAGAGAAATACGTTCCCAGGCACACAGCACTCGATTTCACAGAGTTCGAATTCGGTTATCAGTATAAGCGGCAGCGCACGGACACCAATGCTGAGCATCCGCTATGGACCACGGGCCGGGTCTGTCTGTACCCAAATGGGTTCTTCCTCGGTGAGCACTTCGAATGGCGCGTGCCGGTCGATGACGGGCATACCCTGAGTATTTCCTGGTTTTATCTTCCAGTTCCCGCTGAAGCACGGCCCTATGTACAGGACCAGATCCCGACGTGGGAATCGCCTGTCATGGATGCGAATGGCAAATACCATGATTCGCATATTCTGAACCAGGATTTCATGGCTTGGGTCGGGCAAGGTACGATTGCCGATCGCACGAAAGAGGTTTTGGGTTCAAGCGACAAGGGCGTGGTAATGCTGCGTCGCCGGTTCGAGGCCGACCTTCAGGCGATTGCGGAAGGTCGCGATCCGAAGGGACTGATCCGCGATCCGGAACAAGCCAAAAATGTGAGCCTGCCTGTCGCGTTCCCCGATGAACAACTTAAGGCCGTACCTCGCGAGCAGTGGATGCAGAATGAGAATTTTATACGCCACCTCACGAATTTTGTTTTCTCGATCGGTCAGCCGCCTGAGGTATTGCGCCAGTTGAAGGACGCGATTGGAGTCGAGTAAAACACATTAAAGGGGAGGTTAGGGCCGTGAGCCCCGCCAAACGGACGTCGTCATGCTTCAAAAGCCGGACGACCAACCTGCCAGCAGACCCTTCCGGCTGATACGCCCCAAGTGCATAAGATCAGAGCGCATGCCAGAGTCACTTGCTGGGCTTTACTTCGGCAGACACAACATTGCTCAGGCTCCGTGATGATCAGAGATCGAGTGTGAGCGTCGGGCTCGCACTGCGCGAGCAACAGACGAGCATACATTGACGCTCGGCCTTCTCTTCTGCCGACAGGAGTTTGTCCGCGTGGCTCGGTGTGCCGTCAATGACCTTGACCTCACACATTCCGCAGGTACCTTGCATGCAGCCGTATTGAACGTCCACGTTATGGTCGAGCAGCACGTCGAGAATAGACCGATCCTCAGGTATGCGATAAGTTGCCCCCGATTTCGCGAGAACGACATCGAATTCCGAAACCCCGCCAGTGGATGGAGGCTCCGCAGCCGAGAACCGTTCAAGATGAACTTGCGATCCAGGCTTTGATGACGCCGCGGCCTCGAACGCGTTGAGCATGCCGGTGGGACCGCAGCAGTACACGTGGGCGTCAGCCGGTGATTCGGCGATCACCGTCGCCATGTTCACGCGCGTGCCGCCGGGGATCTCATCGAAATAGGTGTAGAGCCGTCCCCCAGTTGAGCCCTGCACAAACCGCTCGATCTCCTTGAGGTAAGCCGCGTGTTCTCGGTCGCGCGCCGAGTAATGGAGATGCCATTCGCGGCCCAGCGCCTCTAGCTGGCGAACCATCGACCAGATCGGGGTGATGCCGATGCCTCCAGCGAAGAGAATGCTGACACGGGCACCCGGATCGACCGGAAATAGATTGCGAGGCGTGCTGATCTTCGTTAGGTCGCCGACACGCATCGCATCGTGGACGTATTGCGACGCGCCCCTGCTGTTCGCGTCCCTTGCGACCGCGATTTCGTAGACCCGGGGCGCTCCTTGTGCGCTGACAATGGAATAAGAGCGGGACAGCCGTGAGCCCAGCCTGATATCAATGTGTGACCCGGCCTCGGCTTTCGGCAAATCGGAGCCATCCACGCGCTCGAGCACCAGACTGATAGTATTTTTCGACTCCCAAGTCATGGACTTGATTCGCACGTCGATAAAAGAATCGTCACTCAAGTTACACCTGTAAAAGCGATAGTTTTCAGAAGATCTGCGGTAGGGGGAGGCGGCGTTGCACCGTCCGCTACTTAAATCAGATTGTCTGGAAGGTTTAGCAGCCCAGCATTTCCGCTCTCGATTCGCCGACACAGACTATCGATGAGCGGCATTTGACGCTGCATCCAAACTTCGGCCAGTGCGAGTTTGCGAATCCGCGTCTGGTCGTCAACGAAGCGCGTCGTTCGACCGTCTGTTACGATGGCCGCAATTTCCGCCCACATCCATCCGAGATAAAGCACCCCGACAGCGGTCATCAGATCGTATGCCCCTGCCTCGAGCGCCCCCATATTACGGGTGCTCATGTGTGTCAGGCGTTCCAACGATATTTCCAGGCGTTGCAACGCGGACTCGAGTGGCTGCACATAATCATCGAGCCTTTTATCTTGGGAATGTCGGGCAATAAATTCGGAAATCGCGGTCGCAAAATGGTTCCACATACGTCTGTCGTGGGCCATGATTTTTCGGCTCGCCAGATCGGACGCGTGAATACCATTCGCGCCTTCGTAAATCTGCGTGATTCGCGAATTACGGACCAATCGCTCGATTCCATAGTCTTTGACGTAACCGTGACCGCCGAAAACCTGCTGGCATGCGACAGTGGTCTCGAAACCTCGGTCGGTGAAAAACGCTTTCATCACCGGAGTAAGCAGATCAAGAATATCAGCCGCTTTCTGACGTGCTGCCCTGTCGCTCAAATATCGGGCTTCGGATTGCAGAACGGCGGCCTTCATTGCACCCGCACGTGCGCCCTCGGCAAATGCCGATGATTCGAGCAGTAAGCGTCGAACATCCGGATGTGCGATAAGCGGATCGGCAACCGTTTTCGTGTCACGAGAGCTGCTGGCCGCGCGTCCTGAACGACGTTCGCGCGCATATTCCACCGCATTCTGGCGCGCGATCTCCGCATGGCCGATACCCGATACGGCGGTACCGACACGAGCGTAATTCATCAGGTGGAACATTGGCGCCATGTTGGCCGTCGTTCCCTGACCTTCGGCGCTCTCAATGCGGTAGCCAACGGCGTTTTCGAAATCCAGCGCACAGGTGGCACTCGCTTCGATACCCATCTTGTGCTCGATTGAACGCACGTGCACCCCATTGCGATCACCTAGTACGCCCGTCTGCGGATCGATATTCTGCTTCGATACGAGAAACACGTTCACCGCGCTCAGGCTCTGAGGAACACGCCCCTCTTCGTCCACGGCTTTCGCGAGCACAATGTGGACAATGTTGTCCGTCAGATCATGATCGCCGCCAGAGATGAAAATCTTGTTGCCGGTAATGCGCCACGTTCCGTCTTCCTGAGGCACAGCGCGTGTCGTGATCTGACGCAGATCCGTACCGGCTTGTGGCTCCGTCATGCTCATGGTCGCCGTCCATTCGCCGCTCGCGAGTCTGGGCACCACGTGCGTCTTGACCCAGTCTGGAGCAAGTGTGCCCAGCATATACGCCGCAGGTGAGCAGAAACTTCCGTACATCGAAAATGAATGACCGGTTGCGGCACGCATTTCCGAAATCGGCACCGACATAACGGGCGGCAGGCCACCTCCACCGAGTTCGGATGCCAGGCTCAATGAATGCCAACCCGCTTCGCGGTACGCATCCCATGCGGCCTTGAATCCGGCCGGAGTCGAAACCTGGCCGTCGTGAAAATGCGCGCCTGCCTCATCCGCCTTCTGATCAAGCGGGTGCAGCACTTCTTCGTGAAAAGTGGCGGCTGCCTCGATAACGGCGGACGTGAAATCGGGTGTCAGATCCGTAAAACCAGGAAGATCGGTCCGGTCTTCGATCTTTAGGAAATCATGAAGAATGAAAAGCCAGTCCTGGGCCGGGGCTCGATAGTTCGCCATCGTTTAATCAGAAATTTTAATATCGGAAATACGAGCCGCATCGGCTCCCGCGAGTTCAACCAACAGATCAGCAGGTTTGAATACGTCACCGTGCTTTTCGAGTGCGGTGAGTCGGCGCACCAGTTCGGGCAGGCCGATCTGGTCCGCGTAGTACATCGGTCCGCCCTTCCAGTCGGGCCAACCGTAACCCAGTTGCCAGATCAGATCGATGTCGGACGCGCGATCAACGATGCCCTCTTCGAGAAGTTTCGCGCCCTCATTGATCATTGGGAGAATCAGGCGATCGTGCACTTCCTGATCGGAAATCGCGCGTCGTTCGATGCCTTCGACGCACGATGCTTCTTCGATCAAAGTCGTGACCTCCGGATCGATTAGCGGCCGCTTCTTGCCCGCTTCGTAGCGATAGAAACCACGGCCGGCGCGCAAGCCCGTGCGCCCCCGGTTATACAGTTCATCGAGTAGCCAGTCTTTCTGACCGCGACGCTGGCGCGATCGGTACATGAGTTCAATGCCGCCCGTCATGTCCTGGAGTTCAAACGTACCCATCGGAAGGCCGACCTCGCGCAGCACACGATCTACCTGTTCGGGGAGCGCACCCTCGAGCAGCAGACGCGATGCCTGACGCTCGCGCGCGATCATCAGACGGTTGCCAACAAAGCCGTCACATACGCCGACCGGGACGGCCGTCTTTTTGATTTGAGCCGAAAACTGGAGCGCGGCATCGAGCGTGTCAGCCGATGTCGTGTCTGTGTGGACGACCTCGACGAGCTTCATCACGTTGGCCGGATTGAAGAAATGCAGGCCAATTACCGATTGCGGACGCGTCGTCGCCACGGCAATCCGGTCGATGTCGAGCGTCGAGGTATTGGTCGCCAGAAGCGCCGAAGGCGATGCATATTGATCGATTTCGGCGAATAGTTTCTGCTTGACCTCCATGTCTTCGAACACGGCTTCGATTACGACATCAGCGCTCGCAATTGCCGATAGATCTCGATCCGCCGTCAACACCGAGAGTCGCGCGTCGCGCTCGTTTTCGGTCAGCCTTCCCCGCTCCACGTCACGGTTCAGTGATTCCGTGATACGGGTGACCGCGTTCTCAAGCGAGTCGTCCGACTGATCAATCAGTCGGACCGATAGTCCGGCATTGAGAAGGGCAGTCGCGATGCCGATCCCCATATTGCCGCTACCGATGACCGCGCCCCGCTCGAACAGCCGCGGCTGATCCGAAATCCGGCACTCGAGCGCGGTATACGCGGCTTTCGTATATTCGCGTGCGGCGTTCGCACGTACGGTCGTGAAAGCCGGGGCGGGTGGTCCATCCTGAGTCGGCATCGAATGCAGAATGACGTCATCGCCAATATTGAGGCTTCGAACATCCGCGTCGGTGACCACCGAATTGATGAGCAATCCTTCTTCCAGTTCGATGATTGCCGGTGCCAAAGGCTTGGGGCTGCGTTCAACGATTGAATAGGAATAGATGGTGCCGCGCCCAGACAATGAGTGCCATTTGGTTTTTTCACTGCCGCAGAATGGGCAGTGCGAACGCGGATAATAATGCAACGTATCGCAGTCTTGACAGTGTTTCGCCAGCAGCTGACCCAAACGCATTGCCTCCCAAAAGGGCTCGTCGTCCGGAAACAGAACAGGTGCCGGAGGCAAATTCCGCTTTTGCGCCATATGATTACTCCGCTTTCAGAATGAGGGTGCCCGCTGCGTGCGCGCTCGCCAGATTGCCGCCCGTGCCATGTGCGAGTACGAAATCGCGGTTTTTGACCTGGACCGCAGGATGCGCTTGACCCCGAGACTGGCGCACCGCCTCGAGAATCTTGGTCATGCCACCTTTATTGCCCGGATGGTTGTTGCACAGGCCCCCGCCATCGGTATTGAACGGGAGCTTGCCGACGCCCGAAATGAGATTGCCGTCCATTACGAACTTGCCACCGTCTCCCTTGGCGCAGAAACCGAGGTCTTCGAGCTGGATCAGCACCGTGATCGTGAAGCTGTCGTAGAGCGATGCATATCCGATATCCCGGGGTGTGATCCCGGCCTCGGCAAATGCGTTGGCCCCCGATCGAGCGCCCGCCGAAGTCAGTAGATCGATTCTCCCCGCGTCAGGATGCTTGACGGCGGCGCCAGTTCCAACAACCGCAACTTTCGGACGCTGCAGTTGGGCCGCAATTGCGGGATTCACTATCACGAGCGCGCCGCCCCCGTCGGTGACAACGCAACAATCGAGACGGTGCAGCGGATCGGCAACCATCGGTGAGCTGAGTACATCATCCACGGTCACAACTTCACGGTGCACCGCGTTTGGATTGTGCTGCGCGTGATGGGAAGCCGCGACCCTGACCCACGCCAGTTGCTTGCTCGTGGTACCGAATTCGTGCATATGGCGACGCGCAACCATCGCATAGCCGTACATCGGGGGAGGGGGCACCGCCGACTGGAAAGCCAGATTTGGCATCGTCGAGCGATCGACGCCCGCAAGCGCGGTACCCGTGCCCGACGAGAGCGGGCGATCTGCCATTGTCACAAGGGCGACATTGCAGTGACCGGCGCGGATCGCTTCAACCGCGTGCGCCACGTGCAAAAGATACGCTGAACCCCCGCTCTCGGTGGTATCGATGTGCCGCAGATTACGCAGGCCGATGTATTCAGCCATGGTGAGACCTCCAAGACCCGGAGCGTCCGCACCACAGAAATAACCATCGACATCATCGAGAGTCAGGCCCGCATCCTTCAGCGCGCCTAGCGCAACCTGCGCATGAAGCTGTGCCGTCGAGATCCCGTCAGCACGACGCACGGGATGCTCATAGATACCAGCAATGTACGCACCACCTTTACTACCCATGGGGAGGCTCCTTGGATCCGGTCATTATTAGTAAGGTTACTTTATATAGTACGATTCTCCATCAAAGCCGGACTCCATGATAGCAAGGGTTTGTACCGAATTCACGGCTATCTATAGGTAATATAGGCTTATGATTGATCCATCCACGACTAACGCGGTCTCACTCTATGTCAAACACTGAAACCCTGATACAGGTCGAACGCGAAGGCGATGTCGCGCTCGTGAAGCTCAACCGCGCGACGAAGCGCAATGCGATCAACGATGCATTGCTCGATGAACTGAATATGATCTTCGTATCCGGTCTCGAAGGCGCACGCGCTGTGATCCTTCACGGCGAAGGTGAGCATTTCTGTGCCGGCCTCGACCTCTTCGAACTGATGGCGAATCGAAGTTCCGACGTGATTGTGAGCCAGCGCCGTTCGCGTCGATGGTATCGAACGTTCGACCTGATGCAGTTCGGTGAAATTCCGGTTATCAGTGTGCTCAAGGGCGGCGTGATCGGCGGAGGCTTCGAACTCGCGGCTGCCACGCATGTGCGCGTCGCAGAAAAATCGACATTCTTCCAGTTGCCCGAAGGGCAACGCGGCATTTTCCTCGGTGGCGGCGGATCGGTTCGCATTCCTCGTCTGATCGGCGCATCCCGCGTCACCGAAATGATGCTCACGGGTAGCACGTTCGACGCTTTGGCGGCCGAGCGCATGGGTGTCGCGCACTATGTGACGGAAGATGGCGCAGGTCTTGGCAAGGCGCGCGAACTCGCGTCCAGAATCGTGGCCAATGCAGCGGCCACGAATTACGCGATTATCAACGGTATCACCCGCATTTCGGAAATGCCGCTTGGCGAGGGCCTGTTTGCCGAAACGATGGTCACGACGATGACACGAGCCGCCAACACCGGTGCCGACAAGCGCATCACCGATTTCTTCAACGAACGTCGCAATCAAACCCAAGATTGATTCACAAGGAGACATCATGCCTTCTAAAGCGGACAATGATTTGTTGACCCGCATATGCGGCGACGCTCCGATGGGAAAAATGTTGCGCCAGCATTGGTGGATGCCGGTGGCGCTATCCGACAAACTCGAAGCGGACGGCAAGCCCGTACGTATTCGCCTGTTTGGTGAAAACTATGTCGCGTTTCGCGACACTGACGGCAAGATCGGTTTTTTTGACGAGGCGTGCCCGCATCGGGGCGCGTCGCTGGCACTTGGCCGCAATGAGGAAAATGGCTTGCGCTGCATTTTCCACGGTTGGAAATTCAACGCCGAAGGCGTGACCGTTGCGGTGCCGACTCAACCCAACAACGAAGCCGAGTATTGCAAGCACGTGCCGCTCAGGCACTACCCGGTGCGCGAAGAAGGCGGCATGGTCTGGGCATGGCTCGGTCAGGGAGACCAGGCCCCGGCGTTCCCCGAATTGCCGTGTGTCGGGCTCCCGCGCGAAAACTTCGTGGTCTTCCGTCAAAAAGTGAATGCCAACTGGCTACAGGGCGTCGAGACGACCATGGATTCCGCGCACCTGGGTGTCCTGCACCAGGAGTGGCTCAAGGGGTTCGGTGATATTGAGCTTTCATCCGCGAATATGGCTCCGGTTTATCACATCGTGCAGAAACCGTTTGGCTTTCGCTACGCGGCGGTCCGCGCGCTGAAAGAAAACCGTTCGTATGTGCGCGTCAACTCTTTCGTCATGCCGTGGTATGGCGTTATCTCTGGGAATAATTCGGGGATCAGGGGCGGTTCGATGTTTTTCTCCGTGCCGATCGATGACGAAAATATCTGGTACTACCAGCTCACGTATCGCACGGACGGTAAGCTGGTCTTGAATCCGACGCTCGTATTCGACGACGCCGATTCGTGGCCACCGCTGCCTCCGGGACCGGCTGAGGACAACTGGGGTCAAGATCGTGAGGCCATGAAGAACGGTCACTTTACGGGCTTCACGCAGATGCTGGGAACCGAGGATTTCGCGGTCATCATGAGCATGGGACCGATTTCGGACCGGACGAAGGAATATCTGGGTGCCGGTGACGGTGCTGTCCTGGCGGTTCGTCGTTGCCTCATGAATTCCGTCAAGGAGTTCATGAACGGCGATACCCCGAAGCTCGCACGTCACGCAGAGATCGACTACAAGAGCGCAGCCCCGGCGTCGGGTACGTTCGAAGACGAAGCCGGGTGGCGTGCGCTGCTCTGAAATAGATTCGAAATTTATGCACATATAGCTCGGTGATGAAAATTGCCGGGTATTTTTGTCATGTGCTGTTCAAGACTCACCTTTTTGGCTATGACGACTGATCTGAAAGACGCCCAGTTTCGCCACGTCCCGTTTTTGCCACGTGACATTGACCTCGAGCAGCGCAAAGACGGGACACTGATTCTCAGGAGCAGTATCGAACTCAAATCAGCGGTGCCGCATGTCCCGTTCCTGTTGCATCGGAGCGCCGATCGTCGGCCTGATCATCCGTGGCTGGTTCAACGACGCGGACCTGATAATGAATGGCAAGCACTGACCTACGGTCAAGGGCAATCGCAGATTCAGGCCGCGACTCAGTTTTTGCTCGATCTGAAGAAGCACGGTCAGACCGTGATGGTACTGAGCGAGAATTCGCCGGAGCATGGCGTTATCGAAATCGCGGCGATGCAAGCGCATATGCCATATTCGCCGATCACGACTGCATATTCCTTGCTGAGTGGAGATCACGAGAAGCTGAAGGCGATGGCCGCACTTCTCGAACCGGCTGTGATTTTCGTCCAGAGCGGCAAGCGTTATGAGCGGGCCGTCAAGGCAATCGATGATCAAGCACTCGTAATTTGCGTCGAAGATCCGATCGATGCACCTAATGTCGTGACCTGGGATCAGGTGATCGCGACCGAAGCAACGGATCAGGTACGCATTTCGATTGATTCGATCAAGCCGGATACGATTGCCAAGTATCAATTCACGTCAGGATCGACCGGGATTCCGAAGGCCGTGATTGTGACGCAGCGTATGCTCACGGTCTCGCTGATGATGACGGAACAGATGTTCGCGTGGGAGCCGGGCGCAATGCCGGAAACGGTGCTGCTCGAATGGCTTCCATGGTCGCACGTTGCCGGCGGTCACTCGATCTTCAACTGCGTGCTTGAGGAATGCGGCACGATGTACCTCGATGATGGCCGGCCGACACCGGCCGAATTCGCGAAGACGTTGCGCAATCTGCGCGAGGTCTCGCCGTCACGTTTCAGTGGCGTTCCTGTCGCATATGCGATGCTTGTCGATGCATTGCAAAAGGACCCGGAACTTGGATCCGCAATGTTCAGCAATATGCAGCGTATGACGTATTCGGGCTCCCGTCTGCCGGACGCGACGTATGAGGCTATGCAACGCGAAGCCATCAAGTACTCGGGCCGCAAGATTCCGTTCGTTTCGGCTTACGGTTCGACCGAGACCTCAGCCGCTGTGACGTACGTGCATTGGGCAACCGATCGCACGGGTATGATCGGACTTCCCCATCCGGGCGTCGAACTCAAGCTCGTACCGCTCGAGGATGGGACCCGCTATGAAATCCGGGTCCGTAGTGAAGCCGTGACCCCCGGCTATTTGAAAAACCCGGAGCTGACGGCGCAGGCATTCGATGATGAAGGCTTTTTTATCATGGGCGACGCGGCGACATTTGTCGATCCGGAGCATCCCGAAGAAGGGATGGTATTTGCGGGTCGGGTGGCAGAAGAATTCAAACTTATGTCCGGTATTTTCGTTCGCGTTTCGTGTCTCAAAGCTGATTGTGTCAGCGCGTGTGCCCCTCTCGTGCGCGACATGGTGATCACGGGCGCCGATCGTCCCTATGTAGGGGCACTCGCGTGGCTGAACATCGAAGCCTGCAATATGTATCTGAAACAGAGTGGCCTCGGGTTTTCCGATCTGGTAAAGAATCCGGATATCAGGCGCGCGCTCAGTTCCGCACTCCAGGCGCATAATGAGCGCAACCCCGGGTCCAGCATGAAGATGAAACGCCTATGGCTGCTGGAGCAGCCGGCGTCCATGGATCGGGGTGAGACTAACGATAAGGGTTACATCAATCAGCGGAAGGTCCTGGAATCGAGGGCAACCGAAGTCCAGGCGCTTTACGATGTCGTCGAGGCCCCGAATCTGATAGTGATAGAGGCTTAAACATCGATAAAGGCCTCTTGGTTGATCATACAAGAGTCCTTTATCAATAGGCCTCGCCAGCGTTTTCTCCCTGGTGTTTGCCTTTCGCACACTACTCGACGTGCTGTTCGAACTCGATCCGCGTAGCCTCGCTCAATACGCCCAGGTTGCATTCGTCAACAACAAAGGGCAACAACAATCTCGGCCTGAACATAAGCGACAGTGCGGCCACGCTGTTTGCTCCGTCTGTCACGACGGTCGGCGTGAACACCGGCATTCGCACGCTGTTCTGATCGCGCGTCGTAACTGATATTGGTTGAAGCAGTAACGAAGCCAGGCTTATCTGACGATAAGTCTGGCTTTCTTATTACTCGATGCGCAGCATAGGTGAACACCCCTACTCATCGATTGAATTTCGACTGATAGTATTCATAAGGTTACTTGTTTGTATCGGCTTACCCGACGCTTCCGTAACCTCGCATCACGATAGTGGAGTCGTCTCTGTAACCGAGACTCGGGCGAAACATTATTATCAGGCACAGTGATGAAATACGAAGGCAAACGATCGATTGAAGTTCCGGGCGTGACTCATGGGCAGACGCCCATTCCGATGGGTGCCAGAAAGGGTAACTTCATCTTTTCGTCAGGCATCGCGGGTAAAGATCCGCAGACGGATACGCTGCCTGAAGATGCGCAATCGCAGGCTAAATTCGCGTTCCAGAATATGCGGACGCTCGTCGAAGCAGGTGGCGGTACCGTCAACGATATTGTGCGTGTCACGGTATTTCTCAAAGACGGATCGCTTCGTCCGATCGTCAATCCACCTTGGCTTGAAATGTTTCCCGATCCTGAAGATCGTCCGGCGCGTCACGCCCAGATCGTGGATCTGCCGGGCGGCATGCAGATCCAGCTTGAAGTGATCGCAGTGCTCGGTGATTAGGTATTCAGAATTAAGTTCCAAGGAGGTGTGCTATGACGAAAGACGAGAACGAATTGTTGACCAGGGTCTCGGGCGACGCTCCGATGGGTCAAATGATTCGCCAGAACTGGTGGATTCCGGCGCTGCGTTCGGCGTCGCTCGTCGCTAGCGGAAGACCTGAGCGTGTGCGACTCTTCGGTCAGAATTTCGTAGCTTTCCGTGGTGATAATGGCAAGGTCGGCTTCTTTGACGAAGCTTGCCCGCACCGTGGTGCTTCGCTGGCACTCGCCCGCAACGAAGACAACGCGCTGCGTTGCATCTTCCACGGCTGGAAATTCAATTCCGAAGGCGTGACTGTCGCGGTGCCGACGCAGCCAAATAACGAAGCTGAGTATTGCAAACACGTGCCGCTCAGGCACTATCCGACTCAGGAAGCGGGTGGCATCGCGTGGGTATATCTCGGACAGGGCGAAGCCCCGAAATTCGCTGATTTGCCGTTCGTGGGCTTGCCCGCCGATCAGGTGGTGGTGCATCGTCAGCGCCTCGAATGCAACTGGCTGCAAGCGGTCGAGACTACGATGGACTCGGCGCACGTCGGTGTTCTTCACCAGTCGTGGCTCGAACACGAAATGACCAATGCCTCGGTCAACCAGGCTCCAGTCTACAAAATCAGACAGAAGGAATACGGCTTCCGTTACGCGGCTGTACGCGCACTCGGAGATGGAAGGTCATATGTGCGCACCAATTCGTTCGTCATGCCATGGTACGGCATGATTTCACCGCGTAAGGCCGGTGACACCACGCGCTCGCAGATGTTCTTCTCTGTACCTATTGATGACGAGAACACGTGGTATTGGCACATGACGTTCATCCTGGACAAGCCGGTTCCGCACGAAGATTACATCTTTCCCGCCGATCGCGACAACTGGCCTCCGGTTTCGTCGCGTTCGGCCGACGATCTCTGGGGCCAGGATCGCGAAGCGATGAAGAACGGTCACTTTTCTGGCTTCCCGCAAACGCTTGGTACCGAAGATTTCGCAATCCTTCTCAGTATGGGTACGCTCCAGGATCGCACCAAAGAATATCTCGGCGCCGGTGACGGTGCGGTGATGCAGGTCCGTCGCTGCCTGATGAATTCGTTAACCGAATTTTCGGCAGGTTCAGTGCCGAAACTGGCACAGCACGAAAAGATCGACTATAGGTCGGTCATGCCACTGGGCGGCGTCTACGAGAACGACCAGCAATGGCAAACAACGTTGTAATTTGAAATCTTTTCCCTACGAGTCATATCCAAAATGTCACTTATCATCGATTCGCATGCTCACGTCGTGATTCCAGGCGAAAGCTATAAATTCATGGCCGAACTCGCGTCTCACCGCGCAAATCCGCACGTCGGTGTGCCCAGGTTGAGCGATGACGCGGTGCGCAAAGCCGGTCAGACGATCATCGAGATCATGGATCGTGTCGGTACGGACATTCAGTTCCTGTCGCCGCGTCCGTACATGCAGATGCATTCGATCAAGCCCGCGAAGGTAACGGCGCTATGGACGAAGCACATGAACGATCTGGTTCACCAGACCGCCGAAATGTGGCCCACGCGTTTTCGCAAGGTAGCAGGTTTGCCGCAATACCGTAATGAGAGCCCGGTCAACTGCCTCGCAGAACTCGAATTCCGCGTAAAGGAGCAAGGTTTTATCGGTTGTCTGCTGAATCCGGATCCGACTGAAGGCGATGACACGCCGCCCCCGGGACTGGGGGATCCGTTTTGGTTCCCGCTGTATGAAAAGCTGTGCGAACTCGATATTCCTGCGCTGATCCACTCAGCCGGCAGTTGCCAGCCGCGCGAGTCGTACACACTGAAATTTATCAACGAAGAAAGTATCGCCATTCTGTCGCTGATGGAATCGGACGTGTTCGATCGTTTCCCGAACCTGAAGCTGATCGTCCCGCACGCCGGTGGCGCAATTCCGTACCAGATGGGCCGTTTCCGTGCATGGAACATCCGTCGCGGTGTGATGCCTTTCGAACAAAAGCTGCGTCAACTCCACTACGACACCACCAATTACGACAAGGATTCGCTCGAACTCCTGATCAAAAAGGTGGGTGCGGATCGGGTGCTGTTCGCCACCGAAAAGCCAGGCACCGGCAGCGCCGTCGATCCGGAAACGGGTCTGGACCTCGACGATCTGAAGCCGGTTATCGAATCGATGGCCATGCTCTCGCAAGAGGACAAGAACAACATCTTCCGCTGCAACTGCATGAAGCTGTATTCGCGTTTTCGTACCGGCGAAGAGTAATCGATCGGCAGAGAAACGCAGCGCGGGACATCGGTCCCGCGCTTTGTCGTAAGCAAATTCGGAATTGATTAAACATCATGGCCAAAATCGTTGCTGGCGTCGCGACTTCTCATACGCCCCTTCTGACGCTCGGTGCTGCACAATGGATTCATCGGGCAAATGTCGATTATGAAAACCCGGAGCTCAACACGTCCGATGGACGGTTGATGACGTATTCGCAGTTGCTGACTGAAGTAGGGCCGCGCTACGAGAACGAAGTGGATGTGCCGACGCTGGCCAAAAAGGAGCAGCAATGCAATGACGCGCTAGACAAGCTCGCGGCATTCGTTGCTCAGGTCAAGCCCGATGTCGCGATCATCATCGGTGACGATCAGGCAGAACTTTTCAACAGCGCCAATCAACCGGCGTTCGCGATCTACCACGGACAGACCGCATACACGATCGACAAGCTCCAGGAGCCGACCACGCCTGATTGGCTACGTACGGTGCGCAAAGGCTATATGCTCGATCAGGTCCATGGATTGCCTTGTGATCCCCAGATGGCGCTCACGTTGATCAAAGGACTGATCGATGAAGAGGTGGATGTCGCGGCTTCGGACCACGTGGAGGACCCACTGGACAAGGGTTTTGGTCATGCCTACGGCTTCGTGGTCAAACGTCTGTTTGCCGGTCTCCCGATTCCGATCGTACCGGTGCTGTTGAATACCTATTTCAGTCCGAACGTCCCATCCTCGCGTCGTTGCTACAACGTGGGCCGTGCAATTCGTCGTGTGGTCGAAGCGATCCCGGGCGACCAGCGCGTAATGGTCATCGCGAGCGGCGGTCTGAGCCACTTCGTGGTCGATGAACCGCTCGACCGTCAGATCATTGCGGCCTTCGAGAACAAGGACGCCGATTTTCTCCAGAGCATCCCGCGAGGCGCACTCAATTCCGGTTCCTCGGAAATTCTGAACTGGGTAACGGCGGCGGGCGCGCTCGAGCACCTGAATGTGCAGAGTGCCGAGTATTTCCCGCTTAGGCGAACTCCCGCAGGTACCGGCGTCGGCGCAGGGTTTGTTACCTGGGCGTAAAGGGCAGCAAATAAAAGAATGAACTAATCGATATAAATGCTCAGATTCTGAGCGTAACAGGAGACTGAAGATGTCCACCGCAGAGGCAACCCGGATTTCGACCCGGAGTCGAAGTTACGAGCGATGGTTGTTGTTTTTGCTCGTTCTAATCTATGCATCCAGTATGACGGATCGCATTCTGGTCGCAATCGTCGGTCCGGTGCTCAAACGTGAAATGGGGCTTTCAGATTTCCAGCTGGGTTTGCTCAGCGGTCTCGCGTTCTCGATTTTCTACGCGACGCTCGGTATTCCAATTGGGCGACTGGCTGAACGTTATAACCGCAAGTTGATGATCTCGGTTTCGATTGTTGCCTGGTCTCTGATGACGATGCTTTGCGGTACCGCAGGTAGCTTCGCTTCGATGATGGTCTACCGTCTTGGCGTCGGTATCGGTGAAGCGGGCTCGACCCCGACTTCGCACTCGCTGCTGTCGGATCAGTTTCCACCGTCCAAGCGTGCAACCGTTTACGGTATCTACGCACTGGGACCGGCAGTTGGCGTTTTCATTGGCGCATTCGGCGGTGGTACGATTGCCCACCTTTATGGTTGGCGCATGGCGTTCTACGCGTTCGGTTTCCCGGGTATCATCCTGGGCCTGATTGCTTATTTCACGCTGCGTGAACCGAAGCGTGGCAACTTCGACTCCATCGAGTCCAAGCATGTTCCGGCGCTCAAGGAAGTCCTTGCCGCGTTCGTGCGTGAAAAGCCGTTCTGGCAAATGTCTCTCGGTATCGTGACGACCTCAATTTCGATTTACGGCACGTTCATGTTCCAATCGATCTATATGGGTCGCACGTTTGGCCTGAATATGCAACAGGCGGGATTGACGCTTGCGATCGTCAATGGCGTTGGGGCATTCGTCGGCGGCTTGATCGGTGGCTATGGTTCGGACTGGATGGCGAAACGTGACCGTCGTTGGTACGGCTGGATTCCGGCGGTCGGATCGCTTTTGGGTATTCCGTTCACGATCATTTCATTTACGTCGATGAACTTCGCGGTCTCCACCGTCGCAATGTTCTTGATGGCGACTTCGCTGAACGTGTGGAACGGTCCTTCGTTTTCGGTCATTCACAGCCGACTCGAACCGCGTATGCGCGCCACGGCTTCGGCACTTGTGTTCCTGCTGATGAACCTTGTCGGCCAAGGTCTGGGCCCGGCATGGGTGGGCTGGATGAGCGACAGGTTCGCAGCGAACATCTTTACCGGTAGCGGCGATTATGCGGCGGCCTGCAAGGCTCCGATCGCTGACGCAGTGGCCGCATCGTGCCACGTGGCGGGTACACAAGGTCTGCGCTATGCAATGATTGCCCCGATCATCATGGTCGCGATCGCAACGTGGTCGTTCTTTGCTGCGGCGAGGAGTATCGGGCGCTCGAAGTGATTTGGATCCGGGTAACAAGAACCCCGCTTCGGCGGCAATGCCGTTCAGTTAATGTCTTCTCTACTGTACCGTACGGACTAACGCGAAGGGCGGGATTTGATGACCCGGTCGCATGCGCGCCCGGGTCGTTTTTCGTGTTTTCCACAAGATCCCGCAGACCGAGCTTGTAACGCAAGTACCAGCGGACACACACGATGATCACCTCGCGGTCGAAGTGACGACCTGCGAACAATTCCTCCGGGCTTTTCGGCTTGCTCATGGTCGGCTCTCTATTTGTTCAGTCCGACACGCTAACCGATTAGCCGGAGCTATTTGCATCAGAGCCCGAACCGCAGCCGGAGCGAGAGGAGAACAAAGGATGACGAAGGAGAACATTCAGGCCATCGCCGCGCGTCTGCGCGAAGCGGAACGTACCCGCGAAGCGATCGATCCGGTGCGCCGCGAGGGCGCACTGGGCGGGAATCCGCTGGGCGGCATACCGCTGGACGACATGGCGACCGCCTACGCGGTGCAGCAGGCCAACGTCGATGCACGCGTGGAGGCAGGCGAGCGCATCGTCGGCCGCAAGATCGGCCTGACCTCGCTGCCGGTGCAGAAACAGCTCGGCGTGGACCGGCCCGATTTCGGCGCGCTGTTTGCCAGCATGGCCTACGGCGACCACCAGCCGATTCAACTGGCCGGTCTGATCCTGCCGAAGGTCGAAGCCGAGATCGCACTCGTGCTCAGGCGGGACCTGACGTGCGACAGGCACACCTATGCAGATCTGATCAACGCCACCGATTACGCGCTGGCCGGGATCGAAGTGGTGGACAGCCGCATCCGTGGCTGGGATATCCGTTTCGTCGATACCGTGGCCGATAACGCATCGAGCGCGGCCTTCGTGGTCGGCAGCCGCCCGGTACCGCTCGCGGACCTCGATCTGTTCAAGGCCGCCATGACGCTCGAACGCGACGGCGAAGTGCTGTCGCAGGGCAGCGGCGCGGCCTGCCTTGGCAATCCGCTCAATGCCGCGATCTGGCTGGCCGACCGCATGGTGCAGCTCGGTACGCCGCTGCGCGCCGGCGATGTGGTGCTGACGGGCGCGCTGGGACCGATGGTCGCGGTCACGCAGCCCGGTACCTATACGGCGCAGATCGAAGGCCTCGGCAGCGTGCGCGCGACCTTCGCATAACAGGTCATTGCTCAGGTCTCGTCAACCAATTCTTCAGGATTCTGGAAAACACATGGCTTCGGCAAAACTCAAGGCCGCGATCATCGGGTCCGGCAATATCGGCACCGATCTCATGATCAAGATCATGCGGCACGGCAAGCATCTGGAAATGGGCGCGATGGTCGGCATCGACCAGAACTCGGACGGCCTCGCACGCGCCGCGCGTCTGAATGTGGCGACCACGTACGAGGGCGTGCGGGCTCTGGTGAACCTGCCGATGTTCAAGGACATCGACGTGGTGTTCGACGCCACCTCGGCAGGAGCGCACGTGAAAAACGACGCCTTCCTGCGCCAGCACAAGCCCGGCATCCGCGTGATCGACTTGACGCCGGCGGCCGTCGGCCCGTATTGCGTGCCGGTGGTGAACCTCGAAGCGCACCTGGCAGCGCCGAACGTCAACATGGTGACCTGCGGCGGCCAGGCCACGATCCCGATGGTGGCGGCCGTATCGCGCGTGGCCAAGGTGCACTACGCCGAGATCGTCGCCTCGATCAGCAGCAAGTCGGCCGGCCCGGGTACGCGCGCCAATATCGACGAATTTACCGAAACGACCTCGAAGGCGATCGAAGTGGTCGGCGGTGCCACCAAGGGCAAGGCCATCATCATCCTGAACCCGGCCGAGCCGCCGGTGATGATGCGCGACACGGTGTATGTGCTGTCCGAAGCGACCAGTCAGGCCGAAGTCGAAGCCTCGGTCGAGCAGATGGCCAAAGCCGTCAATGCCTATGTGCCTGGCTACCGCCTCAAGCAGAAGGTGCAGTTCGACGTGATCCCCGAGAGCGCGCCGCTCGCTATCCCGGGCCTCGGCAAGTTCAGCGGTCTCAAGACCTCGATCTTTCTCGAAGTGGAAGGCGCGGCGCACTACCTGCCAGCCTATGCCGGCAACCTCGACATCATGACCTCGGCGGCGCTGGCAACGGCGGAGCGCATTGCGGCTTCGGCAGCGGCGGCATAAAAAACTATTTACCATGAGCAAGAAACTCTATATCTCCGACGTGACGCTGCGCGACGGCAGCCATGCGATCCGCCACCAGTACTCGATCCAGAACGTGCAGGACATCGCCCGCGCGCTGGACAAAGCCAGGGTCGATTCGATCGAAGTCGCGCACGGCGACGGCCTGCAGGGCTCGAGCTTCAACTACGGCTTCGGCGCGCACAGCGACCTCGAATGGATCGAGGCGGTGTCCGACGTCGTGACGCACTCGCAGATCGCCACACTGCTTCTGCCGGGTATCGGCACCATCCATGACCTGAAGGCGGCATACAACGCCGGTGCGCGCATCGTGCGCGTGGCCACGCACTGTACCGAGGCCGACATCTCGAAGCAGCATATCGAGTATGCGCGCGAACTCGGCATGGATACCGTGGGCTTCCTGATGATGAGCCATATGACCTCGCCGGAGAATCTGGCGCAGGAAGCGAAGAAGATGGAAAGCTACGGCGCGACCACGATCTACGTGGTGGATTCGGGCGGCGCGCTGAGCATGAACGATGTGCGCAGCCGTTTCCGCGCGCTGAAGGCGGTGCTGAAGCCGGAAACCAGCACCGGTATTCATGCGCACCACAACCTTAGCCTGGGCGTGGCGAACTCGATCGTCGCGGTCGAAGAGGGCTGCGACCGTATCGATGCATCGCTGGCAGGGATGGGCGCCGGCGCCGGCAATGCGCCGCTGGAAGTGTTCATCGCCGCGGCAGAGCGCATGAGCTGGAACCATGGCACCGATCTGTACACGCTGATGGATGCGGCCGACGATATCGTGCGGCCGCTGCAGGACCGCCCGGTGCGCGTGGACCGCGAGACGCTCGCGCTCGGCTATGCCGGAGTGTATTCGAGCTTCCTGCGTCACTCGGAAGTCGCCGCGAAGAAATACGACCTGCGCACTGTCGACATCCTGGTCGAACTGGGCAAACGCCGCATGGTCGGCGGGCAGGAAGACATGATCGTCGACGTCGCGCTCGATCTGCTCAAGCAGCAGAGCGCAGCAAAACCATCAGGCACGCATAGGACACGTTCACGACCCGAAACAAACTGAAGTACACCGAAGCCGACATCAGCCGTGTCGTGAGACCAACAAACAGGTTTAGTTGCCCGAACGCTGTCGACGTTGTGTCGATACAAAACAAAAAAACAAAAAACCCTGACAGATTTCGATCTGTCAGGGCTCATCGGGCACAGCAGGCGGTGCGAATCAGTCGCGCAGGAAGTCGATGATCAGACGGTTGAACTCTTCCGCGTGTTCCCATTGTGCCCAGTGGCCGCATTTCGGGAATACGTGCAGGCGTGCATCCTGCATCGTGTTGATCATGCGCAGACCGTGATCGATAGGGACGAAACGATCGTCACGGCCCCACGTGATGAGCGTCTTGTGCTTGATCTCGGGGAAGCGTGCTGACAGGTCCATCGATGTCGGGGGCATGATCTTGCCGCCTTCTGCCCAGTTTTTCAGGTGGTTCAGGTTCGACTGGATATTGTTCCAGCGGCCTTGACGCAGTTCCTCAGTAATACCAGCCGGGTTGTAGACGAAGACTTCGAGCATGGCCTCGAAGTTCTCGTACGAAGGCTGCGCGTAAAGACGCGACATACGCTTGATGCCTTCTGCTGGCTGCGGCTGGAAAAGGCTCGGACCTTGCGCACCCGGCCCCATCAGAATCATCTTGTCCAGGCGATCAGCGAAGTCGAGAGCGAATGCGATGGCCGTCGCACCGCCCATCGAGTTGCCGACCAGATTCGCCTTGTCGAGACCGAGGGCATCCATCACGCCCTTGATTGCACGCGCGTTCAGCACATTGCGCGGCGTGTCCGTCATTTTCAGTTCATCGGATTTGTTGAAGCCAGGCTGATCGAGCAGGATGACGCGGAAACCCGCTGCCGCCAGTGCTTCGATATTGCGGTAGTAATTGCTCCAGCCGCTCGCACCCGGACCGCCGCCGTGGAGCATGATGACCGCTGGGCCAGCGCCCATGTCGTTGTAGTGGAGCTTGAAATTCTCGAGGCGCGGTTCGTTGATCGTCACGAACTGGCTGGTACCTGCTTCGGTGAAGGACATTTGGTGTGCTCCAGAGATATCCGATTTAGAAATTTATGCCGGACGATTAGCGGGAATATTGCAACGGCGGCAGTGGCTCACCGAGCAGGAAACCGCCGAGCGTCCCTGCGTTATCGTCCGCGTTCTGCGTGATGTGATTTGCGGCCGCCATCACGTCGCGCATGATGCGCTGGATCGGCTGGTCGTTAAAAAGCCCTTTCGCCGCAGTTGCCGTGAACAGCAATTGCACCGCTTCCTGACAGTCACGACCGACGGATGCGACATCGAGCCTGTACAGCACCTGGTCTTCAATCGGGATCAGTTCACGACGTTGCACAATCTTTGTCGTTTCGATCATCATTTGGAGCAGACGGGCGCGCGCCGAGCGCACGAGCAGCACTGCGTTGGCCAGCCTGTCCTTGACGTAGGGGCTCGAGCTGACGGGCTTGCCGGTCGTGCCATTCCGCCGCGACTTCATCTGCTCGATGTAGTGATCGATTGCGCCCTGAGCCATACCGACTGTGACCGCCGATACCGAACCCGCAAAAATCTGCACGAACGGGAACAGGAACACGGAGCCACGAGGGTCCATCGAGTAATCGGAAATACTGTGTGTCCGATGTTCGGGAACGAAGACCTTCTCGACAAGCAGACTCTTGCTGCCGGTGCCGCAAAGACCCATGACATGCCAGTCATCGATGACCTGGTAGGCGGATCGTGGAAGCAGTAAGCTGAGTTTGTCGATGGGCTTGCCTTCATCGTCGCGCTCGAACGCGCCGAGAATCACCCATTCACCGTGATCGGTACCGCTCGAAGTCGGCCACTTACCGTCGATGATGTAGCCGCCCTCGACCTTTTTGACCGAACCGACGGGCGCATAGGATGACGCGACAATCACGTCATCCTTGGCCGACCATACGTCGTCACCGGCCTGCTGCGGAAAGAGCCCGAATTCCCACGGATGGACGCCCAGAATCATCATGTTCCAGGCGCTGGAGCAGCAGCCGCGGCCGAGTTCCATCAGCACCTTGAAGAACACAGCCGGATTCATTTCGTAGCCACCCCAGCGACGCGGCTGGAGGATACGGAAAAAACCTGCTTCAACGAATTTTTCGATGATGTCGGCGGGGACCGAACGTGCTGCCTCGACTTCGGCAGCACGCTCGCGCAGCCATGGAATCATGACGCGAGCACGCGCCACCAGTTCATCTTCTGTTGGAATCTGCGTCGCGACTTCTCTACTGTTCATAATATTTCCTTTTTTATGCAGTCATTCGATCAGCCGAATTTATGGCCCCAGTCGCTCAACCGCGGGTGCGTGGACACCTTCCAGGTTGCGTCGTCCACGACGATCCCGCCATGGCCGTATTCGACGGCGAATCCTGAAGGCGATTTGACATAGAACGAGAACGTGAGATCGTTAGGATGACGGCCCAGATGCATGAGCATCGGCAGACCGGCAGCGATGCAGCGATCGTATGCGAGCCCAACGTCGTTCATGTCCTGAACCTGGAGCATCAGGTGACCGAGACGTTTGTTGCCCGGCATCGTGCCCGTGGCGAGCGAATGATGACGCCCACCTGTCGTGTGCATGAATGTCACATCGACTTTGACGCCGGGCGCAAGTTCTGCGCGGATATAGTCGCTGAGCTTGAGGCCCAGGACCTTGCGATAGAAATCGACAGATTGATCGAGGTCTTTTGACCGGATCACGATGTGGCCGATTCCGAGCCTGCCGGTCTCGAAACGCCCGCGCATGACCTTCGAATGCCAGGCGTCGGTCATCGGAGCGATATGAGGCCCGGTGTAGAACGCGTGACGGAAGCCCGAAGGATCGTCGCAGTGGTAGAGCATTTCGACCCGGCGTTCCCCGCACAGTGCCGGACCTCCTCGCTCGACGGCCTGACCGATACTCCGAAGACGTTCGACGTAGGCTTCGAGTTTCTCCGGAGTCTCGAACTCCCAGCCCGCTTCGAAGATGTCTTCGTCGTCGCTTTTCTGAACGAGAATCCGCTGCACGTACTCGTCCATACGCAGCGTCAACGAATTACCGTCCGGCGCGGCCTTCACCTGGAGCCCGAGGATGTCGCTCGCAAACCTGGACCACGCTTCAAGGTCCTGTGCACCGACTACCACGTAGCCCAGATTCGATATTTCGGCACCCGCGTCGCTCATGTTGTGTCCTCAAGTGTTCCAAATTTCATGGCCGGTCCTCGACCAGGTTTCCGACCAGGGTCTCGACCAGAGTCTCAACAGATAATATCAACTTCATGTAGTATAACGACCAAGTACTTTCCCTTAAATATGTGGATTTAGCCGCTCATTGAGACGCATATCATAAGGGGGCATTAGCGTTACACGGGGACGCGACTGCGGCTACAATGACAGTCCACGAACGTTCTACTATTACGATCGAGGCGCAATCTTTTCCAAGGCCCGAAAAATGAGCACATCCATTCGAATTTTCTTCCTGATTCAACAATTAAACCGGCTGGTCGTCAGTCGCATCGACGAGACATTGAACGCCGAGAACATCACGGCCCGCCAATTCCTTCTTCTCGATCTGCTGTCCAACCATGAACCATGCTCCAGTGCAGAACTGGCGCGCCGTGCTCACATGACAGCCCAGGCTATGGGCGAGTCGGTGAAAGCGCTGGAACAGCGTGGGCTTCTGGAAAAAATGGCAAGCGAGAACGACGCGCGAGCACTCCGCATTCAACGCACACCACTCGGATGGGAGACGTTCATGCGTTGCAGCGAAGCCGTGAACAAAGCTGAAGAAGAATTCTTTTCGTGCCTGGCGTCGTCCGAAGTGGCGCGTCTGCGCGGGAGTCTCGCGTTAGTGCGCGAAATCGCGATTGACGCCCTCAAGAGCGCGGAAAATTGAACGACCACTGTTCGTCGTAAAAGCTGTATGGTCCACAAAGGAAAATCGACGACAACGAAAGATGAAATTGTCCATCGCCTTCGGCGGCTCGACTGCTGTGCAGTGTCAGACGCGCTCGACAAGCTCGGGCTTTCGGGCGTCGTGACCGGCGTCCCCCAGGCATCGGGATCGAAACGCATCGCAGGCCGCGTGATCACGATGAAGCTCGCGCCGGGTGAGCCGCCTCCGGGACCGCCGCGCCATCTGGGCACGACAGCCGTCGAATTCGGGGATCCCGATTCCGTGATCGTCATCGAGCAAACGAGCGGCGTGGACGCCGGGTGCTGGGGCGGCATACTATCGCTCGCAGCCAAGGTCAAGGGAATCGCCGGCGTCGTCGCCGATGGTCCGGTTCGCGATATCGACGAATCGCGCGAAATGGGATTCCCGGTCTTCACGCAGCAACTGACGTCGCGAACTGCACGCTCGCGCATCGTCGAAAAAGCGGTCAACGAACCGGTCACGGTTTTTGGTATCACGACGAATGCCGGCGACTATGTGATTGCGGACAGCAGCGCCGTGATCTTCATCAGCGCCGCCAATATTGCCAAGGTGGTCGAAACGGCCGAAATGATCGTCGGCAAGGAAGCGCTGATGGCCAAGGCAGTGTTGGCCGGCACTCCCGTTCACGAAGTGATGGCCAGCAACTACGAATTCATGCTCAAGGGTTGATCATGTCTGAAATCGAAGTCGACAAGAATGTCGAGCGCGCGGCAAAACTCGAAACCGCGACGCTGAGCGATGCACTCGATCGTCTGGGCCTCGTCGGCCAGTGTTACAAGATCAAACCGCGTGACCCGTCGTTTCGTATGGCCGGCCGTGCGTTCACCATACTCTACGGTCCGGCTGGTTCGCCCGCTGGTACGGTCGGTGATTTCATCGACGATGTGCCTTCGGGATCGGTCATCGTGCTCGACAACGGCGGTCGTGAAGATGCGACGGTATGGGGCGATATCCTGACCGAAATCGCGCATCGTCGCGGCATCGCGGGCACAGTGATCGACGGCATCAACCGCGACGTTCATCTATGCCTGTCGCTCGGCTATCCGGTGTTCTCCAAAGACAACTGGATGCGCACGGGCAAGGATCGCGTGCAGGTAGAGGGCACAAACGTACCGGTCACGATAGGAAATGTGCGTGTCGCGCCCGGCGATCTGCTGCGCGGTGACGCAGACGGCGTGATCTCGATTCCGAAGGAACACGAAGAACGCGTGCTTGCCGCAGCCGAAGAAATCGAAGCCGCCGAAAAATCGATTCGCGAAGCGGTCGCGACCGGCATGCGCCTCGATGACGCTCGCGCCCAGTTCAAGTATCACCAGTTACAGACGCGTCGCACCGGGGACCAGGTTTGAGCGAGCCCCGTTTCAATCCGAAGACGACCACCAGGCTCGATATCAGGCGTCCGAGCCCGGATCTTCTGGCGCAGGCCTCTGCTCTTCCTGCCGCGACGCTCCACGAAGCAGCCGGCAAGATCGGGGTCATGCCCCCCGCAATCAAACCCGTGGCTCCCGGATTCAGGATCTGCGGACCTGCGGTCACCGTTCACGCACCGGGCGGCGACAACCTGTGGCTGCATCGTGCGATCTATGCAGCCGACCCGGGAGACGTTCTGGTTGTGTCCGTGGGGGACGCCTATGAGTATGGCTACTGGGGCGAGGTCATGTCCACTGCGGCTCTTGCGCGCGGTCTCGGCGGCCTCGTGATCAATGGCTGTGTACGCGACCAGCGGTTGCTCGCAGAAATGGGATTCCCGGTCTATGCGCGTGGCCTGTGCATCCGGGGTACGGGCAAGGACTTCGGGGCCCGTGGCTGGATCAATGCGCCGACCCGCTTCGACGATGTCACGGTTGAAGCCGGTGATCTTATCGTCGCTGATGAAGACGGTGTGGTCGCGATTCCGGTAGCCCGTGTTGCTGAAGTGATTGCCGCTGCGCAAGCTCGTGAGGCCAAGGAAGCGGATCAGATGCGTCGCATCCGGGAAGGGGAATCCACGCTCGCCATTTTCGGCTGGGATCAGTGATCCCGTAACTGGAAAAAGAAAACCCCGCCGAAGCGGTAATGCCGTTCAGTTAAGCGAATGAACGGCAATTTGTTTTTGATGGGCGCGTCAATGGGACGTCGCGACGTTTCTAGACGTGGTCTCGAGGTTGCGCGCATCTCGCGCGGCAAGGACTTCGGATTTGCCGGCAATCCGCTTTACGACGCGAAAACGCTCGGCAGCGGCACGGCGATTGGTTTGCGTAAAGAAGATACCGATCTGCAGGAAAAGATCGACAAAGCCATTGCCGATATCCGCGCCGGCTGCACTTACGACCGCATTGCTTCGACCTGGCACTCGCGCGGCCCGACATCTAAACTGTTCTCGTGACTTTCCTGAGCCGTGATGTGGCGAGCCGGTATGGCGAATCGGTTGCAACCGGCGCTTCCCCGGCCCGACCCGCATTGGGGAGGCACTGACATGCAAGGCTTTCAGATCACGTTCTTCACCCAGCAGGGGCGCAGCCATCATGGCAAGCCGCTTGCCGACTGGCTCGTGCGTCTCGCGAGCGAACTCGGCCTGCGCGGCGCGACCGTGATTCCAGCTTGCGAAGGCATCGGCCATCATCACCGCATTCACTCCGCGCACTTCTTCGAGCTTGCCGATCAACCGTTGTCCGTCGTGATGGCGGTGACGAGCGACGAAGCCGATCGGCTGTTCGATCGTCTTCGCGCTGAGGGTTTGCATCTGTTCTACGTGAAAACGACGGCCGAGTTCGGCGTCGTCGGAGAGGACGACGGGGCTTGAAGGCTCCGCTCTCGATGGCAAGTCCCGAACCCCGTTTTCTCGACCTGGTCCGTGCACGCGCGCGGGCATCCAGCCGCAAGGGCTGCGATGGGCATGTCGAATGCTTCGCTACTGGAGCCGAGTCATCCCAAGGAGAGCGAATCATGCGACAAGTTGCGACAAACATGCTGATCGCGCTATCGGCCATTGCGTTGATGGCGGGCACATCCGGCTGCAAGCGGTCGGCCGAGAACGGCCGCATCTCGACGGGCCAGATGAGCAGCGGCGTGATGAGCAATTCGGCGAGCCCGCGTGGCACACCCGGCGATAGCGACGCGGCGAAGCGTGCGAACAGCGAGGCGGGCGCGGCAGCGAGCGCATCGCCCGCCGTGAGCGACGCCGCGGCGGTCCACAGCACGCCGGCGAGCGGGGCGTCCGCGACGCAGTAGGCGTCGCTCATGCCCGGCGCATCGCAGAACTATTCGTCCAACGGATCGGGGTCGCCCAATGCGGAGTCGATTGCGCGCTGAGCATTGTCGACGGCCTCGCCGATCGCGGGCTTGCCGCGCAGCGCGGAGCGCGCATGCCGCGGAGCGGTCCAGTCTTCGAGGTCGCGAGCGTCGATACCAGTGCGATCGATTCGCGTGGTGATCGACGAACCGCCGGCCGGGTCGTCCTCGACGAGCACGGTGATGGTGAAGCCGCGGTGGAGATGAACTTCCTGCATCGACGGTTCTCCTGGCTGGTTCGCTTTCGGGATAGCATGCGCCGTTCCACGTGCGCAGGGGCTCGTGAGCCTACGCCGCGGGCTCCTCGTGCCGCACGTTGACCATCCACGGCACGCCGAAGCGGTCGATCAACGTACCGAAGCCGCTGGTCCAGAAGGTCTGCTGAAACGGCATCGTGACCTGTCCGCCATCCGCCAGCGCATTGAAATATTTCTCGCCGGACGTCTGGTCGTCGGCGGTGACCGACAGGCTGAAGCCTGCATGCACGGTATCGCCCCCGCGACAATCGCCATCCGACATCAGCACGTGCGTGTTACCGATGACGAGCGTCGCGTGCATGATCTTGTCGGCGTGTTCGGGCGCGACCGGGCGAGCGGGATCGGGCGGCGCGTCTTTCGCGCGCAGCTTCAGCAACTCCTGCGCGCCGAGCGCCGAACGATAGAACGCAATGGCTTCCTCACAACGGCCATTGAAGTACAGATAGGGTTGGATTTCCATGCTGGTTTCCTGAGACGGGCGAGGGTAGGCAGATGATTCTATCAGCGCGATTTCGCGGACGGACGGCTATCGAGCCTGCGATCAAGCGATGCCTGCCGCGCTTCAGTGTGCCCCCGCTTCATGCCTTCCCGGCATGACTGCCGCCATTGGCTGGATAAGCCTCCTGCAACGCAATCGAGCCGGTTTCCAGCAGCGATTTGAGGTTGGACATGATCTTCGGCCAGCCGCCCGACACCGCCTCGATGAACTTCGACTGATCGCGCTCGATCGTATGCGTGAGCGTCAGCTTGACCGCCGTTCCGCTCGGTTCGAGCTCCATCGTGCAGAGCGAATCGCCTTCGGCCTGCAGCTCGGGCCGTTTTTGATGCCGCCAGCGAATCACGAGGCGCCGCGGCGGCACAGCCTCGATGATCTCGCCCGCGTCGAAAGTCTCCCCCGCGCTCGACACGAGTTTCCACGACGAGCCCGCCGTCCATTCGCTATCGCAGTGCATGCCGAACCAGTACTGCTTGATGAACTCCGCGTCGGTGAGCGCCGACCACAACTGTTCGGGCGTGGTGCGGATATAGGTCACGTAGACGAATGTCGATCTAGTCATTGCCTTTCTCCAGGCGTCGTTTCAGGGAAGAGAGCGCCTTCAGGCGCGGTTTTTCGAACTTGGCAATCCAGCGCTCGTAGATCTGCTGCAGCGGCACCGGATTGAGGAAGTGCAATTTCTCGCGCCCGCTGCGCACCGTCACGACGAGGTTCGCCGCTTCCAGCAAGCCCAGATGCTGCGTCACGCCTTGCCGCGTCATGTCGAGGTGCTCGCACAGGTCGTTCAGGGTCTGGCCGTCGTGCGCATGCAGCACGTCCAGCAGCTTGCGCCGGCTCGGATCGGCGAGGGCTTTGAATAGCAGGTCTGTGTCGTCGGGGAGCTCGGCCATGAACGGCTATAGGCAAGTGATCTGTTGCATTTACTATAGGCAAGAGGTTGCTTGCATGTCAAGGGGAGTGAGGAAGCCTCGTAGGTCACATATCGGTGCACAACATAGTCTGCGGGAGCGCCGAAAACCCCGTTCAGAGACACAAAAGTCTGCGGCAAGCGCGAAATTTCCGATGCGCCGCACAATTTCTAAGGGTTTTCGGCTTGAAGCTGATGCCACGTCGGCAGCAATGGCGATTCGCGCAAGGATCTCCGTCAAGCTCTCGCTCGTAGACGTCTTTTTCGGCCAGATGTTTGTGAAACAAGGGAGTGCACGCAGCGACCAGTATTCATTGCGTTGCTCAGCGGCCCCGTCGAGTGAGCGCTGTACTTGTCGTGCGCTGTCGACTAGACCATAGACGGGCAGCGAGCTGACCGCTTTCTGCAGCTCCGTGCGACTGAGAAACTGCCGCTTCGAGAGCTAGCAGGGTCGCATCGACGCATGGTTCGCACGAACATCTCCGAAGCTTTCATATCGGCTGGCGGCTTCAATGAATAGAGATTTCAGAACCGCAAGCAACGGCTTGTAGAGTCGCGGCGCCCAAAGGTATCCGAAGCGCATCCTCCGATTCAACGTGCCGCCGAATCGTCTGGCAAACCGTACGAGTCCAGTGAGTCGACGCCCAATCGCAAGACTTCGACGGGCGCCTCCAGGCGTTCCGTGAGACCTTTCTGGTATGCCTTGAAGGCAGGAAGCTCGGTGACGGCTGCCGAATCGTCAGCGGCGAGATTCACGAAGAGGTGAATGAATTCACGGCCGTTTCTGAACAGCGCATAGGCGATGTGTTCGGGCGCCGTATTCCGGAGGCTATCGAACACAGCCCGCGACAGCGCTTCGTTTTCCGCGGTGTGTTCGGGTTTGATGGTGTAGCGCACCAGTGTCAGTCGTTGCATGATTTCTTCCTTTCACGGTTATCGGTGCCGGTGTGGTCCGATAACCGTAAAGACGACGGCGACAAGCTAAAGGATGCGCGCGAAAAAAATTTTTCCGGACCGCATCCTTTGGGTGAGCGGGAACGTCTATTCGATATCGGGGTGCGGGATCAACCGGAGGATTCTGCTTTGGATGCGAATGAACTCACTCAACTGGTGGCGGCGATGCGCCCGCGTCTGCATCGGTATTGCACGCGCATGATGGGCTCGGCTTTCGATGGAGAAGACGTCGTTCAGGAGACGCTGTCCAATGCGGTCGCGGCCTGTTCGGCAGCCGGCGAGATTTTGCACCCGGAAAGCTGGTTGCTGGCCATTGCTCATCACGCGGCGCTGGATGCACTGCGCCGCCGCAAGCGACAAGGCCACCAGGAGTCCGACGAGGTGCTGGCGAATCTGACGGACCACGGCGCCCAGGCCGATGCGAGAGTGGCGGCGACCGCGAGTCTCGCGATGTTTCTGCATCTGTCCGTCGTTCAGCGCTCTTGCGTGGTGCTTGCGGATGTACTTGGCTATTCGCTGACGGAAACGGCAGCGATCCTGAGTGTCAGCGTTCCATCAGTCAAGGCCGCGCTGCACCGGGGGCGCGTTCGGCTCAGGGAACTGGTCGGCGTATCGGACGCCGCGCTACCGCGCCTCGCCGAAGCCGACCTCGAGCGGCTGCGCGCTTACGCCGAGCGTTTCAACGCTCGCGACTTCGACGCGTTACGCGATCTGCTCGCCGAAGAAGTCCGTCTCGACCTCGTGAGTCGAGCGCGTCTGGCGGGCCGCAAAGACGTCTCGGTCTACTTCACGCGGTATGCGGAGTCGACCGGCTGTTCGCTGTCGTTGGGCTGGGCCGAGCATCGCCCGGTGCTGCTGGCTACCGATCCGGTAGTGGCCGACGCGGGCGTGGCCTATGTCATCCTGCTGGATTGGACCGACGACGACCGTATCATCGCGATCCGCGACTTCCGGTTCGCGCCTTACGTGATGGAAAGTCTCACGGTGCAGCGACTGTGATCGGCAAGGCGAGGCGGCGCTAACACTGTTGCGATAGGTACGACTGTCCGGTGAGTGCCGCATTCTGGGCAGGAGATCCCGCTAAGATACATTCTTTCTTCAAGAGATCTCTGCTCATGACTACGTTAGCTGGTCGCCCTAACACCGCCCTGCTCGTGATCGACCTTCAGAACGCAGTCGTTGCGAACGCATATCGACGCAATGAAGTGCTCGAAACGGTCAACGTGCTCATCGAGCGGGCACGCACTGCGCGCGTTCCAGTAGTTTGGATTCAGCACACCGACGACGACCTCACGGAGGGCAGCGAAGCGTGGCAACTTGTTGCCGAACTCGTTCCGGCGCCAGGGGAGGCGATTGTCGAAAAGAGTTATCGCGACGCGTTCGAAGACACCGATCTGGAGCAGGTGCTGTCGAGGCTCGGCGTTGGTCAGCTCATTGTGACCGGTGCGCAGACGGACATGTGCGTCCGATCAACGCTCCATGGTGCACTCGCGCGCGGCTATGACGCGACGCTGGTCGGCGATGCCCATACGACAGAGGACATGACGCAAAGAGGCGCGCCGTCACCAGATGCGGTGATCAGCCATACCAATATGTACTGGAGCAATCAAAGGGCGCCGGGTCGCTTGGGCGGGGTCATCGAGAGTAAGGAGGTTGATTTCGCGCGCTCTGACTTACGCGCTGACTCATGTTGATGAGAGCGTGACCAGTCTCCGAATCGTCCGAACCCTCAGGCGTTGTGGGCACCTGGACAAATGACGAATATGCCTTGGACTGATTCAAACCGGTCTGGAGCGTGCCATGGCAACCTTCCCCCAAGGCTTTTATATTAGTTTGGTCGCTCCGATTGGCGGTTCCCTCGAGTTCACCACCGATCCGTTCGACCCAGGCCCAAATCAGCATCTTTGCGGAGCCACCTGCGAATGAAGGTATCGGTTTCAGCTTTGGCGCGACCTCGGCGTAAAGCAATAAAAACCCTGCTTCGCCGGTAATGCCGTTCGGTCAAGCACTGAACTGCATTCTTGCCACCCGCAAGCGCACACGAAAATCATCATCCTTTGCCAGCCGAATCGTGACACGGCCCTGTTGACCCGCGTACTTTCAGCACCGCTGGCACCGTATATCCTTGCCGCGTCGCGTGGCCGTCTAGCGCATCGAGCAGATGCCTCGCGGCCACCGTGCCGATCTCGCGTGTGTCCACGTACATCGTCGTAAGGGGCGGGCGCGCTTCGCGTGCGATCGCGAGATCGTCGAAGCCGGTGACCGAAAGCTGCCCGGGAATGGCGATACCCAACTCTTCCGCCTCCCGCAACACGCCCAGCGCAATATGATCGTTGCCGCAGATGATCGCTGTCGGACGCGGCCCGGGCTGTTGCCAGAGCGAGCGCAACGCGCGGCGGCCAAAATCGAGCGTGGATTCACCTTCAACGAGATGCTCCGGCCGCACCGCGAGGCCATGACGCTCGAGCGCGATGCGAATGCCCGCGAGCCGCGCCTGCACCCGGTCGTTGTCGCGCGTCGGCTGGATGCAGACCGCGAACGACCGGTGCCCGAGCGCGACGAGATGTTCGGTGATCTCCTCATACGCGGCGCGGTGGTCAACGCCGATGCAATCGTGCGGACTGCCTTTGCGCCATGCATAAAGCACGACGTAGGGCACACGCCAGACGCGAAGCGCCTCAAACAGCTCCGGCGGATGCGCTTCGCCGACTACCGCGATCGCCTCCACGCCACGCGCGAGCATCGCTTGAACCTGGGAGAGCGCCTCCTTGGGATCGTAGTTCGAGCAGCCGAGAAAAAGCGTGATGCCGCGCGCGGCGAACGCGGCCTGCATGCCGCTCACCTGCGAGGCGAACACCTGATCATCGAGCGTCGGAATGACGATGCCCGCGATGTGGCTGCGCGTCGATGCGAGCGCCCGCCCGGCCGCGTTCGGAAACCAGTTCAGCTCCAGCGCGGCCTGCTCGACGCGCTCGCGCACGCTGTCCGATACTTTGCCGGGCTCGTTGTACACGCGCGATACCGTCGCCGTGGACACGCCCGCGCGCTTTGCCACATCGGACAGGACCGTGCGCCCCGTGCCGCGGCGGGAGCGCGCACCGGCCGACCGAGCGGCCGGCGGCCGTTCTTCTTCGAGAGCAGAGGTAGAGGCAGGGGCGGAGGCGGAAGAGCGAGGCATCGACGTTCAAGTTTCGTACAGGGAGCCCGTCATCTTACTCGCGGCGCGATACAACGGCGCATCGGTCACGCCCCGGCTGCGATGCGCGAGCGGAAATGCTCGGTACCATCGACGATCTTGTCGAGCACCGCGTCGAGCGCCCAGAAGCGCTCGCGCACGTCGTAGTCGATCGCGCGGCAGCGAATGGACTGGAACGTGCCGATGCGCTGGTGGTAGATCTTCGCGAGCGCCGGATAGCCGAGCGCCTCCGACACCGCCGCGAGTACGAGAAAAGTCGAAAGCTCGTGTGCGAGCGCCGGATTCTCGTCGGCGCGGTTGCGCAACCAGTTGTACAGGTCCGGATGAAAGTTCGTGAACACACCGTTGAAACCTGCCGAGCCGGCTTTCATCGCGTCCCACGCGATCGCGGCATTCGCGTTCAGGATCTTCATGGGCGAGCCCTTCGCCAGCGCGACGCGGCGCTTCACGGTGTCGAGATCGCAGCTCACGTCCTTCAGCATCACGAAGCGGCCGGTATCGATGCACATCTTGAGCTCGTCGTCGGACAGCAGGCGCCGGTAAGGAGCGGGGCACTCGTACAGCCCCAATGGAATGTCGGAAGGAAGGCGGCTCATCAGGCGACGCAGGTTCGCCGTGAACGCTTCGGTGCCTTCGCGGCGCGGATCGAGCCGGTTCGTCACCAGCACGATGCCGTCCGCGCCCGTCGCCGCGGCCGCGTTCAGCTCCTGGGCCTGGGCGTCCGGATCGTCGCTGATATGGCCCGAGACCACCACCGGCGCGCGGCCGGCCACGCGCTCGACCACGAAGCGGCCAAGCGCGGCGCGTTCGTCGAGGCTCAGGAATTGCATTTCGCTCGACTGGGCGACCGCGAAGAGCGCGTCCGAGCCATGCGCGAGATACCACTCGATCAGTCGTTCGAGCCCGGCATAGTCGATGGTCCCGACGTCGTCGAAAGGCGTCAGCATGACGGGAACGATGCCTTCGATCGAGCGCGTCGAGCGCGGCAGGGAAGTGGGGAGGGTCATGTCGGTGTTGTCCTCTTGAGAATTGAAAATGACGCTTCTCAGGCGTGAGCGCGAGCCGGCGTACCCGGTTCGGTCTCGAACTCGATCGGCTTGCGCACGAGGAAGAGATAGCTCATTGCGCCGACGAAGGCGATTCCCGCGGCCGTCAGCAAAGCCAGCACGAAGGACCACGCCTGCGCGATGTAGCCCGTGAGAATGGGCGCGAGTGCGCCGCCGAGAAAGCCGCCGAAGTTCTGGATCGCGCCGAGCGAGCCGACCCGGTTGGCGGGCGCAGCAGCCGTCGCGAGCGCCCATGAGCAGGCGGACGCCGCGTTGGCGAGAAAAATCACCACGGAGATGCAGACGATGGCGATCGTATTGCTTTCGACGAGTGCGGCCGGCACGGTGAACGCCACCATGCCGAGCATCGCGATGACGACCGCGTTGCGCCTGCTCGCCACCGGCGACGCGCTCCTCTTCGTGATGAGGTCGGAGAACCAGCCTGCGCAGAGCGCGCCGAGAAAGCCGCAGAAGAAGGGCACCGAGGCCGCGATGCCCGTGTGCATCAGAGTCATGTGGCGCTCTGTCGTCAGGTAGCCAGGCAGCCAGGTCAGATAAACCCAGTTCAGATAGACCGAGCCGAAGAAGCCGATCAGCATCCCCCAGGTCGTGACGTTCGAGAACAGCGCGCGCCAGTCGGCGAAGCTGAGCTGCTCGGCAGGCTTCGTCTCCACGGCGTCGCCTTTGAGGTAGCGCAGTTCCTCTGCAGTGAGCGCAGAGGGGTTTGGATCACGATAGATAGCGAGCCAGATCACCGCAACCACGAGACCGAGCGCGCCGGTAACGACGAAGGCCCAGCGCCAGTGAAATTCCACGACGAGCACCGACAGGCACAGCGGTGCGAGCGCCGTGCCGAGCGGCGACGCTGAATTGAAGATGCCGGTCGGCTTGCCTCGCGCGCGCAGCGGAAACCAGTTGCTCACGACGCGCGCCGCCGACGGAAACTGCGGCGACTCGCCGATGCCGAGCACGATGCGCGCGACGACGAACCAGCCGAAGGTGGACACGATGCCGCCCGCCGCCTGCGCGAGCGACCAGATGATCAGGCCGACTCCGAGCAGCCTGCGCGGTCCGATGCGATCGACGAGGCCGCCGACCGGCAGTTGGAAGAGCGCGTAGCTCCAGGAGAATGCCGACAGCAGCAGCCCCATTTCCCCGAGCGACAGACCGAGATCCTTGCGGATCAGCGGATTCGCGACCGCGAGTGTGCCGCGATCGAGATAGTTCACGATGCCACTCACCATCAGCAGCGTCAGCGCCACGATCTGGGCGCGGCGCACGCGCGGAGGTGCCTGCTCGGACACGGGGGTCGGGTTCATGCTGTCGTCTCCATGTTGTGTTGTGGATAGGCTGCGATCCCGCGCAGCCGGGTCTATCGAACCGTTGCCGGGAACGCGGGTTGCGCCCGCACTTCGGCCTGGGTCGGAATGGATGCCTGCGCGCCTTGACGTGTGACGCTGAGCGCCGCGGCCCGCTGTCCGAACTCGATCGCGTCGCGAATGCTGGCGCCGCGCACGCGCTCAGCCGCGAAGCCGCCGACGAAGGTATCGCCGGCCGCCGTGCTGTCGATCGCATCGACGCGCGGCGCGGGCAGGTGGCCTTCCTCTCCAGTCGTCGCATACCAGACGCCCTCGGCGCCGAGCGTGACGATCACCGTCTCCACGCCTTTCGCGCGCAGACGGGTCGCAGCCTCGCGCGCGGAAGCGGGACTATCGACGGCAACGTCTGTCAGCAACGCCGCTTCCGATTCATTGAGGATGAGAAAGCTCGTCTGTTCGTAAAGTGCGTCTGGAAGGGCCTGCGCCGGGGCGGGATTGAGCAGCACCGGGGTGCCGAACCTTGCCGCGAGCGAAATTGCGTGCGCCACGGCATCGAGCGGCACTTCGAGCTGGCAAATCAGCATGCCGGCCGCAGCGATGCCGGCAGCCGCGGCGTCGATGTGATCGGGCATGAGCGCCGCGTTGGCGCCGGGCGAAACGACGATCGTATTCGCACCGTCCGCGGCCACGGTGATGACGGCGATGCCGCTCGACGTGTCATCGACCGTGTGCAAATGCGCCGTGTCGATGTGTTCGTGCTGAAGGCCGTCGCGAAGCTGCGCGCCGAATTCGTCGCGGCCGACACAGCCGAGCATGGCCACCGAGGCGCCGAGACGCGCCGCCGCGACCGCCTGATTGGCGCCCTTGCCGCCAGCGAATGTCGCGAACGCGCCACCGAGCAGGGTTTCGCCGCGCGCCGGAAGTCGCTCCGCATGGACGACGAGATCCATGTTCGCACTGCCGACCACGACGATCCGGCCCGAGGAATGCTCGTCCGGAGTTCGAATGTTAGCGCTTACATTTTCTCGTACTTTTGACGGTGACATGTCTGAATTATGGGGATATTGCTGATTGATGGGCGTGTTAGCGCTTACATTAACGCGCAAAACAGCGCCCGGGGCAACGGAAAAATGACGTCATCAGGGAAACTCCCTAAACGAGTCAGCGGACCGGCGATCGCGCTCCGCTCGCCCGCAGGATCATGCTGACCACTTCTTCCGTCGTAGCTTCGAAGCGCTTCGTCGAGAGTGCGCGCTTGCCCGAGAGCGCGCATATCTGAGCCTCGAAATCGGCGTAGTGCTGCGTGGTCGCCCAGATCATGAAGAGGAGCGTCCGAGGGTCGACGGGCGCGAGCAACCCTTTGGCTATCCATCGCTCGATCAGCGTCACCCGTGTGTCCATCCACGGCTTCACGCGTTCGAGCAGGATCTCCTGCATATGCAGCGCCCCGCCGATGATTTCGTTGGCCCACACCTTCGAGCCAAGTGGGCGGCGCCTTGACAGGGCCATCTTCGCGCGCACGTAGCCGCCGATCGCCTCGACCGGATCGTCGCTTGCATCGAACAGGTTGGCGGCGGCGTTCCATTCCTCGAACACATCGTCGAGTACCCGCCAGTACAGCGCCAGTTTGGTCGGGAAGTAATAGTGCAGATTCGCCTTCGGTAAGCCCGCGCGCTCTGCGATCAGCGCCGTGCTCGCGCCTTCGAAGCCGCGTTCGGCGAACACGGCTTCGGCGCAGGCGAGTAGATGGGATTCGTTCGACGCACGAATGGAGGCTTTGCGCCGATGTGGCTTGTGCGATGTGTCGGCGGCGCGTTGCGCCTGCGCGGTGCCGCGCGTCGCGAGGGGCGCGGGCCGCGTGGTGGGTTCGTCGTCGCGCATGTTATTCGGTCCATTTGGAAGAGAAGGGGAGCGCGGCCGCCGCGCGCATGCCGGCTTCATTGTAGCCATGATGCAAGCGCGTCGCGTATTCACTGGCAGCGGAGAAAAGCACAGTACGGGCGCCTGGTTTTTCGCGCACTGCAGCATCAATGGCACGCTTCTCGCTCGTAACTCCGCATTGAATTCACGAAGTTTCTCGTCTAAAACCTGTCCAATCGGACAGGATTCGAAGGGTTGGGTTTCAGGGGCCGCGCAGTGCCATCGAGACGTGCACCGTCGTGTCTCTTCGCGCCCCACACGATGGCATGCATGCACGTTTGAGAAGCACGGACAGGAGAACACGCATGAACGCAGTAAGCGAAGCCGCGCTGACGACCGCGATCCACGTGAACGGCCAGCGCTTGTGGGACAGCCTGATGGAGATGGCCAGGATTGGCGCCACGCCCAAAGGCGGCGTATGCCGTCTCGCGCTGACCGATCTCGACAAGCAGGGCCGCGATCTCATCGTGCAATGGGCGAAAGAGGCGCGCTGCACGGTCAGTGTCGATCAGATGGGCAACGTGTTCATGCGCCGCGCGGGGCGCAACAACGACCTGCCACCTGTGATGACCGGCTCGCACGCCGACTCGCAGCCGACGGGTGGGCGCTTCGACGGTATCTATGGGGTGCTTGGCGGCCTCGAAGTGATTCGCTCGCTCAACGACTACGGCATCGAAACCGAGCGGCCTGTTGAAACCGTGATCTGGACCAACGAAGAGGGCTCGCGCTTCGCGCCGGCGATGGTCGCCTCCGGCGTATTTGCCGGCGTGTTCACGCTCGAGTACGGGCTTTCGCGCAAGGACGTCGACGGCAAGACCATCGGCGAGGAATTGCAGCGGATCGGCTATGCGGGCGCAGTGCCGTGCGGCGGCCGCAAGATTCACGCTGCGTTCGAGCTGCACATCGAACAAGGGCCAATACTCGAGGCCGAAAGCAAAACGATAGGCGTGGTCACCGACGCGCAAGGCCAGCGCTGGTACGAAGTCGTGCTCACGGGGCAGGAGGCGCACGCGGGGCCTACGCCCATGCCGCGCCGCCGCGACGCGTTGCTGGGCGCCTCGCGTGTGGTGCAGCTCGTCAATGAAATCGGCCTGCGTCACGCGCCGCTCGCATGCGCGACAGTTGGCATGATGCAGGTGCATCCGAACTCGCGCAACGTGATTCCCGGCCGCGTGTTCTTCACCATCGACTTTCGACATCCGCAGGACGAGGTGCTGGCGCAAATGAACGCCGAGCTGCGCGAAGGCATCGCGAAGATCGCGGAACAGGGCAAGCTGCAAGCCGAAGTCGAGCAGATTTTCTATTACGCGCCCGTGCCGTTCGACGAGGCATGCGTGAAGTCCGTGCGCGCGGCGGCCGAGCGCTTCGGCTATTCGAATCGCGACATCGTTTCGGGTGCAGGTCACGACGCGTGCTATCTCGCGACGGTCGCGCCGACCTCGATGGTGTTCGTACCGTGCATCGACGGCATCAGCCATAACGAAGTCGAGGACGCGACGATCGAATGGATCGAAGCCGGCGCGAACGTGTTGCTGCACGCCATGCTCGAACGCGCGAGCGAGCCCGGTTGACGCACAACGATCGAACGCAAGCGGTCTCAGCGCCGCGCTGTCTTTCCAACGATTCCCCACGTACCGGCCGTGCGCCTCACGCATACGGCCGGCGGACTCGTGTTTTGCCTCGCAAGGAGCATCCGGATGTCCCCGACCACCTCGAATGCCGCCAACGGCATCGTGCCAGGCCGTCTCAGTGCCGAGCAACTGGGCTGCAATTTCGCCGACGTCGCGCCGCCGCTTTCCGCGAATGCGGCCGTGATCGCCGCCGACCGCTGTCATTACTGTTACGACGCGCCTTGCGTGAACGCATGCCCCACGGGCATCGACATTCCCGGTTTCATCCGCAAGATCGGCAACGGCAATCTCAAGGGCGCGGCGCGCGATATCCTCGGCGCGAACCCGCTGGGCGGCATGTGCGCGCGCGTGTGCCCGACCGAGATTCTCTGCGAAGGCGCCTGCGTGAGAAATCATCAGGATGGCGAGCCCGTTCAGATCGGCGCGCTGCAACGTCATGCCACCGACTTCCAGATGGCGCGCGAAGCCGCCGGTGCCCCCGCGCTATTCAAGCGTGCCAGCGAAACGGGCCGTCGTGTTGCCGTGGTCGGCGCGGGTCCCGCCGGTCTTGCCTGCGCGCACACGCTCGCGCTCGCCGGGCATCGCGTGAGCGTATTCGACGCGCGCAAACAGGCGGGTGGCCTGAACGAGTACGGCATCGCGGCGTACAAGACGGTCGACGGCTATGCACAGCGCGAAGTGCGGTGGCTTCTTTCCGTTGGCGGGATAGAGCTGCGCCTGGGCCAGCGACTGGGGCACGACGTGACGCTAACGGAACTACGCGCGGCGTATGACGCGGTGTTCATCGGCGTGGGCCTTGGCGGCACGCATAAGCTCTGCATTGAAGGCGAACTGCTCGACGGCGTGCTCGATGCGGTGGATTTCATCGCGCGCGTGCGCGAGGCCGACGATCTTTCCAGCGTGCCCGTGGGTCGCCAGGTGGTGGTTCTCGGAGGCGGCAATACGGCAATCGACGCGGCCGTGCAAAGCCGCAAGCTGGGCGCGCAGCAGGTGACGCTCGCTTACCGTCGCGGCGCGGCGCAGATGAGTGCCACCGGGGCCGAACAGGAATTTGCGCGCAGCCAGGGCGTGGTGTTGGCCGAGTGGATGAAACCGCTGCGTATCGTTGGCGACACGCAATTGCGGGCCGTGGAGTTCGAGCGTACCCAGCTCGATATGAGCGGCGCACTGCGCGGCACGGGCGAGCTCGTGCGCGTGGAGGCCGATATGGTGCTGAAGGCAATCGGCCAAACGCTCTTACCCGAAGGCCTCGACGGGTTGCAGCTCACCGAAGGCGGACGCGTCGCGGTGGATGCGAACGGCGCCACCTCCCTTGCGGGCGTTTTCGCTGGCGGCGACTGTGCCGGCCACGGCGCCACCGATCTGACCGTCCAGGCCGTGCAGGACGGCAAGCTCGCCGCGCACGCGATCGACCGCTTTCTGGCGAATCAGTCTGCCAGGGCCGCCTGAGCCGCCCGATCGCCACACCGAATCCAGATAAAACCAAGGAGTCGCATCATGGCCGACTTGCGCTGCACGATTGCCGGCATTCAATCACCCAACCCGTTCTGGCTCGCCTCGGCACCGCCCACCGACAAGGCCTATAACGTCAACCGCGCCTTCGAGGCGGGGTGGGGCGGGGTGGTCTGGAAAACGCTCGGGCTCGACCCGCACGTGGTGAACGTGAGTTCGCGCTATGGCGCCACCACCTGGCGTGGCCAGCGCATCGCAGGTCTGAACAACATCGAGCTCATCACCGACCGGCCGCTCGACGTGAACCTCCAGGAAATCGCGCAGGTGAAGCGGGACTGGCCCGACCGGGCGCTCATCGTCTCGCTGATGGTCCCCTGCAACGAGCGCGACTGGAAGTGGATTCTGCCCCAGGTGGAAGATACCGGCGCGGATGCCGTGGAGCTCAACTTCGGCTGTCCGCACGGCATGAGCGAGCGCGGCATGGGCGCAGCGGTGGGGCAGGTGCCTGAATACATCGAAATGGTCACGCGCTGGGTGAAAGAAGGCACGCGGCTGCCTTGCCTCGTGAAGCTGACACCGAACGTCACCGACATTCGTCACGGCGCACGCGCGGCGATGAAGGGTGGTGCGGACGGCGTCTCGCTCATCAACACCATCAATTCGATCGTCGGTGTCGATCTCGACGTGATGGCGCCGCTGCCCACCGTGGATGGCAAGGGCACGCATGGCGGCTATTGCGGTCCTGCCGCGAAGCCCATTGCGCTGCACATGGTCGCGGAGATCGCGCGCGACCCGCAAACGCACGGCTTGCCCATCTCCGGCATCGGGGGCATTTCAGACTGGCGCGACGCCGCGGAATTCATCGTGCTGGGAGCGGGCAGCGTGCAGGTATGCACCGCGGCGATGCACTACGGTTTCCGGATCGTCAGCGACATGATCGACGGCCTTTCCAACTGGATGGACGACAAAGGCTACGCGAGCCTCGACGCGATTCGCGGCCGCGCCGTGCCGAACGTCACCGACTGGCAATACCTGAACCTCAACTACGACATCAAGGCACGTATCGATCAGGACCGCTGCATCCAGTGCGGGCTCTGCCATATCGCCTGCGAAGACACCTCGCATCAGGCGATCACCGCCACGCGCGACGGCAAGCGCCACTTCGAGGTGGTCGATGCGAACTGCGTCGGGTGCAATCTGTGCGTGCATGTCTGCCCGGTCGACCAATGCATCACGATGGAGCGTGTCGATTCGGGCGAGCGCTACGAGAACTGGAGCTCGCACCCGAACAACCCGGCGCGTGTCGCCGATCCGAAAGCCGCCTGACACTTTCAAGCCGAATTGAGCCAGACCCACGACAAGCGACGGAGAACCCAAAACATGAGCCAGCCCTTTGCAGTCGACGCCAACGCGCACCGAGCCGAAAGCGAGCTATACAACGATGACCTCGCGCCCACCGGCGCCGCGCAGCGTACATGGCACTGGTATCACTTCGCGGCACTCTGGGTGGGCATGGTGATGAACATCGCCTCCTACATGCTCGCCGCCGGTCTCACCGAGCAGGGCATGTCGCCGTGGCAATCCGTCATCACGGTGCTGCTCGGCAATCTGATCGTGCTCGTGCCGATGCTGCTGATCGGTCATGCGGGTACCAGGTACGGGATTCCTTATGCGGTGCTGGTGCGAGCGTCCTTCGGCACTCAGGGCGCGAAGCTGCCCGCCATGCTGCGTGCCGTCGTGGCGTGCGGCTGGTACGGCATTCAATCATGGCTTGGCGGCAGCGCCATCTATACGCTCGTCAACATCCTCACGCACAACGCGCTGGTGGGCGATGCGCTGCCCTTTCTCGGCATCTCGATCGGGCAGGCCAGCTGCTTTCTCATCTTCTGGGTGTTGCAGCTGTACTTCATCCTGCACGGCACCGATTCGATCCGCTGGCTGGAAAGCTGGTCCGCGCCCATCAAGGTCGTGATGTGCGCGGTGCTCGTGTGGTGGGCCTGTTCGAGGGCCGGCGGCGTAGGCTCGATGCTTTCGCAATCGTCACAGTTCGTTGCTGGCGGCAAAAAGGCGGGCCTCTTCTGGGCGACGTTCTGGCCGAGCCTCACGGCCATGGTGGGTTTCTGGGCCACGCTCGCGCTCAACATTCCCGACTTCACGCGCTTCGCAAAAACGCAAAAGGACCAGCTCGTGGGTCAGGCGATTGGCCTGCCCATTCCGATGGCGTTGCTCTCGGTGGTCTCCGTGGTGGTGACTTCGGCAACGGTCGTGATCTACGGAAAAGCGATCTGGGACCCGATCGACCTCACGAGTCGCATGGAGGGCGTCGGCGTGGGCATCGCGCTCGTCATCCTCACGCTCGACACGATGTGCTGCAATCTGGCCGCGAATCTGGTCGGGCCGGCCTACGATTTTTCGAGCCTGTGGCCCAAGGGCATCTCGTACAAGGCGGGTGGCCTGATCACCGCGGCCATCGCCATCGGGATGATGCCGTGGAAGATTCTTGCCACCACGCAGGGCTACATCTTCACCTGGCTCGTCGGCTATTCGGCACTGCTTGGGCCGGTGGCCGGCATCCTGATAGTCGACTACTTCCTGGTTCGCCGCACACGCCTCGACACGGCCCAACTCTTCGAAGAAGACGGCGAATACGCGTACTCGAACGGCTGGAATCCGGCGGCGGTCATCGCGCTGCTCGCGGGCGTGCTGCCGAATCTGCCTGGCTTTCTCAACATCGCTTTCCCGAACGCGTTTCCCGGCGTGCCCGATGCGTTCAAAAGCATATACACCTATGCGTGGTTCGTTGGGCTCGCTATCGCGGCGGTCGTCTACGGCGCACTGATGAAACTCGGCAAGAGCCGGCGTGCGACCGTGGCGAGCGCGTGAGCGTTTCGAGCGTGAATGTTCAACTGAAGGAGACCTGGCACCATGGCGATCCTGATTCGAGGCGGTACCGTCGTTAATGCAGACCAGAGCTGGCGTGCGGACGTGCTCTGCGAAAACGGCGTAATTCAGAGCGTTGGGGAGAACCTCGACGCGCCTGCGGGCGCAACCGTGGTCGACGCCGGTGGCCAATACGTGATGCCTGGCGGCATCGATCCGCACACGCATATGGAACTGCCCTTCATGGGCACGACCGCCAGCGACGACTTCTACACGGGCACCGCGGCGGGGCTTGCGGGCGGCACGACATCGATCATCGACTTCGTGATTCCCAACCCGAAGCAGGCGCTGATGGACGCCTTTCGCGAGTGGCGCGGCTGGGCCGAAAAAGCTGCCTCCGACTACGGCTTTCACGTGGCGGTGACGTGGTGGGATGAAAGCGTGCATCGGGACATGGGGCTGCTCGTGAACGAGCATGGCGTATCGAGCTTCAAGCACTTCATGGCCTACAAGAACGCGATCATGGCAGACGACGAGATTCTCGTGAACAGCTTTGCGCGCTCACTCGAACTGGGCGCGCTGCCCACCGTGCATGCGGAAAACGGCGAACTCGTGTTCCAGTTGCAACGCCAGTTGCTGGCACGCGGTTTCACGGGTCCCGAGGCGCACCCGCTTTCACGGCCGCCCGAAGTCGAAGGCGAGGCAGCGAATCGCGCGATCCGCATCGCGCAGGTGCTCGATGTGCCGGTGTACATCGTGCATGTCTCGGCGAAAGACGCTCTCGAGGCGATCGCGCGCGCGCGCAGCGAAGGGCAGCGCGTATTCGGCGAAGTGCTGGCGGGGCATCTCGTGATCGATGAGTCGGTTTATCGCGACCCGGACTGGACGCGCGCCGCCGCCCACGTGATGAGTCCGCCGTTCCGTAGCCAGGCGCATCGCGACGCGCTCTGGCGCGGGCTTCAGGGCGGCCTGCTGCACACCACCGCAACCGATCACTGCGTGTTCTGCGCTTCGCAGAAAGCCATGGGCCGCCATGATTTCACGAGAATTCCGAATGGCTGCGGCGGCGTGGAAGATCGCATGGCGGTGCTGTGGGATCAAGGTGTGAACACCGGCCGGCTCACGCCGAACGAGTTCGTGCGCGTCACCTCCACCAATGCGGCGCAAATCTTCAACCTCTACCCGCGCAAGGGCACGGTGGCCGTCGGTGCCGACGCCGATCTCGTCGTCTGGGATCCCGAGGCCACGCGCACCATCTCGGTCAAGACGCATCATCAGAACGTAGACTTCAACGTGTTCGAAGGGATGACGGTTCGTGGCGTGCCAACACACACCGTCTCACAAGGCGAACTCGTGTGGGCGGATGGTGACCTGCGCGCGCGGCGCGGCGCCGGGCGTTACCTGAAGCGGCCCGCGAATCCCGGCTATCTGCAGGCGTCGCGCCTCGCGAGGAGCCTGAAGCAGACGCAGCCGGTGCATCGCGAAGGTGACGCGCCACGATAGACACGGCAATGCCTGGAGGCACTGCGGGAGACCCCGGCGCTCGACGCTGCAGGATCGACGTCAGGCGCCGGGAGTTCGAGTGCAAACCGGTCGGCGCTCTTTGTCCGTGCGGGAGTTCGCCATTGAGTCCATTGCGCGATGAGATGCAGGAAAAGCGCGAGGCGCGCGTGCGGTCATGTTTGAATGTGTCTCCCGCATTCCGCGATCCATGCGCTATCCGGTCGCTGTTCCAGTCAGCGATTCACAGACCTGCCAGAGACGCATTGCATCGGTTCCGTTTCTTGCCTGACTGGCGACGTTCGCTGGTCCCACGACTTCGCCACGTGTTTCGAACAAGCCGAGCGGACCATAGTAGCCGCCGTCGACGACATCGGCCGCGGTGGCCGCATAGAGCGTTGAAAGCGCGCCGGTCTGATCACTGTTGAACAAGGTATCGATCAGTCCGCCTAGCGCGGAGCGGACCATCGGGCTTGCGGCAAAATGGTCGGCACGAAACAGATTCGTATTGGCAACGCCGGGATGTGCGGCAACTGACATCACGCGCGACCGCACGGCGCGCAATCGGCGGTCGAGTTCGAACGCGAACATGAGGTTGGCGAGCTTCGACTGTCGATAGGCGGCCATCGGCCTGTAGTGACGCGTTGCCTGAAGGTCGTCGAGGTCGAGCCGCCCGGTCTTGTGTGCGATAGATGCAACCGTGACCACGCGCGGCCGCTCGGCAGACGCTCCTGCCGCCATCTCTAGTGCAGGCAACAGCAGGCGCGTCAGGGCGAAATGCCCGAGCACATTGGTGCCGAACTGCAATTCGAAGCCGTCGACCGTTTCGAGGCGCCGGCGGGGCGCCATGACGCCCGCATTGTTGATGAGGATGTCGAGCGGCCGGCATTGCGCGAGTTCGCGATCGCAAAAGGCGCGCACCGAAGCAAGGCTTGCGAGATCCAGTCGTTGAAGCCGCAATCGGGCGGCGGGCAGTTCTCTCTGCAGACGGGCGAGGGCATCGGCGCCGCGCTGTTCGTCACGGCAGGCGAACACGACCTCCGCGCCTTTGCGAGCCAGTATTGCAGCGGTGTGATAGCCAATGCCGCTGTTGGCCCCGGTGATGATGACGCGCTTGCCGTGCTGAGGCGTGATTTCGGCGACGCTCCATTGTTTGTTCTGGTTCATTGGCGATTGTCGAGGGAAGGCCGTTAGCCGGGGAGAATGCCGATTAGCATACCCGTTGCACCGGCGCTGCATGTGCTGGACATTTCGGGGTTTCGCACGGGTCCGGCGGCTTCCTGAGCCGGGGACCGGTGATGGCTGGCAGACGCGCATGAATGACGCACCGCGCACCTACCTGGCACGGCATCGGCTCAAGGAGCCAGCGGACAGGCCGGCACGCCAAGGCCTGTGACGCCGCAGTGATCGTGACGCCGGAGTCGCGTACGCTATTGGCTTTCGCGATCCGATAAAAAAAACAAGTTAGCGCTCGCTTTATTGGCCTTGTCATATTACATACCAGTTCCCCGGGCAATGACGGATAAGCTAACGAGAAGACCGGAACCACGACTCGATGCCCACCGCAATCGCTCATACAGTCGAAGCGAGTTTTGCGGCGCTCACGCCCACGGCCAAGCGCATTGCCAGTTATATGCTTGCGAATCTGGAACGCCTCGGCCTCGAGACGGCGGATCAGAGCGCGCCACAGACGGGCACGAGCGGCATTTCGGTCGGGCGCTTTCTGCGCAGCGTCGGCCATCGCAATCTCGACGAGCCGAAGCGCGATTTGCGCGGTGCACAATGGCCATGGTTCATCACTGATCGCCTCGACGCCCGGCGCAATGAGTGCCTTGACGGCTACGCGCACGGCGTGGAAAACACGTGTGGCACGGCGCGCTCGCTCTCGAGGTCGATGCGATTCGTTATGTGTACCAGCTTGCACGAGGCGACACATTCGCCCGCGTCGCGCAGCGCATTGCAGCCGCGGATGGCGTCTTTCTCGGCATTCAATCGACGCGCGCCATTTCGAATGCGTTCTACAGCTACCTTAAATCATCTGTGGCCACGTGCGTTCACCGATCTCTATTGCCAGTGGGCGCGAGACTGCGCCTGCGATCTGCCCCAAGTGAAAACCGATGTGGGTCGGTTCCGGGATTCGCTTGCGCCGCTCACTTGCCTGTTCAATCTGCTGATTGCGTCGATTGTCGAGCGGCTCTGCTGCACTATCGACAGACGTGTCGCGCGCAACTGCGAGTTGCAATGCGAACTCGATCAATTCGATCTTTGACAATCATGACCGATACACCGCATCTCATTCACATCACACCAGAAACGCACGGTGTCGAACTCGACCTCGTGTATGCGACTGATCGCAATTTCACCGGCAAGGCGATCTACAAGGACGCGCACGCCCTGCTGCTTGCACCCGCTGAAGCCAGATTGCGCAAAGCCGTCGAACTTGCTGAAAGCGCTGGCATGAAGCTGCGCATTTTCGATGCGTACCGTCCGCCGCAAGCACAAAAAGTACTGTGGGATTTTCTGCCCGACCCCACGTATATCGCAGAACTTGGCCGAGGCTCGAACCATAGCCGGGGTACGGCGCTCGATCTCACCTTGATCGACAGCAACGGTGAAGCGCTCGACATGGGCACGGGCTTCGATGCAATGATCAAGGAGTCCGAGCACTTCCATCACGGATTGCCGCAGCACGTGCAGCGCAATCGCCTGCTGCTGCTCGGCATCATGCATGCGGCAGGCTTCACGCATATTCCAAGCGAATGGTGGCATTACGAAATTCCGGGTTCACGCTCGCTGCCCATTATTGACAATAGCGAAAGCGGCCCTCTGAAATTGATGTAATCGCCTTCTGGTTCTTTGCTGTCCGTTTGTGGGTTTCTCACCGCTTTTCCCTCTCGATACGGAGCGAGTATGAATCTGGTTTTGCGCAATGCGCTGGCGGCAGTCGTGGTCGTGACCGCGCTGACGCTTACGATGACGACAACAAGTACTGCATTTGCGGCGACGCCGAAAGACATGCTGGTGATCGCCACCGCCCTCGACGAATTCTCGACGCTCGATCCCGGCGAAGTCTATGAGCTTGTGCCAGAAGAATATGTCGCGAATACCTATGACCGACTGGTGCGCGTCGATCTGAAAGACCCGGCGAAATTCAATGGCGATGTCGCGCAATCGTGGACGGTCAGCCCTGATGGACTCACGTTCACGTTCAAGATTCGCCCCGGTCTCAAGTTCCACTCGGGCAATCCTCTGACAGCCGATGATGTCGCGTGGTCGATCCAGCGCTGCGTGCTGCTCGATAAAGGCGCGGCGGCCGTATTGCAAGGCATTGGCCTGACCAAAGACAACGCGCTGCAAAACGTCAAGAAGATCGACGACTCGACCGTCAGCATTACGACCGACCAGAAATACGCGCCCACGTTCGTGCTGAACGTGCTGGGTGCGTGGCCCGCGTCAGTGGTCGATAAGCAGCTCCTGATGTCGCATCAGAAGGGGAACGATTTCGGCAACGAATGGCTGCGTACGAACGAAGCAGGCTCTGGCGCGTACAAGCTCGTCAAATGGACGGCGAACGACAGCATCATCTTGCAGAAATACGACGGCTACCGACTGCCGCTCGCGATGAAGCGCATCGTGATGCGCCATGTGCCGGAAGCCGCGAGCCAGCGCCTGCTGCTCGAAAACGGCGACGCGGACGTCGCACGCAATCTGAGCCCGGACGATCTCGCTGCATTGACCAAGGCCAACAAGGTGCAGGTGATGTCGGTGCCGCAAGCGACGTTGCTCTACCTCGGCCTGAACGTGAAGAACCCGAACCTCGCGAAGCCGGAAGTGCAGGAAGCCATGAAATGGCTGATCGACTATGACGGCATTCAGAAGAACGTGACGAAGAGCACGTTCAAGATTCATCAAGCGTTCCTGCCCGAAGGTTTCCTCGGCGCGTCGAATACCAATCCGTATCACCAGGACGTTGCCAAGGCCAAGGCGCTGCTCGCCAAAGCGGGCTTGCCCAATGGCTTCAACGTGACGATGGATGTGCGCAGCGCCTATCCGTACAACGAAATTGCGCAAGCCGTACAAGCGAATCTCGCGCAAGGCGGCATCAAGGTCGAGATCATTCCGGGCGACAACAAGCAGACGCTCGCGAAGTATCGTGCGCGTCAGCACGATATCTATATCGGCGAATGGTCAGCGGATTACATCGACCCGCACAGCAATGCGCAGGGCTACGCATGGAATCCGGACAACTCCGACAAGTCTGCGTACAAAATGCTCGCATGGCGTAATTCGTGGGATATTCCCGAACTGACGAAGCAGACCAATGCGGCGCTCGCCGAATCGTCGACGACAAACCGCGCGCAACTCTATCAGACGATGCAGAAGGAAATGCTCGCAAAGTCGCCGTTCGTCATCATGTTCCAGCAGGTGTCGCAAGTGGCGACGCGTCCGGACGTGTCGGGCCTCGAAGTCGGTCCAATCAACGATCTCGTGTCGTATCTGCATGTGAAGAAGCAGTAAGCGCGCGGAACATGTCGACGACGACCACTCCTGTAGACCAGATACGCGCTGCGTCCGCGCGTAGCGCGACGGTGCGCTGGACGTTGCGCGTGCTGCGCTGGGCGCTCACGCTCGCCGTCACCTTCACGGGCTTGCTGGCCGTGACCTTCGTGATCGGCCGCAAGGTGCCGATCGATCCCGTGCTCGCAATACTCGGCGATCGCGCGTCGGCGAGCGCTTATGCGGCCGCGCGCATTCAGCTTGGACTCGACAAACCCCTTGCGGAGCAGTTTTTCATCTATGTGCGCTCGGTGCTGCACGGCGATCTGGGCGTATCGCTGCTGACGGCGAATCCCGTGCTCGACGACATCAAGCGCGTCTTTCCAGCCACATTGGAACTCGCGACACTGTCGACGATCATTGGCGTATTGGCCGGTGTGCCGCTCGGCGTGATTGCTGCGACACGGCCCAACCGCTGGATCGATCACGTCGCGCGTTTCATCGGCCTGATCGGCAGTTCAGTGCCCGTATTTTGGCTCGGTCTGATGGGACTGCTGTTGTTCTATGCGAAGCTGCATTGGGTGTCGGGACCAGGAAGAATCGACCCCGTGTTCGATGGCATGGTCGATACGCACACGGGCAGCCTGTTGATCGATTCGCTGATCGCGTGGGAATGGGATGTGTTTTTCAATGCACTGTCGCATATCGCGTTGCCCGCTGCGATATTGGGCTACTACTCGGTCGCTTATCTGAGCCGGATGACGCGCTCGTTCATGCTTGACCAGTTGAACCAGGAGTACATCACGACGGCACGCGCAAAAGGTTTGTCCGAGCGGCGAGTCGTGTGGGTGCACGCATTCGGCAATATCGCTGTGCCGCTGCTGACGGTGATCGCACTGTCGTATAGCTTTTTGCTCGAGGGCTCAGTGCTTACCGAAATCGTATTTGCGTGGCCGGGCATCGGTTCGTATCTGACGGGCGCGCTGCTCAACGCCGATATGAATGCCGTGCTCGGCAGCACGCTTGTGATCGGCATTACTTTCATTGCGTTGAACCTGCTGACGGATGCGCTCTATCGCGTGTTCGATCCGCGCGCCCGCTGATGCAACGGAGATCTGCAACGTGCGTCCACCTGTTGAAACTTCAACGCGGGACTTGCCGATGAAAGTGCCTCGCTCAACGTGGAGAGCCTGGTTGCTGACCGATACGCCAGCTTCGCGCAGGCAGGCGGCGCTCGGTCTTGCATATCGGCGCTGGCGGCGCTTCTCGGGTAATCCGCTATCGGTGTTCGGTCTGTCGATCCTCGTGCTGCTCATGATCGTGGCGGTCATCGGCCCTTGGATCGCGCCGCATGATCCCCTCAGGCAGGTATTGTCCGACCGTCTGCTGCCGCCCGGTTCGGCCTCTCATTGGCTTGGCACCGATCAGCTCGGACGCGATATTCTTTCCCGCATCATTTACGGCTCGCACCTGACGCTGTCGATTGCGATCCTGGTTGTCGTGGTCGTCGTGCCGATCGGTTTGATGATCGGCACGACGGCGGGCTTCTTTGGAGGCTGGGTCGATAACGTGCTGATGCGCGTGACGGATATCGCGCTAGCGTTCCCGAAGATCGTGCTCGCACTCGCATTCGCTGCGGCATTGGGGCCGGGTGTGTTCAATGCGGTGATCGCTATTTCGATTACCGCGTGGCCTGCGTATGCGCGTCTTGCACGCGCCGAAACCTTGAGGCTAGTCCAAGCCGATTTCATACACTCCGCGCGGCTGCTAGGCGCATCGAACCTCCGTATTCTGCTGCGGTATATCGTGCCGCTGTGTTCGTCGTCGGTGATCGTTCGTGCGACGCTTGATATGGCCGGTATCATTCTGACCGTCGCAGGCCTTGGTTTTCTGGGGCTTGGCGCACAACCGCCCAGTCCCGAATGGGGCTTCATGGTCGCGTCGGGCCGCAATGTGCTGCTCGACGCGTGGTGGGTGGCGACTGTACCGGGCTTCGCGATTCTGCTCGTGAGCCTCGCGTTCAATCTGCTCGGCGACGGCGTGCGCGACGTGTTCGATCCCCGCCATGGAGACTAATATGGGCACGAACGAAACGCGCTCGCCTCTCTGCGAGATCGACGATCTGCGCATCGCATTTCGCACGCACGACGGTACGCTGAATGAAGCCGTGCGCGGTCTCTCGCTGACGCTCAATAAAGGCGAGCGGCTTGGCATCGTTGGTGAATCGGGTTCGGGCAAGTCGCTGACGGGCCGCGCGCTGCTCGGACTTCTGCCGCCTGCCGCGCACTGCACCGCAAAAAGGTTGCGCTTCGACGGAAATGATTTGCTGAATATGCGCGTCGACAGGCGCCGCCGTCTATGCGGTCAACAAATGGGCATGATCCTGCAAGATCCGAAGTACTCACTGAACCCGGTGATGACTGTCGCGCAGCAAATGCGCGAGGCGTTCGCATTGCATGATCCGCAGCTCAACCGGCGTGCGATGCGCGAGAAGATCATCGCGGCCCTCGAAGCGGTGCATATCCGCAACGCCGTGCGCGTCGCGGATTCATATCCGCACGAGCTTTCCGGCGGCATGGGACAGCGCGTGATGATCGCGATGATGGTATCGACGGGACCACGCCTGCTGATCGCCGATGAGCCGACCAGTGCGCTCGACGTGCTCGTATCGATGCAGGTGCTCGCCGTACTCGACGAGATGATCGCCAAACATGATACCGGCCTCATTTTTATCAGCCATGACTTGCCGCTCGTGATGTCGTTCTGCGATCGGGTGGTGGTGATGTATGCGGGGCGTGTCGTCGAAACATGCGCGGCGCGCGATCTCGTGCATGCGCAACATCCCTATACGCGCGGGTTGCTTGCCGCGAATCCGCCGCTTGCCAATCCACCTGCCGAATTGCCCGTTCTGTCGCGCGATCCTGCATGGCTCAACGACACACCAGGAGCGTCCGCATGATCGACGTCGATGCGTTGACAGTGCGCTTCAAGACGCTCACGGGCGCAGTCGATGCCGTTCGCGATGCGAGCTTTCATGTAGCGGAAGGCGAAGTATTCGGGTTCGTCGGTGAGTCGGGTTCCGGCAAGTCGACCATTCTTCGTGCGTTGAGCGGATTGACGCCGATCGCGAAAGGCACGGTGCGCATTGCGCAGCAGGGCGGTGCCGCGCAAAAGTGCGCTGTGCAAATGGTGTTTCAGGACCCATACGGCTCGCTGCATCCACGCTTCACTGTTGATCAGACGTTGCGCGAACCGTTGCGAATCAACGGCATCGGCCAGCATGAAGAACGTATCGTCAATGCGCTGCGAGAAGTCGGGCTCAATGCGTCGTTTCGATTTCGCTATCCGCATCAGCTATCGGGTGGGCAGCGGCAACGCGTGGCGATTGCGCGCGCGCTGATCGTCGAGCCGCGTGTGTTGCTGCTCGACGAGCCTACATCGGCGCTCGATGTATCCGTGCAAGCTGAGATATTGAACTTGCTTAAGCGCCTGCATCGCGAGCGTAATCTGACGATGATTCTTGTCACCCACAATCTCGCTGTCGTGAGCTTTCTGTGCTCGCGTGTTGCGATCATGCGCAATGGCGAGATCGTCGAAGAACTCGATGTGGAGAACATCAGAGCGCAGCAGGTCGATAACGAGTATTCACGCAGCCTGTTGCTCGCGACGAATGGCTATCAGCGCAAGGCTGTTCACGCGTTGAGTATCGACACGGCTCTTTAAAGGAGTTCGTGTCTTCGACGGTCCAGGCAAACACATACGCGGGGCCGCAGCAGATAGAACAACACACCACAGAAACCGGAACAGCGCCGACATCGATCTAGGCCATTGATATCGCCACACTGCGCGACGTCGTCATATGTTCCAGTTCCGTGATTTGCAATTGCTAGAGGTTCCTGAACGACTCGCAAGCGATCCGAGCGCATCCTGATTCGGGAGTGCTCTTCGCCGGGGCTACGATCTCAAGCTACTAAGGATATAAAAAGCCATGGCTCGCCAATCAGACAGTGCCCAACGGCATCCATAAAGTCTTTTCCGCCGCGCGGTTAAAGCCGCGCCCGTGGATCAGATACGTTGGCTGTCTAACACAAAATATATGCAACGAGCATTATTTATCTCAAAATGGATGCTATTTGCGGGCGCGCGCGTTATTGTTATAAATGTCGTCATGCCGCCTGCATTGAGAAAAGAGGTAGATGCCACATGAGACTGCAAATCAGGCATGCTTGACGTTGATATGGCGGGGAATTAGCGCAGTCGTGCGGGGCCACGCACAGAGCGCTTTTCTTCAAAGAACGCCGCCACGGGGCACGTCGAGCGCGAGTTGACCGAGGTGTTATCGGCGCTCTCGCGGTAAAACAGGGGAAATAATATGCATCTTGACACGTTGCAGCTACGCAATCAATTGCCGCTCATACCACGGACATCCGGGGACCAGGAAATCGTTTTGCGGCGCCTCGAAAGCCACTCTGATATCGGCGCGGTGCACCGTTTGCGTGAAGAGATCGATCTGTCGGTTCACGCGCAATTGAACCCCTCGTTTTATAGTGACGAAAAAAAAGAGATGACATTGGCATGTCAGTCGCATTCGAGCAGAACGGTCAACTAATCGGCACGATGCGCTTTGTGCCAATGACGCATGACCTGACGCTAACGGAAAAGCTGCAGAAAGGCGCAAACATCGATCCATCATTGCTGGAAGACAGTTGGGAAGTAGGACGCCTCGTACTTGATCCTGCATTCAGACACGGCCAGGATTTGCTAAAAAAATGCTTTGTGCTTGCGCTTTGCTTTGTCTGTGAAAACTCTTCCGGCAAGAATTTCCATGCCTCCTGTTCATATGTACTGAGTCGGCTTTATCGCAGATTTGGGTTTTCTCCAATCGCCACGAACGTACCTTTGCCCGGATCGGACAAGATATACACGCTCATTCACGGCGCGCTCGTGGACATCTCGAGGGCCTTGATGGGCAGCAATCCCGCTAACGTTGAATCTGTTTGAAAAAGCCTGAACGACCAAATGAAGGAAAGAAAGCGATGCAAAATGAATTTATTGGCTCACTGCGGCAAGTGGTCAACCAAAACTGGGAGCAGATCAAGGGCGGCCGGTTCTGGAATCGCGTAATGGAAAAACCAGTAACCAGGGAGATGTATCGTGATTTGATGATAGAGATTCACCATTACACGAAGCATAATTCGATGAACCAGGCCGTCACGGCTTTCGTCAATGCACCTGAAGGCCTGCTGAAATTCGCATATCAGCACGCAGCGGAGGAACTCGGCCACGAGCGCATGGCCGCTCACGATCTCGAAAGCATTGGGCTGCTCGACAGGAATGACCTGGCCCGCGCGCCCCTTCCGGCAACTGAGGCGCTTATTGGATATCTGTACTTCGTGGCGCTCAGGTATGGCCCGATTGCCCGGCTAGGTTACAGTTTCTGGGCGGAAAGCGTATATGAGCACATCGGTGACGCTCTCATGAAGTTTCGTAGCGATCTCTCGCTCAGCGACAAAAATATGTCCTTTTTTATTGCGCACTCTGCGATAGACAAGAAGCACATTGTTCAAGTGGAGGACTGTATCGATCGCTACGCAAAGACACCCGCGGATCAGGCGCTGGTTCGATCGACTGCGGAGACGACGCTATTCTTGACCGGGCAGATCCTCGAACAGGTCGCGCAGCGGCACGTATAAGTCGACAGACCGGGGAAGCGCCGGCCGTGCGAAGCGCCTCCTCGACTCACTTTCATCTCAGGCCCTCCAGACTGCTTCCCGGCCACCTTCCGGGTGCACGCCCCATGAACTATCTACGCAAGCTCTTTGTCAGCTACGAGGACTACTGCAATTACAGAAAGGGAATTCTGAAATATGCCGGATTGGTGGGCACAGTTGGCTATCCGGTTTTCTATCTGATCTATAAATGGCTTCTTCCGCAACCGTACAACAGCCTGAGCATGCGATTGATTGCATCGGCTGCGTGTGCGGCAACGGCGATTCCCGAGCACTGGCCTGACCGACTGAAGAAATACTACTTCGGCTGGGCGTACGCGACGGTACTTTACTGTCTGCCATTCTTCCATGTGTTCATGTCATTGAAGAATCACGGCAATCTGGTTTTCATCGCCGACAGTTTCATGGCCGTTTTCTTTCTTGTACTGCTGACTGACTGGCGCAATACGGTCACCATGCTGTGTGTGGGCGCCGGCTTGGGAGTGGCGCTCTACATGGCAACAACCGATCAGATCGATCTGCCGATGGATTATGTCGCAAGACTGCCGACATTCATTCTAGTGGTAGTCGGCGGAAGTCTGTTCAAGTTTTCGGAACGTCAGCTGCAGGACACCAAGTTGCGTGTCGCGACCGCCCTCGCAGGGTCGATCGCGCATGAGATGCGTACCCCACTGAGCCGGATTCAGTACAGTCTCGATGGGGCAAGCCGGTCGCTACCCGAGCCTACAACGGATGTCCACGCTCAGGCCATGACGCGAAAGCAGATCAATGATCTCTACGGATATCTGTCCCAAGGCCAACTCGCCGTGAATCGCGGCTTGCAGGTCATTGCAATGACGCTGGACGAGGTGAACGCGAAGTCGATCGATACGAGCCGGTTCGTGCTCATTCACGCCGCGGATGTCGTTCATAAAGCGCTGGCGGAGTATGCGTACGAGACGGAAGAAGAGCGAGGGATCGTGTCGGCTTCGGTCGTCGAGGATTTCGTCTTCCGCGGGGACGAGACGCTTTTTATTTTCGTTCTATTCAACTTGTTGAAGAACGCCCTTTATTATCACCGTCTTTACCCGGGAATGAAGGTCACCGTTACCGTGCAGGGACGTAAGGTGTGTGTCAGCGATACTGGGCCGGGCATACCGCAATCAGTATTGCCGCGTCTCTTCGACTCATTCCAGACCTCGGGCAAGGCGGGTGGTACGGGCTTGGGTCTCGCCTACTGCAAACGGGTAATCACGGCATTCAATGGCGATATTTCCTGCGATTCGGTTGAAGGCGAGGGTAGCCAGTTTACGCTGCGGTTTCCGGGATCTGCCTCGGCCGAGGAAGACGAACGTGCTCGAGTATCGGCGCGAGACTCCGTCGCGATTTTGGCGGGTAAGCGGGTTCTGATCGTCGACGACGACTCGATGCAGCGCATTGCGATGCGCAGGCAACTGACTGGTCTCGGCATGGAGATCGACGAGGCTCACGACGGTCAAGGCGCGATTGACTGCATGCGGGCGGCCCGCTACGACCTCGTCGTGATGGATTTGACGATGCCCGTGCTTGACGGGTACGCCACAACGCGCTTGATTCGCAGCGGGGCAATTCCCGGGCAGCAATCGGTACCAGTGCTCGCCTGTACCAGCGAACCGCCGCACCTCGTGCGCATGAAGGTCGAGAGAGCGGGCATGTCGGGCATGATCTCCAAACCGTACCGGCATGCCGAGCTCGTTCGGGCGTTGCGCTCGTGTCTCGAGCGTTCGAGTGCTGCTTCCGACGTATTGGCAGGCAAGACGGCCATTCTCGCGGATGACGACGAATCCGGTCGGCGCATCGCCCGAGGCTGGCTGGAGAAGTACGGCATTGAAGTGATCGAGGCGAACCACGGCCAGCAAGTGCTCGACATGATCGCCGCCGGACTGCGCTGCGACGTCATCCTGCTGGACCTGAACATGCCGGGACTCGGTGGTTTGGAAACGACCCGGGCGATCCGGTCCTGTTCAGCGGATATGTCCCGGGTACCGGTCATCGCACTGACGGGATACTCGGACGCGGTCACCGTGGAATCCGCGCGGAACGCCGGAATGAACGATGTGATGACGAAGCCCGTGCGCGGCGCGGTCCTGTTCGAGAAGCTCGGTCAGCACCTTTGTTCTGACGGGGCGGAGCTGCAGTTGGCTGCGGCGACGGCCGTTGCTGTGGCCGACGCCGCGGTACACGAGCATGCGCGAGCAGAACAAAGCGACGATCTGCTCGATCTCGGTCGCCTTCAGGAGTTGAAAAGGGATGGCCAGGTGGTGGAACTGCTGGGCGACTACCTTTTGACGCTTGATCCACTGATTGCTCGCATTGATGCAAGCGTTGCATCGAACGATCTGGATGACGCCCATGAAGCATTGCATTCGCTTCTGGGCGTGAGCGGGAATATCGGGGGAGCGGCGCTGCACCGCCTGGTCAGGCGACTCTACGTGCCCGTTGCGAACGAACGCCGCTGGCCGACGGAAGAGAACTGGCTAAACCAACTCCGGAACGTGACGGTGGAAACCGTCCAGATGCTGCGCCAGGAATGCCCTGCTCTGCAATCCTGAAGCCGCCGGCGGGGGGGCGCGGCTCCGGATTGTCGGTGATGCCGAGCGGATATCAGGCCGCGACACCGGCGACCCGGAGCAGGTGTCCCGGCTATTCGCTTCGATCGATAGGGACTTCGGGCGCATTGATGTGCTAGTCAACAACGCCGCCGTCATCGCGCGCCAGTCCCGGCTGGAAGATCTCGCATTCGAGCGGATCCAGCGCATCTTCGCGGGTCAATGCGATCGGTCCTATCCTGTGCGCCCAGCAGGCGGCAAAGCGGATGTCCCTGCGTCACAAGGGGCGTGGCGGCGCCGTGATCAATATCTCGTCGGCGTCCGCCCGACTCGGGCACTGGTCTTTTGCCGGCATCGCAGTAGAAAAAAGTCAGCGTGATGCCTCCGGACCTTCGAGGTGCCCGGATGGGCGAAGCGAGCGATATCGCCACAGCGGCGGCTATTTCTGGCGACTGACGTTTCGCGTATATGCTAGGCGCGGAGTCGGTGGTCGACGGCGGCATCTCGCTGCTCTAATGTTTCGGCCCAGCCGCCTCGCACTGGAGATCGCACATGTACTGCTATCCGAAGATCGAACAGTCCGATTTACCGCCGTCCTCGCAGCTGAGATCGTCGTACCGCCTCGCTGATTTCGGGGACGCGTTCTCGGTGGACCTGCCAGAAAGTGCCTGCCACGACGCGGAGACTCTCGCACGACACGTCTTTGCCAGGCAGCCCGCATGGATTGGGATGCTGCTGAGATTCCGGGACATTCTCGTGCGGCCGTTCGGCTTGAAGACCGCCGTTGACCTCAAGCAGAAAGGAGGCGACAGGATCAGCCTGTTTCACGTATTCGAACGATATGACGACGAGATCGTCATCGGCGAGGATGACACGCATCTGGATTTCCGCGTGTCGGTCCTCGTGCAGCCGTCATCTCGCGGTCGACACCGCCTCGTACTGACGACGCTCGTCTTCTACAATCGTCCGCTAGGGCGGGCCTATATTGCGCTCATCGCACCTTTTCATCGGGTTGTCGTACGAGCCTCGCTTGATCGGGCGCAGCGGCTAGGATGGCCCAATGCATAACGCCGTCGAATATCTTGTTCCGGCATTCAAGCATCCCGATCTTTGACATGCTGTTAAGCCACCGGGGCTGCAAGACGGCTGACAGCCAGCATGGCCGGCAACCTTCTGCAGGTATTGTGTCGTCGACGAGTCAACGTGACACCGCCCAACAACCTGATTTTCCCCCACCCGATATTTGCACCAGCGCCAGCACCCGATAGGGAACACCCCTAGCTGACGAAGGGGAGCTTCTCGTCGCGCGCAGTCGCGAGCATCGACAGCGTGATCTTCCGCACCTCAAGCTTGCTTTGCGTGATGTGAGCGCGCAGCAGGATGGCAGCCTCGCCAAACTTGCCGCGATCGATGAGATGGAGCATCGCCGAATGCTCGTCATACGTCGCGCTCGTGCGATGCGCCTTGAGAAAGTCGAGCCGCCGCACGATGCGGATGCGCTCGGTCACCTCGTTGTGCACGCGCAGCATCTCATTGTTGCCGGCAGCGCTCACGAGGCCGCGGTGAAAGCCCTCGTCGAGCACGAACATCGTGGCCGGGCAGCTTTCGCGTTCCCCTTCGTCAACGCACCATATGGCTCGCAACGCATCCATCGCAACGTGTGGGGCACCCGAGAGCCGCTCGAGCGCCGCCAGTTCGAGAACGATGCGCAGGTCATACAGCTGGTCCAGTTGATTGAAGTCGATATTGCAGACTTTCCAGCCGCGCCGGAACCCCACCTCGAGATAGCCTTCGCGCGCGAGTCGGAACAGCGCATCACGCATAGGCGTGCGCGACACGCCGTAGTGCTGGGCAATGTCGTTTTCGGAAAAGCGGTCGCCGGGAAACAGCCGAAAGCTGAAGATGTCCTGCTTGATCAGCTGATACACCTGCTCGGCAAGGGGGTTCGCGCTATAGGCCGCCTTCGTGCCAGATGCTGCGGCGGCTTCGGTCAAGTCGTGCATGAGTCAGGTATCGCTAACGTCGAGAGTGATGCGGCGCGTCGGTGCAATGGTGGGTGACGGGGCCAGCTCCCTATTATCCGCCCTTAAACGGGCTCGATGAGGCTTACGTGCGCCGCCACGATCATCCAGCCGCCGAACCTATCGTTCACCTCACGCAGCCGCGCCCAGGTCTGCATCTGGCGGCCCGTCAAAGGCGTCGTGTCGCTCGTAAACTCGGTGCTCACCGTCGCGTAGTCGCCGCCAAACGTCGTCACCACGGTGCGGTGCAACCGCCGCGAGCGAGGCACCGGCACGCAGGTTTCCCGCCAGCGCCGGATCGCGTCGCCACCATGCTGGATTTCGGCGATGCCATAGCGCACCGTCGCGGGCGCGTCCCAGAACAGGGCGTTCATCGTCTCGACGTCGTTGTCGACGAGCGCGCGCTCGTAAGCCTCGAAAGCTGCCGCCACCTGTGCGACGATCTGGGGCCGGTTCACTTCCATGATCATCAGTCTGCCCCCAGCAGTGCGTCGAGCGGAGCCGTCCAGCCGACGATGCCGCCCTGCGAATGAATCATCGCAATCGTCGCTTCGCGAAACGCCGGTAGGTAGCTCGCCGTCGCGTCCTCGACCAGCAGACATTCGTAGCCCCGATCGTTGGCCTCGCGCATCGAAGTCTGCACGCAGACCTCGGTCGTCACGCCCGCGAACACGAGATGCGTGATGCCCCGTATCGACAGTTCCTCGCCGAGCTGCGTGGCGTAGAAAGCGCCTTTGCCGGGCTTGTCGATGACGAGTTCACCATCGATCGGCGCGAGCGGGTCGATGATCGCGTTACCGGGCTCGCCGCGCACGAGGATGCGGCCCATCGGTCCTGCGTCGCCAATGCGCGCATTTGGCATACCGCGCATGCGTTTGGCCGGCGGGCAGTCGGAGAGGTCGGGTGCGTGCGACTCGCGAGTGTGCACGACCTGCCATCCCGCCGAGCGTGCATGCGCGAGCAGCCGCGCGACGGTCGGCACGATGCCTGAAAGCAGCGATACGTCGTTGCCGAGCGCCTCGCCAAAGCCACCCGGCTCGATGAAGTCGCGCTGCATGTCGATCACGATGAGCGCCGTATGACGCGCGTCGAACGTGAACGGCGCGGGTCTTGCGCTGGCGATGGTTGTCATCGCGACATTGCTCCGTTTGTGTTGTGCTTCGTTCGCGCGCCGCTCAGGCGCTTGCGTGCAGCTCGGCCGGCTCAGCCGTCTGCGGCCTGCCTTCGTCGCCATGGCCCGCCATGTGATGCCCAAGCACCACGCGATCCGCCTCACTCGCTGCGGTCTCGTAGACGAGGCGTCCCTCGGCCATCACCACGATCCGGTCGGCAAGCTCCAGCAGCTCGTCGAGATCTTCGCTGACGAGCAGCACTGCCGCACCGGCATCGCGCGCCGCGAGAATGCGGGCGTGGATGTCCGCGACGGAGGCAAAGTCGAGTCCGAACACAGGATTCGCGACGATCAGCACGTTCACTGCGTGCCCAAGCTCGCGCGCCAGCACGGCGCGCTGTACGTTGCCGCCCGACAGCGTGCCGATGGCGCGCTCGGGCAGCGCAGGCCGCACGTTGAATTCTGCAATCAGCCGCTCGGCGCGCGAGCGCATCGCGCGACGATCGAGCCACCATCCGCCGCGTCGCAGCGGCGCGCGGTCGAAATCCCGCAGCGCCATGTTCTCGGCAACGCTCATGCCTGCCACGCAAGCATTGCGCAGCGGCTCCTCGGGAAGGGCGAACACGCTCATGTGGGTCATCTCTGCGCGCGTCGCGGCATAGGGCGAACCTTCCACGGCCATCGCGCCCGACTGGACCTTGCGCTGCCCAACGAGCGCTTCGATCAGTTCCTTCTGACCGTTGCCGGACACGCCCGCAAGCCCAAGGATCTCGCCCGCGCGCACGCTCAGCGACGCCTCGCGCACGGCAGCGTGCCCACGCTCGTCGACGACCGAAAGGCTCGATAGCGAGAGCCGCACCGGAGCGTCGGGCGAGTGCGGCCGGCGCGCAAGCCTGAACTCGTCGGTGACTTCAGCGGCGCCCTCACGCGTTTGCGCGCTTGCGTCGCTGCCCATCATCCAGGCGGCCAACCGGTCGCGGTCGGTGTCGGCCACCGCGCAGGTGCCGACGAAGCGGCCCTTGCGCAATACCGTGACGTTGTCCGAATAGGCCATTACCTCGCGGAACTTGTGCGTGATCATCAGCACCGTGAGGTCGCCGCGCGAGGCAAGCGTGCGCATGAGGCCCAGCACTTCGTCGGCTTCCTGCGGGGTGAGCACGGAGGTGGGCTCGTCGAGAATCAGGAAGCGCTGCTCCAGATACAGCTGCTTGAGAATTTCCAGCTTCTGCTTTTCTCCCGCCGCGAGTGACGAAACCGGCGCATCGAGTTCGAGGTGAAACGGCATTCGGCGCATGAAGGCGTCGAGCGCTTCGCGCTCTGCCGCCCAGTCGATCTTCCATGACAGGTTGCCGCGCGCGAGAAGCAGGTTCTCCGCGACGCTGAGCCCCGCCGCGAGCGTGAAATGCTGATAGACCATGCCGATGCCGAGCGCTTGCGCATCGCGCGGGGAAGCGATGTGCACCTCGCGTCCATCGGCCACAATCGTGCCGTGATCGAGCAGGCCGTAGCCCACGAGCCCCTTTACGAGCGTGCTCTTGCCTGCTCCGTTCTCGCCGAGCAGCGCGTGAACCGTTCCGGGAGCGACCCTGATCGAAACGTCATCGAGTGCGCGGAACGATCCGAACGACTTGCTCGCGCCTATCACCTCGACGCCGAGCGCGCGTGTCGCGGTGCTCATGGTCACTGCTCCAGGGCAGCGACGAGCGCCGCCGAACTGGACACCGTGCCGAACACGCCGCCCTGCATCACGACCATGTTCAGCGCGGCGTCGTGGTTGCCCTTGTCGGTCGCGCCGCAGCAGTCCGCGAGCAACGTGCATTCGAAGCCGCGGTCGTTTGCTTCGCGCATCGTCGTGTGGACGCACACATCCGTCGTGATGCCCGTGAGCACGAGATTCGCAATGCCGCGCGTGCGCAGGATCAGTTCGAGGTCCGTCGCGCAAAATGAACCTTTACCAGGCTTGTCGATGATGATTTCGCCTGGCAGTGGCGCGAGTTCGTCGATGATTTCCCAGCCCGGCTCGCCGCGCACGAGTATGCGGCCGCACGGTCCCATGTCACCGATGCCGACACCGTTCGTGCCCGCCTGGCGGCTGCGCCAGCGCTTGTTCGCGGGCAGATCGGACAGATCCGGACGATGCCCTTCACGGGTGTGGATGATCGTGAAGCCGAGTTCGCGCATCAGCCCCAAAACGCGCTTGATCGGCTCGATCGGCGCGCGCGTGAGCGAGAGGTCGTAGCCCATCTTGTCGACGTAGCCTCCGTAACCGCAGAAGTCGGTCTGCATGTCGATGATGACGAGCGCCGTGTTGTCGGGGCGCAGGTTCCCGTCGTAGGGCCAGGAATAGGGACGGGCTTCGATGGTTCGGGTCATGTTGATTCTCCGGGCGCGCGCTTTCGCGATCACGCGATTCTGGATTCAGTCGGTCGGAAGCTTTCCGCGCTCAGCGCGTCAGGCTCAGCTCGCCGGGTGCGCCCGCCAGCGTGCGGTCCGGCCTGCAGTTGATGATCATGAGCGCGAGCGTCAGCACGTAAGGGGCGGCGTTGAAGAGGTAATAGCCGCTGGTCACACCGATTGCTTGCAGGGCGGGGCCAAGCGCTCCGGCTGCGCCGAACAGCAGCGCAGCCCAAAGACAGCGCAACGGCTGCCAGCGGGCGAAGATCACGAGCGCGACGGCCATCAGGCCTTGGCCGCTCGAAAGCCCCTCGTTCCAGCTACCGGGATAGACGAGCGAGAGATAGGCGCCCCCCACACCCGCGAAGAACCCGCCCGCCGCCGTCGCGATGACACGTACCCGCGTGACGGGGTAGCCCATTGCACGCGCGCTCTCGGCGTTCTCGCCGACGAGCCGCAGCGTCATGCCCCAGCGCATCGAGCGCAGTCCCCACTGCAAGGCGACGGCAAGCACGACCCCAATCACGAAGAGCAGATTGATATGCAGCGCGTTGTGCACTTGCTGCGAGGCGGCCCACGCGCCGAGATCGATCGACGGGAGCATCGCTGCCTGCGGCTCGATGAACGGCTTGCCGAGATAGAACGCCAAGCCGGTGCCGAACAGCATGAGCGCGATACCGAACGCGATATCGGAAACACGCGGCAGCGAGCACACCAGCCCATGCAGGCAGCCGAGCATCAGACCGGCCGCAGCCGCCGCGAGCACGCCGATCCACGGCGAACCCGAGAGATACGAGCCCGCATAGCCGCACATGGCGCCGGAGACGAGAATGCCTTCGAGACCGAGATTCACGCGGCCTCCTTTCTCGGTCAGGCACTCGCCGAGGCTCACGAACAGATACGGCGTACTCACGCGAATGGCTCCCGCGAAGAGCGAAATCAGCAGCACCGCAGCGGGCGAATGAAGGTCAGACATGGCGGGTACGCTCCAGTGAAGCAGACGAGGCGTCGAGCGCGGCGGCCTGAAGTTTCATGCGCAAGCCGGCAAGCCGGGGAGCCAGTGCCTCCCAGGCCAGCAGGTTTGCGAAAAGCAGGCCTTGCAGCACGAGCGTGGCGGCGTCGGGCAGGCCGAGGCGGCGTTGCAGCAGACTGCCGCTCGCCTCGATGCCGCCGACCATCAGTGCGCACACGATCACGGCGAACGGATTCTGGCGTGCCGCGAACGCGACAAGGATGCCCGCATAGCCGTAGCCCGAGAGCAGCGATGCGTTCGCGCTGCCTTGCACGGCCGCGACTTCGAACATTCCGGCAAGGCCCGCTGATGCACCGCCTATCGCGCAGGCGGTGAGCGCGAGCCCGCCCACAGGCAAGCCGACAAGGCGCGCCGTGCGCACATTGCCACCCGTTACGCGCATGGCGAAGCCGAGCGTGCTGTGACGCACGAGCACCCAGGCAGCGAGACACGCGAGCACGCCCCAGAAGAGGCCCCAGTGCACGTCGAGTCCCGGCAGCGAGCCGATGCTCATGGCGTCGGGGAGGGGCAGCGTCGAAGGTTTGTTGAGACTGGCGGGATCGCGCAACGGTCCTTCGACGAAAAACTTGAAAACGGCGATGGCGATATACGACATCAGCAGGCTGCTGATGGTCTCGTTGACGCCACGCCATTGACGCATCGCGCCCACCGCGCTGATCCACAGGCCGCCCGCGAGCATGCCTGCAATCGCCATCAGCGGCGTCGCGACGATCCACGGCGTAACCTGCGGCAGGCACTGCGGCACGACGGCGGCCGCGAGCCCGCCCAGCGCGAGCGCGCCTTCGCCGCCAATCACGATCAGGCCGACCTGGGCAGGCAGCGCGACGCACAGAGCCGTGAGCATGAGCGGTGCGGCACGCAGCAAGGTGTTCTGCCATGCGAACGACGAGCCGAACGCACCTTTGCCAATGAGACCAAGCGCCTCGATGGCCGGCTGCCCCTGCACGAGCAGGAAGATGCCGAAGATCGCCAGAGTTGCCACGATTGCACATACGGTCGGCAACGCGGGCAACAGTGCAAGCAGCAGGCGCGCGAGACTTGCGGGCAGTCTTCGTGACGGCCCGTGAGCGGGAGAAAGGGAAGCGGACATCACGACTCCTGGCGAAGGCGTTTGCGGTCCTCAGATCTGGCCAACCACACCGGCAACCAGATAATTCATGCTTTCAAGCGCAATATCGGTCTGTGCGTAGCTCGTGCCGGTCGCAATGGCGCTGCCGCCCTTGTTGTCCTTCATCGGCCCCTTGAAGATGATGTAGTCGCCGGCGACCATCTTCGCCTTCACGGCTTCGGCTTGCGTGCGGGCATCGGGTGTCACCATTGCGCCATACGGCGACATCTTCACGAAGCCTTCGCGCAGGCCGCCGCGAAGAATGTTTGGCTGCGGCTTGCCCGTCTGCGCGTTTGTGACGAGCAGCTTGTAGGGCGTCGCCCAGTCCCATTCGGCGCCCGTCAGATAGCCCTTCGGCGCCAGTGCGGCCTGGCTTGCGTGGTAACCGCAACTCATCGCGCCGCGTTTCTCGGCTGTCTCGATCACGACCTTGGGTCCGTCCACGTGACACGTGAGCACGTCGCAGCCTTGATCGACGAGGCTGTTCGCGGCCTCCGCCTCCTTCACCGGCATCGACCAGTCGCCCGTGAAGATCACGTGCGTGGTGATCGACGGATCCACCGACTGCGCGCCCAGCGTGAACGAATTGATGTTGCGCAGCACCTGCGGAATAGGCTTGGCCGCGACGAAGCCCAGCTTCTTCGTCTTGCTCGCATGGCCTGCCGCGACGCCGTTCAGATACTGGCATTCGTCGATATAGCCGAAGTAGCTGGAGATATTGGCCGGATTGCCGCTCTTCCAGAGACCGCCGCAGTGGGCGAAGCGAACCTTCGGATATTTGGCGGCCATCTTCAGCACATGGGGATCGAAGTAGCCGAACGAGGTCGCGAAAATGAGCGTCGCACCGTCCTGCTCGATCATCGCCTCCATGGTCTTTTGGGCGGCGACGGTCTCGGGCACGTTCTCCTCCTCGACGACCTTTACGTTCGGCAGCTTCTTGATGACGGCCGCAGCCTGCGCTTGTGCCTGGTTGTAACCGTAGTCGCCGCGCGAACCGACGTAGAGGACGCCGAGCGTAAGCGGCTCGGCACTGAAAGCGAGGTCGAACGGGAATGTGCTGCTTAGGACGAGGGCGCCAGCGCCCTTGAGAAAATCGCGACGGTCTGTCATGGTTGGACTCCTCGTGAGTTCAATGCATAAAGTCAGGATTGCAGATCGGATCGGGCTTGCGTTCCAGCCGCCGTTGCAAGCCATGCACGCCAGCCGCCGAATGCGGTGATGTCGTGTGCGCCGCTGCCTGGTGCGACCGCTAAGGGCTCGCTGATAAAGCCCTTAACGATGAGTCCATCGGCTGTCTCTACGCTGCCGATGCCGAGCGGCGCTGGCACGTGGGCAACGAATGCGCCGAAGCTGCGCAGCGGCACTTCCCAGAGCTCGATTTCGATGGGCTGGCCGGCCTCGTGCGGCGTATGCACCAGAGCGGGCTTGGCCGGTTTCGTGCCGGCGAGCGCGTAAAGGCGGTAGTGCGAAGACGTGGTGGTGGTCTCGACGAAACGCGCGCCAGCCTCGAGCAGTTGCCAGCAGAGGGGCTGCCCGCGCAGATGAGCGCCGACCACGGCGAGCTTCACCGTCGGCTCTTCGAAGGGCAGCGGTCGCGCGGCAATGCTGGCAGCGTCGTCGGGTGTAACGTTCGCCATGAAGAGCGCCTGGATGCGTGCGCCCAGCACTGCGAGGCGCTGGTCGGCGCCCGCTGGGGCGATCAGCGTCACGCCCGCCGGCAGGCCGTCCGCACGGCGAATGCCCGGCACCGCCAGAGCGCACAGATCAAGCAGATTCACGAAGTTGGTATAGACGCCGAGCTGGCTGTTCGCCCCGATCGGGTCCGCACGCACTTCGTCGAAGGTTGGATGCGTGGGCGTGGTCGGCACGATGAGGACGTCGATCGCCTCGAACAGCGTTTCCACTTCGCGCCGCAGGGCGGCGAGTGCGTACTGCCCGTTGAACGCGTCGACGGCGCTGTAGCCGTCCGCTTTCGCAATCACCTCGGCGACAACCGGATCGATGTCGGCGCGATTCGTCTCGAAGAAGGAACCGAGCGCGGCACGACGCTCCGCTACCCATGGGCCGTCGTAAAGCAGCGCGGCAGTTCGCTGCATCGGTTCGAACGGCACGCTTGTTGGCGAAAGCGCAAGCCGCGAGGCGATCGTGTCGAGCGTGGCGGCAAAGGCCTGACGAGCCTGCCCGTCGCCGTGGAAGGTCAACTGCTCCGGTACGGCGAGGCGCAGCGGTGCATGGGGCAGTCCGAGTGGCGGCACTCGGCGCGCATATCCATCGTCTCCATCGTACTTCGCCATCTGCAGCAGGACCTCCCAGGCGTCGCCCACGTCATGCGCGAAGATCGACACGCAGTCCAGGCTCCGGCACGCCGGTACCACGCCGCGCTTGCTTACGAGACCAGGCGTTGGCTTGAGGCCCACGAGCTCGTTGAAGCCTGCCGGAACACGCCCCGAGCCAGCGGTATCCGTGCCGAGCGAGAATGCAGCGAGTCCAGCCGCAACAACGATCGCCGAGCCAGAGCTCGATCCGCCGGAGATGTGCGCATCGGATTCGAACTGTCGCACGGCGCCATAGGGCGAGCGTGTGCCGACAAGGCCTGTGGCGAACTGGTCGAGATTCGTCTTGCCGATGAGGATGGCGCCGGCGTCGAGCAGACGATCGACGGCGAATGCCGAGGCTGCGGGCGTGTAAGCAAAGGCGTCGCAGGCCGCGGTGGTTGGCATGCCGGCGACGTCGATGTTGTCCTTCACCGCGAACGGTACGCCGAACAGCGGCATCCGCTCAAAGATCGCGGCGCCCAGGCGACCGCGCGCATCTTCGAGCGCGGCAGCCCGGCTGGCGAGATCGGCGGCACTCACGCGCGATATCCAGATTTCAGGGCGACAGAAGGCTTCGATCCGGGCGATCAGCGTGTCGACGATGTCGCGAGGCGTCGTGCGTTTGGTGGCGTAGGATTCGAGCAGTGCTCGAACCTTGAAGAAGGCGTCGGGAAGCATGCGTTCAATCTTGAATACAAGTTTGGGCTCATGCTCGCAGCAAATGTGCCAGGCAGGGTAACTTGCCAGAAAGTCCTTGCCGGGCAACGATTTTCACATTGGCGTGAACGCTGGTACTTGCCTACCTGTGATCCAGCGTGGGTCGCGATTGGTTCGGGTTGGTGCATGTGTCCCGCTCATCGTGCACTACCCAAGGAGAAGGGCGCGCGCAGTGGTCCGGCCCGGCTATCGCGCCATGGTGGGCACCCACCGGATTGTGGCGCTGGGCCGGAGGACGGTTAATCCGGCAACATCACACCGATGCCGGGACATCTGGATTAGCGTGCAGTAGAGATGCAGTTCCGGGTCAGTTGCCGCTGACTGCGAGCTTCCGGATTTGGCCAGCGGTTATTCGATTGGAGCCGGCTATTCTGGCGGGACGCTGAAGATCGGGCGGCATTTGAATATCTCAAGAATCCAACAGCGACGCCGGGTAATGGATTCTCCACGGCATATGCCAACGGCGCATCGCCACTCGCATATTCGTTGAATAACGCCTATGTGCAAGCGCAGGCTCACCAGGTGGTGATCGTCGCTGCAATCTATGCAGTGGGGGCCGCGACTTTCGCAGCATCGTTCTCGAATGTGCAGTATGCAAACCTGGGGGCAGCATTTCACAACGATAAGGCAATATTCAACAACGTCGACGTTGGCTTCCAATATCAGGTCACCCCTGCCTTTACCACGGCGATTGCGTAGTCGCTCGGAACGCCGGCGGTAGCCAATATCGATAACCTAGGCGATTCTCCAACCATCAGCAGCTGTTGCTCCGGTTGGGAATGCGGCACAGGTTCTAAGAGTCGTGCTCCGGAGGAGTGCTTTGACGTGTGCCTGCTGGCTCGCGTCGCGTACAGATCAGAAACCTGACGGTCGATCTATGCACACAATTCGGCCATACCTGACCTTCAGGTATCGCATTCCGTAAGGCCGCAATGAGTCACTTTGCCGACATTCGCAGCTCGGCGGCGGAGAACATCAGTATTGCGTTGTTAGCGAATGCGCACTTGCGGTGGAGCCGAGACCGGCTCATCGGTAGGGTCGAGAACTGGCGCGCGCACAGTAGGCCCCCGGTGGCTTCTCCCTCGCTTTCTCGGTGGGCCTTAATCCGGTTGCCATGGCCACGTTTCCAGCTCCCGCCACGTCAAACGCAGCATGCGGTTTCCCCGCACTACGCTTTCCTGTCCGATTCACGTCAAGATTTATGGGACCTATCATGCCGGGGACGCCTTCAGGGTGGTGGTACGGCGAACCTGATAGCCGTTGAACAGCTTCTGTTCGTCATATAGCCAGTGTCTACTCCACGTCTTCCAGCCGAAGCCCCGACGATTCCGGGATCGACCAATGTGCCGTCGAATCTTCTTCTCGACCCAGTCCTTGATGAAGCTTAATCACTCGCTGGAGTGTCCAACAGCGAAGTAATTCGCCCAGCCGCGCAGCACCCGGTTGATCAGTTGCATTACCCCATCCACCGGCTGCCACTGGTATCGCCGGAACACCTCCTTGAGCTTGCGCAATAACCCCGTACGTTTCTTCAACTTGGGCGTATAGTGCGCTCGCCACACCTGTCGCCCGATACTGCGCAGGCGTCGGAAGTCAACCCCCAGGAGGCCGAAGCTTTCCGCGCGGTCCAGATCCACGGTGCGACTCTTCTCTTCATTAACCTCGACCTGTAGTTTGGGAAATTCTTCCCGAAGGCGCCGTCTCACCATCCGCAACAACCACGCATTGCGCGGGTGAGCATCGATCAGCACGACAAATCGTCAGCGAATCGGCCATACTCAACGTAGGTGTACTTCCCGCTGCGCGTTGAGCCTTTCATCCGCTCCAGCATCCGGACTACCTCCGTGAGGTAGATGTTACTGAGCAGGGGCGAAATTACCCCGCCTTGCGGAACGCCCTGTTTGCCCGATGCCGTCAGCATCAGCTTCAGCAGATGCATGACGTCGTCGTCCTTGATCCGACGCGCCACTTTTTCAAGCAGTAGATGATGCCGAACTGTGTCGAAGTAGGCGCGCAAAATCAAGATCAATGACGCGGGTCTTTGCACTGAACAATACCCATTACGGACGTTCTCTATTATCCGGAAAGACTGCGAAACTGATCGCGCCGAAATGTTCGTTTCGCAGCAGCTATCGCCCCACTCAGCCGTTATGCGCCGAATTTGCGCGACAGTAAAGCAGTTGCCGGAGGATGACCCAGCGCGTGACGACGAACCCGAGCGCCGCGGTGTACACGGCTTTCAGAATAACGAATCCGGCAAAAGAAAGCCCGGCGGACCCTAGCAAAAGGAACGTCGCGGACATGAGTGCGGTGATCACGGCGGCGGCAACAACACCGATCACCAGCCCGAAAGACCAGGCTTTGCTTGGCAAATGCGCGAGCACGCCGCTCTCCGCGAAGACTGTGTCGCTCCCTGTGAGCCGACCGGCGCGAAACTCCCCGCGCGCCGGCGGTGTGACAAACAGGGATACCAGCAGCGACAGCACGATGGACGTCACTGCGATATCGATGATGATGCCACTGTCTCCGAAGAGCGGCACGAATGCCATCCGCCGATTGCCGAGCCACGTAATAGCCGGGTTGAGCACGGCATTAATGACGGCGCAGGCCGCGCCTTGTGCGCGGATATAGGATTGGACAGGCTGCATCATCTTTCCACGCAGGTTAAAGCCGTCCTTGGCGCTGAGCTGAGCCGAATCGAGCTGCCTGGTCCAGGCCGTTTTCCATGCTAGCGGTCGGGAGTATACTGCTCCCAAATTCGCGGCAGAGGAATGCTGAACATGAGTTGCGACTTTGAAGCATTGTTTGGCGAGATAGTGGGGAGGGGAGCGCAAGCCACGGTGTATGCGAAGGGAGAGCACGCGGTAAAACTGTATCGCGAAGGTTATCCAAAGAGGAACGTCTTCAGCGAAGCGTACATCATGGCGAACCTGGAGCTCGTGAATTTCCCCGGGCCGATGATTTACGAAATACTCCTCGTAAACGGGCGATATGGTTTACGCATGGACCGGGTAAAAGGCGAAGTGATGTCGGAGGAGTTCCGCGATCCGGCGCGCCGCGATCCGGTGCGATGTAAAGACACGCTGGATGTTCTTGTGGCTCTCCAGTGCCGCTTGCAAAAGTATGACAAGACTGGGTGGATGCCGGATCTCAAACAGCGTTTTCACGACGACTTGGTGATTAACGACAGGCTTTCCGCTGATCTCAAGAAAAACCTCTTGGGGATTCTCGGCGGTCTGCCGGACGGTCAGGCGTTATGTCACTGCGATTTTCATGCGGGCAACGTTTTTTTTGACGGCGCGAAGTACACGGTTATCGATCTGCTCCAGGTCAGCAGGGGCGATCCGGCGGCGGATGCCGCTTGCTCGTATGTAGCGTGGAGTTTTACCGGTACGGAAATCGCCGAATACTATTTGAACAGGTATTGCGGTGAATCAGGGATTTCCGAGAAAAGCGTTCGGCAGTGGCTCAGGGTGTATGCTGGAACGCTGTTGGGACAAGTGCCTGAAAAATTTACACCGATTATAGAACGGTTCATCGCGGGTTCGTGATGGCGCGCAGCTGTACCCCGAATCGTTTCGCTTTCGGGTCTACCTGTAGAGCCGGAGCGTCGACTCTCACATCCGCGAACGCGTACTTACGGGTCGTTCTGAGTCGATCGCATCGCGAAGAGGTCGGCCGCTGTCGGCGCTCATCGCATTCATTCAGATTGGCTGCGTTCGCTGGGTCACAGTCGAATCGGCCATCCATGTGTCACCACCACGCACTGCGCCCGGCCCCGGACACCCTCGACGCCGGCCGCATCATGTCTCCAACACGCGAGAGCCCCATGCCGACGCTCTATTCCTACCCGGACCTGTTCGGCGTCGCCGCCCTCCGCGATTTCCGGGGTGGATCACCGCAAGTGGATCTGACAAATTCACTCACTCGGCACTGGGAACAAATCGCTGACGCGACAGGCGTCGCTTATCGTAGTATGCGACAGGCTATCTGCGGATAGCGAAGGAATTGAGCGGGCGAGTTAGCGCGACGAGTTCGCCGTTCGCCGTCCCGACTCTGCTACAAGCATTCCTGCGCTTGCTCAGGTAACGGGCACGAACTCTCCATCGGCGAAGAACCACGCCGCCATCGTCCGTGCCAGTTCGAGCACGACCTCCGCGTCGGTGCGACCGGAGGACGCGCGCACGTGGAACGAATGATCTGCGTCGTCCACCACATGCAGCGCGGCGCGTGACCCCAGCGTCTCGACGACCGACTTCAGCAGGTGAAACTCGGCCAGCTTGTCGCGCGTACCCTGCAGGAAGAGCATCGGCACCGTGACGTCCGCCAGGTGCTGTGCCCGCTCCACGCCGGGCGCGCCCGCCGGGTGCAGCGGGAACGCGACGAAAGCGAGGCCACGCACACCGTCGAGCGGGGAGATGGCTTGGGCCTGGGACGTCATGCGGCCGCCGTACGACCTGCCGCCGGCGAAGAGCGGCAGGGCTGGCAGCCGCCGGCGGGCCTCTGCGACGGCTGCCCGCACGGCAGCATGTGCCACGGCCGGCGAGTCCACCCGCCTGGAGCCCCGCTCCATGTACGGAAACTGGTAGCGCAACGTGGCGACGTTTGCCGCCGCAAGCGCGTCGGCCAATGACGACATGCCGGCGTGCTGCATGCCCGCCCCGGCACCGTGCGCGAAGACATACAGGGCCCGCGCGTCCTCCGGCGCTCGGAGGAGCGCAGAGACCTTGGTGCCGTCGGGCAGTGCGAGGGAAAGCGATTCTGGGTCGTCCATCGTATTCAGGTCGTGTCGTTGTGGCCTTTGCGCCGATTCTGCATCAATGAGGCATCGGGAAGGGTTTGTGGCGGCCTCCGGCAAGACATTGCAAAAGCGGAGTTTGCGGGCCGATCCATGGCGCGCGTGCCCATCGTGAACGGCGCCGCAGTCGCGATGTGTCGGTTGACGACCGCAAGCCCGACCTGTGCGCCGCACGTGATCCGCGCTTTGAGACGACTGCGTAATAGCACGCCTGCATCATTGTCAGCGAGCTGTTACGACACTGCAATAAGCGTCAAAGGAAGTTCTCGAGTGGCAGTTGGTTTATCTGGCTCTCTAGGGGAGCATGTTCGGCTGCAAAAGGGTCTGGGTTCGGCCATGAGCCGCCGTTCGCCGTCGCCGCAACACGGTCATCCGAGCGGCTGCTCCGCGGGTCTACGGTTGGCTGTCGTGCCCCAACGTTTCCTGAAGGAAGGCGATAAAACTCGCCAGCTTCGGTGGCATGTGCGCATCGGGCAGATGCACCACATGGACGGGCCAGGTCTGCGCCGGCCAGTCGGGAAAAAGACGAATGAGCCGACCCGCATCCAGATCTTCCTGCAACATTACCTGGGGTTGAAAAATCACCCCCAGTCCGGCGAGCGCGGCTTCGCGAAGCGCGAGGCCGCCATTTACATCGAGACGACCACGCACCGCGATGCGCTCCACGACATTACTGTCGGGACGTAGGAAACGCCATTCACGTTCGGGTCCATTTGAGACCATAAAAGCCAAGCAGTTATGCTGCACCAGATCGGCTGGCACCTTCGGGTGCCCGCAGCGCGCCAGATAGGCCGGTGACGCGCAGGCGATACGCGGCGAACGGGTCAACGGCCGCGCAATCAAGCCGGAGTCCCGCAGTACACCGGCGCGGATGGCGGCGTCGAAACCTTCTTCCGCCAGATCTACATAGCGATCGCTAAGGGACAGCTCGACCTGAACGTCGGGATAGCGGTCGAGGTACGCGGCAAGCGCCGGTACGAGCACACGCGTGCCATAAATAACCGGGCAACTCACCCGCCGCTCCAACTCACGAATATGGTTGCCGACCATTGTGGGCGTCATACCGCTACCCTCGGCCGCGGCGGTAAAGCTGCCGTATTCGACCACGCGGGCGAATATAGCCATGCTGCTGAATCGATCCATTCGCAAGTTCTATTTAGGAGTGTTCGAAACGATTGTGGGTTTATCAAGTCAGGCTAAAGAATAATACGCGGGTCACGCCTTCACTCACAATCCACAGCGGGGACTCAACCATGACTATTGGAAGCACGAACCTTCAGCATCAGCACGTCGTCCTGCTGGGCGGCACGTCGGGAATCGGCCTTGCCACGGCCGAAGCCGCGCTGGCAGCCGGCGCCTCAGTGAGCGTTGTCTCATCGCGCAGTGAGCGAGTCGCCGGAGCCGTCGCGAGACTTGGCGACCGGGTCAACGGATACACGGTCGATCTGAGTAATGCGTCCGCCGTACGCGCGCTGTTCGGGCAAGTCGGCGCTATCGACCATCTGGTTTACAGCGCGGGGGATTCGTTGCGAACTGGGGCGCTCGCTGACATGGACCTCGCTACGGTTCGTCAGCTTTTCGAAGTGCGAGTCTTCGGCGCCATTGCCGCCGTCAAACATGCGGCGCCGTATCTTCGTCCCGGCGGCTCCGTGGTACTGACAAGCGGCATTGCGAGCTTGCGGCCGCAAAAGGGTTGGGCGGCGCTGGCCAGCGTCTGCAGCGCGATGGAAGGTCTTACACGGGCACTCGCGGTGGAGTTGGCCCCCGTTCGAGTCAACCTCGTGAGTCCCGGCTTGGTGCGCACGCCGCTGTGGAATGACTTACCCGAATTCGAGCGCGAAGCGCTTTACGCCGCGAGTGCCGCGGCCCTGCCAGTCGGTCGTGTCGGCGAGGCGGAGGACCTCGCGCAAGCTTACGTCTATCTGGTGACCAATCGCTATGCTACGGGACAGAACATAGTTGTGGACGGCGGTGGCGTGCTGGTCTGATTAGCAACGGGCTCGAAGAAAACGAAGACCGCTGCACCCTGAAAGCTGCCAACGACGTCACGCTTCGTCGATCGTCGGCAGTGGGTCGCAAGTGCGCATTCGCTAACAATGAACGCTGACGTTCGCCACCGCCGAACTGCGAGTGTCGGCAAAGCGACGACTCACTGCCGCCTGACGGACGCGATACCTGAAGGTCGGGTATGGCCGACAAGCGCGCGTCCCGCATCGGGCGGGTTCCGGAGTGGACCAGCCGTTCGAGTGAACTCTGCATGGCCCAGGCGAGCGGCGGAAAGTGGCCGTATGCGGAAATTCGCGGGATGCGCACGGTGACCGCCGATACCGCCGACGCTGGGTTTCCGTAGTCGACCCACTGCAGCCCGTCGAACCGCTCGGACCATTGACCGCTTTCGAGTAACGAACAGTCCTTCGTCGGGCTTTGGGCTGCCCGAACTGCATCTGGAAGTGGGCTGGACGACATCAATATTTCAGGCAGATCCCGATGAGTCGTCCGCGAATGACTCACTAACTGGCACAGCACTCCCTTTTTGTGTGAGAGGAAAGTTGAACATCAAATTACAAATCAGGAAAATTCGACCATAGCAGGCTTTTCAGCTAATAAACTTCCTTGCAGGGCAACGCCGGCCCTTATAAGGGCCGGCTCACTTCGCAGGATCAATTCAAACCGGAGTACTTCAGAGTCCAGGTGAACGTACGACTACTGCCCGCGTTGAGTGCGAAGGGGCGCGTCGTACACGCGAAATTCGAATGCAGTTGCCCAATCGGCGTTGTCGACAGCGGATTGGTGACCCCGCCCGCCATCTCGAAGTTAGACAGGACACAACTGTCAAAACCCGTAGTGTCATAGCTGGTCGCATTACTATTGGAGTAGCGAACCGAGTAACCATCGCTACCCGCTGTGGCGTGCTGGACATCTGCAAAAGACGTGAAGTCCGTCTCGACCGCGATGTTGCCGGTCAACGTTCCAGAATTCAGCGTATCGGCTCGCGTCAGTGTGCCTTGGCCAAACGTTAGGACCGTGTGGACCTGCAGGTCGATATCCGTGGCATAGGTTGCATTCTTAACGGCCTGCCGGAACTTGGTCGTGTCGAAAGAGACGACCACCTGGCCGTTGTTTTCCTGAACGTTCAGGTTCCTATAATACGTGACCGGAATGTAAGTTTTCCCGTTATAGGAAACTTGCGGAATCAGCAACGCATAACCCTGATCCGTTGTGCCATAAATCAAGTTGTCGGAGAACGGCGTCGGGTAATAGGGCGTGTACGAATTGTAGTCGGGTGCCTGGTTCAGGTTGAGATTGATGATGCGCTTGCCGTCGCGCACCGTGATGAGCGCTGCGCTGTATGGGTGAGCCGTATCCGTGGGCAGGTTGTACCAGGTGAGCGTGTAATGCGGCCTCGCATCCAGCCAGGCTTGCAGGTCGGAATCAGCCATGGGTGCATTGCCGCCAAAACCCAGTTTGTTCCACCAGGCATTCACATACATGTACTGGTGTAAAAGACTGAAATTCTCACCCATAACTCGAGGTTTGCCGCGATACGCATCAGTTCCGCGTCCTTTGACCCACATATTCACCGACGGCGTCGGCAGGGTCGGGTCGTACCAGAAAGTGTCAAAGCGGTAAGCCGCCTTATAGATGAACGAATAGGCGACCTGCATTTCCTGCGCGGTCAACACGCCTGCATTGGCCGCCGCGGTCAGGATTTCCATGAAGGCTGTATCGCCGTATGGGCCGATGGAGCGGCCATAATTGAAACCCTGCCCGTCTGCGTTGACCTGGGGAAGAATCAGATCGACTGACTTGCGCAGATAGGATTTCAATTCAGGTGTTAGATTGGCCTCATTGCCCATTTCGAACGTTCGCTCAACGACTTCTCCAATGAGCAGCGTGCTGTATCGATCGAAGCGTGCCTGATCAAAATAGGTCGTATGTGTATTCGAGGCCTCGTCGGAAAAACCGCCGGACGAGTCTCTTCTAATGTGATTCGTGAGTGTGTACAGCAGCGCGTCCCGCGCGCCCATCGATGCCACAGCCGGGTCGGTGGCGGAAAAGAAAGTCGGATTGGTCCATCCAAGTTTCTGTCTCAGCCCCGCAATACCGTAAGAAACCGCATAGTAATTCTGTGCGGTATTAAGCGATGCAACGTCGATCGGCACACCTGCGGCGGGGCACGTATTTTTCGTGCCGCTTGCATCCGCGCCGAACATATCGCAGAAGGTCAGGCGATTCTGCAGCGTAGCGAGCATGGCGTCGCTGAAGACTTCGTTGAGCATACCGTGCGCCTTGAAATTATTGAGCGCAACGAGGTAGTAGTACTCGCCCCATGACGTATTTGCGTACGTGTAACTGGCGCCGCTCGTCTGCGCCATCATCGCGGTCGTTATCTTTTGATACGTCGCGAGGTAATCCGCGTATTTCGGATCCCCTTTCGCCTTCATATCGATCAATATGTACGACAGACCGAGCGCCAGTTTGCCAGGCAGGAATTTATCGCCCGTGTTGGTATCGAGCACGTGCACCGGGCTGCCGTCGCCCAAGTCCATGACCACTTGCGTGAAATCAGGTGCCTTCCTGATGAGGTCAAAAAGCGCTCTCATCTGTCCCATCATGGTGATGGGCACCCCTGCGCCTGAAGGGACGCTCGTATCCGTCGCTCCATAGACAATTCCATGAAGAGAAACTGTAGGTGCGGAAGAAACCGGATCTTTCACAGCGTCAATCCCGCCGCCTCCGCAGGCACTGACGAGAAGAAGCGTCAGTGCACTGAACGCAAAGATAACGGATGATTTTCGCGATGGACGCATTTTTGTCTCCTGATTGAAAGTGGATCGACGCCGAAATTAGCAATCTCACCAACGTATCTGGTTATTCATTCTCTTGGGTTTGCAATTGAGCACCAGTTCGACGGAAGTCAGAAAACCCTCGAAAATCCGCTCACGTCGTTTCACTCTGTTCGCGCCGACACATGAACGACCCATATTCCGCCCGCCGCGTCCCCTCGATCGCCATCGACGTCGCACCATCTCGGCTTGACTCAGGCTGCTGCGCACGCCAACGAAAACGTTTAACTAAGCATCAGGACAGGATGGTCACACCGTTGCCACCCAAAGCGCAAGACTAGGTAAACCACGGGGCTAGTAAAAGCGTCACAAACCTTCTATCTTAGAAAAACGTTTTCCTAACTGGACCTGCTCGTGACTAACTCCGCCCGCAGTGCCATGCGTCGCGGGCTCGGCGCTCGCCGACATCCATCACACATAGCGCGGCGCGACGAGCGACGCCGCGCAACGGAGACTTACATGCAAACTGCCGTCATCGGGCTCGCCCGCACCGCCAGCCGCTACCGCTGGGCGGTGTGCGCGCTGCTCTTCTTCGCGACCGTGATCAACTACATGGACCGTCAGATTCTCGGTCTGCTCGCGCCAGTGCTGCAGCACGACATCGGCTGGTCCCAGGTGCAGTACGGCCGCATCGTGATCGCCTTCTCAGCGTTCTACGCAGTCGGCCTCTTGTGCTTCGGCCGCATCGTCGACTGGCTGGGCACGCGCATTTCGTACGCGCTCGCCATGCTGATATGGAGCGTGGCTGCAGTCCTGCACGCGGCGGTCGGCTCGGTGACCGGCTTCGCCATGGTGCGTGCGCTGCTCGGCATCGGCGAGGGCGGCAACTTCCCGGCCGCCATCAAGACGACTGCCGAATGGTTCCCGCGCCGCGAGCGCGCGCTTGCGACCGGCATCTTCAACTCAGGCGCCAATATCGGCGCGGTGTTCGCGCCCGCCATCATTCCGCCGCTCGCGCTGGCGTTCGGCTGGCGCGCGGCGTTCGTGATCATCGGGGCGATGGGCATCGTCTGGCTGGCCGTATGGTTCGCGTTCTACCGATCCGCCGACCCGCGCTCCCTCGAGGAGGGGCAGGACGAAGTCGAGGTGCTCGATGCCGCCAACGTGAATGCCCGCGCGCCGGGCTGGGGTGTACTGATCAGAAAGCGCCAGACGTGGGCATTCCTGATCGGTAAGTTCCTGACCGATCCGGTGTGGTGGTTCTATCTGTTCTGGCTGCCGAAGTGGCTCAACGAGTCGCGCGGTATGGACATGCAGCACATCGGCTTGCCGCTCGTCTGCATCTATGCGATGACGACCCTCGGCAGCATCGGCGGCGGCTGGCTCTCTTCGGCGCTCCTGCGCTCAGGATGGAGCGTGAACGCCGCGCGCAAGACGGCGATGCTGATCTGCGCGTGCTGCGTGCTGCCGATCGCGTTCGTCTCACAAGTCGACAACCTCTGGGGCGCAGTCGCGATCGTCGGACTGGCGGCGGCAGCGCATCAGGGCTGGTCCGCGAACCTCTTCACCACGGCGTCCGATCTCTTCCCGAAGCGCGCGCTGGGCGCGGTGGTCGGCATCGGCGGGATGGCGGGTTCGATCGGCGCGGTGCTGTTTTCGGAAGTAATCGGGCAGGTCCTGCAACGCACCGGCCATTACTGGGTGTTGTTCGCGATCGGCGCACTTGCCTACCTCGTCGCCCTGGCCGTGATCCAGATGCTGACGCCGCGCATGACGCCCGCGAAGCTCGACGCGTGAAGGTGCGAGGCGTGTCAGCCGCAGGCCGCGGTCGATTCACGGACGATGAGCCTCGGCTCGAACGTCGAATGCCCGGCCGCCGCGTGGCCCGCGAGCGCGTCGATAAGCTTTTGCATCGCGAGCTCGCCCATCTTCTCGCTCTGGATGTCGACGGTGGTCAGCGCGGGCGCTGCGTACTCGCCGTACGGGACGTTGTCGACGCCGGTCACCGACAGCTCGTGCGGCACCCTGATGCCAAGCGACGCCGCCTCTTTCATGAAGCCGAGCGCGATCAGGTCGTTGTAGCAGATCACCGCCTGCGGCCTGCGCGGACCGAGCATCACGCGCGAGCACGCGTCCTCGCCTGCATGCGCGGTCGGCGCGTGAGCGTCGTACACGTCGAGCGTGAGGCCGGCTTCCTCGAGACACTCGCGCGCACCGCGAATGCGCTCGTCGTTGATGCGCGCCTGCCCGAAACCGAGGTAGGCGATATGACGATGCCCGAGGTTCAGCAGATGCCGCGCGAGCATGTAGGTTGCGAGCCGGTTGTCGATGCCGACGCTCGGGAGCGGCAGCGCATCGCTACGTCTCAACAGCACAAGCGGCTTGTCGAGATCGAGCAGCCACTGCGCCTCGTCGTCGGGTATCCGCGAGCTGACGATCAGGCCGTCGACGCGCTGCGCGAGCGCTTCGATCAGCGGACGCTCGCGCGCCTGGTTTTCGTCGGTGTCGACGAGCAGAAGCGTGTAGTCGTGGCGCAGCGCGACGCGGTTGGCGCCCTTCACGACATTCGTGAAGTGCGGATTGCTGATGTCAAGAATGGTCAGCCCGATGGTGCGTGAGCGGCCGGTGATCATCGATCGCGCGAGCGGATTCGAGCGGTAGCCGAGTTCCTCGATCGCCGCCTTCAGGCGCGCCTCAACCGGCGCGGAGAAGCGCTGCGCACCGTTCATGTACTTGGACACCGTGGCGACCGACACGCCAGCCGCAGCGGCGACGTCACGAATCGTTGGAAAGAGTTTTTTCATGCGGAAGGTAACGTTTTCCATTTTGTTAACAGATTGTCGCAGGAAACGCCGGCAGCGGGCAAATGCCACCGGATTAAACCGCCCAGCTGCTGGCGATGCGCTCGACAATTGGCGCTGCATATCGCCCGTCGTTTTGGAAAACGTTTTCCAAACTATCATTTTTTTCAGGAATTTTTCTTGATGAACCAAACAACCACAGCGTCGCTCAAGCCCTTCCGGCGTCTGCTTCTGACCGGCGCCGCCGGCAACCTGGGCCGCCAGTTGCGCGGCGCGCTCGCCAACTGGGCCGATGTCGTGCGCGTGAGCGACATCGCGAAGCTCAGCGAACCCGCGCCACATGAGGAAACGACCATCGTCGATCTGGCGGACCGGCGGGCGGTGATGCAGCTCGTCGAGGGCGTCGATGCGATCGTGCATCTCGGCGGCATCTCCATCGACGCCCCGTTCGAGGATCTGCTCGAAGCGAACATTGCCGGCACATACAACGTGTATGAGGCCGCGCGCAAGCACGGCGTCAAGCGCGTCGTGTTCGCGAGCTCCAATCATGTGATCGGCTTTCATCCGGTCACCGAAGTGCTCGACACCGACGCGCCGCAGCGCCCGGACAGCCTCTACGGCGTGACGAAGTGCTTCGGCGAGGCGCTTTCGCGGTATTACTACGATCGTTTCGGCATCGAGACGGTGTGCCTGCGAATCGGCTCGTCATTCGAAGAGCCGAAGAATCCACGCATGCTCGTCACGTATCTGAGCTATCGCGACTTCATCGAACTGGTGCGGTGTTCGCTGTTCACGAACCGCGTCGGGCACGTGGTCGTGTACGGCGCGTCGAACAATCCGGTCAAGTGGTGGGACAATACGAAAGCCAGCTTCCTCGGCTTCAACCCGCGCGACAGCTCTGCGCAGTTTGCAGAACGTTTCCCCGCGACTGCACCGGGCGACTCGCACGACGACCCCGCGCAACGCTTCCAGGGCGGCCCATTCGTGCTCGGCGAGCCGATGGAGGCGAAGCGGTGAAGCAGCGCTCGCACCTACTTGACAGGCTTGATACAGGAAGCGGGTTACCGCGCGTAAAGGACGCCAGCATGGATTCATCAGTTCGGCCGCAACTCGCCCTGCCCTCCTCTTGAGATGACGACCCATTTGACGGCCAAGGCAGGCAATATGCACGTGACTTGCAGTAGCTTGTGACGGTAGTGGAGTCGCAGGCAGGCAAGATCGTGCCTCCCCAACTCGCGATAAACAGCATACAACTTCAAACCGTCGTCGAGTTTGCACAAGCCGTGGGCCCACAGTCGGCACTTCGATTGCGGCCGCGGCGACGACATGATTACAAGGACGCGTCGACCGCAAGGCGCAGATGAAGCTCGGGAATTGACGCGAGAACAACGGAAGAGTCCTATCGGTGGCTGATTCATTCAGGCCCTCGCGCTGACGGCGGGGCAGTCCGGTCAAGAAGGTGCGAGTGACCCTGCTGTTCAAATGTCGCTCTTCGGTCTGAAGTCTGACGGGAAGCCGACGCTCGCCGGTCATACCGGAATGGCTCAGTTTGGCCGCACAGAGCCCGACGGCGACCGGTTCAGGACGACCTGTTGCGGACTTTGGGACCTTCCGAAAGCAGCCGTCCATGCCACGGTCACGCTACGTCACGACGGGGCGAGGTCAACGAAACAATCGAAACTGAATCTTGCGAATCTCAGCGCTGCAATCGTCAACGACGTCGGTGCTACATCTGATTTTGACGTCGGCATGCATGCAGTATCTCGTTGACCGCGAACGCTCCTCTCACGGTTTGCACATTTTGCAGAACACACAAGTGATACGCCCTTTCGCGCGGCAGAAGCATTGCGCCATTTCGGTAAAGCGCGTCGCACGAGTTGCTAATCTCGCGAGCCGCAAAGCTGCTCTGACTATTTGCCAACGAATGCAGAATGCATTGATCGTAGTCTGAATTATCACCACCGTATGCCAAGGCCGAGAGCGGGGTAGCGAGCGTGATCGAGAGAAAGAGATAAGCGAGTTTGAGCATGCTTGTAGCCGAGGTCCGGAGGTATCACAGGGTGCAGCCACCGATTGTCGACGATTCAGGCCCCAATGTCGAACGTCTCAGACTGGCCGAACGCGGCGGTCCATGATCAGGCGTCCGAATGCTCGAACACTGTTGCCGATTGTAGTGGCCGGCTCCGCCCATGTAAGGTCTCAATTCCCGACCCATGTCTTCCTATTAAACCCTGCATATCCCGGTGTTCGAGGAGCGATTCCGGTCGGTAACGGACCGCAGGGCCGGCCTGGTTTCCCTTGCGAAAGCATTGCGGCTCTATCAGCCGGAACGGCCCAAGCTCGGTAGTACTTCCATTTGGCTCGGCAATGAGTTCCCTTTGTACGAGGTCGTCGCGGACGGCGCAGCGTATCGCTGTTATTGCGGGAGACGTGGCCGGGCAGCGGAAAGTTCGAAGCGATATGTGTAGCTGCAGCCGGTTATTCAACCGATCGGGCCGTCCTCGCACCGGGACTCGACGCGATTCCGAATGTGCCAATGGCCTTGGTGCGAGAAATCGCCTATGTGACCGGCAATCCGTAAGCGTGGAGTGATGGTCGCTCACCCGCTTACGAAGAAAACAGGAAATAGCCAACAAAAAATACGGATTTCCTTACGCATTTTCCACGCCGCGCTCGGTGCTTTTTGGCGATACGGCAATTAAGATCGCTGTCGACGCAAGAAGGGATGCATTGCGTCGGAAGAGGCTGCCGAAGGCATCATGACCGAACGGAAAACAAAATGAAGATGAAACGAGGAATTCACCGAGTGTTCTGGGCCACCGTTGCGGTGTTGCCCCTGGTTTCGTGCAGCGGCGGAGGATCGTCCGGCACGGCTGGCAGCGCGCCGCATGCGTCCACGCAGACCGTTGCTGCCGCGGCGGTTCCGGCCACGAGCTGGACCAGCGTCAAGTGGGGCGGCGGCGGCTATGTCACCGGCCTGATCTACCATCCGACCAACGCAAGCCTGCTGTACGCACGCACCGACGTCGGCGGCGCCTACCGCTGGGACACGACGACCTCGTCGTGGATCCCGCTCACCGACGGCCTGGGTTTTGGCGCCGGCGAAGGCCGGTACCACGGCGTGGAGAGCATCGCCCTCGACCCGAACAACGACCAACTGGTCTACATGATGACCGGCGATACCGTGGGTCAGGATGCCCACGGCCGCATTTACATTTCCAGCGACCGCGGCAACACCTGGACGCACTACGACCTGCCGTTCGCGGTGGGTGGCAACGATAACGCCCGGGGCTACGGCGAACGTCTGGCGGTCGACCCACAGAATCCGTCGACGTTGATGTTCGGCTCGCGCAAGGCCGGTATCTGGAAGAGCACGGACTCGGGCCATACGTGGAGCCAGGTTACGGGCTTCTCGAGCACCACGGTGACCGGCGGAGGGACCCCGATCGGCGTCGAACAAATCATCTTCGATACCCCATTCAAGGGGACTGGGCAGCCGACGTGGATCATCTGGGCCACCGTCGCCTCCGACTATGCCCAGGCGGCAGGCTTGACGTCGACGCTGTACCGGTCCACCAATGGCGGCGCCACGTGGGCGCCGGTCGCGGTCCCGTCCAACGTGACCAATTACGACATCCCGCACGTCGTGAAGACGTTTGACGGCACCTTCTACATGACGTTCCGCCCGACAGCTCCTCAGGTTCAGGGCGGCAGTGGCCCCAGTTATCTCTACAAGTTCGGCGCCAGCAACAACAGCACCTGGACCCAGCTCTTGAGCTCCACCAGCATGGGGATGGCCGGCCTGTCCGTCTACGGCGCCGGTTCGATCGCCCGCATTGCGGTGGGCATGACAGGCTGGAGCGACACCAGCATGCAAATTCAAATGTCCGATGATGGCGGCACCAGCTGGCGCGAAGTCGAGGCCAACATGCCGCATACGTCCGACACCTGCCGCGGCTGGATCGAGAACGTCACGATCGACCCGGCCAACCGCGACCACATCATGCACGTCCACGGCGGCGGCATCTGCGAAACCACGAACGCCTCCTCGACCACGCCGGGCTGGAGCCCCAAGGTCAACAACCTGGAAGAGACCGCCACACTGTTCGCCGTCGCGCCTCCGGCCGGCGCGCAGTACAAGCTGATTAACGCCGCGGGCGACATCGGCGCGTGGGTGATCACGGACCTCGCGACGCGGCCGACGCGGGCTCCGATGCCCGGATGGAGCAGCGGCAACGCGGCCGACATGGCGTGGGCCGATCCGTCCTACATTGCCGTCACCGGCGTCGACAATGCCAACGGTTCCGCCGTCAAGGGCTTCTGGTCCGGCGACTCCGGCAATAGCTGGTCGCAGTTCCCGTCGATGCCTACCGGCGGCTCGGCCAGCTCGAGCCAGGTGCAAAGCCTGGCAGTCACGTCCCGCAACAACCTGGTCTGGGCGCCGCAAGACTCGGTGCCCTCGTACACCACGAACAATGGCGCGAGCTGGACGCAAACCAACCTGCCGGCGTTTACCGCCACCTGGAATGGCTTCTTCCGCGCTTATCGCCTGGCCGTGGACCGCAACAACCCGAACAAGGTCTATGCCTTCGATTCGGGCGGCGCAAACTGGAACTGGCAGCCTGGCAAGGTCTACGTCTCGACCGACGCCGGCCACACGTTCACGCTGAGCCAGGGCTCGGTGAACGCGAACATGGCCTGGAATGCCTGGGGCGATACGTCGATGGCGGTGAACCCGAACGCCGAGGGCGACATCTGGGTGGCCGACGGCAATGCCGTGTACCACTCGCTGGACTCAGGCGCGACCTGGACCAAGCTCACCGCCTTTGCAACCGCCAACGGCACGCTCGGGGCCACCAATATCACGCTGGGCAAGGCGCAAACCGGCTCGCCATACTCGGCCGCGGTCTATGTGGAAGGCACGATCAACGGCCAGTGGGGCATCTTCCGCTCCGACGATGGCGGCGCAACGTGGTCGCGCTTCAACGACGACGCGCACCAGTTCGGCGGCAACGCCGTGGTGGTGGGCGACTGGAATACTTATGGCCGCATTTACGTCAATGGTGTCGCTCGCGGTCTAATCTTTAGCAACTGAGGTTGATCGACCTATCTCCGTCCGGTTGCGGCTTGCAATCGGAAGGGGGAGAGCATAGGCGATCTGGTTGCTGCCGTAACCCGAAAGTTGGTCGTCAACTTTCGGGTTTTTTCATCCGTGAGTCTGACCTTCCTGTCGAGATTCCCTCAACTACTCGGTAGGCGCCCGAGCAGCACCGTAGTGCAGGTTGTTGACGACGGAGATTCGCGACGCTATCGGATGGGCTCGACGCGAGCAGTTGGCGACAGCGACGGCGCCACGTTCCATGGAAGCAACTCGTCGACGCGGTTGACCGGATGGTCAGCGATGTGTTCGAGCACGTAGGCGAGATACGCCTCGGGATCGAGGCCGTTCAGGCGTGCCGTGCCGATCAGGCTGTACATCGCGGCGGCACGTTCACCGCCACAGTCTGCGCCGGCGAACAAGTAGTTGCGCCTGCCCAACGCGACGCCGCGCAGCGCCCGCTCGGCGATCAGGTTGTCGATCTCCGCACGCCCATCGCTGCGGTAGTAGACGAGCGCCGGCCAGCGATTCAGCGCGTACCTTATCGCCTTGTCTTCGTGCGACCGTTGCCTGGCGCCAGCACCGGCAGCGGCGTATCGTCCCCGTGAACCTTGCCCCCGGCCAGCGCGTACTGGCGCACGGCGTCGACCAGCGGTGCAAGCAGACTCGCGATGCTGCCCATCCAGTAGGCCATGGTGCCGGGTTCGATCTCGACGCCGTCGCGCGCATACATGACATCCTCGGGAAGGCGCAAAACGCTGGGATATTGACATGCATCCGCGATGCCGACTGCTATTCTTCAGACACAGCGACTGATGCATTTCCGGTCGACTCTGCGGGTCGTCGGCAGCCATTCCGCACGCAGCGGAAGGGGGGCTGTATGTCGCATTCGAAACTACCCTGGCCCTCGCGACGCGCACTGCGTCGACAGCACTGGCGCGGCCGCATCTGGCTTGCCGTCGGCATTTCGCTGACTGGACTGTCCCTGACACCCGTTGCGTTCGCGGCGGGCCGCCTTCCGCAAGGCGGCACATATACTGCCGGTACGGGCACGATAGCTAACCAGGGCAACGCTCTTTTGATCACGCAACCGGGTTCGACGCGCGGCGTGATCGACTGGAGCAGTTTCTCGATCGGCAGGCACAACAGCGTGACGTTCGACAACGGCACCGGCGCGACCCTGAACCGGGTAACGGGTGGCTCGCCCTCGGCCATTTTTGGCAGGCTCAGCGCAACGGGCAGCCTCTATGTGATCAATCCGCAGGGCATCGTCGTGGGTCCGTCGGGTGTGGTCAGCACCGGTGGCCGCTTCGTCGCGTCCACCCTCGATGTCTGCAACAGTGCATTCATGAGCGGCAGCAGCGCGCTTACGCTCTCGGGCGGCTCCGATGCAAGCGTGGTCAACCTGGGCAGCATCAGTTCGAGCGGCGGCGATGTGTTGCTGATTGCGCGACACGCAGTCATCAACGCCGGCACCGTGGCAGCGCCCAACGGCACGGCGGAACTGGCTGTCGGCGAGACCGTGTTGCTGCAGGACTCGGCCAGCAGCAGGCAGGTGTTCGTGCAGACGGGCAGTCAGGGCACCGTGGTCAACAAGGGGCTCATCAACGCCGCGCAGGTCAACCTGCAGGCCGCCGATGGCAACGTATATGCGCTTGCAGGTGGCGGCACGCGCATCCGTGCGACGGGCACGGCAAGCCGCGACGGCCATGTATGGCTGGTCGCCGACAGCGGCCGCGTCGAGCAGCTCGGCAAGATCGCCGCAGGCAACGCGGACGGCAGCGGCGGAACGGTCGATACACAAGCGGCACAACTGACGTTCGGCAGGCACACAGTGGTCGATGCAGGGCAATGGAATCTCCTGACACCCGCTTTCACGATCGATGATGCCGCCGCGCACGCGTTGCGCCGGAGCCTGAACGACGGCACCTCGGTCAACGTCACCACGACAGGCGCGAAAGGCGTAACGGGCGACCTGGGCGTTGCTTCGAGTCTGAACTGGAGCGGTCCGGCTTCGCTCACGCTCGCCGCATACCACGACGTCTCGGTGGCGACGGGTACGACCATCGCGAACAACGGTGCAGGCAATCTGACGTTGCGCGCCGACGCATCGGGCATCGACAACGGCGGCAGCGTGGGTAACAGCGGCATTATCGACTGGTCGAAAAGTACCGGCAACGTCAGTGCGCTTTACGACATGAACGGCACCTACACCTCTGGCACATTGGTCGGCAATGCATCCTGGACGGCCCCGGCTTACAGCGGCCTGGTCACGCAGATAACGGCTTACAAACTTGTCAATTCGGTAGCGGACTTTCAGGCCGTCGACAACGACTTGGCCGGCAACTACGCACTCGGCAAAGATATCGAAGCGAACAACGCTGCGTTCACCACGCTGGGCACGACGCCGATCGCGATCAGTACGTCGTTCACCGGTCAATTCGACGGCATGTGGCATACCGTTTCGGATTTCTCGCCGAGTTTCGACGCTATTTTTGGCGATGTCGGGCAAGGCGGCGTCGTGCGCGACCTGAAAGTTAATGGGCACCCGCTCGCCAACGACACAGGGTTTTACGATGGAATCGGCCTCCTGGCTATTAATAACCACGGCACTGTAATCAATACATTCACCTCTGGCGCGAACAGCTGTAATTGCTTCTACGCCCTCCTGTCAGGGATCGTTGGGACGAACTACGGGCTGATCGCGCGCTCGGGAAGCAGTGTTACCGTTCGAACCGGCGGCGCAGCGGCTGGACTCGTCAGCACGAACTATGGGACGATCGACGAGTCGTACGCGACCGGCTCCGTCACAGGCTTTTTGACGCACGGGGGTGGTGGCGGACTGATCGCGGAGAACTACAACTACGCCAGCTCCAGCTACGGCGTCGTGACGCAATCTTTTGCGACAGGGCGCGTTATCAGCGGCAACGGACTGTCGGTTGGCGGAATCTGCGCAGGCTGCGGTGGTCTTGGCCTCGACGTTTACTGGGACGTCCAGACCACGGGGCAACCGTCGAGCGGCGGCAATCTACCTGCATCCAACGGGCTCACCACAGCACAGATGAGCGACCCAGCGAGCTTCGTCGGCTGGGATTTCGGGCCGAACGGCGCGTGGGTCGTGCCGCCGGGCGCTACGCATCCAGTTCTGCGGTGGCAAGTGGAACACTAAGCTGGCGCGATGCTGGTGGAACTGTCCATTGCACTGACGACTGGAGCGGGTCAACTTGTGCATTAGCATGAAATCCGTGCCCGAGGCGCCGACGTTGGCCGGGCGTGAGACTCAGTGCGGCCACTTTCCGCCGCTCGCCTGGGCCATGCAGAGGTCACTCGAACGGCCGGTCCACTCCGAAACCCGCCCGATGCGGGACGCGCGCTTGTCCTGTCGGCCATTGCTGTCATTGAGGTGATCTGCGGCCAAGGGCCGCTATGGGTTCCAACAACTGCCGCTCGTGGAACGCAGGAAGCTGTCATTCCAACTGGCGATTATCGGGCAACGCCGGGCGCGAATCCCGCTGATGGGACGGGGTCAACGTTCAAGCGCAACACGGTACGTATGCAGCTAGCTGAGAAGGTTGCCGGCGAAGTGGCACAGCAAATGACTGGCGCCTCAGCGCTCGGAGCAGGCAAGCGCGGGGCGCTCAGTAATGAATTGTCAGCGGCTCCGGATAGTGTTGCGTGAGCGAATAGGAGCTTTCGGGAGACCAGGCTTCCAACGTCTCGGGACCCGGCGAGCATCGGCCGCTTATAAGGAATGACATTAACGTCGTCGGCACTGAGTTGGTGTCGCCCGCAATGTATACGGTCGCATCGCTTCCTTGCCTGGCGATCTGAGACGGCCGTACTTGCGAGGTCGCCGCAGGGCTCGGTGTAATAAGCGGGCTTCCACTGCAGTCCGATGTCGGATATCCCGAGATGCCGCCCGCCCATTGAAACTGGGACGCAGAATGCTGACTACCGTTATTGACGCTCACCCGTTGAATCGGAGCAAAAATCACCACACCGTTCACATTAAGAACAGTGCCAAGAGGTTCATAGCTAACCAGCGGCCCCACCACCTTGCCTTGGCTGTCAAAGACCTTCAGGGTGGGTTGCCCACCCCGTTCGCCTCTTTCCCTGCCGTCTGAGCCGCTTCCATCGAAGCCATAAGACAAGGTCGTCAAGCCCAAGGCGAAAATAGCAGCCATCAGTACTTTGCGCACTTTGAACCTCCATAGAAACTGGCACTAAGCGTGGGATTTCAGCGTGACCGGAGTCTGGGTCATGTCGCTTAACGGGCCGACGCTGCGCTGGTCGCGTGGGGGGCCGAAGCTCGCCGGCTCGAGAACAGCGAGAGGTTTCGCGACGACCGACAGCTTCCGGGTGCGCGCCGTAGGCGTGCCAATTTAGCAGCAGAGGCCATATCTCCCCCCGTATAAACGCAAAACGGCAGGACACGCGCGTGCGAAACGAGCGAACTGCGTGCGCCGGTGTATGAAGAATAGAAGCAGGCGTTGTCGAGACGCGCCTAAATCTACGCGTTTTGCGCCCCGGGTCGGCGCGTGTGCGCCGCTCGCCGTCAAATCGCTGCCGAAGGCCGCCGTGCGGCAGCATAACGCGGTCCCGAACACGCGCGGGTGCACCCCGTACCTTTCCTGAGTGAAGGCGGCGCGAGTGTTGCTGTCTCTAATCACATGAAGGTTCCGAAACATCCATGTGGAAGCCTGAGCGCAATGCGCAATTTCGCCTGGTCGTTTAGAGGGACACTGACATGTCGCTCGAGGTAAGGATTGGCCCGCCGCAGATTGCCATCCATCAGGGGCATACGGTCCTGCTCACGCAGCCGGACGGGCAAATCATCAGCGGGTCGCGCAAGGGTCTGTATTTCCAGGACACGCGTCTTATCAGCAACTGGACGATCTTCGCCAATGGCGAGCCCTGGGATCTGCTCAGCTCGGGAGCGCTGCAGTCCTTTTTGATGCGGGCATGTCTCGCGAATCGTTCGCTCGACAGCGAGGACGGGCTCATCGAGGAACATACGGTCAGCCTGATACTGACCCGTCATGTCGGTGGTGGAGTCCACGAGGACATCGACATGACCAATCACGGCCTGCATACGGTATCGTTCAATCTAGAGATCGCGGTGCGTAGCGATTTCGCGGACATCTTCGAAGTCAAGGCTGGGCATGTGGTTCGTCGCGGTCGTGTCGTGACCACCTGGAATGAGCACACGCAACACCTGAAGACCAGTTACCAGAATGGGCATTTTGGCCGCGGCGTCAGTCTGAGCGTGCACGATAGCCACACGCGAGGCGCTTATGCAAACGGCCGCATCACATTTGGTGTGAGCTTGCGCCCCGGCGCGCGTTGGCACTGCTGCTTAAAGTACGACATCGACGATGACGGCCGGGCCGTACGCGCGCCGCAGCGCTGCGGCGCTGCCAGCAATCTGTCGCCCGAAGGAAAGCGGCTCGCACAATGGAAACGCGCGATTCCATCACTCGAGTGCAGCAACGAAACCTTCAACCGTCTATTTCGTCAGGCGACCGATGATGTCGCGGCGTTGCGCGTGCCGGAGCACGTCAATGGCAGGCGTCTAATGATTCCCGCAGCGGGCTTGCCGTGGTTCGTCGCGCTGTTCGGACGTGACAGTCTGATCACCTCGCTGCAGACGGCGCTAATTTACTCGGGGTTCGCGCGCGGCACGCTTGCAGCGCTCGGCGCACGACAAGCCACGAAGCGTGACGACTTTCGTGACGGCGAGCCGGGCAAAATCATGCACGAGCTGCGTCGGGGCGAGCTGGCGAAGCTTGGACTCGTTCCTCATACGCCGTACTACGGAACCGCGGACGCGACGGCTTTGTATCTGATCGTGCTCCATACCGCATGGTGTTGCACCGGCGACCGTGAATTGCTGATCCGTCATCTGCCCAATGCCGAACGGTGCCTGAAATGGATCGACAACTATGGCGATCGTGACGGCGACGGGTTCCAGGAGTACGAGACGCGTTCGACGAACGGCCTGAAAAACCAGAGCTGGAAAGATGCCGGTGATGCCGTGGTGTACCCCGACGGCATGCTCGTCAAAGGACCGAAGGCGCTCTGCGAGCTGCAAGGCTACGTGTATGACGCATGGCTTCGTATGGCCGCGATCTACGACCTGCTCGATGAGAAGCGCCGTGCATCCAGGCTGCGCGCGAAAGCCGCCGACTTGTACGAGCGATTCAATGACGCGTTCTGGGAGGAACGCACCGGTTTCTACGCACTATGCCTCGATGGCGACAAGCAACGGGTGATGAGCATCGCCTCCAATCCGGGCCACTGTCTGTGGTCGGGAATCGTTCCGCCCGAGCGCGCGAGCCGAGTAGTGCAAAGACTCATGAAGCCGGACATGTATAGCGGGTGGGGCGTGCGCACACTGTCGTCGAAACATCCGGCCTTCAATCCGCATTCTTATCAGAAGGGCGCCGTGTGGCCGCATGACAACGGACTCATCGCCGAAGGGTTCAAACGTTATGGTTTTGCCGACGAGGCAGGACGGATCGCGAAAGACATCTGCGATGCAGGCGGCTATTTCGCGCTGAACCAGTTACCCGAGCTATTTGCGGGCCTCCAGCGCACGGAGGCGAGCTTTCCGGTGCAGTACATGGGCGCAAATGTGCCGCAGGCATGGGCCGCGGGATCGATTTTTTCGCTCGTGTATGCGATCCTGGGTCTTCAGCCCGACGCGCCGCGCAGGCAACTGTACGTCGACCCGGTGCTGCCCCCCTGGATCGACACGCTGACCTTGCGAAACCTCAAGGTAGGCGCGCAGATATTCGATATCCGGTTCACGCGAACCGACGGAAGCACAGAATTCGAAGTGTTGAAAGGGACTAGCAAAAGCGTGAGCCGGCGCCCGATTGCGAGTTGGCGCGACGAACTGGCTGCGGCCCTTTGATTGCGGGCGTCGGTCCGGACCGTGCCTCAGCGCATCAACGCCAAACACAATGCAATCCCTGCGCCATAAGTCCCAATCGCACCGACGAAGCGCAAAGGGTTGGGCTTCGCCATCGTCGGGAACGCGACAAGCCCTAAGACGAGCAAGCACCGGCACAAGGTCGCGATGACCATCAGCGACACCGTCACCGTGGACGGCGATCTCGCGCCCAGAAAGAGAAATAGCACCGCCAGAAACGGCGCGTATTCCGCTGTGTTGCCATGCGCCCGAACCAGCTTGTGCAACAGGTCGGCCGGATCGTCGGCACAGCCCGCAGTGGTGCGTTCGCGAAAACGCATCATCGATACCGACAAGCCGAGGCAAAATAACAGCAGCCCCAGCACCGCTACGCATCCGAGAGCAATGTTGTTCATGGCAGCGCGGCTCCTTGTCAGGCGATCGACGCACGCCTGTTTGGCGAAAATCAGGCGGCTCCCATTCTCGCACGCGCCGGCACGCGAGGTCCGCGCGGCTGGACCCCGGCAAAAAACGACCGCGCCGCGATCGTTCCAACACCGATCGCGGCGCAGCTCGCTACTCGAATACGTCGACTACAGTAAGCACTCAGTCTTCGCGATCGAACTCCGGCAGCGGACGCGTTCCTTCAATCGCGACCGAATGCAGCAGCTCAGGCTTCAGATCGAGCAGACGCAAGATCGTCGGCGCGACCTGCGTGGTCAGCACTCGCTCGTCGTTGACCTTCCCGGCATGATGCGCATGAGGCACGTACATCACGAGACCGAGATGGCTGTCGTCGGGCGCGTTGCCGCCATGCTCCTCGTCCTTCGACTTGCTCGACGTATAGATGACGCCCGGGTTTGGCTGAACGATGATGTCGGGCGTACGGCCGCGCGACGGATCGCCGAACCGGCTCGCCAGTTGCGGGCCGGACAGGATGTACGCCTGCGGACCGTCCGCGCAAATCCCCGGCGCGTTGCAGCTCAGATTGTCTTTCAGCGTCTTCACGACCGCGGCCGTCTGGCTTTGATCGCGCAGCCAGATCAGACCGACGTCGTCGGTCTGCACCATGCCGGTGCCGACGAGCCCGGTGCCATCGTTCAGGTTGCCGCTCGTCGTAGCGTTCTGCCCAAAAGCGCCGCCCGAATCCAGATAGTTGTTGGCTTCTAGCAGCTTGGTCAGCGTATCGCCGTTCTTCACCAGCTTCGAATGATCGGTCGGCGACTGGCCATGCTTCGCGGTCACGATGATCGCCGTCGACGAATAGAGATTGCGTTGCTTCAGTTCGGACACGATGCGTCCCAACGCGTCGTCGATATACGCGATCGCACCGGCCACCTGTGGACCCGGCGTGAAGCTCGCATCCAGATAGCCGCCGCCCGACGCGACCGTGGCCTTCTGCGCGACGCTCAGCGTCTGGAAGTTGGCGCCGAACACGGTCGGCACCGCGACGTTCTTTTGACCAGTCGAATCCTTGCCATCGATTTGATGGATCAGCGATTGCACATGGTAGTTGTCGAACTTCTCCGTGTGCGTGTACGTGTCGAGATAGTTGGTATTGGTATCCGGATCGATCGAATTTATTTCGGTGCGCGCAAGATCGTCGACACCCGTGCCGGACGGTCCGTTGAGCCAGTCGTAGCCCCACGCGTGTTTATCGGCCCACGCGGTGCGCGCGCCGTTCACGTTGCCCTTGATCACTTCGAAGACCGTGTTGGTCTTCAGATAGTTGTGCGGATAGACGGGCGTGCAGACGCCATTGACGAGCGCATGCGGAATCGCCTGCGGATTGAACGCGCCGCCGCCGTCGAGATGGATCAGCGCGCCGCCGTTCTCGCCGTCGATGCCGGTCGTTTCATCGAACACGACATTCCAGCCGGTCGGGCCCGTGCAACTGGTATCGGACGGCGCATAGAGCGTGCGGTCGTAGGAGACGTCGTAGAACAGGCCCGCGGACTTCGGCGAGCCGCCGGTCACGAGTGCGGCGAGGCCCGGAAACGAATCCGACAGTCCCGGCGTATGCGCGTTCGTGTACGTGGTGCCTGACTTCGCAAGCAGCGCCAGGTTGGGGCAGGTGTTCGCGCCGATGCAACGCGCGACGTCCTGCTCATGCAGACCGTCGAAGCTGATCAGCAGCACATGCTTGACCGACGCGCGATCGCGCTCGTGATCGCGGCCGTGATCGTGATCGTCGCCGGCGGTCGCGACTGCCGCGTACAGCCCGGCGAGCAGTGCGACGGCGGCGCACATTGCGCTTTGCTTACGCTTCCATTTCGTAATCGGTTTCATGTCTCGTCCTTTGCTTAACAACGAATTTGGGTAAAGCGGGACGAATTTGAACCGTAAAAAAAGTCATTTACGTGACCTTGGTTTTTTTATTTGGCGATACTGAAGTCTTAAGGTCTTGTTAAGGTCGGTGTGATCTGCGCGAGTCGTCAAACATAAAAAACGGCACGGGTTATCGCAGTCCGTGCCGTTTCGTCGCTCGGTGGTCAAATGCCGCGAGGGCGTGGCGGAATAGGGACCGCCACGCCGCGCCGGATTGCCGGGCAAATAACCCGCGCGAGTCCGCCTAATGAGCGGCCGGCTCCTGCGTGATGGAATCCACGCGGTCGGGGTAGAACGCGAGGTGTTCGCGGATCGACGCGACGGCGTCGTAAGGGTGCTCGTAGGTCCACACCGCGTTGGTGCCGCGCTCGCCGGCCGATGGAATCGAGAAGTAGGCACAATCGCCTTTGTATGGACAATAAGTCGCGTGCGCCGTGCGTTCGAGCCGGGTCATGTCCACGTCCTTGCGGGGGATGTACAGCACGGCCGGATAGCGGGCCTCGCGCAGCGTCAACGCGTCGTGTGTATCGGCGATCACCTGGCCGCCAGCCATCACGATCACGCGCGCGCGGTGCTGCTCGATCGTGATCGGATGGTCCGGGCCGGGGATCTTGACGGGTTTGTCGTTCGGGACCGAATGGGTGGACATAACGATGCTCCGTGGGGAAATGGGGGTGTCCCTTGCCCGAGCGCCAAGGCAAGCGACTGAAGATATGCCCGTATTGCCGTACAACTTCACTTCGGGTATTTCTATACATACTAGCGCAGACCTTCCAGGTGCTGTGAGCGGCGCAACGCCCGCCGGAGTCGCATCGACTGCGTGCACCTGTTTCAGTGCAGCGGAATCGCGACTTCGCGGAAGACGAACACAATTGGCCGACTGACAGGAGTGCATGATGCTGGTTGGATACGCCGTGGGTGAGCGTGCAAGTGAGCGTGCAAGTCAGTCTGCAATCTCGTCGTCGACAAATGGCGAGGTTGTTTGACTATGCCGGCACTTCGGAAGCGTTGGTCACTTCGCGCATGGGGCGCGGGTGCCGCTCTGCCTTTGAGCCTGCTGTCCTGCCCTTCGCACGCGCAGGTCGTGCCGGGGCAATTGTCGAGCAATACCGTGATTGGCGGCAATGTAAAGCAGCACGCGGATGCTGTGCTCGCGATCATGAGCTACACGACGGTCCCGGACGTCACGACCAGCAATCTGTCGGTCAATAACGGCCTGACCGGTAATCCCGGCTTCGGGCAGACCCAATTCGGCGGCGGCTTCACGCTCAGCAGGTCGTTTCCGTTGTACATGGAGGGCACGCTCGCTTACAGCCGCTACGATCCGGTTTTCATCGCCACGGATGGCGCCCAGCAGCGCGCGGTGCCGACGAAGTGGAACACCTTCAGCGGCACGGTCGGCCTGGGCTGGGATTTCCGCATCACCGACGAACTGGCATTCCGTCCGATCCTGAACGGTACGATCGGGCGCGTGTCGAGCGACCTGAAGGTGGGGCAGACGCTGTTCAATCACGTCACCGACAGCAACCTGCAGTTCCTCGAGAACGGCTCGCTCGATGCCTACGGCTATGGCGGCTCCCTGATGCTCGACTACGAGCACTACCGCGAAAACTACGAAATCGACGCCGAATTGCGGGCGACAGATATTTACCTGCGCAGTTTCGGCGGTTCATCGCAGGCCGTTCAGGGCTCGGCCACGGCCCAGCAAGTGAGCCTATGGACACGCTGGCGCGCGCCCACCGGCTGGCACGCGCTGGACCGGCCAGTCCGCTATGTGCTCGAAGCCGCTTACTCGCACTATTTCGGCGACAGTGCCGGGGTGCTGGGTTTCAACGACCTCACGTCGCTGGGAGTCGGCCTCGAGCTCGACAGCAGCAGGTATCCCGTCATCGTTACCCGCACGCGCGCGATGGTGCGCTACGTGTTCGGTCGCAACGTGCACGGCGTGTCGTTCGGATTCGCGATGAGTTTCTAGCGCGGCCTGCTTGCCGAACTACACGAATGGCGGGGATACCTGCCTTCCGCGCTACTTCGTCACCCCCTTCTTCGTCGCGAGATCCTGCGCCATCTTGTAGTGTTCCTCGATGGTAGGCAGCGCTTTTTGCGCGGCCTTCTTCAGATCAGCGTTCTGGCCATCCGAGATCTCTTTCTTGAATGCGCTCAGCGCGTCCTCGTGTCCCTGCAAGCCGACCTTCTGGATATACGCCTGATCGAATGCGTTGCCATGCAGGCTCTTAAGCGAGTCCAGCACCGTGGTGTCGGAATTGTCCTTCGGCACCGCGACGCCGTGTGGTGCAGCCATCTTCAGTTGCATCGTGAGCTTCGCGTGATCGAGCATCATGTGATGCGCGAACGATTTCACATCCTTGTCGCTGGAGTTTTTCGTCGCGAGCTTGGCCGCGTCGATTTCGGTCGACGACGACATGCTCGCCGCCTGCACGAAATCCTTGTCGGCCTGAGGCAGCGGATTGGCGCTCGTGGTCGAGGCGGCCTCGGTTTGCGCGCCGGCGATATGAGGGATAGCGGCAAGCCCACAGCACAGTGCGGCAATGGCGGTAACGCGCTTCATGTTTTTCTCCTCTACGAAGTGGAACGGGATGAATCGAAGCGGGACGGATGACACGCTTCGATCGACAGCCCGCAAGCGCCATACCATCGTCCACCGCGCGTCTGGAATGATGGATGCTCGACGACGGAGGTCTGCACGGTGGAAGAACGACGGAGGCTCGCATGCGCATCGCGCAAGTGTCGACGCTTTACGAGCGCGTGCCGCCCGTCGCCTATGGCGGCACCGAGCGCGTCGTGTCGTGGCTGACCGAGGCGCTGGTCGAACTCGGCCATGAGGTCACGCTGTTCGCGAGCGGCGACTCGCTGACGCGCGCGCATCTCGTGTCCGTGTATCCACGGCCGCTGCGCGAGCTCGAGAACACTGCCGACCCGCAGGCGTTTCATGTCGCGATGCTCGAACGGGTCGTGCAACGTTCGGCCGACTTCGACATCGTGCACTTCCACACCGACTACACGAGCTTCCCGTTCGGCAGGCGGCTCGGCTGCGCGCACGTGACGACGCTGCATTGGCGGCTCGACATCCCCGGTCTGGAGGCGCTGTACCGCGAGTTTTGCGACGTACCGCTGGTATCGATCTCCGACGCGCAGCGCGCGCCGCTGCCGCGACTCGCGTGGCAGCGCACGGTCCATCACGGCCTGCCGCGCGACCTTCACACCTTCAGCCGCACGCCGTCCGACTACCTGGCATTCGTCGGCCGCATCGCGCCGACCAAGCGACCCGATCTCGCGATCGAGATCGCGCGCCGTGCGAACGCGCGGCTCGAAATCGCGGCCAAGATCGACGACGGCGATCGCGTCTACTACGAGCACGAGGTCGCATCGCTGATGCGGCAACCGCATGTGCGCTATCGCGGCGAGCTGGGTGGCCGTGACAAGGATCGCTTCATCGGCGCCGCGCGAGCGCTGCTGTTTCCGATCGACTGGCCCGAACCGTTCGGACTCGTGCTGGTCGAGGCGCTGGCGGCGGGCACACCGGTGATCGCATTCGACCGCGGCTCGGTCCGCGAGATCATCGACGACGGCGTGACCGGCTTCATCGTCGATAGCGTCGACGCGGCCGTCGATGCGGTGAACCGGATCGGCGAGCTGGACCGCGCGCGCTGTCGCGAAGCCTTCGAGCGGCGCTTCACCGCGGCACGCATGGCCGACGAGTACATCGAGGTGTACCGGAAGCTATTGGCGTCGAAGCGTTGAAGCGAAACGACGCCTGCGCGAGCGTGGATTTTTTCTAACGCGGCACGCCAATCTTGACCAACGCCATCGGCTCTGACGGCCACGGAGCACGGGACAGGTTCACGCGTCACGCGGCCGCCGGGTGCACGCGCGCAGCGGCCCGACCGTATCGCGATCGGCAAGCACGTGTCGGGCAGACCGTCATCGCGCACTGCACGGCGCATCCGGCGCCTACAGGCACGCCGGATGCGAAGGCACGAGCATCCGCGCGTGCCCGAAGCGATGCCCGGCACGGACGTACTGCCGGAGCAGCAGCCGGTACGCGACACGCCGGACGTGCAAGCACCGGTTTCGGCGCCGCCGCGACGCGCCACGCCGGCCAGCACTTGACCCTTCCACCCAACCCATCAGGGGAACGAAATGACCGACTCCCGTTCGACCACGGGCGAGCGCCCGCTGAACCCGTTCATCGACGTGCAGAAAGCGCTGAAGGGCGCTTCCTATCCCACCGACAAGGACAGCCTCATCGAAACCGCGAAAGCCAATGGCGCCGACGACGACGTGCTGCAACGGCTCCAGGATCTACCCGACCAGCAGTATCAGAGCCCCGCCGAAGTCTCCAAGGGCGTCGGCAATGAATAACCCGCAAACTCCGTCGCCGCCCCCGCCAGGTCAGGGCTCACCCGCGACCCGGTCCCCGCGTGGAGCGCGGCTCCCGGTCGCGCTCGCGGTGCCGGGCGTCGTCTTCGTCGTCATTGGCGTGCTGCTCGCGATCGGCGGTATCCGGCTCGCGATGCTCGGCGGCTCGTGGTACTACCTGCTCGCCGGCATCGCGATCGCGGCGACCGGAGTGCTGCTGTGGCTGCGCCGGCGTGCCGCGCTGTTCGTGTTCGCGATCGTGCTGTTCGCATCGACGATCTGGGCGGTGGTCGAGGCGCGCTTCGATTTCTGGCAATTGCTGCCACGTCTTTGGGTATGGGTCGTGCTCGCGATCTGGCTGCTGCTGCCACCGGTGAGCAAGCGGCTCGCGCTCGGGCCGCCCGCCGCGCCGCGCGAAGGCGTGCTGCCGCTCGCGGGGGCGGTCGTGCTCGCGGTGCTGCTCGGCATCGTCACCGCGTTCAACCACCCGTACGATCACCCCGGCCAGCTCGAAGTAACGTCGGCAGCGCCTGCCGACGCGCCGCTTGCCGGCGACTCGAATCGCAAGCCGGCGGACTGGAGCGACTACGGCGGCTCGCCGCTCGGCCAGCGCTACTCGCCGCTCGCGCAGATCACACCGGAGAACGCGGACAAGCTGAAGGAGGCATGGCGCATCGAGACCGGCGACAAAGCCGGTCCGGGCGACCCGACCGAAACCACCTACGAAGACACGCCGATCAAGGTGGACAACAAGGTGTACGTGTGCACGCCGCACAGCATCGTGATCGCGCTCGACCCCGCGACCGGCCACGAACTGTGGCGTTACGACCCGCACATCCAGAGTCCGGTCGGCAGTTTCAAGCACTGGGAGCATATGACCTGTCGCGGCGTGTCCTATCACGACGACGCGCTCTATCCACCGCTGCCCGCCGCGGCCGAAGTCGCGCGCAACAGCGCGGCGGTAGCCACCGCGAGCCCGGCGAGCGCGGCGGCGGCGGGCCAGGGCACGGTGCCGACGCCGGTGCCGAACACGCCGCAAGATCGGGCCGCAACTGCAAGCGAGTGCCCGCGCCGCATCTTCGTGCCGACCGCCGATGCGCGCCTGATCGCGCTGAACGCCGACACGGGCGCGCTGTGCCCGCACTTCGGCAACAACGGCGTAGTCGACCTGCGCACGCACATCGGGCCGTTCACGCCCGGTGGCTACTACTCGACGTCGCCGCCGGCCGTCACGCGCGACCTCGTGATCATCAGCGGCCACGTGACCGACAACGAATCGACCAACGAGCCGTCCGGCGTCACGCGCGCGTTCGACGTGCACGATGGTCATCTCGTATGGAACTGGGACGCGGGCAATCCGGACAAGACGCAGCCAATCGCGCCTGGGCAGATCTACGTGCGCAACTCGCCGAACATGTGGTCGGTGTTCTCGGTCGATGAGAAGCTCGGCATGGTCTACCTGCCTCTCGGCAATCAGACGCCGGACCAGTGGGGCGGGCTGCGCACACCGGCCTCCGAGAAGGTCGCGGCGGGCATCGTCGCGCTCGATCTCGCGACCGGCCGGATGGTGTGGAACTACCAGTTCACGCACCACGACCTGTGGGACATGGACGTCGGCGGCCAGCCGTCGCTCGTCGATCTGCAAACCGCGAGCGGCGTGCAACCGGCGATCGTCGCATCGACCAAGCAGGGCAGCATCTACCTGCTGAACCGCCAGACCGGCAAGCCGATCATCCCGATCACCGAACGTCCGGTGCCGGGCGGTGCGGCGCCGGGTGACCACACGTCGCCGACGCAGCCGTACTCGGCGCTGAACTTCGCGCCGCCAAGGCTGCACGAGCACGACATGTGGGGCACCAATCCGTTCGATCAGCTATGGTGCCGCATCAAGTTCAAGTCGTTGCGCTACGACGGCATGTTCACGCCGCCATCGGAGCAGGGCTCGCTCGTGTTCCCCGGCAACTTCGGCGTATTCGACTGGGGCGGCGTCGCGGTCGATCCGGTGCGGCAGGTGCTGATCCTGAATCCGAGCTATATGGCGTTCACGTCGAAACTGGTTCCGCGCGCACAGATCGGTTCGAACAGCGGCGAACAGAAGGGCAGCGAAACGAGCGGCATCAAGCTCGCGCTCGGCACGCCATTCGGCTTCGAACTGAACGCGTTCCTTTCGCCGCTCGGCATTCCGTGTCAATCGCCGCCCTGGGGCTACGTGGCCGCCGTGGATCTGCGCGAGGGGCATATCGTCTGGGAGCACAAGAATGGCACGATCCGCGATAGCGCGCCGCTGCCGATTCCGATGCCGCTCGGCGTGCCGAGCCTCGGCGGCATGATCACCACCGGCGGCGGCGTCGCGTTCCTGTCCGGCACGCTCGACTACTACCTGCGCGCCTATGACGTGCGCACCGGCGCGCGGCTGTGGCAAGCGCGTCTGCCGGCCGGCGGCCAGGCCACGCCGATGACCTATGCCGACAGCAACGGCAAGCAGTATGTGCTGGTGGTAGCGGGCGGACATGGCTCACTGGGCACGAAGCAGGGCGACTCCGTGGTCGCCTATACGTTGCCGTAGTCGCGCCGCGGTAATCACGCTGCAAGCGCACACTGCAAGCGCGCGCCACGCTCAATGCGTGGCCGCGCGCAGCAGAAGCTTCAATACACCCGCCACCGTCGCGAGCGCGACGACGCCGGCGAGCCACAGGCCGGCGAACCACGCAAGGCGGCGCCACATGTCAGTGGTACCCCTCGCCCGCGCGCATCTTTCCCTTGAACACCGAGTACGCATACACGGTATAGCCGAGAATCATCGGCACCGTGATCGCGGCGCCGACCAGCAGAAACAGCAGGCTCGCATGCGGCGCTGCCGCCGCGCGGAACGAAATCGACGGTGGCACGAGGTTCGGATAAAGACTGATCAGGAGCCCCGCGTAGCACAGCACGAAGACGCCGTACGCAAACAGCAGCGGCAACAGATGGCGGCGCGCAGACAGGCTGCGGAAAAATCCGAACGCCAGCAGAACGACCAGCACCGGTACCCACGCGGTGAACAGCAGGTCCGGCCAGCGGAACCAGCGCGTCGTCAGCGAGATGGGCAGCATCGGCGTCCATAGCGTGACCACCACGATCAGCGCGAGCACGGCGACGGCCATCGTGCGCGCGTGTCGCCGGCAACGCTCGTGCAACGGACCTTCGGTGCGCCAGATCAGCCAGCACGAGCCGAGCAGCGTGTAACCGGCCATCACCGCGAGACCGCACAGGATCGTGAAGCCGGTCAGCCAGTCCCACCAGCCGCCCACATACGAGAACCCCTTGACCTCGATACCTTGCAGCAGGCCGCCGAGCACGAGCCCCTGGCACAGCGCCGCGAGCGCCGAGCCGCCGAAGAACGCGGCGTCCCACCATGCGCGGCCGCGGCCTATTGCGCGAAAGCGGAATTCGAAAGCGACGCCGCGGAACACCAGCGCGAGCAGCATCGCGATGATCGGCGGATAGAGCGCCGGCAGAATCACGCCGTAGGCAAGCGGAAACACCGCGAACAAGCCGCCGCCGCCGAGCACGAGCCACGTCTCGTTGCCGTCCCATACCGGTGCGATCGAATTCACCATCACGTCGCGGTCGTCGCGGTGGTGCTCGACCGCGAACAGGATGCCGACGCCGAGATCGAAGCCGTCGAGCAGCACATATGCGAGCACCGCGAACGCGAGGATCGCGGCCCATACCAAAGCGAGATCAAACGTTCCTGTCGTCATCGGCCTGACTCCCCGGAGTTGATGGGACGGACGGTGCCTGTGCTGGGCCCGGGGTGATGCCGGCGCTGCGATGCGGCTTGTCCTTTGCGGGGCCGGGCGTGTCGAGCGTGGGCGTCGCCGCCATCAGCCGGAACAGAAAGACCACGGCTGCGCCGAACACGATCGCGTACACCACGCCGAAGCTCGCGAGCGATACCGCGACGCCGGGCGCGGCGATCGGTGACACGCTGTCGGCCGTCCGCAGCAGACCGTACACCGTGTACGGCTGCCGGCCGACTTCGGTGACGGTCCAGCCGCACAGCAACGCGATCAGACCAGCCGGCCCCATCGCGACCATGATCCGCTGCATCCAGCGCGCTTCGTACAGGGTCCTTCGATAGCGCAACGCGAGACTGCCCAGGCCGAGCAGCGCCATCAGGATGCCGAGTCCGACCATCACGCGAAACGCCCAGAACACGACCGGCGAGAACGGGCGCTCGGACGGCGGGAACGATTTGAGGCCGGCGATCGAGCCGTCCCAGGTGTGCGTCAGAATCAGCGCGCCGAGATGCGGTACTTCGAGCGCATAGTCGGTCGTCTCCGTGCGCATGTTCGGGAACCCGAAAAGAATCAACGGCTGACCGGGACGCGCGAGCCAGTCGCCTTCGAGCGCGGCGATTTTGGCCGGCTGGTGCTCGAGCGTGTTGATACCGTGCTGGTCACCGACCACCATCTGGATCGGCGCGACGATGCAGGCCATCCATAGCGCCATCGACACCATCAGGCGCGCGCAGACATTGCGCGAATCGCCGAGCAGATGCCAGGCGCCGACCGCGCCGACGAGGAACGCGACGCTCAGATACGCGGCCAGCACCATGTGCACGAGCCGGAACGGAAATGACGGATTGAAGATGATGCGCATCCAGTCGGCCGGAAAGAAGCGTCCGTCGACGATCGCATAGCCCTGCGGCGTCTGCATCCATGAATTGACGGCGAGAATCCAGAACGCGCTCATTAGCGTGCCGATCGCGACGAGCACGGTCGCGAGAAAGTGCAGACGCGGGCCGACGCGTTTCATGCCGAACAGCATCACGCCGAGAAATCCCGACTCGAGAAAGAAAGCGGTCAGCACTTCGTAGCCCATCAGCGGCCCGACGATCGGACCCGCGCGAAACGCGAAGCCCGCCCAGTTGGTGCCGAACTGATACGCCATCACGAGCCCCGACACGACGCCGATGCCGAACACGACCGCAAAGATCGTCAGCCAGTAGCGGTAGACGGCGAGATATACGGGCTTGTGGGTGACGAGCCATGCGCCTTCGAGCACGGCGAGGTAGCTCGCGAGACCGATCGACAGCGCCGGAAAGATGATGTGGAAAGCAATCGTGAAGCCGAATTGCATTCGCGCGAGGGTCACGGCATCGATGGGAATGGACATCAGGGTTCCTCGGGGCAGGCTGGCGGCGGCTCCGCTGCTTCGACACGACCCGCAGCAAGCCCCATACCGTTGGGCGCGGGTCGCGGGGTATAGCGCTTGCTGAGCGGACCCATGAATCGATCAAAGGAGTCGTGCACCATGCGATTTTTTGCGCTCGCAACCGACTACGACAACACGCTCGCCACCGACGGCCAGGTCGCCGATTCGACGTGGGCCGCGCTCGAACGCCTGCGCGCGTCGGGCCGTCATGCGATCCTCGTCAGCGGACGCGAGCTCGACGATCTGCTCGCGATCTGTCCGCGCATCGAGCTGTTTTCGCGCGTGGTCGCGGAAAACGGCGGCGTGCTGTATTGCCCGGCCGATGGCGCGCGCCGTCTGCTCGCACCCGCACCGCCGGAGAATTTCGTCGCGGAGTTACGGCGGCGCGCACCCAACGCTTTCAGTGTCAGCCAGACGTTGGTCGCGACGATGAAGCCCCGTGAGCATGTCGCGCTCGATGTGATTCGCGACCTTGGGCTCGAGTTGCGGATCATCTTCAACGGCGACGCGGTGATGATCGTGGCGCCGGGCGTGTCGAAGGCGAGCGGTCTGAGCGCGGCGCTCGCCGATCTCGAATTGTCGCCGCTGAACGTGGCCGGTATCGGCGATGCGGAAAACGACCATGCGCTGCTCGACGCGTGCGGCCTCGCGGCGGCTGTCGCGAACGCGTTGCCGGAGTTGAAGAAGCACGCCGATATCGTGACGGGCGGCGTCGCGGGCGCGGGCGTCGCCGAACTGATCGACGCACTCGTCGCCGACGATTTGCGCAGCATCGCCGATGCGTCGCCGCGCAATCGCATCGTGCTCGGCCCTCGTTGTGATGCGCCGGACAGCGAGCCGCTGTCGTTGCCCGCGTACGGCAGCGTCGTGCTGCTCGTCGGTGAATCGGGCTGCGGCAAGTCCACCGCGACGGCGGGCCTGCTCGAACGGCTCGCGGGCGCGGGCTGCCAGATGTGCATCGTCGATCCTGAAGGCGACTATGACAATGACGATGCGACCGTCGCGCTCGGCGATGCGGGCAATGCACCGTCGATCGACGAGGCGATGCAGTTGCTGCGCCGTCCGGCGCGGCCCGCCATCGCGCTCAATCTGCTGCGGGTGCCGCCGTCGGATCGGCCGCTGTTCTGCGCGAATCTGCTGTTGCAGGTGCAGCGTCTGCGCACGCGCACCGGGCGGCCGCACTGGCTCGTGTTCGAAGAGGCGCATCACGTGTTTCCCGCGCAATGGGCCGGCGCGAACCAGGCGATTCCGGATGCGCTGGAAACGGCGCTCGCGGTCACCGTGTCGCCGGAGCAGTTATCGCCGGTGTTGCTGCAGCAGGTCGGCACGGTGCTCGCGATGGGCGACGGCGCGCATGCGGCCTTGCAGCGCTTTGCTGCGGCAAGTGGACGTGAGCCGCCAGCGTCGAGCGGCGACGGGGCGCAACTCGCCAAAGGCGACGCGCTGTTGTGGCGCGTCAGCGCCGTCGCGCCGCCGCAGCTCGTGCGGCTCGAGCCCGGCCGCAAGGAAAAGCGCCGGCATCGTCGCAAGTACGCTGAGGGGCTGCTGATTCCCGAGCGCAGCTTTTACTTTCGCGGCGAGCACAACGCGCTGAACCTGCGCGCGCACAACCTCGTGCTGTTCGTCGAGATTGCCGAGGGTGTCGATGCGGCGACATGGCAGTTTCATCGCCAGCGTGGCGACTATTCGCGCTGGTTCGAACAGCAGATCGGCGACACGGACCTGGCCGACGAAGCACGCGGCATCGAGCAGGACAGCGCGCTCGATGCCGCGCAAAGCCTCGCGCGCATCCGCGCGGCGATCCACGCGCGTTACACCCAACCGGAGAATCCTTCGCTGCCCGCGGTGTTGACAGGCTCGCCGCAAAGTCGCGACGAGCCCGACCCGCGTCGGTCCGACACGGATCAGCGGCCGTGAGGCGGGGATTGCAACGCGACGCGCGCGCGGTCCGCGCCAGGCACGCGCAATGCGCATCTCCGCTCAAAACGGTCCGATGCAACGGACCGAAGGAGCCGAACATGCGTGTGCAGGCGATAGAGATGGCCGACTTCCTCGTAAGCTGGACCGTCATCAGAGATTCGGAAGGTGCTTTCCAATGGATCGTGCTCGTGACCGAGCGGGGCGGCGGACATGGCACGGTCTTCGAGCGACGCGGGACGTGTGGCCACGTGTCGTGGGGCGACGCGCAGGACATCGCGGCCGAGAATGCCCGCCGCGTCGCGGCCACGCTCGTCGACCCGGGCACGCTCGACAAGACGCAACAGCGGCGCGCGCGGACGCCGGCGGCGCCCGGCGCGAATCGTTGATGCCCGCTTGCGCCAGTCGTTCACGCATCCGCTACTCATATTGACGCTGCGTCCGTGCCGCGCGACGCGACCTCGGCAGGCTGCGCCGCAACGCGAGCAATAAGGTCGATCCCAGTAGCAGCGTGGCGATCGGAAACGTGCCCGCCGCATTCACCGCAATGTTCATCGGACGCTCTCCGAGCAACTGCATCCGGCGGCGCGTCATCGCGGCGCCGAGCGACTGCAGTTCGTTTTTCAGCACGCGCTCGGCGTCGGGCAGCAGGATGGTTTCCTCGTCGGCGACGTGGTGGGCGACTTCGCGGATCAGTTGAAGAAACAGCCCATCGTACGCGGCGTTTTCGGGGCCCATTGCGCGCAGCTTTGCGATCGTCGCGCGCATCTCGTTGTGCTCGGAACGACTTTTCGTCAGTGTCTCGTCGTTGCCCAGCGCGCGGTCTAGCGCCGGGTAGAAAATTTCTTCCTCCAGTTGCGCGTGGATTTCCAGCGCATCGCACACGCCGTTGACGATCGCGCGTTTTCGCCACCACGGCGTGGACGCGTGGTATCGGTGCGAAGCGGCGAGCACGTGCATATGGTCGAGGCGGATCATCGACGTAATCGACGGCGACAACGATGAGGCTTCATTGGACATGGCGTTTCTCCACGGAAAGGGTGCTCGCGGATACCGCATGCGCCATTCCTGATGCCCCACAATGGGTCAATCGTGCGCCAGCGCCCGCTAGCGGAGCTCTTTGCTGCTCGACAGTGCGCTCAAGGCAGAGTCCGTAGCATCCGCTGCACGGGCGAACAGATCGTCGACGATTCGGCGCGCCGCGCTATATCCGCCCATCAACGCATCGGCCTCGGTGTCGAATGGCCGTCCGCCGGCAATGTCGAAGCGCAGCGGCGAGAACGTGGCAACCGCAGCACCCGCCTGATAGATGTGAACCACCGCCGCATAGCGCGTGCGTACCGCCGCGCGCCCGGCGGGGCGCAACGTGAAATCCGCCTCGACGGTCACCTCGATCGTGAACCCGTGGTATTCGTAGGTCCGCATCATCATCATGTCCTTCGTCGCGTAAGTGTGTGATCGCGCCGGTGCGCGCCGATCATGCGCGACGGCCACGGCGCTCGCTGCGTGCTTCGAGCGTGGCGAGCCGCGCGAGCAGCAGGCGCGCTTGCGGTTGCAGCGCCGGCGGCAGTTCGGCATTGGCCTCGATGCGCGCGCGCCAGTAAGCGGGCATAGCAACTATCGTGCCTTGCCAGTCGAGGTCGTCGCGTTTAACGAGTTGTTCGAGGCGCTGGACCATCGTGCTGATGTGCTTCAGTTCGTTGGCGGCGTCGTTATAGTTACGCGCGGCATTCACAGGTTCTCTCCGATTTGTTGTTAGTTGTTGTCGTGAGTCAGCGTTTCGACCATACCGCGTCGCTCGCTCGGCGCGCCTGTACCTCTTCAACGTTTTCGCATCAGGGTTTGAAGCAACGATTCGCCGTGGTTCGTCACGCGCGGACGATGCGCGCCCGACGGTGTGCTTTCGAGCGCGACCAGTTGGCGCTCGAGAAGCGCGTTGAATTCTTCGCGCTCTATATCGGTGTACTCCGGCGATGCCTTCACCAGCATCAAAACCTCAAATTCATGAGGGCTCAGCATGGTCTTTCCTGGAGCGGTCAATTTTTCACGGAACGTACGTTTTCCGCGTTGTCGACAGTAAGTCGTACCGGTCTGTCTACGTGTCGGAAAACGCCGGAATCAGCATACGCTGGCAACCGCAAGAAGGTGCATAGAGGCGTATGTCCGAAACTCTTACAATGCGGACAGCCATGCTGGGACGCGCGGCCCCGCCTTCGCGCGAATTCGAAGAAACCCGTTCGCGACCGATTTGGCGTAGTGTAGTCAATGTGAATGGCGGTTGAAGGAGGGCGCAATGCCTGACGTCCGAGGAGGCTGCCCTCGCGCCATCGACGCGCGGGAGCGCGAAAATTCCGCGAGGTGCGATCCGACCCGCGACGCGGCGCGCGCTGCGAAAAACCGTCGCGCGGCGGCGCTGCGCACAGCGCTCGTCATGACATTCGCGATCGCCGCGACGGCCGCGTGCGCGACGCCGCCCGAACCCGGCACCGCGCAGCCTTCGGGTCAACCGACCTGCAACGTGGCCGGCAAGTTCTGCAACACGTTTTTCGGACCTTGACGATACCCGCGGCAGCGCCTTGAGCGATCACCCGAGCTCGTTGCTGCGCGGGACTTCGCTGCCTATTTCGGCGCCGGTCGTCGGATCGCTCGACGGGTCGGAGCGCAGACGCGTGGCCATCGCAGTCACGGCGGTTTCCTGGTGCGCTTCGAGGCTCACCGACGCATTGCCGTCGCCGCCATCCACCGCCGGTTCACCCGTCCGTATCGTGAGACCGGTGCCGCTGTTCCACGGTGTGTTGATCACCGCTCCGTCGTGCGACATCTTGTAGTAGACGCTCGCGAATTCCTGTCTCGGCGGCAGCTTGCCCGGCGGGAAACTCGGTGTGATCGCATACAGCGCCTTCTCGAACGACTTTTGATGCGCGACTTCGCGGGTCATCAGAAAGCCGAGCGCCTCGCGCACGCCGGCATCGTCGGTCACGTTGATCAGCCGTTCATAGATGATCTTCGCGCGGGCTTCGGCGGCGATGTTCGAGCGCAGGTCCGCGGTCGGCTCGCCGATCGTGTCGATGTACGCGGCACTCCACGGTACGCCGCCGGAGTTCGTCAGCGGCGGTCCGCCGCCGTAAAGCACCTGCGTAAGGTGGCTGTCGTTGCCCGCGCCGTTGAGCTTGCGATACAGCTCGGCTTGCTGCTCGACCGCTTCGGCGAGTTCCCCTTTCGCGCCGCGATTCAACATCGCGACGATCGAGCCGATGATCTCGAGATGGCTCAGCTCTTCGGTGGCGATGTCGAACAGCATGTCCTTGCGCCCGGCGTCTTCTTCCGCAACGGCCTGCGTGAAGTAGCGCATCGCGGCGGCCAGTTCGCCTTGCGGACCGCCGAACTGCTCCAGCATCAGATTCGCGAGCCCGGGATTGGTCGTGCCGACGCGAACCGTGTATTGCAGCCTTTTGTTGTGCATGAACATCGTGACCTCCATTGGAGTTGGTGCTGTGGGTCTTCCATCCGCCGTGCCACGCGTGCGGAGCGCCGTTCGTCGCGAGCGGCGCGTGGATCGCCTCGCATGCCGTGTTCCTGGCCGGCTCTCGCATCGCGTCGTTGGCCGGCCCGCGATGGCGTGCGCAGTGGCCGATGGCGTCTACCCCATGCCGCGCGCTGATCGTCATCGGCATGTCCGTGGCCTTTGGCATATGGACAGCCGGCATCGGTTGGAGCAGCTTGGTCGCCCGGATAGGCTTGAAGCAGCGGGCGAATGCCCCAGGAACTTGCATGTGAGCGAGGCACTCGACTCAGATACCCGCGCTGCTACGCGCACGAGCGAGGTAACCAGTCGTCCTACTGCAGGAGGAAAGAAATGCTGACGCAGAAAACCAAGGACATCGTAAAAGCGACGGCCCCGGTTCTGGCCGCGCACGGCTATACGATCATTCAACGTTTCTACAGACGGCTCTTCGAAGCGCATCCCGAACTGAAAAACGTTTTCAACATGGCGCATCAGGAGCAGGGGCAGCAGCAGGAAGCGCTCGCGCGCGCCGTGTACGCATACGCCGAGAACATCGAGGACCCCGGCAGTCTCGCCGCTGTGCTGCGCAATATCGCCAACAAGCACGCGAGCCTCGACGTGAAAGCGGAGCACTATCCGATCGTCGGCGAACATCTGCTCGGCGCGATCAAGGACGTGCTCGGCGACGCCGCGACCGACGACATCATCTCCGCGTGGGCGCAGGCATACGGCAATCTCGCGGACGTGCTGATGGGCATGGAGTCCGAATTGCGCGAAACACGCGCGGCGCAGCTAGGCGGCTGGACCGGATGGCGCACGTTCGTCGTCAAGGAGAAGCGGCCCGAGAGCAGCGTGATCACGTCGTTCATTCTCGAACCGAAGGACGGACAGCCGGTCGCCAACTTCGAGCCGGGACAGTACATCGGCATTGCCGTCGATGTGCCCGCGCTCGGCCTGCAGCAGATCCGGCAATATAGTTTGTCCGACGTGCCGAATGGTCATAGCTATCGGATCTCGGTCAAGCGCGAGAGCGGCGAGGCCGGGCGGCCGGCGGGCTATGTGTCCTCGCTGCTGCACGATCACGTGAACGTCGGCGACGAGGTGAAGCTGGCAGCGCCATACGGCACGTTCTGCATCGATGTCCATGCGAAGACGCCGATCGTACTGATCAGCGGCGGCGTCGGTCTGACGCCGATGGTCAGCATGTTGAAGCGCGCGATTCAGGACCCGCAGCGGCGCGTGGTGTTCATTCATGGTGCACGCAACGGCGCGGTGCACGCGATGCGCGACCGTCTGCAGCAGACCGCCGCCACCCAGCCGAACTTCCGCGCGATCGTGTTCTATGACGCGCCGCTCGATACCGACGTGCAGGGCCGCGACTACGACAACGCCGGTTTCATCGACCTCGGCAAGCTGCGCGACGAGATCCTGTTGCCCGACGCCGACTACTACATCTGCGGTCCGGTTCCATTCATGCGGCTACAGCACGACGCATTGAAAAACCTGGACATTCACGAGTCGAAGATTCACTACGAGGTGTTCGGACCAGATCTGTTCGCTGAATGACGGATACGGCGAGTGCCGCGCCACGGCTGCCGCGGAAGCGACAAGCAGGAATGCAGTTACCAAGACGGGGAGTGCGGCATGAGGGTGCGCGACCGCGTCTCGCGCAGACAACTGTCCGCGACGCAGGACTTACGGACAGACTGCGGTGCGGACCTGTTTCCTATACTCGATTTGTCCTCCGCTTGGACTCGTGGGGACAGCGTTCTCAAATGCGCTTGTGGCGACCATGCCGGTCAAAGGCTGGTCGCTTTTTTTTTGCGCGAGCAGTCTTCATCGATCCGGCCGCCGCAGCAGCGCGGCCGCGAGCAGGCCGGCGCCGAGCACCAGGTAGACGTTGCCGAGCGAGCGACGCGACAGGTGCGCCTCGAATCCCGGCGTGAGCCGGTTGGGCACCACCTTGTAGTCGACCACATACGCGCTTGCCACCGTCGCGGCGGCGGCTAGCGCGGCGGCGCCGGGCCGTCGTGACGGGACAGGGCCGGCCATCCGGTCAACGAGTTGCTCGAACAGGAATGCCCAGAAGATGGCGGCCGCCTGATGGATCGCGAAGCCGGTCACCGTATGGCGGATGCTGAAGCCGCGCTCGCGCAACGCGCGTTGCGGCCACATGGAGTGGGTGACCGCATTGATCGGCGCGAGCGGGCTGCCCGATGCGTCCGCGGATGCCGCCGAGGCCGTCGCCGCCGACAGGCACCCGGACAACAGCCCCGATGGGACGGCCCGGCGTAGCGTCGCACGGATGGCCTGATACCACGGCGTACCGATTTTGTACTCGCGCATTTTCATGGCAGCGCTCCAGTGCGGGCGCGCAAACGCACGCCCGATGATCGCGGACAGAGGTATGCGCAAGGAGCAGCATGGCGCGTTCCGCACGGACGGGACAGCGCATCGGCCGGGGCCGACTGCGCCGATTCCCTCGCCAAGTCAGAGTCAGTGCCTTAGCTGCATGTGAAACTACTCGCCGAGTTCACGTCTCCACTCGTGTAGCGGGCCACCTTCGGATAGGCGCACAGCGGACGCGTGCGCCCGGCACCCCAGCTAGTCGGCACTTCGCTATTCGGAATCGCGTTGCTGGTGTCGCGAGCCGTTGCGATGACCCGGTTCGGTGCTTGCCCTTGCTCGACCCATGCCACCATGGGCGTCAGCATGTCGAACTGATCGGCCGTCGGACCGCCGCTGCAGTGGTTCATCCCCGCTACCGTGAAGAGCCGCGCGAAATTGCTTGCGTCTCCGCCACTAGCCGTCGATAGGCGCTGATACCAGTCGGTCGTATCGTTCGACGAGAACACCGGATCGCTCGTTCCGTGATAGACGATCAACTTCGCGCCCCGGCTCCGCAGCCCGCTCAGATCGGTCTCGTTCGGCGGGGTCATGAATGACCACGAAGACTCGGAATAGATCCCGCTCGTGGCGAAGATCTTCGGCGCATCATTGTCCATGCTGAAGTTCAGACCGTAGGCACCCATCGAACCGAGGATCGAAGCGCTTTGCGGCGGCGACGTAAACACGAAGGCTGCCGCGGCCGGATCAAGGCTGATGGAATTGCCTTGCTTCCACGCGGCCCAGCCTGATCCGTTGATACCGACGTCATACGGAAAGCTCGCATAGAGCGCCGTGCCGGCGCTGTTTTTCGCCCCGGAGAAAATATTTCCAACCGCCTGCTTTTGAGCCGTCGTAAGACAGCTGCCGTCGCGCCCATTGCTCGAACACGTCGGTACGTCGGTGGCCAGATTGAAGTTCGCCTGGCACGCTTTGATGTCCTGGACCATTCCGTCCGCCACACCATCGAGCGAATCACACTTCGCGATGATCTTCGATGCGATCAGCTGCCTTTCAGTAGTCGTCAAGCCGGTGGTGATATCGGCAATGCCGGACGAGGTCGTCGCGGTCGCGACGGTAGCGAGCTGTTGGGCGCTCCACAACTCCCCGATCGCCGCCTTGGGCAAATGAAAGCCGGGGTCACCGGCAATGATGCCGTCGTAATCCGCGAAAGATCTGGCTGCCGCCACCATCGCATGACGGCCGCCGTTCGAGCAGCCTTCGAAGTAGCTGCGGTCGGGGCCCTTGCCATAGGCCAACCTGATCACCTGCTTGGCCATCGGCGTGAGCGTAGCGACGGCGTTATAGCCATAGTCGAGACGCGCCTGGGGATCGAGACCGAACAACGGGTTTTGCGACCCGGAATGACCTGCATCCGAACTGATCACGGCGAAGCCCATGTTCAGCGCATTGTTCAGCGGGCCCCCGCCACTGAGCACCCCCGTCGCCGGCGTCACATTGCCGTCGAGACCACCGTTGGCCTGATAGAAAAAGCGGCCATTCCACGCAATTGGCAGCCGCATTTCAAAACCGATCGCATAAGTCCGCCCGTCAACGGCGCTCGTGCGTTGATTCATTTTTCCTTCGATCACGCAATGTTCGGGGACGGACTTTCCCGCCACCGTGAGCGTTCCGGCCGGCACGTCGGTGACGGAGGTGAAGGTCGTGTTGGCAAACGTCAACCTGGCGGCGAGCGCGGCGCAGTCTCCCGACAGCGTCGCGGGTTGTGCGGCGGAGAGCCGAGGCAATTGCGTCGCACTGGTGGAGAGGGAGTCGGAACCGCCGCCGCAAGCCGCCAGCATCGCGGACACGGCCGATACGCACACAGCAATTGAAGTTCGTTTCATTTTCGACCCGTATCAGAACATGTGTTTGATGCCGACCATCACGCCCGTTTGACCCATGCCCGCGCCTGGCGTGGTCCCGCTACCGCCGCCGCTGACCGAGTAGCGCGCCTTCGCACTGTTCGCCAGATACGCTGCCTGCGCGTAGACCGACGAACGCTTGCTCAGCAGATAGGTGGTGCGTAGCGTTCCCATCGTGGCGCGGGTATCGTGGTCGCTATTGATGATGCGAAACACTTCGCCATCGAGGAGGAATGCAGGCGTGACCATGTACGAAGCGCCGAGGAAGAACAGGTCCGAACGGATATTGGGCACGCTCGGCGACTGGGTCACTACGCGGCGTCCAATCCAACCGGCGCCGATCTTCGCGCCTGCATATTGTGCGTAGGCGCTCAGTTGCGTACGGGCGTCCTTGTCCGCGGCGTTGATCAGCGGTGTCGGCGCAACACCGTCGAAGAAGTTGGCGGCTGCTGTCGCGCCGCCTCGTTGCTCCTCGTACGACGCGGCAGCGCCGAAATATTGCGAGTCGTACTTGAGCATTGCGGACCAGTCGCGGCATTCCGTGGCGTGGCCTGGAACGGAGCCGGTACAGGTTCCTTGTCCCGGCGAGTTGCCGGTACCCGCAGCGTCCCGTCCGAATGAATAACCCACGCCCAACGTAAAGCCTTTGTACGAGCCGAGATAGCTGATCGAGTTGTCGGTGCGCGCGTTGGGCACATAGGCATCCAGCGAGCCCATGCCGTAAATGTCCGGACCGATGATGTCGGCGCCCTGGACCGCGAGATAGGTCATCGTGTACTGACGGCCGAACGCGAGCGTCCCATACGGGCTCTTCACGCCGATGAACGCCTGGCGTCCAAACAGCCTGCCGCCCTGTCCGGAACTGCCATCGCGCAGGTTGAAGCCGCTTTCGAGAGTGAACACGGCGCTGTAGCCGCCGCCTAGATCTTCGTTGCCACGCAGCCCCCAGCGCGATGGGAACTCTCCGGTAACGGATGGCATGCGAACGACGCTGTCGCCCTTCGCGTTCGCGTGCGAGACATACTCGATCCCGGTGTCAACGATGCCGTACAACGTGACGCTCGATTGCGCCGAGGCTCCTGCGCTCAGCGCGCAGAGCGCACCGAACATGAGGACGTGAGTCGACTTCAATTGCATGGTGATATCTCCGGACCTGTTGTGTGCTTTTTTTGTTGAGCTGCGGTTGTGGATCTTGGGTACGACCTGGTCTTTCGCTCGGAGCCGGCGCAGCGGCCTGAGTGCGGCAATTAAATATCAGGTAGGCTGATATTATGGTTAAAAATTAAGCGCGTCCTGAAAACGCGCCCGTCCGTCCGTCGTGATGTTCTGTATTTGATATCAGGTACCCTGACAACGCAAGCGCGAAGTATTCGGTAGATTCCCCTAGTCCGCCCGCACAACCCTGCGTCCGAGTAAGCTTTTAGTCCGTTGGTAGCGCGAATCTTCCATCTCGTAGAGTTGGAGCGGGAATGCAGGATGCAGCGGCCACGGAGCGCCAGGTTGGAAGTGAGGGCGCAAGCTTGCGGGGAATTTCGGCACTGACGCGCGTATTTTTGCAGTCCGTTTCGTGGACGCTGGAGTTATGCAAACAACACACGAACCGGCTTGGGCCCAGTAAGGAGCAAACAGGATGTTGCCATGAGTAATTTGACTACTAGCGTCGCACGACGCGTCGTATTTGCCATTGCGGGGTTCTGGGTATACGGCGGCGCCGCCAGCGCTGCTTGCCCGGCATACGTGGAACTGTCTTCCGGCACGGTCTTCGATCTGGCGAAGCTGATTGCAGACAATGGGTCACCGTCGGCGGCGCTGGAAAAAGCTCGCGCCGATCTGGCACAAGTGAGCCGCGCCGGTGAGTGTGCAGCGATCGAGCACACCCGTCGTCACGCAGAGTGCGTGGAAATCGTCGAAGCGACCCACAGAGCAGTAGCTGCTTTGGAACGTTGTTCCCGGTAGTTCGCCTCGACGCGGGATCCGGTCCGAGCACCGGCATTCGACTACGCTATGGTCCGGCACACTACGCTTCTCTGGTGTCGCGGGAGTTCAAGCTCCGCAATCGTCATACCTCGACGCAGGGCGCGACAGGCCGAATTGACGACAGCAGCGAGAACGTACACGCGCAGTGATGTCTTTCTTTGATCAGCGGCGGCGCGGTGCTAGGGTTGAATGTGAAACCAGACCAGACAGGTACGGTTCGCGGAGGCTTAATCATGTTGCGCATGAGCACGCTTGCCGACTATGTCACGGTGATCACGATCACAATGGCACGCGATCCGGACACCGTGGAGAGTATTGGCAGCCTCGCCGATGCACGGCTATCCGCTATTGGCTACGGCAGTCGCCAGGCGGATCACGCTGTTTGACGCAATTGGAGCCGTCAGGACAGCCCGCCAGCGGCTACGCACACGTGATTCCGTGATCGCCCCAAGCGCGCGATCGGGCCGCCGCAACGCTGAAAGCGGAGGTCTGCATGAGTTCAAGTGTATCGAGAATCGACGAGCTGATCCGGAGCGAATACCGGCACGGATTCGTGACCGATGTAAAGTCGGACACGTTGCCGCGCGGTGTGTCTGAAGATGTCATCCGGCTGATTTCAGCAAAGAAGAATGAACCCGACTTCATGCTCGCCTGGCGCCTCTCGGCCTACCGGCACTGGCTCACGATGAACGAACCTCATTGGGCATCGGTTGAGCACCCGCCTATCGACTATCAGGACATTGCGTATTATTCGGCGCCGATTGCTCCGAAGGATCGCCCGAAGAGTCTGCAGGATGTCGATCCGGAACTGCTGCGCACGTACGAGAAACTCGGCGTTCCGCTGGAGGAGCGCGAGATCCTCGCGGGCGTCGCGGTGGATGCGGTATTCGACAGCGTGTCGGTCGCGACGACGTTTCGTGAAAAGCTTGGCGCGCTCGGCATCGTGTTCTGTCCGTTTTCGGAAGCGGTGCAGACTCATCCTGAACTGGTGCGGCAATACCTCGGCTCAGTGGTGCCGCATACCGACAACTTTTTCGCTGCGCTGAACTCCGCGGTTTTTAGCGACGGGTCGTTCTGCTATATCCCACCGGGCGTGCGTTGCCCGATCGAACTTTCCACGTATTTCCGTATCAACGCGCAGAACACGGGACAGTTCGAGCGAACGCTGATCATCGCGGACAAGGGAGCCTACGTCAGTTATCTGGAGGGTTGTACCGCGCCGATGCGTGACGAGAACCAGTTGCATGCTGCAGTGGTGGAACTGGTCGCGCTGGAGGGTGCGCAAATCCGCTACTCGACGGTGCAGAACTGGTATCCGGGCGATGCGCACGGGCGCGGCGGCATCTATAACTTCGTGACCAAGCGTGGCGATTGCCGTGAAGCGGACTCGAAGATTTCGTGGACTCAGGTCGAAACAGGCTCCGCCATCACGTGGAAATACCCGAGCGTGATCCTGCAAGGCGACAACGCAGTCGGCGAATTCTATTCGGTGGCGCTCACCAACAACTATCAGCAGGCCGACACCGGCACGAAGATGACGCATTTGGGTCGCAATACGCGCAGCACTATCCTGTCGAAGGGGATTTCCGCCGGCCACGGCAGGAACGCCTATCGTGGGCTCGTGAAAATTGCCCGCTCGGCGGAGGACGCGCGCAACTACACACAGTGCGATTCGCTACTGCTCGGCGATCGCTGCAGTGCACTCACGGTTCCCTATATCGAGGTGAAAAACCCGACCGCGAAGGTCGAGCACGAGGCATCGACGTCGCGCATCGGCGAGGACCAGCTCTTCTATTGCCGACAGCGAGGCCTTTCGGAGGAAGAAGCGGTGTCGATGATCGTCAACGGATTTTGCAGGGAGGTCCTCAAGGAGCTGCCCATGGAGTTCGCCGTCGAAGCACAAAAGCTGCTCGGCGTAAGTCTTGAAGGCAGCACGGGCTGACAGGGACAACGGTCATGCTAGAAATCAGACAACTGAGCGTTGAAGTAGAAGGCAAGCCGATTCTGCGCGGGGTCGATCTGTGTGTGAACGCGGGCGAGGTGCACGCCATCATGGGCCCGAACGGTTCGGGCAAGAGCACGCTTGCCAACGTGCTGGCGGGCCACCAGCATTACCGCGTAACAGGTGGCAGCGTGCAGTATGCGGGCCGTGACCTGCTCTCGCTCGCGCCGGAAGAGCGTGCACGCGAAGGGCTTTTTCTCGCGTTTCAATACCCCGTCGAAATACCGGGTGTCAGCAACGTGTATCTGCTGAAGGCCGCGTTGAATGCGCAGCGCACGCACCGCGGCGATCCCGAACTGGACGCAATGGAATTCCTGCAACTGGTGAAGGAGAAAATGGCGCTCATGCAGATGGACGAAAGCCTGCTGCATCGCCCGGTCAACGAAGGGTTTTCAGGGGGTGAGAAAAAGCGCAACGAGGTGCTGCAGATGGCGGTGCTGGAGCCGCGCCTCGCGATTCTCGACGAAACCGATTCGGGGCTCGATATCGATGCGTTGCAAGTGGTTGCGCGAGGCGTCAATCAGATGCGCCATGCGGACCGCGCAATCGTCCTGGTGACGCACTACCAGCGCTTGCTCGAATACGTCGTGCCTGATTGCGTGCACGTGCTTTCAAAGGGGCGTATTGCGAAATCCGGAACGCGCGAGCTGGCACTTGAACTGGAGCGCAAGGGTTATGGATGGCTCGATGCCGATGCGCCGAACGGGCCGGATTCTGGGCCACCTAACCCGTACTGACACGAGGCGGTCATACGTGATATCGCGAGGAGTAGACGTCAAATGAGTGAACCGACGCTCGAGTACCTCCATCAGGCTTTCCAGACCCTGTCGAGTACGCTGCCCGGCGCGGAACTTCCGTGGTTGCGCAGCGCGAGGCGCCAGGCGTTCGAAAAATTCGAAGGGCTTGGCTTTCCCACAACTCGGCTCGAAGACTGGAAGTACACGAATGTGGCGACCATCGCGAAGCGGGCATGGCATTTCACGTCGCGGCGCAGCGACGACCTGGATGTGAAGCGCATCGTCGACGATCTCGTGCCCTACGGAACAGCGGGTCGGCTCGTGTTCGTCAACGGCCGCCATATGCCGAAGCTGTCGCGCATGCCGCCTTTGCCAGACGGCGCATTTGTCGGCAGTCTCACCCGTGCCATTCGTGAGATACCGGAGCGGCTGAAAGCCGTCATTGCGCATCAGGCACCGCCCGATGGCTTCGCGGCCCTGAACACGGCGTTCCTGAGCGACGGTTACGTGGTCCTGCTGCCGCCGGACTGTGCGATCGATGCGCCGCTCGTCATGCTGTTCCTGACCGACGAAGCCGGCCTCGCGATACATCCGTTCAACACGATACTGGCGGACGGGCGCTCGCGGTGCTCGATCGTCGAGCAGTTTGCCGGTTTCTCCGACGACGCGTATCTGGTCAATTCCGTCACGAAGATCGTGGCGGGCGACGAGGCCGACGTGCAGCATTGCCGCGTCCACCATGAAGCACGCAGCGCGTTCCATATTGCGCATGTCGACGTCTCGCAACAGCGGGCGAGCCGCTTCACGTCGCACTCGTTCGCATTCGGTGGGGCACTCTCGCGTACGCAGATCGACACGCGGCTGCAGGCCGCCGATGCCCGCGCCGAACTGAACGGGCTGTATATCGCGAGCGCGAGGCAGCATGTCGATCATCACACGCGCATCGATCACGAGAAGCCGCACGGAACGAGCCGCGAGCACTACCGCGGGGTGCTCGACGGTGCGTCACATGGCGTATTCAACGGCAACGTGGTCGTGCATCGTCACGCGCAGCAGACCGACACGCATCAGTCAAACTTCAATCTTCTGTTGTCGCGCGATGCGCAGATCGACACGAAGCCGCAACTGGAGATCCACGCCGACGACGTCAAGTGCACGCATGGCGCAACCGTTGGCCAGCTTGACGAGAACCAGCTGTTCTATCTGCGCTCACGCGGCATCGACGAACGCGTGGCGCGGGCTTTGCTCATCTGGGCGTTTGCGCGCAGCAGTCTGGAGCACGTGCGTATCGAGGCGGTGCGCGACCGACTGACGCAAATGCTGCTCGCGCGCACGCCGGAAGGTGAGCGCATTCGGGGACTGGTATGAAACCGATCGAACCTGTGATGATCCCGGACGACGAGACGGTGGCGCGTTGGCGAGGCGACTTCCCGATCTTTCGCGAGCTCATACACGGCAATCCACTGGTGTATCTCGACAACGGCGCGACTACCCAGAAGCCCTCGGCCGTAATCGACGCGCAGCGCGACTACTACGAGCATGCAAATGCGAACGTACATCGCGGCGTGCACGAGTTGTCGCAGCGCGCCACGGACGCGTACGAAGGTGCGCGCGAACGGATTGCGCGCTTCGTCAATGCGGCGCGCGCGGAGGAAATCGTCTACGTGCGCGGCACGACGGAAGCGATCAACCTGGTTGCGCAGAGCTATGTGCGTCCTCTTGCGAAGCCCGGCGACGAAATCCTGATCAGCGCGATGGAACATCACTCGAACATCGTGCCGTGGCAACTCGTATGCGAGCAGACGGGCGCGGTGTTGAAGGTCGTGCCGATCGATGACAGCGGCGCGCTCGATGTCGATGCCTACCGGCAGATGATCGCCGAGCGCACGCGCATCGTGGCGATCACGCATGTATCGAACGCGCTCGGTACCATCAACCCGGTCGCGCGGATGATCGAGGCCGCGCACGCGCGCGACGTGCCTGTCCTGATCGACGGCGCGCAGGCGGTTGCACATCTGCCTGTCGACGTGCGCGCGCTCGATTGCGATTTCTATGCGTTCTCCGGGCACAAGGCTTATGGACCGACGGGAATCGGCGTGCTGTACGCCAAGGCGGACAGACTGGAAGCGATGCCGCCGTGGCAGGGCGGTGGCGACATGATCCGCTCGGTGACGTTCGACAAGACCATTTATAACGCCATTCCCTGGAAGTTCGAGGCGGGCACACCGGACATTAGCGGGGCGATTGCGCTCGCGGTGGCGCTCGACTATGTGAATGCAATCGGCAGCGAAACGATCGGCGCACATGAGGCCGGGCTGCTCGCGTATGCGACCGATGCAATGCGTGCGATACCACATCTGCGGCTGATCGGTACCGCAACCGAAAAGGCGGCCATTCTGTCGTTCGTGCTCGACCACGTGCATGCACACGACGTCGGTACGATTCTCGATCAGTACGGCGTCGCGGTGCGCGCCGGCCATCATTGCGCGATGCCCGTCATGCAGCGCTTCGGTGTGCCGGCAACCGTGCGCGCGTCATTCGCGCTGTACAACACGCGGGCCGACGTGGAGGCACTCGTCAAGGCAATGGCGCACGTGCAGGAGGTATTTGGCCAATGAGCAGTCTGCGCGACCTGTACCAGGAAGTGATTTTCGACCACTACCGGAGACCGAGAAACCGTCACCGGCTGCCGGATGCCAATCGCAAGGCGGAGGGCTATAACCCGTTGTGCGGAGATCGCATCACCCTGTATCTGCGCATCGAGGATGGCGTCGTGGCGGACGTTGGGTTCGAGGGTGTAGGTTGTGCAATCGCCATTGCATCGGCATCGCTGATGACCGAAGCGCTCAAGGGGCGCACGGAATCGGAAATGGAGGCGCTCTTCGGGGCGTTTCACGACATGATGATGACGGCGCCGCCGGCGGACGCGTCTTCGCACCTCGGCAAGCTCGCGGTGTTCTCGGGTGTACGCGAATTCCCGGCGCGCGTGAAGTGCGCGACGCTCGCATGGCACACGCTCCATGCAGCATTGCATGACGAGTGCGGCACCATCTCGACGGAATGATTAGTGGAGGAAGTGAGGTGAACAGGATGAGCGCATTCGACTGGCTGAAACGGGCAGATGGGCCGGAGCCCGGCGACGGCGACCTGCGCTCGCGTGTGATCGACGCGCTGCGTACGGTGTTCGACCCGGAGATTCCCGTGAACATCTACGATCTGGGGTTGGTGTACGGCCTCGACGTCGACGGCGATACGGGCAACGTGTCCATACGCATGACGCTAACGGCGCCGGGCTGTCCGGTCTCGCAAAGCTTTCCGGCGACGATCGAAGATGTCGTCTATTCGGTGGCAGGCGTCAATACGGTACGAGTCGAGCTGGTGTGGGAACCGCCGTGGACGAAAGAGCGGATGTCGGAAGCCGCCCGTCTGCAATTGGGAATGCTTTGACATGACAAACTGGGTCGATGTCGCGGCGATGACGGATTTCCCGCCTGGTTCGGTGCGCAGCGTCGACGTGGACGGCACACAGGTAGCGGTGTTCAATCTCGACGGCGTCTGCTACGCGATCGAAGATACCTGTCCGCACGACGGCGGCATCCTGACGGGCGGTGCCGTCGAGGATGACGAGGTGGTGTGTCCTCGCCATGGCGCCCGTTTTTGTATCAGGACCGGCAAGGTGCTGGCTCCGCCGGCCTACGAAGACGTGGCGGTGTTTCCGGTGCGCATCGAGGCTGGAGTCCTGCAGGTGCGCGACGCGCGCGAGGAGGACAGCGCTTCGTGAAAGCATTCAGCAATAGCGCTTGCCCGGGTATGAGCGTTGCTGAACTCGAGGCCGGGCGAGGCCGCGTCAGATTGTCGGCATATGCAGTTTGCTACGTCAACCGTGTGGGCCGGGCCAATGCCGCGGGTCCGTTTTCGATTATTCGTGCGTATAGGCAAGGAGCACGGACAGGCGGCATGCCGTGGCTCGCTCGCCTGCTAGTGACGGAGGTGAAAGATGGACTTCAGAAACCTTATTCCGTGGAATCGCGACAGCAATCTTCCGAGCGCTCATCAACGCGACGATCACCCCATGTTCGCGCTGCATCGCGAAATGAACCGTCTGTTCGACGACTTTTTCCGGGGATTTGAGCTGCCGGCGCGTCTCGGCTCATCGTTTGGGCCGTCTTTTGGCTGGCCGAACATCGAACTCAGCGAAACCGACAAGGAGATCAAGGTCGTAGCTGAACTGCCTGGGCTGGAACAGAAGGACGTCGATGTGTCACTGAACAAGGACGTTCTCACCATCCGCGGTGAAAAGAAGGGATCGTCGGCCGGCGCGGTGTATAGCGAGCGTTGGCAGGGCACTTTCCAGCGCTCCGTACAGCTCAGTCCGGATGCAGACCCTGACAAGGTCACGGCCGACTTTCGCAATGGCGTGCTCACAGTAACTGTTGCAAAACGACCCGACGCGCAGAGCCATGTGCGGCGTATTCCGGTTAATGGCTGATCGCAGCATACGGGCCGCATCCGCGGCCCGCGCGACAGTATTCGGCGGAGGCTCTATGAAAACCGATCAAGTTACCAAGTACCGCGGTTTGCTGATCCGATCAGTCGTTACTCCCGCGGACAGCGATCGCTATAGGGCAGCAGCCATCGTGACCGACCCGACAGGCGAAACGCGGACGTTGGGCGTCGACGGCGATTTCGCGGAGCCGAACGACGCCCACGTCCAGGCGACGGAACTCGCGATTGCATGGATCGACGGGCGCCACGTTGTATCCGATCACTACGTACGCCGCGGATAGATCAGGCGACGCCGGCACCCGTCGAATGCCTGGCTGTTGAATTCACGGCGCGTATAGCTGCTTTAGCGCTCCGGTTCGCAAGGCGTGGAAATCGCTCCCAGCGTGGAAGAAATTTCGTCGTCGGAGCGGGTGGCAAGGTCCCCGAGGGAAAGGATTCCGATCAGGTGATCGCTTTGATCGACGACCGGAATCCGGCGGACTTGCGCGTCCGCCATCCTGTCCATGACGGCCTGGACGTCGTCGTCTTCGTAGCAGCAGCTCGGTTCACCGCTGACGATCCCTTCTATCGTTTCCTCGGGCGACGCTCCTAGCGCTACCGCGCGCGTCACGATATCCCGGTCAGTCAGCATGCCCACCACCTCCCCGTCCTCGCAAACGGGTAGCACGCCGACGTTCAGTTCAGTCATCAATTGTGCAGCTTCTCGTATGGTCAGGCGGGGTCCGATGGACGCTGGATTGCGTGTCATCACTTCTGCAACCGTTGTCATGATCTTCTCCTTCCAGTGGGCCGATGCTGTCTGGCGACAGCCTGTCGAACCGGTCTTTCATCACCGCAATCAGCGGCGCAGCAATCACCGTACCCCCCGACGCCGCAGCCAGGAACGTGACGTGCTAACCCATCATGACGTGACATTTTTGACCAGACGGGTGCACTCATGAGCAATGAAGCCAAAAGCGCTGCATATCCCTACGCATCGGGTGGATGGGGTTCCGTCAAGGCGGTCGCGACGATCCTGCTTCGGGAAAAAGCACCGCTGAAGGATAGCCAGGTTCTGATGCATCAGAACAAGCCCGACGGTTTCATGTGTGTCAGCTGCTCGTGGGCGAAGCCGGCCGATCCGCATACGTTCGAGTTCTGCGAAAGCGGCGCGAAAGCTACTGCGTGGGATCTGACGGCCAAACGCGTAACGCCGGATTTCTTCGAGGTCCACACTGTCAGCGAGCTTGCGAAGTGGCACGATCACGATCTCGAGGAAGCGGGGCGGCTCACCGAGCCGCTGCGCTACGACCCGGCTACCGACCGCTACGTGCCGGTGTCGTGGCAGCAGGCATTCGATGCGATCGGCGCCGAGCTGCGCACGCTCGACCCCGCCAGCGTGGTGTTCTACACGTCGGGCCGCGCATCGCTGGAAACCTCGTACATGCTGCAGCTTTTCGCGCGCATGTACGGCACCAACAATCTGCCCGACAGCTCGAACATGTGCCACGAGAGCACCAGCGTCGGGCTCAAGGAAGCGATTGGCGTTGGCGTCGGCACGGTCTCGCTCGACGACTTCGAGAAGACCGACCTGATGTTCTTCTTCGGCCAGAACGTCGGTACGAATAGCCCGCGCATGCTGCATCAGTTGCAGGACGCGCGCAAACGCGGCGTGCCGATCATCACGTTCAATCCTTTGCGCGAACCGGGGCTGCTGCATTTCGCAAATCCGCAGTCACCGGTCGACATGCTCACACCCACCGATACGCAGATCAGCACGCAATACCATCAGGTGAAGACGGGTGGCGATACCGCCGCGATCCTCGGCATCTGCAAACTCGTGATCGAAGCGGACGATCGCGCGGTCAGTACGGGCGGCGCGCGCGTCGTCGATGTCGATTTCATCCGCGAGCATACGAACGGCTACGAGCAGTTCGCGCAGTACGCGCGCGCGGCGAGCTGGGACGACATCGAACGCGTGAGCGGCTTGCCGCGCGCCGCGCTCGAAGCGGCCGCCGACGAATACATGAAGGCGAACGCGGTGATGATCCACTATGGCATGGGTCTCACGCAGCATCGGATGGGCGTGCAAAACGTGCGCATGCTATGCAATCTGCTGCTGCTGCGCGGCAATGTCGGCAAGCCGGGCGCGGGGCCGTCGCCGGTGCGCGGTCATTCGAACGTGCAGGGTCAGCGCACGGTCGGCATCACCGAAAAGCCGGAACTCGCGCCGCTCGATCAATTGGCCAGGCAGTTTTCGTTCGAGCCGCCGCGCGAGAAAGGCATGAACATCGTCGAAGCCTTCGAGGCGATGCTCGATGGCAAGGTCAAGGCGATGATCAACCTCGGCGGCAATCTCGTGCGCTCGGTGCCCGACCGGGTGCGCACCGAACCGGCGTGGGCCGCGCTCGGGCTGACCGTCAATGTGGCGACCAAGCTCAATCGCAGCCACCTGGTGCACGGCCAGCGCTCGTATCTGCTGCCGTGCCTGAGCCGCATCGAGATCGACCGGCAGGCGGGCGGCGCGCAAGCGGTATCGATGGAAGACAGCACGGCGCACTTTCATGGTTCGCATGGCATGGCCGAACCGGCCGCGCCGACGATCCGCTCCGAGCCGTTCATCGTCGCGGGCATCGCGAAGGCGACCCTCGGCGAGCGCTCGAGCGTCGACTGGGATGCGTGGCGCGACGACTATTCGCGGGTACGGCTGGAAATGGCGAAGACGTGGCCCGAGATGTTCGGTGATTTCGAGTCACGCATGTGGACACCCGGCGGCGTGATACGGCCGCTGCCCGCGCGCGAGCGCAAGTGGAAGACCAAAAGCGGCAAGGCCGAGTTCATGGTGCCGACTTCGATCGGGGAAGATCCGGACATGCCCGAGCGTGAGCCCGATTCGCTGCGCTTGATGACTCTGCGCAGCGACAGCCAGTTCAACACGACCATTTATGGCCTCGACGACCGCTTCAGAGGCATCAAGGGTTCGCGCATGGTGATTCTGATGAATCCCGCCGACATGGAGAAGCGCGGGCTCGCGCACGGTGACCGCATCGGCCTCGAGACGATCGCGGACGACGGCGTCGAGCGCCGCGTCGACGGGCTGAGCGTCGTGCCGTTCGATGTGCCGCAGGGATGCATCGGCGGCTATTACCCGGAATGCAATCCGCTGCTGCCGCTGTGGCACTACGCGAAAGAGAGCAAGGTGCCGGGGGCGAAATCGATTCCAGTGCGCGTGCTGGCGGCCACGCGGTGAACGGCGCTGACACAAAAAGGCCGGCATCGTTACCTGTGCCGGCCGCTGAATTACACCCGGGCAGCGCGTGAAGGGCATGATAAGCGCGTGCCCACCTTCATGATAGTCGCGCCAGCGGCGCGCGGACATACGCATCGGGTGTTGATAACTCATGAGTTGCGGACGGGTGTCGGGGCACGCAGATTGTCCGTTACCCGACACTTAAGGACATGGCACGACGCCACATAGTGTTCGTATACTGCGACGTCCCCTACGGATTCGGGGACAGCGTTTCTCCAGAAACGCTTAATGGCGATCACGTCGCAATGTCGGGTGATCGCCTTTTTTCACGGAGCACCGCTCGAAGGAGGCTTACGCGTCGAATGTGAAGGTAAATAACCCGAAGGTTGGGGGAGACGATGACGGAACGGATTGAAGATGTGCTGGCGGAAATGATCAACGTAAGCACCGAGATCAGGGTGCGAACATCCGCGCTGGCCAAAATGGAAGGAAGCCTCGCCCGGAGCGACGAGCCCCTGCTGCGCGATGCGCTCGACACGACTCGCCGGGAGTTGTCGCTGCTGCATCAGCTCAAGGGCGAGCTCATAGGCCGCCTGCTGACACTCGAAAACGGCGCTCGGGACAGAGCGGCAACCAATCGCCCGATGCCGATCCCATGACGCACATGCGCCGCATCGGCGTCCCTGGCCGATTGTGGTGCGTCGCGGGTCTGCCGCATGCTCACTGACAGGCATATCGAACGAAACCTGAAGGAGCAGACCATGAGCGCAACGCAGCATTCCGTGCAACAGACGCCCGCCAACGACGACGACACGGACCTGCCGAACATGCCGGGCGAACCGGAGCCGCCAACCACCGAAGACCTCCCCGATCTGCCCGAGCCGCAGGAAGTGGGCGAGGACGGTTGACGCGCGCAGCCGCGGACTTGCCGCACCATCAATCCGGCACGCGCGATCGGCGAACTACGCACGATGCTCACGCGTCGCACGGTGTGACCGCGAGACGGCATGGTGATTGCTGTTCTACTGCGCGACGAGGCTGCCAAGGAACCGCAATGACCCCCCAGGACTGTATCGACGCGCTCGACCGTTGCGCGAGCGCCTGTACCCGGTGTTACTCCGCGTGCATCGCTGAGCGGCATCTCGATGAAATGGAAAAATGCATCCGGCTCGACATGGATTGCGCGTCGCTGTGCCGCTTGACTTCGGAGGCCCTCGCGCGCGACACGCAGTTCATGCGCGATTTCTGCGACCTCTGCGCGCGCCTGTGCGATGTCTGCGCCGACGAATGCGCGCGTCATCCGGCGCAGCATTGCCAGGATTGCAGCGATGCGTGTCGCCGTTGCGCGGAAGCGTGCCGCGCGCTATGACGGAACGCGGGTCCGCGTGTGACCCGCGACATGCAAGCTTTAGCGCCGCGGCTTCGAGCCCTTCCAGTTCGACTTGCGTGCCAACTCGACGAACGAAGCCAGATAGTCGAGCGACGCATCCGCATCGCGCGTGCCGAGAAAAATCTGCTTGGCGATACCGGTCTTGCCGAGCTTCACGCTGACCACCGGCATACGGTCGGCGTATTCCTCGGCGAGCCAGCGCGGCAGCGCGGCCACGCCGCGCTTGCTTGCGACCATCTGCAGCATGATGTCGGTGGTCTCGATCGTCTTGTGACGGCGCGGGGCGACGTCGGCGGGGCGCAGGAACAGGTTGTAGATGTCGAGGCGGTCGGTGTCGACCGGATAGGTGATCAGCGTTTCATCGACGAGCTGTTCGGGCTCCACGTAACGCGCGTTGGCCAGCCGATGCCCGTCGGCCACCACCAGCACCTGCTCGTAGTCGAACACGGGTTCGAAGCTGAGGCCGGGCCGCTTCAGCGGATCAGGCGTGACGAGCACGTCGATGTCGTAGCCGAACAGCGCGCCGATGCCGCCGAACTGGAAGCGCTGCTTGACGTCGACATCGACATCGGGCCAGCGCGCGAGGTACGGCGACACGACCTTCAGCAGCCACTGGTAACACGGATGACATTCCATGCCGATGCGCAGTGTGCCGCGCTCGCCGTTCGCGTATTGCTTCATGCGCGCTTCGGCGTGCTCGAACTGCGGCAGCAGCCGATCGGCGAGCGACAGCAGATACTGGCCCGCCTGGGTGAGGCGCAGGTTGCGGCCGTCACGGTCCCAGACCGGCGTGCCGAGCTGCTGCTCGAGCTTCCTGACGGTATGGCTCAACGCTGATTGCGTCAGATGCAGCGCTCCGGCTGCTGCCGTGAGCGAGCCCTGCCGGTCCACTTCGCGGATCAGGGTGAGATGAAAGCGTTCGAGCATGAGGGGTATGAGATTCGACAAGGTGCGACGCGTATCGTAGCGCGATTATGCGGTCGGGCTGCCAAACCTGGAAAGGTAGCGACAGCCGACGCCGGGAGCATTGAGCGAATACCTACGGCTCGGAGCCCCGGTCGGGTTGAGTAGCGCATTCAGGCGTCCCCTTACTCGGACGCCGGACGGGAGCGAGTGGCCCGCCCAGTCGGCCTATCTCGCGGGAAGATCGAGAATTTCGCGCGCTTTGGCCGCACTTGCCACCGGCCGGCCGTATTCATCACACAAAGCGGCCACCCGTGCAACGAGTTGCGCGTTGCTCTTTGCCAGCGTGTCCTTGTCCCAGCGCACATTGTCTTCGAGACCGGTGCGGCAGTGCCCGCCCATTTCAAGAGTCCAATGATTGACCTCCAACTGATGCCGTCCGATACCAGCGGCAGTCCATGTTGCATCCGGCAATAGCGTCTTGAGTTGCTGGACCTCGAACTCGAGAATCTCACGGCGCGCAGGCAGCGCGTTCTTTACACCCATCACGAACTGAACGTGCACAGGAGACTTCAGCAGCCCCTGCTGGACGAGATCTGCCGTGCTGTACAACATCGCCAGATCGAAGACTTCGATTTCCGGTTTGACATCGTAGTCGAGCATCGTTTGCGCAAGCGCGCGCACGAAGTCCGGCGGATTTTCATAGACGGTAGTCGGGAAATTGACGGAGCCCGTTGCGAGCGACGCCATATCCGGGCGCAGGTCGAGCATCGCGCCGCGTTGCTCGAACGAACGGCCGCGACCGCCTGTCGAAAACTGAATGATGATGTCAGGGCAGTGCTTCCGGATGCCGTCCTGAAGCGCGGCGAAACTCGATCGGTCGGAACTCGAGTTCTCCTGTTCGTCGCGCACGTGCAGATGAACGAGGGATGCCCCGGCTTCGTACGCTTCCTGGGTGCTTTCGATCTGCTCGGAGATCGTGATCGGCACAGCCGGGTTGTCCTTCTTGCGCGGAACTGAGCCAGTGATCGCAACAGAGATGATGCACGGTTCACTCATGGCTAACACTCCCGTTCCCGATTTTCCATTTTCCAAGTCTAGTTCAAAAGGGTGCAACTTATATTGCCGGGGAAGGGGACAGGTTCGCGTCTGTGAATAAAAGATTCGGGAAGGCTACGCGTGCCGTATTGCCGATAATCGCGCAGTCACGATGTAAGTTTGTTGAAATAATTCGGTCGGATGCTCTCGAAGTCAACGAGGGCGAAGCGGCGGCACATCGCCTTGTTCGCCGCGACCCGTGAATAGTGATCCCATGACACACGGTGAAATACCTTTTGCGTAGCCAGTCATGCGAACCCTGTCTAAAGTGCGCGTATCGATGCGATGCACTGACCCCTCACCACCGCAGACGATACCTCCCGCCACCACCCGATATGGCATCGTCATGGAATCCTTCACAAAACTTCTTCTTGTCGTCACCGGCGTCATCGTTGTCGTTTCGCTGATCGAAGCAGTCGTGCTGAGCCGCAGAAAGAGTGCGTCCTCACCATTTGCCTGGTATGAGGTATGGATCTCACTGTTCGACCTGGCCGCGCGCAGGCTGATGTCGCTGCTGCCGATCTCGGTCGCGACGCCAGTTTTCAGCTTCGTCTACGACCATCGCATCTTTACGGTCGGCATCAATAGCGCGCTCATGGTGTTCGCGCTTTTCATCGGAATGGAGTTCTGCTACTACTGGTATCACCGTGCGTCGCATCGCGTGCGCTTCTTCTGGGCCACGCATGCCGTGCACCATTCGCCGAACCAGTTGACGCTTTCAACGGCCTATCGTCTCGGCCTGACCGGCAAACTGACTGGCTCGACGCTGTTCTTCGCGCCGCTCGTATGGCTGGGGATCAAGCCCGAGGTCGTGCTGCTCACGTTGTTCCTCAATCTCATGTACCAGGGCTGGTTGCATACCACCTACATTCCCAAGCTGGGCTGGTTCGAATATCTGTTCAATACGCCGTCACACCACCGAGTGCACCATGCATCGAACGTCGATTATCTGGACGCGAACTATGGTGGCGTGCTGATCATCTTTGACCGGCTGTTCGGCACCTACGTGGAAGAACGCGCTGACGAACCGTGTCGCTACGGTCTCGTGACGCCGACCACGTCGCGCAACCCGCTCGTCGTCGAGTTCGAGCACTGGGCCACGCTGATTCGCGATATGGTCAACGCGAAGAGCCCGTGGATCGCGATCAATCACGTGATCCAGCCGCCGGGCTGGCTGCCGCACGGCGGAGGCGAAACGACCGAAGAGCTGCGCCGCAAGAGCAAACAACCCGGCGCGGCGGGAACGGTCAACGGCTGAGCTTAGTCAGGAAGTACGAAATTGCACCGGTCCGTGGTCAAGCGACTCGCGAAATCCGTAGCTGGTCTGGATTGTATCGAGCTGTCTCGGTCATCCACGTCATACGCTATATTCTGGCGCGCCAGAGCTGGGTGATTTTGCTTTCGTGGTGAGCCGTGTCACACCGGAGCGCCGCCAGAGGCATAGAATTATTTCATCAGCGTCTGTCCTGTTCGCCATCGCTGTTAGCCTTGGTCGCTTCAGACTTCGATACGCTGCGATGACGACCGCCTCGGAGGCGCCGTGTTCCGCCGGACCTTGAATCGCACCTTGCTCCATGCTGCGGTGGTAGCTGGGCTTCTGGGCGGCTGTCCGTGCCTCTTGCCAACTGCGCTCGCCGCCGGCAACGCCTCACCCAAGGCCGCCGAGGGGAAGTTGGTTGCACCGGCCAATGCCACGACGCCATCTGACTTCCCCACCATGGTCGAGCGATACGGGCCCGCTGTCGTCCATATCCGCGCAACGGCTCCAGAGAAGCAAACATCGGCGCCGCCCCCTGAGGACATCGGCCCCCACGATCCGATTGCCGCGTTTTTCAGCGGCGTCGCGCCGCAATCCCCGGAGCCGCAACGCAATATTGCTCGCGTGACAACGGGCACCGGCTCCGGTTTCATCATCAGCCCCGATGGCCTCATTCTGACCACCGCGCATGTGGTGGATCAGGCGGACGAAGTCACGGTCAGTCTGACCGACCGGCGGGAGTTCAAAGGCAAGGTGCTCGTCGTCGACACAGATAGCGACGTTGCGGTGATTCAGATTGATGCTGCGACGCTGCCGACCGTCAAGCTTGGTGACTCGTCGCGCGTGCGCGTCGGTGAACAGGTGCTGACGATCGGATCGCCCGACCGTTACCAGAACACCGTTACGACTGGCATTGTTAGCGCCACGTCGCGCCTGTTGCCCGACGGCAGCAGTTTTCCCTTTTTCGAGACCGAGGTCGCCGCCACTCCCGACAATTCGGGCGGTCCTCTGTTTGACCGGGCGGGCGACGTGATCGGCATCGACGTGCAGGTTTATCCGGACGCGGAGCGGTACCCGAGCCTGACCTTTGCGATTCCGATCAATTCGGCGAATAAGGTGCGAGCGCAGTTGCAACCCCAGAGCAATGGCCCGGCGGGCATTGCTGGTGTAGAGGTTCAGGACGTCGGACCTGGGTTGGCGGTGGCCATTGGCCTGAAACGGCCGGCCGGGGCGCTCGTCAACATCGTCACGCCTGGTACGCCGGCCGCCGCGAGTGGCCTTAGGCCTGGCGACGTGATCACGCAGATTGGCGACAGGACGATCGCTCGCTCAGCCGAACTGTCGCAGTATGCGGCCGGGCTGCAGCCCGGAACGAAGACGACGCTCACGCTGATCCGCGGCCAAAAGCCGATGACGATTGAAATCATCATCGGCGCACCCGGCGCAACCCCAAGCGCCGTGCAAACCCCTGGCGCAGCGTCGAATCCCGCTCCGGCCCAAAGTGCAAGCGCCGCACCGGATCGCCTTGGCTTGACGATGCATCCGCTGAACAACGACGAGAAGCGGGCGAATGATCTTCCGGAAGGGATGATGGTGGACCAGGTGACTGGACCTGCGGCGATGGCTGGCATTCGCACTGGCGATATCGTCCTGTCGTTCAATGGCGAGCTGATCGAATCGCTGGAGCAAGCGAGCGCAGTGGAAGAAAAGGCGAAGAAGGCGATATCGGTGCTGATCCAGCGTCAAAATGCTCGCCGGTTTGTCTCCGTCACGCTCAGGTGACCGTCGCTGCGTCATGCGCATGCAAAGTGCCTCATAACGCAAGCGGGATTAAGGCGACACAAACCGCAACCCCGCCCCGCACGGACCCTGTTGAGCCGTGTATGTCCATGCTATGTCCACGTCTCATAGCTTCATTGGGATGCGACCTATCAGGCACAGTGAATGCTACATCTGCATGAGTCGCCGCCGACTTTGAGGGATCGCGCAGAGGTGCGCCGGACGGCGATTCCGGCCACTAGTCCAGATCAGCCACGAAGATGGCGGGCGTTTTCATAGCTCAGAGGCTTGGGATAGAAAAGCTGGTTCGCGGCTCCCCATTGCCGTGACGGAACCGTGGGCGAACAGGCCGAACCGCGGCTCATTTCGATGAGCTCTCTGTAAGGGGACGGCAGATGAACGTAGTGAATGGAAGGACCAGGCGAAACGATCCGAAGCGTGTTGGAATGTTCAGGCGGACCGGGCTTCCGGGTTCGGGTGCAGGTAGCGCGGATGCAGACATCGATACCGCACAGCCTTCGCGTGGCCGACATCTCGCGCTTTGGGCTGGGTCGGCAAGCGCGTTGGCTGTCGCTGTCATGGGTGTGGTCGCGCAAATCGATCGGTTCGACGATGATCAGGCGCTCGGAATTAGCGAAACCACTTCGCCAGCGCCACACACGACGTGGTTCGGGCATGTCGCGCTGCCGCCGTCGCCTCCCACTCACCCAACCGCGGTTGGCAGTGCTGAACTCGCCCCGCCTGCGTTTTCCGTTCCGTCCGATCATGGCGCTAAAGCTACTCCGGATAGTGCTGCGCCGCAGTCGGTTACGCGAGGGCCCGACGAGGCAAGCTATACCGCTACACAAGCTCGCCGCCATTCGGCGCCGGACGTGAGAGCAATCGAGCGGCATGCGAGCGGGATCACTGGACCCAAATCGCCGGCGCCACGAGCGTCTTCGTCCGATCATGTCGCGGGACCATCGCCAGTTCCTGCGCTCGGATCTGCAACTAGCAGTGCTGAGCACGCCACACGCGGGTCTTCCGCTTCGCTCGATCACCGCAGTGCACCTTCTCCGAATACTCGCGGCGCACCTTCTCGGAATTCTGCTTCACTGCAACTGGTTCAAAGGCAGCCTGCAGGCGGTCGCGCAGGAGGCGGTTTGGGCGCGGGAGGTTCGAATGCCGGCAACTCGGGTGCAGGCGCGGCCGGTTCGGGCGGACGTGGTTCTGGTGCAGGTGCCGGTGGCTCGGGTGCAGGTGCAGGCAGCTCGGGCGCAGGCGCAGCCGGTTCCGGTGCCGGTGGTTTAGGTGCCGGCAGCTCGAATGCCGGCAGTTCAGGCGCAGGCGGCCACGGTGCGGGCAGTTCTAGTGCGGGCAGTTCGGGTGCGGGCAATTCTAGTGCGGGCAGTTCGGGTGCAGGCAACTCGGGTGCAGGCAACTCGGGTGCAGGCAGTTCGGGCGCAGGCGGTCACGGTGCAGGCAATTCGGGTGCAGGCAGCTCGGGCGCAGGCGGTTCAGGCGCAGGCGGTTCGGGTTCAGGCGGCTCCGGCGCAGGTAGTTCGGGTGCCGGCAGTTCGGGCGCAGGCGGTCACGGTGCAGGCAGTTCGGGTGCAGGCAGTTCGGGTGCCGGCAGTTCGGGTTCAGGCAGTTCGGGCGCAGGCGGTTCAGGCGCAGGCGGTTCGGGTTCAGGCGGCTCCAGCGCAGGAAGTTCGGGTGCCGGCAGTTCGGGCGCAGGCGGTCACGGTGCAGGCGGTTCGGGTGCCGGCAGTTCGGGTTCAGGCAGTTCGGGTTCGGGCAGTTCGGGTTCAGGCAGTTCGGGTTCAGGCAGTTCGGGTTCAGGCAGTTCGGGCGCAGGCGGTTCGGGCGCAGGGGGTCACGGTGCAGGCAGTTCGGGGGCAGGCAGTTCGGGCGCAGGCGGCTCGGGTGCAGGCAGTTCGGGCGCGGGCGGTCACGGTGCAGGCAGTTCGGGTGCAGGCGGTTCGGGCGCGGGTGGTCACGGCTCAGGCGGTCCGGGTGGAGGCGGTCACGGCTCAGGCGGTTCGGGCGGAGGCGGTTACGGCGGAGGCGGTTCGGGCTCGGGCGGGTCAAGGTAATCCGCCGCCTCGTTTTCGGCCGCGCTATCGTGCACGAGACGAAGGTCATAGCGGCTATCCGACGGGTAATCCCGATCGTGTGGCGCGACAATCTGAAGGAGAAATGCGCCCCACGCAAGGTGAGAATGTCGCGGCGAAGTTGATGAGCCGATGTTGATTGACGCAGGCAAGCGCTTATTGATTGACGCGCTTTTTTTTGATTGTCGCCGATGCGGCTCTTGTTCCATGCGCGGCACGATTGGATGGAACTTGAAGGGTTAAATCAATCCCTTGCGTATGTCCCTCCGATGGCTGTATGCAGCCGGCCGCCCTGTTCTGGCAACACTGAGAGGCAAACGTCAGTTGCCGAAGCGCATCGACCATATGAGAGCAATGACGGGAACTAGCCTGCAGTACGCGTTCGTCCGCTCTTCACCGCTCCATCATCGTGGTGTCAATGCGCGTGCCGCGCTTGATGAAGAGCGTGACGGGCGTCTTTTCGCAGATCTCCGCGAGTCGAGCCCGTTGCGTGGCGTCGAGCGGCGCATCCACGTTGACGGTGCGACGAATGTACGGGTTGCGCTCCTGGTCCGCGTGCAGCGTCGTGGTCACATCGATGGCGCCGTCGGGCCAGCCCTTGCGCTGCATGTACATGCGCAGCGTCGCGGACGTGCACGCGGCGAGACCCGCAAGCACGAATTCGAAAGGGGCAGGCCCGCGATCCTGACCGCCTTCGTGCGGGCCTTCGTCGCCAGCGAGCGCATGGCGGCCGGCTTCGAGGGCCACGAGATAGTTGGGGGCATCGGCGGCGAGCCGTGCGGAGGCGGTGGCGAGCGGCATGGTAACTCCTCGAAACTGGGCGCCACCGCAGCGGTGGTCGATTGCGGGGGACGCGTTCAATATCGCCGGCTGCGTGCGGCAAGAAGCCAGTAAGCGCTGCCGTATTTGCGTACAGCAGCAACGTACCACGTTCACCGGCACCGAAGTCGCGTAGTTCCCCCTGCAACAGACTGTGTTGTTGGAGAATCAGACGCGCATGGTGCGCGAGCGCCTCTCTTGCCTCGGTGGTCACTACCCCACGGCGGCTTCTTTCACGCAGAACGACACCGGCATCCGACTCGAAGTTACTGATCCGCTCGCTTGCCGACGCCAATGCGAGATTTGCCTGTCGGGCCCCGGCTGCAATGCTGCCAGCATCGACCACGCAAACGAACAGACGCAGATCCCCGAGATCGAATCTCATATGCTCGCCCGTGGCGCGTTCAGGACTGACCAGATCGGCTTGTCGCTGCTGCCTGTCGTGCCCGCTCTCGCTGGAATGTGGTTGGGCTCGATCGTGCGTCCTGGGTTCTCGAACTGGCGCTGCATCCGTTCGCTTGAGTCTCGCAAAACATCTGCTGGCGGCAACCCGCAAAGCTAATGGAAAATCACGGATGAAAATTCGCCGCCTTCGATACGCGTAACTTTGGAGTTTTCGATGCCCAATCTAAGCCATTTTCTTTCATTCGGTCTCGTTGCATTCGGCATGGTGCTTACACCCGGACCGAATATGGTTTATCTGATTTCACGCTCCATCTGCCAAGGTCGTCAAGCTGGACTTATCTCCTTGGCTGGCGTCGCCCTTGGTTTCGTCTTCTACATGCTGTGTGCCGCATTCGGCATCACCGCTCTGGTTCTCGCTATACCCTACGCCTACGATGCGCTCCGCTTTGGCGGCGCGATGTATCTGCTCTATCTTGCGTGGCAAGCAGTCAAGCCCGGCGGACGCTCACCATTTCAGGTCCGCGATCTTCCCGTGGACAGCCGTCGCAAACTGTTCCTGATGGGGTTCACCACCAATCTGCTGAACCCCAAAATCGCCGTGCTTTACCTGTCGCTATTGCCTCAGTTCATTGATCCGTCGCACGGCAGCATATTTCATCAATCGCTTGCGCTGGGTGCAACGCAGATCGTGATCAGCGTCTGCGTAAATGCAGCCATTGCGACGATGGCTGGCTCGATTGCCGGATTTCTCGCGAGCCGCCCGACGTGGATTACGCTTCAACGCTGGTTGATGGGCACAGTGCTAGCGGGCCTTGCAGTCCGTATGGCAACGGAAGCCCGCCGGTAACCTTTCCTGTTCCGCGCCCACGAATGGGGGAAGGTGGAGAGCAGCGCCGCTCGACCTTCCCTGAGCGATCACGCTGCCGTCGATCCGGCGCACCGTCGCGCTGGTTGCGGTGATCGAAGCGGTGTTCCAGTTCCAGCTGTTCGGTCAGGCGCAATTGCTGACCGGCGGCGGACCGAACAATGCATCCCGACCGCTCGTCCAGTTCATCTACGAATCCGGCTTCCGCCAATGGTTGTTCGGCTATTCGGCTGCCGCGGCCCAAGACCGCCGACGAGTACAGCCGCGTCGCGCTCGAAACGGCCAAACTGATGCGCGCGGTCGATCCCACCATTCAACTCGCGGCGTGCGGCTCGTCGACCCATGACATGCCGACCTATGGAGCGCGGGAAGATCGCGTGCTCGAACACTGCTTCGATCAGGTCGACTTCATCTCCTTGCACAAGTACTTCGAGAACCGTCATGACTCGACCGCGGAATTCTTCGGCAACATCGACGTGATGGATGTGTTCATCAAGGAGAGCGTCGCCGTTGCGGACAGCGTGGCGGCGCGCAAGCATTCGAGCAAACGCATCATGCTGTCGTTCGATGAATGGAATGTCTGGTACAAGGCGCGCTCGATCAACGATCTGCGCAAACCGGGCTGGCCAAGCGCACCGCGCCTGATCGAGGAGCATCCCCGGCTTTCCAAATGGCTACCCAGTGCCGGGCGCTGGCGCGAATCTACTCCAATACATGTGCATGATGGCGTGCGAGTGGGCGGCATCTGGCAGATCGTCTCGCAGCAAGTGTTCGCGGGCGGCGCATTCGCCGCCTTCCAGGTTCTGTAGTGCAATGTGTGTGAACAAAAGATTCGGAAAAATCCGGGCTACGGCATTGTTTCCAATGCTTTCTTCAGTCGCGCGACTGCCTCGTCGGATTCTTGCTGGATTCTCGTTCGAACGAACAAGACATTTAACACCGCAAACCACAGTGTCGGTGCGCGGTACACGAAGTCGCGCTCGAATCGTGTCCCGGACGCTACGGGCGTCAGAGCGTAGCTCACTGTGCCTGCTGGCTTCCCGTCTATCGTGCCGACAATCGCCCATTTGCGCGGACGGTCCCGTACGGCGACGGTCCACAGGACGCTTCCCCGGCGACCCGCCACGCGAAATTCTTCCGCAACCTGTTCACCAACGTTTAACGAGTGGTCGATCGCCCCTCTTACCGATAGCGAAGATGGGTGCCAGCGGGGCCAGTGAGCGGGTGTCGTTACATAGTCGAAAACCACCGTATCGGGTCGCTCGATCGAGATCACGGTGGCAATCCTCGTCGTAAGATTGACCGGCCGAGGCAACGGGACGGCAAGCAGTGCAGCGACCGCGACGACTGCCAGGACCGCGCTCATCCATTTCGATGGCCATTTCATCCGGGACTCGCGAAGTACGGCTTCGTCGTCGCCGTGGTCACCGGCTTTCAATGCTTCAGGCAAGTGTCGGCGTTCTTCCACGTGCACACGTCGAGTCCCGTGTGAATGACCGGAGGCACGGACTTCCCTTCCGCGAGGTCACGCATGACCATCGCGGCGCGGTAGCCCATTTCCTCGGGCCGCTGGCCGACGAGCACATTCACCTTGCGGTCCTTGAGCGCCTGCAGTTCGGGCCCGAGCGTGTCAGCCGAGACGATCACGAATTTGCCGTTTTTGATCTTGTCCATGATCGGGGCGACGACCTGCGAAAAGGCCTGCGGAGCGAAGAGCGGCCAGCCGCCCGCCAGCAGAAAGGCGTCGAGACCCGTGGGGTTGGCGGTCAGCGTGTCCTGCATCATCTGGTTCGCCTTCGCGGCGTCGTCGTTCACGTAGAGCGGACAGCCACTGATCTCATGCCAGCCGTTCTCGCCAGCGAGCTTGGTGACGCCTTTCTTGCCGGATAGCACGTCGCGTGCACCCTGGGCCCGCTGATTGATGTTCTCCGCTGCCGGATTGCCCATCACGAGGCAGACGTTGCCGCCTTTCGGCATCAGCATCTTCAACTGTTCGCCAAGCTTGGCGCCCAGTTCGTAGTTGTCGGTGCCGACATAGCTCTTGCGCAGCGACGCATCCTTCGGCAGCAGATCGGCATCCGCAGTGATGACCGGGACCGATCCGCCGCGGCGGCGCAGCACCTCCGCCACAGCCGGCGCGTTCGCGGGCGAGATCGCCATGCTCGCGACGCCCTTGGTCAGCAGGTCGTCGATGATCTGCACTTGCGCGCTCTCGTCGGCCGCGGTCGCGGGACCGGTGTAATAACAGTTGTAGCCTTGCTTGTTGAGTTCCTTGTTCGCCCGTTCGCATCCCTGATGCATAAGGTCGAAGTACGGGTTGTCGAGACCCTTGACGACCAGCGCAAGGGTCTTATCGGCCGCAAAGCCCGGGGACGCCAGCATCGCGAGTCCTCCAGCCGCAGCAAGACACATCAACAGTTTTTTCATAGCTTCCTCCTGTTGGGCGCCGGGTCTACGGTGCCCATGTCGGCTTACACAGTCTTCGTAACGCGTCCCGCGTCCTGCGCACCGGCTCGAAAGCGGCCGGTGCGTCCAGAGACACTTCAATCCCCTTGCCGCTCGCCACCGAGCCGGTTGAAGAGCACCGCGACGACAATGAAGCTGCCGACGACCGTGCCCTGCCAGAACGCGTCGACGCCGAGCAGGATCAGACTGTTGCGGATGACTTCGATGAGCGCCGCGCCGACGACCGTGCCGAAGGCGCTGCCAACCCCGCCGATCAGATTGGTCCCACCGACCACGGTGGCCGCGATCACGCGCAGCTCGTCGCCCGTGCCGAGGCCTGTCGTGACTGCGCCCAGCCAGCCGACTTCGAGAATCGCCGCGACGCCCGCCATCAGGCCGCAGAGCACGTAGACGCTGCAAACGATGCGGCGTACCGGTACGCCGGTGAGAGTCGCCGCATGACGGTTGCCGCCGATCGCGAACACGTAGCGGCCCCAGCGCGTCCAACCGAACGCGAACCAGAACAACAGCCCAAGCAGGATCAGGAACCACACCGGATTGGCGACGCCGAGCGTCGCGCCGCCGCCGAGCGCGAGGAGTTTGCTGCCGTCGGGGCCGAAATCGAAAATGGTCCGGCTGCGGGAAATCACGAGTGCGAGGCTGCGGCCGACGCTCAGCATGGCGAGCGTCACGACGAAAGGCTGCATGCCGAGATACGCGATCAGCAAGCCGTTGACGAGGCCGACCAGCCCGGCGGTCAGTAGTCCCATGCCGATGCCGGCCCAGATCGGGTAGCCCGCGTTCATGACGACCGAGAGCACGATCCCGCTGATGCCGATGGTCGAGCCAACCGAAATGTCGATGCCGCCCGTGACGATCACCGCCATCATTCCCAGCGCCACGATGGCGACGAAGGCGAAGTTTCGCGTAACGTTGAAAAGATTCTCGGAGGTCGCGAAGGTCGAGGTCGCAATCGATAGGGCGATACAGGCAACGATCGTTGCCAGAACGACCCAGAACACCTGGCTTGCGAGTAGTCCCGACCAGCGAGTATGCGTCCTCGCGGACTGTGGATCATCGAGCAATGGCGGCATTGTGGGGGGCCTTCGCGACGCGTCGTTCAATGTGGGGCTCCGAGGCAAGGCAGTTTCAGGCAGCGGCGATGGCGCCGGTGATGAGACCAGTCACCTCTTCCGGGGAGGACGCTTCGGTCTTCTTGTCCGCGACCTTGCGCCCGCGCCGCATCACAACCACCCGGTGGGCGACGGCGAATACGTCAGGCATGCGGTGGCTGATGAGGATGACGGCGATACCGTGTTCGGACAGGCGTTTGATGAGATCAAGCACCTCGGCGACCTGGCGGACGCTGATTGCGGCGGTCGGCTCGTCCATGAGGACGAGCCTCGCTTCAGAGAGGCGTGTGCGGGCGATGGCCACCGCTTGCCGCTGCCCTCCCGACATTTGCCTGACGAGGTCGCGCGGGCGCGTCTCGGACTTCAGTTGCTTGAACAGATCACCCGCACGCCGATACATGGTCGCGTGATCGAGCACGCGGATAGGTCCGAACCCGATCCGCAGTTCGCGGCCAAGGAAGACGTTGGCGGCTGCCGTCAGATTGTCGCAAAGCGCGAGGTCCTGATAGACGACCTCGATGCCGCGAGTGCGGGCGTCGATCGGCTTGTTGAAATGCACGGGATTTCCATCGATGAGAATGTCACCGTGCGAAGGCGGAAAGTTGCCGGCGACCACCTTCACCAATGTCGATTTCCCGGCCCCGTTATCGCCCATGAGCCCGACCACCTCGCCTGGCTCCAGGCTGAGCGTCACGTCGATCAGGGCCTGAATGGCGCCGAAATGTCTGGAAACGCCTCTGAGCTCGAGAAGACTCATAGACTGTCGCGTTCGCTGGGTGGAGGCGCCCACCGCATTGGCTGGGCAGCCAGTAGACGTACGAGGTAGGTAGATGTTTTTTAGTGCACGATGCGGCTTTTAGCAAGGCACTTTAGCCACCTGCCGAACTCGCTCATCTGCCGTGCCCGCTTCACTTCATCACTATGCAGATAGATCGACGTCGTCGACTCTGAAGCAACCGGTCGTGGCAAGTCGTGGCTTCGGAATTCTTCGTGTAGAGCGGGAATATTCGAAGTCCTGCGGTCGTTTAGCTTGCGGCGATGTCTCGCCAGTGCCGAGGAGGGTAGCTATGTCTCTGATCTCGCGTGGTCTCAAGGCGGCTGTGATTATGCTCGCCGCCGGTTTCACAATCGGGCATGCCGCTGCTGATGATGCCTATGTCGTTAAACCGCTCGTGTCCAACGTGGCAGGTGCTGCCCCGAAGGTCGACGGTGTTTTGCAGAACGCCTGGGGTATTGCCTTTAGTCCGGCAGGAAGTCCATTCTGGATCAACGACAATGCCACCGGCTGCTCCACGCTGTATGACGGCGAGGGGACAAAGGTGACGACGTTGCAGGTCGCCATTCCGCTGCCAGGCAACGTGATGCCGGCCGGCGCCTGTCATCCCGTCCTTCCGAAGTCTCCACCGAATCCCACGCCCGCGGCGCCAACCGGGATTGTATGGAATCCTTCGTCTGCGTTTCTCGTGCCAGGTACCAAGATCCCGGCCATATTCATCTTCGCAACTGAAGATGGCACGATTTCCGCTTGGGCCGGTGGATTGAATCCGGCGAACAACGCCGTGATCGCGGTCGATAACTCGTCCAATCCCTCCGCCGCCAACGGGGCTGTCTACAAGGCGCTCGTCTTCGGAGTGAATGCGCAAGGCGGATTCCTGTTTGCGACGAACTTCCGTTCGGGTCGGATCGATGTCTTTGGGCCGAATGGTTCAGACGGCCTGTTCACGCCTGCGACGACCGACGGCGGCTTCGTTGACCCGAACATCCCAGCCGGCTATGCGCCGTTTGGCATCGCGAACATCGATGGGGATCTTTTCGTCACCTACGCAAAGCAGAACAAAGAGAAGCACGACGACGATGCAGGACGCGGTCGTGGATTCGTCGATGTATTCGATACCGACGGCCACCTGCTGCGTCGCTTTGCAAGCCGAGGGACGCTCGACTCGCCGTGGGGTATCACGCGCGCATCGTTTGCGTTCGGCCGCTTCAGCGGCAAGATTCTCATTGGCAACTTCGGCGATGGTCGAATCAATGTCTTCGACAATGACGGCGGGTTCGTCGATCAGTTGGAGAATGAGTTCGGCAATCCACTGGCAATCGACGGGCTGTGGACTCTGACACTCGGTGGCGGCCGCAATTCGAGCCCGGACACGCTGTACTTCTCGGCCGGTCCTAACAAGGAGACAAATGGACTTTTCGGGATCATCGCTCCAGCAAGCGGCTCCAGGGAGCGAGTCGCCGACCATTGACGATATTAAAGTTCGGACGAAGGACCTCGCCTCAGCCGGTCGCGGAACTCGCCAGACGTGACCGGCTGCCTCCGGACTGAGCTTTACTTACAGGTCTGGTTATCCACTGGATCGAATGGTCTAAACTTCAGTCATTGCGTCGATGCAGCCGCAGCGGATAGGCGATCAAAGACCATGACAGGGGCACCCGACACGCAAAACGCGCCACCTGTTACGCAAAACATGCCATCGGGAGACGGCGCCATCATGCCGACGGCTGTGAATAGCAGCGTTGAGCACTGAAAGAACGGGGTATGGCAGGTTTGCATCATGAAGGGGAAGGTTCTGTTTGCCGTGCTGCTGCTTGGCGCGATAGATTGCGCAGCGGAGCCAGGTTATTACAACACGTGCGCGGCGTATCCGGCTTATCCGTGTGAGTTCTATGCCGGGTGCCCGTCTCGCGGCCAGCCATGTGTATTCCTTGGCGGCGATTTCCGCCGCTTCCACGACGTTGACCATGGCGACGGCTTTCACCATGGGTTCCACGGTCGCAGTACCCAGTTCGAGCAGGGCGGGGGCCACAGCGGCGGTCACGGCGCACGCAACTAGGCACCGGCACAGGAGTCTATCGACGAAAATTCAGACGAGCAGAGTGCGGCACGCGCTGTCGCAACCGGGCATAGCCCTTGCCATCGTGTGCATGTCGGTGTTGTTTGTCCCGTATCAGGTCGCCGTGCCTCGCAAATCTCTAATGTGCTGATAGACGGTGGCACGTCCCATCCCCAACACATTCGCGACGTAGTTGGCAGCGCTCTTCCCCTTGAACGCCCCTTCGGCCCACAGCGCTTCGACGATCTCGCGACGATGGTCGCGAGTCAGCGAATTCAGCGCCAACTGACGTTCCTGGAGCCATGTGTGAAGGAACGTGTTGATGCGTTCCTGCCAGTCGTCCTTGAACAGCTCTTCGGGCTGCTTCACGACGCCGGCGCCGGAGATCACACGATCGATCACATGTTTGATGTCTTCGAAGACGGCGATGTTGTAGTTCACGCACATCACGCCGACAGCGCTACCGGCATCGTCGAACAACACCGTGCTGACGCACCGCATCCGCCTCCCATCCCAATTGATTTTTTCATACGGCCCGACCGTACCGGACTCCGCGGAATGGTCGATCTCTTCCAACGCGGAGTCGTCGCCGAGTTCGCGTTTCGACAGGTTATTGGCGATGTAGGCGATCGTTTGACTTTGCAGGTCATGAATGACGATTTCGACGTACGGGAAAAACAACAGCGCAATGCCATCGGCGACACGGCTGTAGCGATCCAGAAGTAGCCGACGTGCGGCCGTTGTCTTGGGCTTTCGCATAGGGATAGATGCTTGCAGCTTTCTGAAAGTCCACTTGGGTGGGCGACGGTATGGAAGGTCCGAAATGTTCGGCATTTTGCCACGAGCGATGCGGTACTTCTGCTCGATGGTACGACGACCAGCATGTCGGCGAACGGCCTTTGCCATTGCTCCGGCGGCATGGCGCGATCTGGCGCGTCGGCAAGATCGTGGCGATTACTTACATGCCGGCTCGAGCAGTCAGATATTTGAACAGTTCATAGGCAATCGCGACGTCTTCAAGACCCAGCCCGATCGAGCGGAAAAACGCATGCTTTCGATAGGACGGTTTGGTCGCTTCCCCGCACATGAGTTCGGCGAGATCGCCCAGCACGGCTTCGGGACGCCAGCCATGATGTTGCGAAGCCAGCTTCATCTCGCCCGCGCTGGCTGGGGTGGTGCGGCGGTAGTCGCAATAGACGTCCATGTCGGCAAGCCATGCGGGCGGAATCTCATGAGCGTTCGCCACGTTGGTGCTGATAGACGTGATGAGCGCTGGCTTGCCTAGCATGTTTTCGTGCAGCACCGGGGTGCCGGACGAGGTACACAGCGCAACGACGTCGGCGTCGGCGACACAGTCTTCGATCCTTGTACAGATGGAGGCTCTTTCATCGAGCGCCGCGAGCTGCGCACGTTTTTCGGTGTCGTTCGCAAGCCCGGGAGAAAACACCCGGATCGATTGCCATGGCCGTGTCGACGCCAGATGCCGCACATGAGCCCGTCCGACCGCCCCTGCGCCGACAATCGCGAGCTGGCGCGCATGATCGGCGGCGAGTTGCTGTACCGCGAGTGCGGTCGCTCCGGCGGTGCGCTCGATCGTCAGCAAGCCTGAATCGCACCACATCAGCGGTTGCCCCGTTTCCATCGACATCAATGCCGTCCACGCGGTAATGATCGGCTTCGCCTGCGTGACGATGTACGGCGACAGCTTCGCGCCGAACACCTTCGCATCCGCCATCACGCCAAGATAGGTGATGAAGTCGCCAGCGTTCTGCGGGAAAAGAGTCAGCGTCTGCGGAGGTTGCACTGCCATGTGGCTTCCCAGCGCGCGAAACATCTGCGCCAGCACGCTGCGCACGTCGAGGTGGGGTAGCGCCTCGCGGACGGTTTGCTGGTCGACGATCAGGGGCAATGCGTTTTCTGACTGGGCCATTGAACTGCGCTCCACAACGATGCCGGTGCTCCGGCGGTGAGGCGATTCTAAGTCAAACAGTCCAGTCTGGACATTTATTTTTGAAATTGCTGGCTTTTATATCTGTCCAGAATAGACTGTCAATCCAGAGCAGGTGTGAGGCCGGCGCGTCAGCATGCCTCATGCGATGTCTCGGAGCGGGTCGGTCAACCGTCGCGCATGCCCTCAATCGTCGTCGCCCAAACACCAGGGGACCTCTTATGTTTCGGAAGCTTCAACTTTCACTTATCGTCGCCGCTGCGTTGGTGGGCTCGCTTGGGACCGTCGGCGTGCAGGCTCAGGACACCTTGCGCTTCGGCATCGAGGCAGCCTACCCGCCGTTCGAAAGCAAGTCGCCGAGCGGGCAATTGCAGGGCTTCGACGTCGACGTCGGCAATGCGGTCTGCACGAAGCTGGGCGTGAAGTGCGTGTGGGTCGAGAACGCGTTCGATGGACTGATTCCCGCGTTGGAAGCCCGCAAATTCGACGTAATCAATTCCGCGATGAACATCACGGACAAGCGCAAGCAATCGATTGAATTCACGAAGCCGATCTATATCGTGCCGATCGTGATGGTGGCCCGACGAGGCTCCGGCCTGTTGCCCGACGTGAAAAGTCTGCAGGGCAAACGGGTGGGCGTGTTGCAGGGGTCCTCGCAGGAGGATTTCCTCAAAGCTCACTGGGCGAATGCCGGCGTAACGGTGGTCTCGTACCAGGACCAGGATCAGGTCTACGCCGACCTGCTCGGCGGGCGCCTCGACGCTGCCGTTCAGGAAGCGCAAACTGCGCAGGACGGTTTCCTCGGTAAGCCCGCGGGCCACGAGTATGCGATCGTCGGCAAGCCGCTCAGCGATCCGGCAACGCTCGGCGAGGGCACCGGCTGGGGCTTGCGCAAGGCCGACAAGGCGCTGGTCGCGAAAGTCAATGCCGCACTCGACGCGCTGAAGAAAGACGGCACGTTGAGCAGTCTTTCGCAGAAGTATTTCAACAACGACATCATCGCGAAGTAACGGGTCCACGAGCCGGCGCCAGAGGTTTCGCGCCGGCTTGCTGCGCAAAATGCGGCAGCCCGGCGTCCAGTCCTGACAGAAAAAGCGAAGCGAGTTTATGGATTTCGATGTGATAGTGCTGGGCGCCGGGATTGTCGGCGTATCGTCCGCACTGCAGTTGCAGGATCGCGGCCGCCGGGTGGCACTGGTGGACCGGCGCGCTCCGGGCGAAGAGACCAGCTTCGGCAACGCGGGTCTGATTGAAAGCTCGTCGGTCGTTCCGTACGGCTTTCCGCGCGATTTCGGCACGTTGCTGCGCTATGCGAAGAATCGTTCGACCGACCTGTACTGGGACTATCGGGCGTTGCCGCACTTTGCGAGCTGGCTGGCGCGCTTCTGGTGGGAATCGTCGCCCGAGCGATTGATGGCGGCCGCGCGCGACATGTTGCCGTTGATCCAGCAAAGCGTTGCGGAACATGATCGGCTCATCGAGCGCGCGCAACTCGGCCATCTCATTCGCGACAGCGGCTGGATCGACGCCTATCGCACCCCGGCGGAATTTTCGCGGCAGGCGGCGGCCGCCGCAATGACTGCAAGGACCTATGGCTTGCGGGTCGCGGTGCTGGATTCGGCGGCGCTGGCCGCGCGCGAGCCAGGCCTCGCGGACGGCTTTTGTGGCGCGTTGCATTGGCAGGACCCGAAGAGCATCGTCAATCCGGGGGCACTGACCAAAGGTTATGCGAGTCTTTTCGAAGCAGGCGGCGGAACGGTGCTCACCGGCGACGCCGCCACGCTAACGGCGCAAGCGGGCGCGTGGAGCGTTCAGACATCGTCGGGCCGGATTAGTGCAAAAGAAGTCGTGGTAGCGCTCGGTTCATGGTCTGACCGCGTTTTCGCGCCGCTTGGTTACCGCATTCCTTTGCGCGCGAAGCGCGGTTATCACATGCACTACCGTCCTACCCGCCAGATGCTGTCGATGCCGTTCGTCGACGCGGAGCAGGGTTATGTGGTGGCGCCGATGGAAGGGCGCTTGCGGCTCACCACCGGGGTCGAGATCGCGCGGCGTGACGCCAGGCCGACAGGCATCCAGCTCGAACGCGCGGAGCGAATCGCCAGGCCGAGCTTCGGTCTGGGTGAGCGGCTCGACACGAGTCCGTGGCTCGGCCTGCGTCCTTGCACACCCGACATGCGCCCCGTCATTGGGCGCGCGCCGCGTCATCGCGGGTTGTGGTTTGCATTCGGTCACAACCACCATGGCTTGACCCTAGGTCCCGTGACCGGTCGACTGTTGGCGGAGATGATGACCGGGACACCGACCTGTGCGGATGCACGTCCGTTTCGCGCTGAACGGTTTCGTAGTTAGTCCGCACAGGACGGCGCAAAACGTTGAGATATCGGCATGCATCCGCGACGCCGACTGCTATTCTTCAGACACAGCGACTCATGCATTTCCGGTCGACTCTGCGGGTCGTCGGCAGCCATTCCGCACGCAGCGGAAAGGGGGCTGTATGTCGCATTCGAAACTACCCTGGCCCTCGCGACGCGCACTGCGTCGACAGCACTGGCGCGGCCGCATCTGGCTTGCCGTCGGCATTTCGCTGACTGGACTGTCCCTGACACCCGTTGCGTTCGCGGCGGGCCGCCTTCCGCAAGGCGGCACATATACTGCCGGTACTGGCACGATAGTTAACCAGGGCAACGCTCTTTTGATCACGCAACCGGGTTCGACGCGCGGCGTGATCGACTGGAGCAGTTTCTCGATCGGCAGGCACAACAGCGTGACGTTCGACAACGGCACGGGCGCGACCCTGAACCGGGTAACGGGTGGCCCGCCCTCGGCCATTTTTGGCAGGCTCAGCGCAACGGGAAGCCTCTATGTGATCAATCCGCAGGGCATCGTCGTGGGTCCGTCGGGTGTGGTCAGCACCGGTGGCCGCTTCGTCGCGTCCACCCTCGATGTCTGCAACAGTGCATTCATGAGCGGCAGCAGCGCGCTTACGCTCTCGGGCGGCTCCGATGCAAGCGTGGTCAACCTGGGCAGCATCAGTTCGAGTGGCGGCGATGTGTTGCTGATTGCGCGACACGCAGTCATCAACGCCGGCACCGTGGCAGCGCCCAACGGCACGGCGGAACTGGCTGCAGGGGGCCAGGTGCTGTTGCAGGACTCAGCGGGCAACCGGCAGGTGTTCGTGCAGACGGGCAGTCAGGGCACCGTGGTCAACAAGGGGCTCATCAACGCCGCGCAGGTCAACCTGCAGGCCGCCGATGGCAACGTCTATGCGCTCGCCGGTAGCGGCACGCGCATCCGCGCGACGGGCACGGCAAGCCGCGACGGCCATGTGTGGCTGGTGGCCGACAGCGGCCGTGTGGACCAACTCGGCGGGATCGCCGCAGGCAACGCGGACGGCAGCGGCGGAACGGTCGATACCCAGGCGGCACAACTGACGTTCGGCAGGCACACAGTGGTCGATGCAAGGCAATGGAATCTCCTGACACCCGCTTTCACGATCGATGATGCCGCCGCGCATGCGTTGCACCGCAGCCTGAACGACGGCACCTCGGTCAACGTCACCACGACGGGCGCGAACGGCGCAACGGGCGACCTGGGTGTCACGTCGAGCCTGCGCTGGTCAGGTCCGGCTTCGCTCACGCTCGCGGCGTACCGCCACGTCTCGGTGACGTCGGGCACGACCATCGCGAACGACGGCACGGGCAACCTGACCTTACGCGCCGACGCGTCAGGCATCGACAACGGCGGCAGCGTGACCAGCGATGGGACCATCGACTGGTCGAAAAGTACCGGCATTGTCAGCGCCCTCTACGACATGAACGGCAGCTACAATCCCGGCACGATCGTCGCGAACAGCGCATGGACAGCAGCTCCGTATAGCGGTCTCATCGCCCAGGTGACCGGCTACAAGCTGGTCAATTCGGTTGGCGATTTACAGAACATCGCGCTCGATCTCGGCGGCGCATATGCGCTCGGCAAAGACCTCGACGCCAGTGCGACCGATACGTCTTTCGCTTTCTCTTCGCTCGGCAATGCGACCACGCCATTTTCCGGCCAGTTCGACGGCATGAGGCATGTGATCGACAGGTTCACCCAGTTTGATCAGAGCTCGACCGAGCAGCCGGCGATGGGACTGTTCGGCGCGATCGGGCCGACCGGCGTCGTGCGCAATGTCGGGATGACCAACGCCCGGGTCGTGACCAATTTCTATTTCCCGAGCGGGCTCCCGCTGGGCATTCTGGCCGGCGAGAATCATGGCTTGATTACCTACGCCTACACTACCGGCGGCCGCGGTTCCGGCGCGTTCGAAGGCGCGGTCCTCGGCGGCCTCGTTGGATACAACGACGGCCTGATCGAGCGCTCGTGGAGCAGCGCGTTCGTCGGTTCTGCCGGCCTGCTCGGCGGCCTCGTCGGTGGCAACGGCGGTACCATCGTGCAATCTTATGCGACAGGGACGGTGAGCGGCGGCTATCATGGCTCCGGTGGCGGTCTGGTCGGCGCTAACGGCGGAACGATTTCGCAGTCGTATGCAACGGGGCAAGTGAGCGGCCCATTCAGCGCCGGCGGACTGGCTCAATCGAATACCGGCCTCATCGAGCAGTCGTTTGCGTCGGGCGAAGTCTTAGGACCAATTTTGCAGGGCCCGGATTATGGCACTTATGGCGGCATCGTCGCCTACCAGGGCTTACCGGCTGGAGTGCCGCTGGCGTCCAACGTCTACTGGGACAAGGAGACGACAACGCGAACGAAGAGCAGCGGGTACGGCGCGCAGCTACCCGCGTCCAACGGGCTCACGACCGCACAGATGAGCAATCCGGCCAGCTTTGACGTCTCGTGGGATTTCAGTGAGACCGGGACGTGGGTCATACCGGCGGGCGCGACCCACCCGATCCTGCGCTGGCAACTAGCGCCCTAGGCGCTGCAGCGAACTGGGGCGCGCACGCAGAACTGGCTCAGCCGCGTCGGCTGGTGGCATTGCAACGACAGATTGGGGGGAAGCCGGCCTCCGACTGCCTGCCTGAGCATGTCTGCGAACGTCCGAAGATGGCCAACTGAGCCGGTGATCAGCAGCTTGTCTCCAATGCCTTTTTCGCTCAACCGATTGGTCCCGCGAGCATTGCCTGGTTGGCGAGCCCTCCTTCATCACCATAGCCCCGTGTGCTGGGCCCTGTCGAATTGCGCTTCGCAGTCCGTTCCGCATCGACATCGATGTCGCGGAAACTGATGACCGACTTCCGTCGATGTGCTGCAACTTGACGGTTGAATTTAATCAATTCGGCGAAAAGCTGCTGTTCCTTGACCGCATCTGGATACTTTGCTCCACGTGCGATTTGTTCGCGGATGGGCAGTCAGTCGATAATTGCCCGACTCTGGAATTGTTCGATATTGAGCGCAGGGTCGTCTTGCGCATATTGAAATCAACAGCCGGCCTCCATGCAACTTTGGCCGGACTCGGAAACTGGCCTGGCTGAGATTCGGCGTGTCATGAAATCGGGAGCAAGGTCGCACTCGGGTTCACCACCTATTCGGGTCAGCAGCCGAGCGGGTTGATCGAACGACTAACAACTGCTGGCTTCATCGAAGCGAGGCTTGTCGAAACAGATAAGGCCTTTTGCGTGCTGGCTGTCAAACCTGCGGGGGCGCGCGATTTCGCGGTGCCTTGAACGCATTGTGCGCGCCGGGCCACGCGCGCTCAACCGCGTTGCAGGCCTCAGGTTCCCACCCGGTTGGAGCGGCCCGCGACACCATAGGCAAAGGCTGCACCCGCGAATGCAACGCCCACGCCACAGACACCGCGCCACCCCGCGACAGCCCATCCGGCTCCCGAGAGCGCCGCTCCCAGCGCGCCGCCGACCATGAACGCACCGACGAACAGCCCGTTCAGCCGCCCGCGCGCGGCGGGATTCATGAGATTGACGGCGCGGCGGCCAAGCGTCTGATCGATGACGACGCCTGTGTCGATCGCCGCACCGCCGATGACTAGCGCCGCGATCGCGAGCCGGGGGTGGGCCTGCGGGGCGAACCCCAGTCCGCCCGATCCCGCCACGGCGATCAGCACAAGGGCCGCGATGATCAACAGGTGCGCGAACAGAAGCGCGCTGCGACCGTGCCCGCGGTCGCCCGCTTGGCCGGCGAGCGGCGTGACGACCGCGCCGCTCGCACCCGCGAGCGCGAAAAGCGCGATCCCGTGCATGCTGAATCCGAACGGTGCCTGCGCGAGCCGTAGTCCGACCGACGCCCAGAACGCGCTAAATGCCCCCATCGCCAAAGCGGCGGAGACTGCGCGCCGCTGCAGGATGCGTTCACGCGCGAGAAGCGTCCAGAGCGATCGCAGCAAGGCAGCGTAGCGTGTGATTACCGGTGGCGCGCGGTAGGGCAGGTGCCGCATGAGCACACCCGCGAGCAACGCATTGATCAGCGCGGTCGTGCCGTAGAACGCGCGCCAACCGGCCCAAGCCGTGATGACACTGGCGAGCGGCCGCGACAGCAGGATACCGATCATCAAGCCGCTCATCACGTTGCCCACGGCGCGGCCGCGCTGGGCCTCGGGCGCCATCGACGCGGCCATCGGCACGAGCATCTGGATCACGGTCGATGTCGCGCCCGCGAGGAATAGCGCGGCAAGGCACACCCACGCCGAACGCGCGAACATCGGCACAGCGAGGAGCAATGCGCAGCAGAACAGCGTCCGTACGATCAGGCGGCGGTTCTCGATCAGATCGACCAACGGAACGAGCAGCACGAGCCCAGTGGCGTAGCCGAACTGCGGCAGCATCGAGACGAGGCCGCCGAGCGCATGGGGCAGATTCAGCGCGGTGGCAATCGGGCCGGTGAGCGGCTGCGCGGCGAACAGGTTGATGATGATGAGACCGATTGCGGTGGCGAAAAAAACCGTCATCGGCGTGGTGAGCTGGCCGGTCTGGCGCTCGTCGGCGCGTTCGGCGTGCGGCTGGCCGACGGTACAGGATGAAAGATCTGCGGGGCGGTCCATGACGACGCTCCGGTTGAAGGACTTATGGTCTATGCTAGAAGTCGCATCGTTATGCGACAATTGAAATGTATTGATAATGATTATGCGAGATTGTTTTGAACACGCGTGATCTACAGGCGTTCGTGGCCGTCGTCGAGTGTGGCTCAGTCGTCGCTGCCGCCGAACGGCTCCATCTAACCCAGCCCGGCCTGACGCGCCGCATCCAGAGCCTCGAAAGCACACTGGCTCTCGCGTTGCTCGACCGTCAGGAGAAGCCGCTCAAGCCGACCGCCGCCGGGCGGGAGGTCTACCTGCTGGCGCGTAACGTGCTCGGCGCCGTCGACGAACTGCTGGCCGTCGCGTCCCCAGACAGCGAGCCGGAAGGCGAACTGCGCATCGGCGTGCCGCCGTTCCTCTCCGACCTCGCGCTCGAACAGCCGCTCGACCGCTTGCGCGGCACCTACGCCAAGCTGACGCTGCGTGTTACGGCGGGCTGGTCACCGCGTCTGCTGCAATCGGTCGAACTGGCGCAGGTAGACGCCGCTGTCGTGTTGATGCCCGGTGATATCGCGCTGCCCGAGGCGTTGGTCAGTACGCGGCTCGCTTTCATGCCGACTGCCGTCGTCGCGGCGCGTTCGCTTGGGCTGCCGAAAACGCCCGTCACGCTGGAATACCTCGCGCAGCATCCGTGGGTGCTCAACCAGGACGGCTGCGGCATGCGCTCGGCGCTGTCGCGCGCGCTCGCGCGGGCGGGGTTGCCGTTCAACATCGCCGTCGAGGCGTTCGGCTCCGACTTACAGCTATCGCTTGTCGCGCGCCAACTCGGAATCGGGATCGTCTCGCCGGAAGTGCTTGCGCGCAGCCCGTTTCGCGACGTGTTGCAGGTGATTGATGTCACGGATTTCGAATCAGGCGTCGAGGTCTGGCTCGTTCACCACCCGCTACCGGGACGGCTCGTGCGGCCGATCGCACTCTTGCGCGATTCGCTGGCCGAGGTGCTGCATGCCCACGGGATGGCTGCGGCGGATTCCTTCGAGCGCGTCGATGGCGCGGCTATCAGCAGGCAACCCGGGAAGAATGGACGCGGTAGCTGGGGCCATTCTCGATAGGGGACCTCGACACGATTGGTTTTTTCGTGAGTGACCGGGCACCATGAACCGCTTCCTCATTCTTTTGGGCGTGCTGTGCCTGCTTGCCGGCCTCGGATGGCGCTGGTTCGTGCGTATCCCGTTCGGGCGGCTGCCTGGCGACATCCATATCGTTCGCGGCGGTATCAATTTCCATTTCCCGATCGTCACGTGCATCGTGATTTCGGTCGTGGTGTCAGTGCTCTTGTGGTTGTTGCGACGGTAAGTGTGTGCTGCTCACTTCCCGGTGGGCTGCGGCGCGGGTACTCGCTGAAAGTCGGCATGATTCGGCGGTTGTGCGGCCACATCGACCTGTCCATGAATGCGTGCCTGATGACCATCCGCGAACATGTAGTACGGGAACGGGTGGGGCGGCTCCGAAGCCACGTCGAGCCTGGCAATCAACTCGGGCGCCAGCACGAAGTCGAGTGCACCGAGCGATTGTTCGAGCTGCGCGGCCTTCGTCGCGCCGACGACGATGCTCGCAACCCCCCGTTTCTGATACAGCCAGTTCAGGGCGACCTGGGCCATCGGCCGATTCGCAGCGTGCGCGACTGCCTCCAGCTCGGCGACGATCGAAAAGTTGCGCGCAGATAGCTTGTCGAATCCGGGCGGCGGCGCGGCACCTAGCGTCTGCAGGCGACCACTGCCCGTTACAGCGGCCTGGTTTTGGGCGTCTTGCGACGGACGGTATTTGCCCGACAGCACGCCCATGCCAAGCGGGCTCCACGCCACGAGCCCCATGCCGAGGTGTGTAGCAAGGTCCGCGAACTCGTGTTCCGCGTTGCGTTCTATCATCGAGTATTCCAACTGCATTGCAGCGACCGGTTCGAAACCGCGCCAGTCCGCGAGCGTCTGCGCCCGACCCGCATACCACGCTGGCACGTCAGAGAGGCCGACGTAACGGATCTTGCCAGCGCTGACGGCGTCGTCCATCGCACGCATCACTTCGTCGGCGGGCGTCATGCGGTCCCACGTGTGCAGGTAATAGAGATCGATGTAGTCTGTGCCGAGCCGCCTGAGCGAGCCTTCGAGCGCCCGAAGCAGGTTCTTCCGGTGGTTGCCGCCTGCGTTCGGGTTGCCGGGCTGCGCGTTGTACGAGTACTTCGTCGCGATCACGAGCCGCTCGCGCATCGCGCGCGCCGCTGTGAAGCGGCCGACCCATTGCTCGCTCGTGCCTTCCGTGTAAAGGTCAGCCGTATCAATGAAGTTGCCGCCTGCGTCGACGTATAGATCGAAGAGCCGCTGCGCCGTTGCTTCGTCGGCGCCCCAGCCCCATTCGGTGCCGAACGTCATCGTGCCGAGCGACATCGGGCTCACGCGCAGGCCGGAACGACCGAGCAGGGTATAGCGATCGAGCGACATGATTGTTTCCTCCGGGGCGAGGTAAGCGACGCATTATTGTGCGCGCGTTTCTTGTGTCGCTGTCGACAGCGGCCGCGCGTTACGCTGGCCTCGGTCTTCCCACCGTTTGCGAAGGATCACGATTGCCGAGAAGTTCGACCAGCCGTGCCTCGCATTCGGAAAACAAGTAGCCGCGCCGCTGCGAGATCATGAACGTGAGGGGGCGCATGTGCCATGCGCGCCGTTGGAGTTCGACAAGTGTCCCCTTCAAGAGGTCTTCCTCGACCAGATGGCGCGGCATGTGCCCCCAGCACAAGCTTCCTCTGAGCAGATCGTGCTTCGCGCCGAGGTCATTCACCCGCCACTGGCGTTCACTGGCGACCCCCTGCTGGGTCTTTTCCGCATCGGGCTGATTGTCGGTTACGACGAGCTGGATGTGCCGGCCAAATTCCTCCCGCGGGATTGGCCCCGCGATTGAGGCCAGCGGATGAGATGGCCCACAGACGGTCACCATTTGCGCGTCACATAGATGCTGCCTTTCTATGGTGCCGGGGCTCAGCTCCGGCACGTCCGTGATCGTCACCGCCAACGCGCACATGCCTTCGCGAACCAAACGCTCGCCGTCCTGCATGGTCGTCATGCGCAGATTGATTGCAACCGTTGGAAAGTCCGCCTGCAACGTGCGCAGGCATTCGATCAGGTGCGCACGTGGAAAGTAGCTATCCACGGCAACCGAGACCTGTGGGACCCCAGCTTCAGCAATGGCAACCGCACGCATCTTCATTTCCTCGGTGCGCGAGATCACACCGCGAGCATCAGGCAGGAGGCTGCGGCCGGCAGCCGTCAGCGTCGCTTTGCGAGTGTTGCGCTCGAACAGCACCACATCGAAGGCGCTTTCGAGAGCGCTGATCGCGTGACTGATCGCCGACTGTGCACGCCTCAGCTCCCGTGCAGCCCCGGAAAAGCTTCCGTGATCACACACGGCGACGAAGGCCCGAAGTTGATTGATCGTGACGTTGTCTAGCATATGTATCTAAACAATAGATGAGAGACATCCATATTTAGTCAATTGGCTTCATGAATCAAGAGCCGCAGAATCCTGTTTGTCGCTTTCGTTTCGAAGGATGCATGACATGAACAGACTGAATGGAAAGACCGCCGTGATCACCGGCGGCGCTACCGGTATCGGCCGCGCTGCGGCTCAGCGCTTCATCGAGGAGGGCGCGTTCGTCTTCGTCTTCGGCCGCCGGCAGGAAGCGCTCGACGCCGCTGTGGCCGCCCTCGGGCCCAATGCACGCGCGGTGAAGGGCTCGGTCACCGATCTGGCCGACCTCGACCGGCTCTACGCGGCGGTGAAGGCCGAGCGCGGAACCCTGGACATCGTCTTCGCCAATGCGGGGACGGGAAGCCCGCTTCCGCTCGGACAGATCACCGGCCAGCACATTGACGACACCTTCGACACCAATGTGAAGGGGACGATCTTCACGGTCCAGAAGGCGCTGCCGCTGATGGGCTCAGGCGGCTCGATCATCCTGACCGGATCGAGCGCTGGCACCACAGGAGCCCCGGGGTTCACGGCCTACAGCGCGAGCAAGGCAGCGGTGCGCAACCTTGCCCGGACTTGGGCGGAAGACCTGAAGGGCACTGGCATCCGGATAAACGTGCTGTCGCCCGGGGCGACGGCGACCGAACTAGCGAAGGAGGCGCTAGGCGAAGAGGGCCAGAGGGCCTACGGAGCGATGACGCCGCTCCAGCGTATGGCCGATCCGGTGGAGATCGGGGCGGTCGCCGCCTTTCTTGCGTCGTCGGACAGCAGCTTCATGACCGCCAGCGAGGTCGCCGTTGACGGCGGCTTGGCACAACTCTGAGGAGAAAAATCAGATGACACAACCTCTAAAGGGCAAAACAGCTCTCGTTACCGGGGCATCACGAGGCATTGGCCGCGCCATCGCCGAACGTCTTGCAAAGGATGGTGCGACAGTCGCGCTAACCTACAACGCCAGCAAATCCAGCGCGGACGAGGCGATCGCGGCCATCGAGAAAGCGCAAGGCAGCGCGTTCGCGATCCATGCGGATCTCGTTGATCCGGCGAGCGTGCCGGCCTTGTTCGAGAGACTCGACGACGAGTTCATCAAGCGCAACGGAAGCGAGGCCCTCGACATTCTGGTCAACAACGCTGGCAATTCCGGCTGGGTTGGCTTCAAGGACGCGACGCCGGAGAGTTGGGACACCCTGATGGCGGTCTACGCCCGCGCGCCGTTCTTCATCATTCAGGCCGCTCTCGATCGACTCGCCGATGGTGGACGCATCATCAACATTTCTTCCGCAGCCGCCACGAAGCCCGTGACGGCTGCGCCCGTGTACTCGATGGCGAAAGCGGCGATCAACACCCTGACCCATACGCTCGCAATCGAGCTCGGGCCGCGTGGGATCACAGCGAACGCCGTAGCGCCGGGCTTCACGCGAACGGATGCGAACGCCGATTTTCGGGCGAATCCCGAACTCGTCAAGGCGGTCGAGGCCCAAATCGCGCTGGGCCGCTTTGGCGAGCCTTCAGAAATCGCGGCCGTCGTGGCGTTCCTCGCCTCCGATGAAGGTCATTGGGTGACCGGCCAAACGATTGAAGCGAGCGGCGGCTACAAGCTCTGAGCCCGCCGGGAAACGATGGAGAAACATATGAGTTACGCAATCATTGGCTTCGGCAAGATCGGCCACGCACTTGCCAGGGCGTTCGCCGGCAACGGCATCGAAGTATCCGTTGCAACCACGCGCGACCCGGCAAGCTTTGCTTCCGATGCAGCAGCGATCGGACCTACGATCATTCCCAAAACCCTGGCGGAAGCCGTCAAGGCGGACATCATCTTTTTGGCTGTTCGTTTCGAGTCATACGCGGAGGTCGCGAAGGCGCTGCCCAACTGGAAGGGAAAGATCATCGTCGACGTGATGAACACGTTCTCCCCGCCCGAGGAACTCGACGGTCTCCCGTCGTCAGCTTTCGTCGCGAACGCGTTCACCGGAGCCAGGCTGGTGAAAGGCTTCAATCATCTGGCTGCGGCCGTCCTCGGCCAGGACCCGGCCGTGCAGGGTGGCAGGAGAGTCGTGTTCCTCGCGAGCGATGATGACGGCGCCGCAGCGGAAATTGGTGCGCTTGCGGAAAAACTCGGTTTCGCGCCAATCCAACTTGGCGGGCTTTCGGAGGGTGGACTGCTTGTGCACGCGCGCGGAAATAACTGGGGACGACTGATCTTCAAGGACTTGATCACGTTCGACTGATGACGAACGGTTTCCGGATATTTCGCTGAATCGAGTGGCCGATTGCCGGAGCCATGATGGCCGAGTGTACTCATTCACAAAAACAGCGCCCGGATCACCGACAATCCCCAAAATCGAAACATTGACATGGTCCCTGTCCAGGCAGTTGGATACATGATATGACATGACTCGCACTGGCAACGTGGGTGGGTGCGACGAGACCCGGAGGTCATGAGCGAAATGAAACGCACCAAATTTAGGCTGTTGATCTGCCAAAGAAGCGGTATCGAAGCTGTGGAAGCGGACACCACGCTCGTCTTTGGCCGCCACACCCATGAGCAGTTTGGAGTGGGTCTGATCGAGCGCGGCGCACAGAAATCGACGAGCGGCCGTGGTCTCGTCGAAGCCAGTGCGGGTGACGTAATCACTGTCAACCCTGGTGAAGTGCATGACGGGGCACCGATCGGCGACGGCGGGCGCTTATGGCGAATGCTGTATCTCGACCCCGCGATCGTTGCCGAGCTGGCCACGGACATTACGGAAGGCCGCAAAGGAGCGACTTGCGAGTTCAGCCAACCAAAAGTCAGTGACCGACGACTCGCAGCGCAATTCGGCCAGCTATTTCGCGCAATGACTGGCAAGATTGCAGACCCGCACGGACTCAGGGCAGACGAGACATTGCTGCTTGTGCTAGCTAGCTTGCTCCAGCCCGCATCCGCCACACACCGGTGCATTCCAGCCGGAATCGCTTCGGCCCGCGCCCTGATCGATGACGATCCCCCAGGGATGGTGACGCTCACGGCACTCGCAGACGAAGCCGGGCTGAGCCGCTATCAGTTCCTGCGCGCTTTCGCGAAAGCGACCGGCCTCACGCCCCACGCCTACATCCTGCAGCGCCGCATTCATCACGCACGTCAGTTGATCCGTCATGGCGCGCGGCTCGCCGAAGCTGCCGCGCAGAGCGGTTTCTCCGATCAGAGCCATATGACGCGGCTGTTCGTCCGTAGTTTTGGCATGACACCGGGGGCGTACGCCACCGGAGCCGGCTGACCGCCTACGCCTGCAATTTTGTTCAAGACCGTCGGACCGCCGACGCCGAGAATCGAGGCTCAATCTCTTTCCCCGGCGTGAGGCACGATCTTGCTATTTTTCCTTTTCCCCTGTTTTCGCCGCGACATTCCAACGCGCGTCGCATGTGTGCTCTGGTTTTGCGCATCCACGACGGAGAGGCCATGAGCATCGAATTTCTGGTCACGTCGCTGATCGTCGTAGCTTCACCCGGAACCGGCGCACTCGTCACAGCGGGCGCTGGTTTGTCTCGTGGAGCGCGTGCAGCAATCGTCGCAGCATTGGGCTGTACGTTCGGCATCCTGCCGCACATGGTGGCGGCGATCACTGGTCTGGCAGCGCTCCTGCATGCGAGCGCTGTCGCGTTCTCAGCGATCAAATATGCGGGCGTCGCCTACCTGCTTTTCATTGCATGGAAAACACTCGAGGAAAAAGGACCGTTGAAGATCACGTTCGACAGCCCCGCCCGCACCGACCGGGATGTGGTCTTGCACGCGATCCTCGTGAATATTCTCAACCCTAAACTCTCGATCTTCTTCTTCGCGTTCCTGCCGCAATTCATCGATCGCGGCGAAAACCAGCCTGCGCTTCGCATGCTGGAACTATCGCTCGTCTTCATGGCGATGACGTTCGTTGTGTTCATCGCATACGGCGTCTTCGCGGCGAGGGTCCGTGACCGCATTCTTGCGCGCCCCGATGTTCTCAAGTGGATGCGCCGGAGCTTTGCAGCCGCGTTCGTCGGAGTCGGGGTCAAGCTAGCCTTGGTGCAGCGGTAGGCCTCCTATCCCGGCACGGCGTGGACGTTCGGATGCCCGGTATTGGCATGTATTCCGTTCGACGATGAGGAAGACGCGATTCCTTGGGGAGGATTAGTAAATCCGCCCATATAATCCCTGCAGGATCGCGGCTACAAGGCCATTGCTGTGGTCAAGGTGTTGGCCTTTGGCAGGGTCTCCAGTTGTTGAATGTCGGCCATCAACGCTTGGGCTTGCGCACTACTCATTCCCGCCTTTTTCGTGCAATCGAGAAATTTTTGACGGAACTCGATGGGCGACATTGGATTCTTGGGTTCGCCTTTGGCAAATGCCACCGTTTTGGTAAACGTCCGGCCATCTTTCAGAGAAACGTCAAGGCGTGTAGCACCGGGTCCGCCGCCCGGACGTGCCAGGCTTTTGTCTTCCATCGTGTTGATGCGTTTGACCATTGCCAGCAGATCAGGGCGCCGGATCGCTGCCGCAGTGAAATGTTCGAATCCGACCTTATGGTCCACCAACGCGCACGCCACAACCCAAGGATTGCTGAATTGCGCGTCCACGACAGATGTTAGGTTCTGCTTTTTGCCAAGCGGAAAATCGAGAAGCAGATATTCGCCCGGGCCATTGTAGATGGTGATGCTTTCCACATCGGGAGCTTCAATTTTGTTCTCTGCAAACATAGTCAGCGCTGCATCCACCGCCGTATGACTACCACGGCACGACGGCCATGGTTTGAACGAGACCTCGGTCGCGGCAAAAGTACTTCCTAATCCCTCAAAGAGGAAATCGCGCGAATACTTGTTACCGTGAAACTGATAATAAAAGCCACGGCTACCTTCCAGAATATTTTTGGCTCCTTGGACGCCCCGCTGAGATAGACGCGCAGCCATTACGCCGGCATAGGAAGCGAAGCCCGCGCCCATACGCTTCGTCAACGCACCGTCCAGATGTGCTTGCGAATTACCCGAAGCTTGATGAAATGCAATACCCAGCGCGGATACCAACTGATCGCGCGTCAACCCCATCAGCTTACCTGCGACAAAAGTTGAAGCGAAATATCCATAAAGGCTAGTGTTGTGCCAGCCCACAATGAACGCATCGACGCCAGGCTGTGCCGAATTGGCCAATCGACAGGCAAGGTCCACGCCTAAAGCCGTAGCCGTAATTAGATCCCTGCCGCTGACATTGCCGAGCATATCGGTTACGGCTAAGGCGGCCGGAATCGTGATGACCGAGGGGTGCATGAAAGACCGCTCATAGGTATCGTCATAGTCGAGAGCGTCAGCCATGATTGCATTGACGCGAGCAGCATCCTGGGCGGGAACCTGAATGCTGGTACCCCAGATTGCGGCTTCGCGTTTGCCGGCCATATCGATGGTGAACTCGCGTATCTCTTTGGCTCCTGGCTCATTGGTGCCCCCTAGCGCCGCGCCCACTGTGTCCAGAATCTGATTCTTGGTTATGGCAATCACCGCGCTCGGCAGGTTGTCATAGGTGGTCTGCAAACAATAGTCTGCAAGGGCAACGATGTCATCCGGGCCAGCGGGGCTCTGCGCTGGAGGCTTCTGTGCCACCGTCGCATCCGCATAGGCGGACGCGGGAGTCAGCATCAATCCGCCGACCGATGCAATTGAGGTATGGATAAATGATCTGCGATTTAGTTTGGTCATTTTGTTTTCTGAAACGGGGCCGGTGAACAGTGCATCCGCCTCTCGATCATTACGGACGATAAACGCAAATCCACTACCGTGTATTCAGGCCCAACATAGTAGCGGCGCGGGTGCGACCAGCAGCGTCACGTCTTCATTTTAGTATGTGCATTTAGACGGCTCTTTCGTATACATGGATGTTATGCAATGTAATGCGATGTTGCACCTGCGGGCCAATGACGGAAATAGGTAAATCCCCGACCTTGGGCAAGAATCGCGAGCGTGTCAGCTCACGGAAGCGGGCGGTTGGCCGAGACCCGGGCGCAATTGCGGACCGGCGCTTCGGCGATGCGTGCCTGGATGTCTCACTGGATGTATGGCGAGCCCCCTCGGCAATCGTTCCGCCGAATGCTTATTAATCCACGTACGGAATGAATATTCCTATTTATTGGTTTGTGCGTGGCGTGCCGGTTTTTACACTTGCTGCCTGTCCATACAGGAGTGCCATCCGTGAGTTCCTCTGCCCAATCGAATCTGGACACCTCATTTGAAAATCTGCGCATCCGGCGTGTGGCGGGATTGATTGGCGGAGAGGTTCAGGATTTCAAGCTCTCTCCAGCGCTCGACGAGTCCGTGATCGACACGCTCCATCGCGCGCTGGTGAAGTACAAGGTGCTGTTCTTTCGCGATCAGGGACATCTGGACGACGTGTCGCACCAGGCGTTCGGCGCACGATTCGGCGAAACGGTCGCGCATCCGACCGTGCCGTCGCCGGAAGGCACGGCGCTGTTCGAGCTGGATGCGTCCAAAGGTGGCGGCCGCGCAGATTCCTGGCACACGGACGTCACCTTCGTCGATGCGTTCCCGAAGATTTCCATTCTCCGTGGCGTCAAGATTCCGGCTTACGGCGGCGATACGGTGTGGGCCAACACGGCCGTCGCCTACGAACGTTTGCCCGACGATCTGAAACGGCTCGCCGACTCCCTGTGGGCCGTGCATACCAACGATTACGACTACGGTGCAGAGCGTATCGCAGGAACCGACACGCAGTCCGCCGCGGCGCGTCTCGCGCATCACCAGAACGTGTTCGTGTCGACCGTGTACGAAGCCGAACATCCGATCGTGCACGTGCATCCAGTGTCGGGCGAAAGAGCCTTGCTGTTGGGCCACTTCATCAAACGCATCGTGGGGCTGTCGAGTTCGGAGTCCGCGCGAATCTTCGAGATCCTGCAAAACCGCGTGATCCGCCTCGAAAACACCGTGCGCTGGCAGTGGCGTGAGAACGATGTGGCGATCTGGGACAACCGCGCAACGCAACACTACGCGGTGAACGATTACGGCACCCAGGAGCGCCTTGTGCGTCGCGTGACGGTGGCGGGTGAGCGTGCGGTTTCCGTCGACGGGCGTCGTAGCCGCACTCTGCGGCGGCCGGAACGAAAAACGCAAGTGGACTCGCCGCAGGCCACGCGCGAGCCGGCCGCTTCCGCCGCCTGAGCGAGATCGACGACAACCATTGCGAGGCTCTCCGGATATGACACAACGACGACGCCTGCTTCAGGCCGCCGCCGTATTGGGCGCAACAGTGATGCTGCCGGGCCTGGTTCGCCGGCTTGCCGGCTGAAGTGGTGGTAGTGGAACCGACCGGGTCGGAGACGCAGATAGCGGCGCGTTTTGCCGGGCAGGATCTCATCGTCGCGTATCGTGGGCGTATCGACGCCCGGCCAGGGGACCGAATCCATCTGCTCCCGCGTACGGAGCGGACACATCTGTTCGATGCGCACAGCGGAGCCCGGTTGAATTAAGGGCCCTGCCTGCATGAAGCAGGCTTACATCATCGGAATGTGCAGATGATGCGGATCGTTCAATGTCTGCGCCACGCACTGCAGCGCGTACCGACAATCGTCTCTGTCTTGCGGGCCCCCGAGACAGAGCCTGATTGCATTCGGCGGATTTCCGTCCGTGGAGAAAGCGGGGCCCCCCACCGCGCCAACGCCCTGGTTGCGCAATTGCAGCGCGAGCTCCGGCGCGTTCCAGTCGCAATGCGGAGGAATCCGCAACCATAAATGGAAGCCATCGTCGTGCGCGTCGTAGTGCCAGTCGTCTAGTTCCTGTGCCGCGATCGCCTGGCGCGCATTGGCTTCTTTGCGGATCGCGTCGAGCATTTCGTGTGCGGTCCCGTCATTGACCCATTGCGTTGCCAGCATCACGGTGAAAGGACTCGGCATCACAGTCGTGGCGCGCAACGCGCCCGCCACACGTTGTGTCTGCCGCACAGTGGGCGCGCGCAGATAGGCGACACGCAAGCCCGCACCCAGCGTTTTAGAAAAGCCGGTGACGTACCACGTCAGTTCGGGGGCGAGCGTGGCAAGTGCCACAGGCTTGTTCGATGGCAGCCATCCGTAGGCATCGTCTTCGATGATGGGGACGCTGTAGCGCAGCGCGACATCCGCGAGCGCCTCGCGCCGCTGTAACGACAGCGTGAGCGTGCTCGGATTCTGCAGCGTAGGGTTGCAGTAGAACGCGCCCGGTTTTTCGCTCCTGCAGAGCGCTTCGAATGCATGCGGCAGCGGACCTTCGTCGTCGCGCGGCAGTGGCTGCAGGCGCACACTCATTTGCGAGGCGATCGCCTTGATGCCCGGATAGGCGAGCGTATCGAGGCAGATCGTGTCGCCCGGTCGCGCAAGCTGCGATACGAGCGCGACGAGGGCACTGTGAATGCCGGGACACACCAGTACCGTACCTTCTTCGCAATCCGGCAAGCGTTGCTTGAGCCACGCTCGGCCGGCCGCGCGATCGTCGGGCGTTCCGCCGAAGTCCTGGTAACGCAGCAGGCGATAGGGATCGGTATGCGCGAGCAGGCTCGCCGCCGATTCCCGCAACCGGGCCGCAAGCTCGGGGGGCTCGGGCGGCATGTTCATCGACATCTCGACACTGCTTCCGCCGGCAAGCGGCAAGGTCTGCGTACGTCCACGCACGAAGGTGCCGCTGCCCGCGCGAGCATCGAGCAGGCCGCGCTTGCGCGCCTCCGCATAGGCGCGCGCGATGGTCGTGTAGTTCAGATGCAAGGCACCCGCAAGATCGCGCAATCCGGGCAACCGGTCGCGCGGACGCAGACGTCCGCTCGCCAGATCCTCTTCGATCAGATCCGGTATCACGAGATACGCCGGCTTGCGGCTTTCGGTCAGCCGTTTGAGCCAGTGATGCGTGAGACTGTCCATGCCAGTAATTCCCAATGCGAATTCCTGATTGGCTTTATTCAAAAGTGGCACAGCGTTCTCCCGAAAAATAATCGGTATTGGTTCAATTCAAGACTTGATCGCATTGATCGGACCGTGCCCGCTTACGGGGTAGTGCGCACCAAGCAGACGCGATCGATGCGTTTTCGCTGCCCAAAGACGGTGCGCGACCAAATTCGCAAATAGTCTGAAAAGCCCGTCGAACAAGGCTCCTAAAGAAATTTTTCGGTTCGCTCGAACCATCCTGTTCTGATTGATTGGAAGTTGATTGCATGAACCGGGCCGGAAATTGGCACACGCGTTGCAATAAACGATTCGCCATCCGGTTCTTTCCGGTTGAGCAATCCGATCAATGACACGACTTGTTGGAGAGCGAAATGCCCGCCGTCAATCAACCTCTGCATCAGAAAGGCGACTACCTGGTCGACTACGAAGAGAAGGTCTTTCCCGACGTCAAGGCCGAGCCCGGTGAAAAAGCACTGGTGACGTTTCATACGGTCGCATTCGAAGGATCGATCGGCTTCGTCAATCTTCTGCAGGCCACGCGCCTGCAGCGCAAGGGCTTCGATACGTCGGTGCTGCTCTATGGACCGGGCGTGACGCTGGGCCTGCAACGCGGCTTCCCGACACTCGGCGACGAAGCGTTTCCCGGTCATCTGAATTTCAATAACCAACTGGTCAAGTTCATGGCGGAGGGCGGCAAGGTCTATGCGTGCCGCTTTGCATTGCAGGCACTGTACGGTCACGGCGAGGCGTCGCTGATCGAAGGCATCCGGCCGATCAACCCGCTCGATGTGCTCGATCTCCAGTTGCTTCATCGCAAGGAAGACGCGCTGATCATCCACACGTGGACCGTTTGAGCGCGCCGGGTGCCGATCATGTCCGAGCAACGAATCATCCGTGCGGCGGCGGTGCAGATTGCGCCGGAGTTCGAGCGTCCCGGCGGCACGCTCGAGAAGGTGTGCGCCGCCATCGACGAAGCCGCGCAACAGGGCGTACGGCTGATCGTCTTTCCCGAGACATTCGTGCCGTACTACCCGTATTTCTCTTTCGTGCGTCCGCCGGTGGCGTCGGGCGCCGATCACATGCGTCTGTATGAGCAGGCCGTCGTCGTGCCGGGGCCAGTCACTCAGGCTGTGTCGGAGCGTGCGCGGCGTCATGCGATGGTCGTCGTGCTCGGCGTCAACGAGCGCGATCACGGCAGCCTGTACAACACGCAACTCGTGTTCGACGTCGACGGTCGCCTCGTGCTCAAGCGCCGCAAGATCACGCCGACGTTTCATGAACGGATGATCTGGGGACAAGGCGACGCCGCGGGCCTCAAGGTTGCGCACACGGGCATCGCACGGGTCGGCGCGCTCGCGTGCTGGGAGCATTACAACCCGCTCGCGCGCTATGCGCTGATGACGCAGCACGAAGAGATCCATTGCAGCCAGTTTCCCGGCTCGCTCGTTGGTCCGATTTTCGCCGAGCAGATCGAGGTCACGATCCGTCATCACGCGCTCGAATCGGGCTGCTTCGTCGTCAATTCGACGGGCTGGCTCAGCGAAGCGCAAATCGAGTCGGTGACGACCGACCCTAAGCTGCAACAGGCGCTGCGCGGCGGTTGCATGACGGCCATCGTTTCGCCCGAAGGGCAGCACCTTGCCGAGCCGCTGCGCGAAGGCGAAGGGATGGTCGTCGCCGATCTCGACATGGCGCTGATCACCAAGCGCAAACGCATGATGGATTCGGTCGGCCACTATGCGCGCCCTGAATTGCTCAGTCTTGCCATCAACGATCGCCCGGCGACGCCCGTCGCGCCAATGTCTGCGGCGTTTGCGACCGCGAGCGCGGACCTTGGGTCCGAAACCACGAGTGGAGGTCAGGATGAATGCCAGCATGAATCTGTCGTCTGAGGGCGCAAGTGCGCGCGAGATGATGGAATTGCGTACGGAGTTGCAGTCGGCGGGCCTGCGTCTCGTCGATCCGAGCGCGGGCGCCGCCAGCCGGCGTGGTGGCGCGGGACCTTCCGACCACAAGGCCGTGACGGTCGATGGCGTGACGATCATGGTGCCGGTGCACACGAGCTCGGCGTGGAATTCGCCGTTCGTCGCGGGCGTGCCCGACGAAGCGGGCGAAAGCGCGCTGATGCGCGGCACGATTCCGATTGCGAACATCACTTTCCCGAAAGCGCCACGCTTCACGCGGCTGCAAACGCTCGACGGCGTGCCCTATTCGCACATCGCGACGCTGCACGGAACGGATGTGCTCGCTACGACGGTGCTGCAAACCTGCATCCGCTACGAAAGCCGCAAGAAGACATGCAGGTTTTGCGCGATCGGCCAGTCGCTCGCGGCGGGTCGCACGATCGCGCGCAAGACCCCGGAGCAGCTGGCCGAGGTCGCGCGCGCCGCAGTCCTGCTCGATGGCGTCAGGCACATGGTGCTCACGACGGGCACGCCACCCACGCCCGATCGCGGCGCGCGGATTCTATGCGAGAGCGCGTTCGCGATCAGGGCGGCCGTCGATCTGCCCATCCAGGCGCAATGCGAGCCGCCCGACGACGACCTCTGGTTCGAGCGAATGAAGGCGAGCGGCATCGATACGCTGGGTATGCATCTCGAGGTGGTGAGCCCCGAAGTGCGCGCCCGCGTGATGCCGGGCAAGGCGAGCGTGCCCATTTCGCGTTACATGGAAGCGTTCAGGGCGGCTGTCGCGGTGTTCGGCAGGGGGCAGGTCAGCACGTACATACTCGCGGGTCTCGGCGATACGGCCGAGGCGATCCTGTCGATCTCGCGCGAGTTGATCGATATCGGCGTGTATCCGTTCGTCGTGCCGTTCGTGCCGATCAGCGGCACGCCGCTCGAAGATCACCCCGCGCCCACGCCCGATTTCATGAAGTCGATACTCGCACCGCTCGGCGCGATGCTGCGCGATGCGAAGATGCGCTCCGCCGACATCAAGGCCGGTTGCGGAAAATGCGGCGCGTGCTCGTCGCTGGCATCGTACGAGGCCTAACCATGTACTGCGAAACCTTCGACGAATCCGACGCGTTGCCACTTGCGTTCACGCCGGCCGAATACCGCGTGAAATGGGCCACGCTGCCGTGGGAAAGCAACGAAGCGTATGCACTGCGGCGCGCGGTGTTCTGCGTCGAACAGGGCATCTTCGTCGGCGACGACCGCGACGACATCGACCGTCATGCGAAGCTGCTCGTCGCGCTCAGTTGCATTGCCGGCGTGCCCGAACAGGTGGTGGGGACGGTGCGGATTCACGCAACGCAGCCGCGCACGTGGCTCGGCTCGCGCCTCGCGGTGCACGCCGCGTTCCGTTCGCACGGCAAGCTCGGCTCGACGCTGATCAGGCTGGCTGTCTGCAGCGCGCATGCGCTTGGATGCGAGACCTTTCTCGCGCATGTGCAGAGCCAGAACGTACCGTTGTTCCGGCGGCTGAACTGGCAGACGGTCGCGGAAGAAACGCTGTTCGGCCGGCCGCATCATCTGATGGAGGCGGATCTCGCTCACTACCCGCCGTGCCATACGCCGGAGAGCGGTTTCGTCACGTCGTCGCGGGGGCGATCATGAGCCTGCGCGATCTGGTCGAACGCATGCGTGAAAGCCGCGGCTTTCGCCACAAGACCGACATAGCGGGCGTGGTTGCATCGCTGGCGGCGCATTTGCCCCATGGTGCGCGCGATCTCGCCCAGGCCGTCGCAGTGGGAGACGACTGTGCGGCGATTGCCGATGGCGACGGTTTTCTGCTCTTTGCGATCGAAGGGCTGGTGTCCGATTTCGTCGCGTCGATGCCCTGGTTCGCGGGCTATAGCAGCGTGATGGTCAACATCAGCGACGTCTACGCCATGGGCGGCCGGCCGCTTGCGGTGGTCGATGCGCTGTGGAGCGACGGGCTCGGCGCGGCCGAAGAGATTCTCGCGGGTATGGCGGCGGCGTCGCGCGCGTATGGCGTCCCCGTCGTCGGCGGTCATAGCAATGCGCGCAGCGCTCAGCCGCAACTGGCGGTGTCGATTGTCGGCCGCGCGCACAGGCTGCTGTCGAGTTTCAACGCGCGGCCTGGCGATTGTCTGATCATGGCCGTCGATCTGCGGGGCCGTTTCGAAGATCCCTATCCATTCTGGAACGCATCGGTCGGCGCACCGGCGCAACGCTTGCGCGGCGATCTCGAATTGTTGCCGCTGCTCGCGGAAAGCGGTCTTTGCGATGCGGCGAAAGACATCAGTATGGCGGGGGTGCTCGGCACGTCGTTGATGCTGCTCGAATGCTCGGGCGTCGGTGCGCGCATCGATCTCGACGCGATTCCGCGGCCAGCGGAAGTCGATTTCGAACGTTGGCTCAACGCGTTTCCGAGCTTCGGCTTCCTGCTGTCGGTGCGCGAAGAACATTGCGAAGCAGTCATTGCGCGCTTCCGGCAGCGCGATCTGGCTTGCGCAATGATAGGGCGCGTGGACGCCTCGCGCGAAGTCGTCGTGATGCAAGAAACGGATGGCGCGCTGCTATGGAGTTTCGGCGATGGCCCTTTTATCGGTGCGCCAGCGCCGGTGTCAGCATGAGCGCCACGCCATTGCGCATTGCGCTCTTCACGCACTCGGTGAATCCGCGTGGCGGCGTCGTTCACACGCTCGAACTCGGGCGCGCGCTGCAAGACGCGGGGCACGATGTGACGATCTTCGCGCCTTCGGTCAATGGCGCGCGGATGTTTCGTGCTTCGCCGTGCCGGATCGTGCTGGCTCCGGTCGATGTGCACGGCAACGATACGGTAGCGATGGTGCGGATGCGCATCGACGCGCTCAAGGCCGCATTGCGCGCCGACAGACCTTCGGGCTTCGACATCCTTCACGCGCAAGACGGGATCGGCGGCAATGCGCTCGCCGAGCTTCGTCAGGAAGGGGTGATACGCGGCTTCGTGCGTACCGTCCATCATCTCGATGCGTTCAGCGATCCTCGTTTGATCGAATGGCAGCGGCGCGCGTATGCGGATGCAGACGCGGTCTTCTGCGTCAGCGAGGCATGGACGCGCAGGATGCTGAAGGATTACGGCACCACGGCATCGACCGTGAGCAACGGCGTCGATGTCGAGCGTTTCCGGCCCGCCGACGCGGGGAACGATACGACCGCGCTCGCGAAATTCGGAATCGGTGGTGCGCCGGTCGTACTGGCGGTGGGCGGTATCGAAGCGCGCAAGAACACACTGCAACTTCTCGACGCGTTTGCTTTGTTCCGACGCACGCACCCCGATGGGCAACTTGTCATCGCAGGCGGCGCAAGCCTGCTCGATCACGACGCTTATACACGGCGATTCGCCGAGCGGGCCACGCGATTGAACCTCGCGATTGGACGAGGCGAGGCAATCGTCGTCACGGGCGCGCTGCACGACGAAGAGATTCCCGCATTGATGCGACGTGCCGATGTCGTATCGATGGTGTCGCTGTGCGAGGGTTTCGGGCTTGTCGTGCTGGAAGCGCTGGCCGTGGGGACGCCCGTCGTCGTCTCGCGGATCGAGCCGTTTACGGAGCATCTGAATGATCGCGTCTGCTGCTGGGCGCAACCTGACGACGCGGGCAGCATCGCGCAAGCGCTGCAACACGCGCTCGACCGGCGCGGGGGCATCGACTTCGAGTGCGCGGTGCCCGACCTGCTCAATCGCTTCAGTTGGCGCGAGAGCGCCCGCTGCCATATCGGTTTGTACCGGCGCTATGCACTGCCCGCCGCCTGAATCTCTCTTTCAAAGGAAACGCGATGCCTGTCATGCATTTCAGGGTCCAGTGGCCGGACGGCACCGAGGCCAACTGCTATTCGCCCTCGACCGTAGTCGGCGAATACTTCGTTGCCGGGCAGCGCTATGCGCTCGACGACTTCGTCGAACGGGCGCGCGAAGCGCTTCATATCGGCTCGGAACGCGTACGCGAGAAGTACGGCTTCGCGTGCTCGGCTGCGATGGACCAGCTTGCGCTGATCGAGGCGCAGGCGGAGCGCTTCGCCTCGGATGCGCAGGCCAAGGTGCATATCGTCGAACTTTGGTGAAACCCGAGTGCCGCGCGCGTCACGAGCAGGACCGCGCGCCGGCCCATCCAACGAACAGCAGGAACGAATCATGTCGAACTCGAATGCGATGACGCAAAGCGGATCGAACCAGGCTCCGCACTATACGGTTATCGTCGTAGGCGGCGGTCAGGCTGGTCTATCGATCAGTTTTTATCTGAAAGAAGCGGGCATCGATCATCTCGTCATCGAGAAACACACCCTCACCCACACGTGGCGCTCGCAGCGCTGGGACGCTTTCTGTCTCGTCACGCCGAACTGGCAATGCGCGCTGCCCGGCTATCCGTATCGCGGCGACGATCCGCACGGCTTCATGAAGAAGGACGAGATCATCGCGTATCTGGATGGATTCATCGAAATGGTCGATGCGCCCGTGGTCGATCATACGGAGGTCAGGCGCGTCAGGTGTCAGCATGACGGCAGCTATGTGGTGTCGACGTCGAATGGCGAATTCACGGCCGATCATGTGGTCGTCGCATCGGGTGGCTATCACACGCCTATCGTGCCGCGGATGGCGGAACGCTTGCCGCACGGCATCGTGCAGTTGCAGTCGTCGCAGTACCGCAGTCCGCAGGCCTTGCCCGAAGGCGCGGTGCTCGTCGTGGGATCGGGGCAATCCGGCGCGCAGATCGCGGAGGACCTGCAGATCGCGGGTCGCAAGGTGTATCTGGCGGTCGGCGAGGCGCCGCGTTGCGCGCGCTTCTATCGCGGCCGGGATGTGGTGGATTGGCTCGCCGACATGGGCTACTACGAGATGCCCGTCGATCAGCATCCGTTGCGCGAAGGCGTGCGGGACAACACGAATCACTACGTCACGGGCCGCGACGGCGGCCGCGATATCGACTTGCGACGCTTTGCGCTCGAAGGAATGGAACTGTACGGCCGGCTCGACGATGTGCGCGACGGCCACCTTCATTTCTCGCCGAACCTGACCGGCAATCTGGAAAGCGCCGACGACACGTACAACCGCATCAATGCGAGCATCGATGCCTTCATCGACAGAGAGGGCATCGACGCGCCGCCGGGGGTGCCGTATGAACCCGTGTGGAAGCCCGAAGGCGAACGCACGTCGCTCGATCTGGCGGCGAGCGGCATCGGGTCGATTATCTGGTGCATCGGGTTCACGCCGGACTTCAGTTGGATCGACGCCCCCGTATTCAATGGACGAGGCTATCCTGCCCACGTACGCGGCTTGACGCCGCAAGCCGGGCTGTATTTCATCGGCTTGCCGTGGCTGCATACCTGGGGGTCGGGCCGCTTCTCCGGCATTGCGCGCGATGCGGCGCATGTCGTCGATGCGATCCGCTCGGCAATCGGTGTATCGCATACCGCATCGGCGAGTCTCGCTGCATGAGGCTGATTCATCGCGTTCGAAGAATACGATCGTCCCGGCCTCAAAACGATAAACGGGATCGCTTATACAGAAGGGACCATGCCCGGAAAGCGCCCCTTAGGGTCGAAGCAGGCTATCGATGCAAGGGAACCGACTATTGTCGATTTCTTGACTCCCCGCTCGTCGTACGTATGGGCGGTCGTGTTGCGATGCGCTGCCGACCGCACCTATAGTCCGTATGGGAAAAAGGAGGTTACGAATGACTTACGTCGATGGATTTGTTGTCCCCGTGCCTACAGCCAACCGCGAAGTTTACAGACAGTTCGCCGAAAGAGCGGCGGCCGTCTTCAAGGAGCACGGCGCGTTGAAGGTGGTCGAATGCTGGGGAGATGACGTGCCGGAAGGCAAGGTGACGTCGTTTCCAATGGCGGTCAAGCGCAAGGATGATGAGACAGTGGTGTTCTCCTGGGTTGTCTGGCCGTCGCGCCAGTCGCGAGACAAAGGAATGAAAGCGGTAATGGCCGACCCGCGGGTGCAACCAGATAAAGATCCAATGCCTTTTGACGGCCAGCGGCTAATTTATGGCGGTTTCGAAACGATTGTCGACGCGTGATGGCAGAGGAACATGGCGTCGGTTCGCGTTGAGACGCGAACCGACTGTGTGTGAACAAAAGAATCGGAAAAAAGCGACGCGTGTCCTATTGCCGATAATTGTGCTGTCGGTCTGGAAACTTGAAAACGTTTCGGGGGCACTGAGCTTGACTACCTTCAATGAGTGGACCGGTGGTCACGCTGTAAGCTTTTTGGAATTATTTTTTTGAAGTGTTTTGCTATCAGGATGCTCTGGACATCGACGAGGGCAAAGTCGCCTGTGTGCTGAATGTGCGAGGTAAGGCTGGCGGCAAGTTGCTTTGTAGCCAATCAGGACAGTTTCGGGTGAGCACACAATTCGGCCAGCGCCGACATTGGAGCGGGCTGGATTTTAGGTCAGCAATGTGGCGGATTGCCGACGGGGGAGCTCTCGAGCGGCCGGACGCCTGCTGCCTGCATCGCCGAACTAACACTCTCAACCATCAACTGCCTTTGGAGCCGGCACCGCAGGCTTGTTATTGTTCACATTGAGTGGGACGATCTCGGCGCGGCCGCCTGGCAGGATATCGGCGAGATCGGGGCTTGTACCGAGCACACCGCAGAAGCGAGCGAATTTCTGCAAACCGGAGGCTGTAGCTCCGGATGCTAATGTGGCGGGTCCGTTACTTCGCGATTACATCCTTCGCCTGAACATCAATCGTCGGCTGGGCCGCGGCTGCATTAGTGGTCGACGGTGACCCACCACCCATGCCTTCCTTGAATGCTTTGAAGGCCCCGCCCAGGTCGGAACCGGCGGTACGTAATTTCTTGGTGCCGAAAACAAGCGCAATAATGGCCAGAACGATTAGCCAATGACCGATGCTGAGACTTCCCATATCAAACCTCTAGAACTAGAAAAACGTTGAACGATGACGCGCAGCTTTTCCGCACGTCCCGGAAATTAGTAGCGGGTTCCGGTGTAGCCCCCATTGTCAAACTCCGAAGCGATCCCGTCTCATTGAGCCATTTGCTCAATCGAAACCGTGATTGCCGCCACCAATGCGTGTCACCCGCAGACTCAAGAAAGCTCCGGTCGTCCCAGCCGTGATTTGCGTTCGCAGCGTTCGAAGCGTTCGCTGCCGACGCAATTGCGGACCTTCTCAAACGCAGAAGCCAGGTGTGAAAACGCTAGCGTTTACCCACATTCGGCATATCGAGACATGCTAGTGCTGTGACGATCGCGAATACCGACTCTGGCGTCCGCATCGGCTCAGGTGTCAGGATTCGCTGCGACGAAGCTCTGGAACGCACCGTAAGTCGGCTGGATCGGTACCAGAGTGTTCGAGACGATGCCGAACGTCTGGTCACCACTCGTCAAGTCGTAGTACATCACCGACTGAACCGCAGACGTCTTGCGCGCCGCATAGAATTCGCCGAGTTGCTGACTGACGTAGGTCGCGCGGAACGCTTCGGTATCTTCGGGGGCGGCGTTCCATTCGGAGATGATGAACGGCACTCCATAGCGCGCCTTGCAGTAGATTGGCAGGTTGAAGCCTGGACCGGCACCGTCCGAGCCTACGTCGAAGATATCGCCATAAGGCTGGTAGTTGTGCCACGTCGTGATGTCCCAGCGAACCTTCGGGTAACCGCTCGTTCCATTCGGCTGCAAGCCATCCCATAGCATGTCGGAGGCGGCGATATCCGCCACGCAGAAGTTGATACCGCACTTGGCGTTCGGCTGCACGGATTTGATGCCATCGATCATGCCGCGCATCGCGCCGCGCATGATCGGCCAGTTCGCGTTGTTGAAGTCGCCTCTGCCTGTTCCGGCCGTTGCCGAATTCAGGATGATCGCCCCGTCGCGGGTCAGTTCATTGCCACATTCGTACATCGTGACGCCATACGGCGCCAGCGCCGTGGCAATCGCCGCAGCCCCTGAGAATGAAGCCTGATAGGCCGCCGATTCACTCGTGTACAGGTTGTTGTTTGTGTCACGGAGCCCGTATTCGACGAGCGGGAAAAGCGTCAGTCCGGCGGACTTGAAAGCGCTTGCCAGGGCTACCAACGCGTTTATCTGGGTCGGCGTGTTGAAAACGCCGACGCGATACGTCGTGCATCCTAGCGCACGCAGCGCGCCGACGACCTGCGCGGGCGTAAACGTATAATCGTAGTGCCCGTTGATGCCGTAGAACGCGCCCGGCGTCGCCGCCGCGGCGATACGCGGGTCCGTACACGGTAACCAGTTGCCGTTCCATGTCAGGACAGAGAACTGCCCGCCCGTCCCCGACTGGTAGATCATGCCGCCATACCACAACAGCAGGCTCACGTTGGAGGAGGACGGATCCTTGACCTTGTTCTTGTAGATATAGCCGTTCGAAAGCGTCCAGATGTTGCTGGACTTGTCGATGATGTAGGCGGCGGACGGAATCGTCGTGCCGTCTGCCGAAGTGCCGCCAAGGCGCGGATCGATACACGACGTCCATCCCGACCCAAGCCACTGATAGAAATTGCCGCTCGTGTTTTCCTGGTACACGCTGCCGTTGTACCACAGCAGCATTGTGACGTTGTACGAGTAGGGGTCTTTGGTCCCGTTCCTGTAGATATACCCGTTGGAGGTCGTCCACACGATGCCGGAGGCGTCGATAATGGACGTCGCCGGCGGGGTTGTCGTGCCGTTGGCCGAAATATTACCCCCGACGCGCGGATCGACAGAGGGTGTCCAGCCCGTCCCAAGCCATTTGTAGAAATCCCCGCCCGTGTTCTGCTGGTAGACGCTGCCGTTGTACCACAGCAGCAACGCGACGTTGTACGAGTACGGGTCTTTGATCCCGTTCCTGTAGATATACCCGTTGGAGGTCATCCACACGATGCCGCTGGCGTCGACAATGGACGCCGCAGGCGGGGTTGTCGTGCCGTTGGCCGAAGTGCCCCCGAGGCAGGGATTGGAAGCCGGTGTCCATCCCGACCCAATCCACTGATAGAAATCTCCGCTCGTGTTCTGCTGGTAGACGCTGCCGTTGTACCACAGCAGCATCACGACATTGTACGAGTAGGGGTCTTTGGTCCCGTTCCTGTAAATATACCCGTTGGCGGTCATCCAAACACTGCCGCTCGCGTCGACAATGGCGGACGCCGGCGGGGTTGTCGTGCCGCTGGCAGAAGTCGTACCGTTGGCCGCAATCAGGCGCGGATCGACAGAGTTTGTCCACCCCGTCCCAAGCCACACATAGTAATCCCCGCTCGTGTTCTGCTGGAAGACGCTGCCGTTGTACCACAGTAGCATTGTGACGTTGTACGAGTAGGGGTCTTTGGTCCCGTTCCTGTAGATATACCCGTTGGAGGTCGTCCACACGATCCCGGAGGCGTCGACAATGGATGCTGCCGGTGGGGTTGTCGTGCCGTTAGGTGAGGTGGATACGCTGGCGTTTGCCTTGGCCGCACTGCTGTTGCTGCCAGGCGCAGTGGCGTCGCTGTTGCTCCCGCCACCGCACGCCACCAGTACATAGCTGCTTGCAGCTGCCGTCAGGCAGCCGAGAAATCGTCGTCGATTGATCACAGAAATAATCCGCAGCCGGAAGACCCGGCCAAATTCAGTTGGTAAGCACTCGAGTCACACGGGTCTGACGTGCGCCAGAAAGTGGTTGCACCTTTTAATTCGGTATGCTTATCAAACCGCTGCAATACGATCGGACGACGGCTCCCAGGCGTTCATCAAGGCGCCGCGTTTTCTATCGAACTGCTTGTCGGAGGGATTTCGATTACCGGAGCGATCGTCACTGGACCTGCCTTTGCGCAGCCAGCGAGCGAATTCGCAAAAAGGGAATAAGCGATAGTGATGCGGTAATAATTACCTTCTTGAGCCTCGTCAGGTAAGAGATACTACTGGATGTCGGCAGGAAGTGGGCCGGAGGTTAGAGCACGGCGGAAAATAGGCTTATTCTTGCGATAAAAAGGCGCCCGCAGGTTACTTTTTTCGCGGTTTGCGAATCGGAAGCGACGAACGTCCAGAGGGTGGTGGACGATGAGCACTTTTCCAAGGGCGCTCCTGCCTGCTCTGCGGCTGCGACGCTTCCAATTCCTTATCTTTCCAATGATCTGGGGGGAGCGTTCAGGGCCGGAAAGTGATCTTGCCCCTGTTTCACGAATCCCATAGCTGAAGTGTGTTAGCTGCAACTCGATCTGACAGGTAGTCTGGGCCGATAGAGAAGACGCGATCAATGGGGAATGAGTTTCTCCCTGGCGAGTTGCAGTGAATCGAGAAAGGTGCGCATCGGGGCCTTGCCGTAACACCATCGTCCCTGATATTCACGTTCATTGTTGTACTGGTCGAGCCACGCATCAAGATCAGTCTGCAACACGTCTATCGAGTCGTAGATTTCTTTCGGAAGGCCACACGATAGAACTCGTTGAGCATGGTTTTGTGCAGCCGTTCGACGATCCCGTTGGTCTGCGGCGACTTGGCCTAGGTACGAATGTGATCAATATCCTCCACGGCCAGATACAGCTCATATTCGTGATGCTCGGGATTGCCGCAGTATTCCGTGCCGCGATCGGTCAGCACACGCAGCAGCGGTACAGATATGCTGTTGTTGAATAAAAAGATTGCGAGGACAACCTCTTCGCGTGGCTCTAGAACCGCTTTTTACTTGTCCTCGTTATGTTCGTTTTCCAACACAACACAAACAACACAACAGGTTTTTTTCCAACGTGCGTACTAAAAACATATGGGCCATCTATCATCTTCCTTGCACTATCAAAAAATGACAGAACCCTATGAGAGAGCCTGCCGTGAGCAAGTTCGCAAATCTGTTGACGTTCGTTGTGTCCGCGACGAAGCGCCCGGAACTGCCGGAAGATCATACGGGAGTAGCTGGCCAGATTCCTGAAGCTTTCTCGAGCAGTAGCCGCGACGCTCACCAGCCGGACTGACGATTAGAACGGTCGATTCGGCAAGCCGTTAAATGCAACCGTCGGCACAGTGGGCTCTGGTCGGAAATTGGAAGGCCACGCGCCTCAAAAAACGATCACCGACCGCCGGCCAGGAGTCGGTCCGCGAAACCCTCATAAGGAAGTGAGGCCCGTCATGAACATGCTTACCATCACCGCTCGCCAGCTCTTGTTATATAGCCACACCCTCGTCTTCGCCTTCGCCATCGCGCGCGTGTTGCGGGAAGACGTGGCGCTGCTCACAGCTCGGCGCATTGATGCCGTCAGACTGGAAGCCACCGGACGTACCATTGCAGGGTTGCTCGGCCTGCTCTGGATAACGGGCGTCGCTATGATCCTGCTTGGCACCGGCTTACATATGGCTGTGCTGGTCTCCAAGCCGAAGCTGGCTGCAAAGCTGACAGTGGTATGCCTGCTGACGGCGAACGGCTTGCTGCTGCATCGAGTCGCGTTTCCGGTGCTGACCACACCGCAGCGTCGCCCACGTCGGGCGGCGACGATATGCGTCTTGTTGGGGGCCATCAGTTCGGTGTCGTGGCTCTATGCGTCTTTTGTAGGCGTGGCGCGCCTTATCGCCCCGGCGATGTCCTATACGGCCTTTCTAGCCTTGTACGGGGTGGGGCTGGTGGGCGGGATCGGGACGGCGTTGGCGGTGGCGCGGCCGCGTGTGGAGCGGCTATTGGCTCCGTTGTCCGGCGGGGACGTGGTTGTCGGTTCGGCGCCAGCCGGACGAATGAGCTTGCCGCCTTTTTAGCTCGACCCTGAAATAGCGCCGCACGCAACGCCATCCGGTCGTCCAAGTCGAGCGCGGGCTTGGCGATCTACGTTCAAGAAGCCACTCGCGTTAAAGGAGTTGCTGCGCGCGATAGATGAAATAAGCGTGGCCACAAAATTGGGATGGCGGATCAGGAATGACCGTGCTTGCTGTCGTCTCGGACCTAGCGGTTTCTATGCAGTCCACATATGGACATGCCGCAACGCCGCCAGAATGGGCCGCCCGGATGGGAACAAAAAGTGCTGGGCGATGACGACTGACATCAAGAGTCTGACAGGTCATCATGAAAGACGATTCAGGAACAGCGCCCGCCGCGGATCCGTCCGGACAACCGCAGCCGGCTTCAAAACCAAAACTGTCACCCGGCCTCGGGACACCACCCGATATCAACCCCGGCGTTTCCGGTGCGACACCGGCAAACGAAAACGTGCGAGGCGTGTCAGACTCAGCCTTCGCTGACGAACTGGCCAATGGAGCATAACTGCGATGAACAGCAAACGCGTGCCTCTAGCCGGCGATGTATCAAACAGCTCGGCGCAGGCGCTGAGCGAACTTGCCGCACACACTACGGAACTGCTCGAAAGCAATTCTCTCGATGCCCGTTTTGCGCGGAAACTTCTCAAACAACTTGCGAGAGAAGCGGAGGCCGCTGGCATCGATATCCTCGAAGACGCAACGCTCGGGACAAGCCTTAAGCGCCTCAAGAAATCGGTGAACGCCACTCAAGCTGGCGAACTGGTGGCGGCAGCCGCGGAACTGAGAACAGAATCCGGCTCCACTGAGAATGAAAAGCCTGCGGGAAAGAAGAAACAGCGCAACAAATGATTTTCGCTAACTTTGCGCTCCAAGGCCTTCAGACGTTCTCACTCGTCGTTGTGACGCCATCGCGCTCACCGCGGTCGATCCGGCCGTGCTTGACCTACTCGTGCAGTGTCTGCGGCGTGCAGCAGATCATCGGCGCAATCGGTTCGACCGCCGCCCCATTGACGGATGTTCGCTGCGCTGATCGCACACCCGGGGCACGTCTTGCTCCGGGACTTCCAGGGAAAACTTCGGTACCTTCCTGTTCACGGCTCCATTCTCTCGAGAGCTGGAGTCTGCACGGAATCCGCGGCCGTTGCACTTGTTGTCGGACGCCGCGGAGTGGCCCCGATCGACAGCGACGGGCTCCGCAGCAGCTGGTCGAACTCGATTCGCCCTCGTCAAATATCACGACGATAGGGTTTGTATCGGCAAACCCTCGGCGCATCATATTGGCAATTAGTTCAGCGAAACTTTCTGCCGCGACCACGAGAACGGACCATAGGCATCGAGCCCGTTCGGTGCGTTCTTCGTCGGATCAAACGTGAACTTCGTCCATTCCATCGGCGTGGTCTGTCCGTGAACGATAATGCGGTGGAAGTTCGGCACGTTGTAATTCGTTCCCGCGGGGTTCAACACGTAGGGATCAAACGAGCACGGGGTAGCCTCAGTGAACGGAGTCGATGCGTCATTCGTGCGGACTTTGAAGCGAGGTGGGCGGGCGGCGGTTCGCACGCCCGTCGCCCACGCTTCTTCTTCACTTACTTCACGTACTTGCGGAACTCCGGCTTACGCTTTTCGCGGAACGCATTGCCGCCTTCCTTCGATTCGTCCGTGTCGTAGTACATCGCGAGCGCCTGCATTGCGAATGCGCCGATACCGCGGATATTCTCGGTGTCGATATTGAACGAACGCTTCGCCAGCGCAATAGCGGTGGGACTCATCTGCAGAATCTCGTCACACATCTTCTTCGTTTCGGCGTCGAGCTGTTCGGGCGGCACGACGGCATTGATGAGACCCCAGTCGAGCGCCTGTTTCGCGCTGTATTTGCGGCACAGATACCAGATTTCCCGCGCGCGCTTCTCGCCGACAATGCGCGCGAGGTAGGCGGTACCGAAACCGGGATCGACCGACCCGACCTTCGGTCCGACCTGGCCGAACACCGCGGTCTCGGAAGCGATGGCGAGATCGCAGATCGTCACGAGCACGTTGCCGCCGCCGATTGCGTAGCCGTTCACCCGGGCAATCACGGGCTTCGGAATATCTCGGATGATGCTTTGCAGTTCCTCGATCGGCAGACCGACGGTGCCGCGCCCGTTGTAGCCGTCGCCGGACTGGTCGCCGCCTGTGCAGAATGCCTTGTCGCCGGCCCCCGTGAGCACGACGACGCCGATATCCTTGTTCCATCCCGCGAGGCCGAAAGCCTTGATGAGCTCTTCGACGGTGTTGGCGCTGAATGCGTTGTAGACCTTCGGGCGATTGATGGTGATCGTCGCGATCCCATCCGCCTCCTGATAGCTGATGTCCTTGAATTCCATGTCGTATTCCACTGTTGTTGGTTGATTGCGATAGCGGTGCCTTTTAGCCGGCCATCGTCAAACCGCCAGACACGCTGATGACCTGGCCGCTGATGAAGGCGGCGTCGTCACTCGCAAGGAAGGCAACCACGCCCGGAATGTCGCTCGGGTCGCCCATACGGCCGAACGGTACGGCCTTCACGAGGGCCGCCTTGATGCGCTCGCCTTTCTCGCCTTGCGCGAGGTTGTCGAGAAGAGGGGTCGCGGTGGGACCCGGGCAAACCACGTTGACGGGAATCATCTGGCGAGCCATTTCGCGCGCCATCGTCTTCGTGAATGCGATCAGGCCGCCCTTGCAGAACGAGTACACCGCTTCCATCGAGGAGCCCACGCGCCCCGCATCCGACGAGATATTGACGACACGGCCGCGGCCGCGCTCGGACATCCGTCGCAGCACGGCATGGTGCATGTTCAGCGGTCCGTACAGGTTGATCGCAACCACCTTGTCCCAGAACGGCTTCTCGGTTTGCAGGAAAAATGCGCCCATGTCCCAGCCGGCGTTGTTCACGAGAACCTCGATCGGTCCCAGTTCTTCCTCGACTCTCGCCACCGCGGCATGCACGCCTTCGTGATCGGTGATGTCGACGCGGTACGCGCGCGCCTTGCCGCCCGCTGCTTCGATTTGCGCCGCGACACGCGCCGCGCCTTCTTCGTTCAGATCGAACAGCGCGACGGTCGAGCCTTCCTCGCCGAACCGCTTGCTGATGGCTGTTCCGATCCCGCCTGCGGCGCCGGTGACGATGACGACCTTCTCCTTGAGCCCCTTCATTGATTCCCTCCGTGATATGCGAGGCGCTTTCGCGCCAGTTAATCCTTGCTCAGCGCTTCGGAAACTTCATCGGCCTTTCCCGTGGCCCGGGCGACTAGCGCGCTGGCTTCGTCTTCGCTGTAACCCGCTTCGATCAGAACCTGGATGCTGTGCTCGCCGAGATTCGGCGGCAGATAGCGAACGTTGCCGGGCGACTCGGAGAAGTGCACCGGTATCGAGGTCATGACCATGTCGCCTTCGGTTGGGTGCTCGAAACGCTGGAAGAAGCCGGTCTCCTTGATGTACGCGTCGTGCATCAGGTCTTTCAGGTCACGTACCGGGCCGTGCGGCACGTCGGCGGAGGCGAAGATCGCGTTCCATTCCGCGGTCGTCTTGTTGCGGATCGCGTCGCCGACGATGCGGTACAGCTCGTTGATGTTGCGCATGCGCTCGGTCATGTGACAGAAGCGCGGGTCGTCGAGCAGATGCGCGGCATCGATTGCGCACAGCACGCGGCGCCATTGCTCGTTGTTCACGGCGAGCAGGCAGATATGCCCGTCTTTTGTCGCGTAGGGTCGGCGGTGCGGCGAGAACATGCGCGGATAGCCGAGACCGGTTCCGTCATTGGAGCCCAGCGCACCTTCCCAGAGATGCTCGAACAGATTGAATTGCAGCATCGTTTCGAACATCGGCACATGCACGAGTTGGCCGACACCGGTCCGCTCGCGGTGATAGAGCGCCATGCCGATCGACGACGCCAGCACGTAGCCGCAGAACTTGTCGACGATCACGGTGGGGAAGTAGCGCGGCGAGCCGTCCGTGTCGCGGTTCATCGCGGCGATGCCGCTCTCGCCCTGGATCACGTCATCGAAAGCGGGGCGGTCCTTGTAGGGACCGTCGATTCGATAGCCCGCACCCGACGCATAGACGATGCGCGGATTGCGCGCCCGCACCGTCTCATAGTCGATGCCGAGGCGCTCGGCCGCGCTCGGACGCATGCTATGCACGATCACGTCGGCGGTCTCGACGAGCTTGAGCAGCGCTTCGCGGCATTCGGCGAGCTTGAGATTCAGGATCACACTCCGCTTGTTGCGGTTCATGATCGTATAGAACACGGCCATGTCGGGATTGCGGCCGGGACCGTTCTTGCGGTTCTGGTCGCCTTCGGGCGGTTCGATCTTGATCACGTCCGCGCCCATGTCGCCGAGCAACTGCGTGGCGACCGGACCGAGCACGTTGATGGTCAGATCGATCACGCGGACACCGGCTAGCGGGCCGGTCGCCTGTTCGAGAGGTTGTTGTGGATTTTCCATGCTCAGGCCTTGTACTCCTTGCCCTTAACGAGCCTGAGCGGCGTGTACACCATCACTTCCGTGCCGTCCTGCTTGACCACGCGGTTGCGGGTGCGCACGAGCCCGAGGCCGGGACGCCCTTTGCTAGGCCGGCATTCGATCACTTCGCATTCGACATGGATCGTGTCGCCCACGTAGGTCGGGCCTTTGATGTCGAGCTCCATGTTCAGGAACGCAAAGCCGACGCCCTGCATGGTGGCCTGCGTGAGTAGCCCTTCCATGAGCGTAAACACCAGCGCTCCCGGCGCGACACGGCCCTTGATGGCGGATTGCTCGCGCAAGAACTCGGTGTTGGTGAACAGGACTTCCAGCATGCCGGTCACCGAGACAAAATTCACGACATCCGTTTCCGTGACCGTCCGGCCTACGGTCTTGAACTTGCGTCCAACGGGCAGATCCTCCCAGTGAATCCCCAGACCAACCGTTTCGATTTCTACCATTGCCTGTCCTCTGTTGTTGTCGCTCGATTGTTAGATCAGCTGTCGTCGTCAGTTCTTCTTGATGCGGCCGAGCACGTTGTCCGCGACGATGTTGCGCTGAATCTGGTTGGTGCCCTCGATGATCTGCACCACCTTCGCGTCGCGGAAATATCGATTGATCGGGTACTCGTTGGAGATGCCCGCGGCGCCGAAAAGCTGTACGGCGTCGGTCGCGACCTTCATCGCGACATCCGATGCGAACATCTTCGCCATCGCCGCCATTGGGGCGAGTTCACGGCCTCTGACGCCCGCGTCGACGAGCGACGCCGTGCGATAGACGAGCTGGCGCGCAGCCTCGGTCTGGGTGACCATGTCAGCGATCATCCAGCGCACGCCCTGAAAGTTGCTGATGCTCTGACCGAATGCAACCCGGTCCTGAATGAATTTGATGGTGTGATCAATCGCGCCCTGCGCGATGCCAACCGCGCGCGCGGCCACGATGGGGCGGCTCGTGTTGAGCGTCTCCATTGCCACCTTGAACCCCTGGCCGCCTTCGGGCCCGAGACGATCTTCCGTGCGGATGAAAGCGTCGTCGAAATAGAGAGGGCACGACGGGACGCCGCGCGCGCCCATCTTGTCTTCTTCGTTGCCGATCGTCAGACCCGGCGTGTTGCGATCAACGATGAATAGATTGATGCCGAGCGGCTGTCCTTCTTCATCGAGCGTCTTGGCGGCGACCAGAATGAAGTCGGCGATATGCGAATTCGTGCACCAGATCTTCGAGCCGTTGAGCACATATCCGCCGTTCTTGCGGCGTGCCGTGGTGCGAATGCCCGAGACGTCGGAGCCGCTTTGCGCTTCGGTAATCGACAGAGCACCGCGCAAGTCGCCGGAGGCGAGTCCAGGCAGAAGGCGAGCCTTCTGTTCTTCGGTGCCGCCTTCGAGAATCGCTCCGAACGGCGTCCATTGCACGACCAGCAGATAACCGGTGTTGTAGCAAACCCGCCCGAATTCCTCGACGGCGATACATGCCGACATCAGGCTTCCAGCGCCGCCATACGCTTCGGGAAACGGCAGCGTGAAGAGGCCCAGTTCCTTGAGCAGAGCGTACATATCGTGCGGATACTCGGCCGTACGGTCGATCTCGTCGGCGCGTGTCGCCACGCGCTCCCTTGCGACGCGGCGGATGAGGTCGCGGATCTGAACCTGGTCGTCTGTTAGTTCGTATGTCACTTCGAGCTCTCTTGCTAGCGGTTTTTCTAGGGCGGCCCCCGGATTCGTCACCGGAGAGGGGACACGTCGCCCCCGCCGACCTCTTCCGAATCACGCCGGTCTCTTCACGTAATTGAACAATGTTCGATAAATTAAACGAATCGCTTGTAGGTCGTCAAGCGCTGAAACCTGTGGCCGCGGGTTTCTCCGAGGTGCGCCAGCAATTTGGTCGGGATGTAGTGGCAGCCTTGCGCGACGGGGCGTGGCAGGGGTTTCCCGGCGTTGACAGCATCCTTCCAATGCGTTTAAGATTTGGAACAGTGTTCGGTTATGTGTTCCATTTTGACCCGACAGAGTGGCTCGTTTCGGCGCGAGCCCGTGGCAAAACGATTTGGAGGAGCGGGGAATGGACTCTCTTTGTCCTGAAGTCGATTATCAGAAGTTTCTGGCCGAGGGCCGCTTGATGATCCAGCGTAGCCGCAGCAGCGGTCGCTATGTGTTCTACCCGCGCGTAGCTGAGCCGGTTACCGGGATGCGCGACCTCGAGTGGGTCGAAGCCTGCGGGAAGGGCACGGTTTATTCCACCACCGTGGTGCGCCAGAAATCGCCCACGCCAAGCTACAACGTCGCCGTGATCGATCTGGAAGAAGGTGTGCGCATGCTCAGTTGCGTAGAGGGCATCGAGCCGGAGGCCGTGCGCATTGGTATGCCCGTGCAGGCGAAGATCGTGTACCGGGGAGATGCGGCACTGCTTGTGTTCGAACCAGCCTGACGCCCGCTAACCGCAACCGGCCGTCAAGAGCCGGTCGCACCGATGAAAGGTAGATCGATGGAATTCAACTTGCGCGGGCGTACCGCACTGGTGGCAGGCGCCACCTATGGCATTGGGGAAGCACCTGGCTTGTCGTCGCTGGATCTTGCTGCGCGCGCCTCCGTTGACGCGCTGGCTCAGGTAGGGCTGACGCCTGGAGATGTCGACGGGCTTTTCGTGTGTACGCCGGACGACATGCTCTCGGGCCTCACGTTTGCCGAATACCTCGGTATTAACCCGAGGTTCACCGACAACAATCGAAGCGGCGGCTCGGCGTTCGAAATATACGCGCACACCGCGGCCATGGCGTTGTGTACGGGACAGATTGACGTTGCGTTGATCGCATATGGAAGCAATCAGCGCAGCGCGGCGGGCAAGCTGGTGCAATCGTCGCGCCCCTCGCCGTGGGAGAGCCCGTACAAGCCGATGAATCCGGTTTCGTCGTATGCGCTTGCGGCGGCACGGCATATGCATCAGTACGGCACGAAGCGCGAGCATCTCGCCGAAGTGGCCGTAGCCGCGCGCAAGTGGGCGCAGCTCAATTCCGAAGCGTACATGCGTACGCCGTTGTCGATCGAAGATGTGATGGGCGCACGCCTCGTGTCCGACCCGCTTTCCGTGCGTGATTGCTGCCTCGTGACCGATGGCGCGGCGGCGGTCGTCATGGTGCGCGCCGATCGGGCGCGCGATCTGACGGACAAACCGGTGTATCTGCTCGGCGCGGCTTCGGCCACCTCGCACCGCGAAATCGCGAACATGCCGGACCTCACGGTGACCGCCGCAGCGGAATCAGGCCGGCGTGCGTATGAGATGGCGGGCGTGAAAGCAGGCGATATCGACGTCGCGATGCTCTACGACGCTTTCACGATCAACACCATTCTGTTTCTCGAAGACCTCGGCTTTTGCGCTAAAGGCGAAGGCGGCCACTTCGTCGCGGACGGCGGCATCGCGCCGGGCGGCCGGCTCGCGGTGAACACCAACGGCGGCGGTCTGTCCTGCGTTCACCCCGGCATGTATGGGCTCTTTCTGATGGAAGAATCGATGCGGCAATTGACGGGCCGCGCCGGCGAGCGCCAGATCCCCGGCGCGAAGCTGGCGATCGCGCACGGCAACGGCGGCGTGCTGTCGAGCCAGGCCACAGTGATTCTCGGAACACAGGAAACGCTGTAAGACACGCCGCCCGCCAGGGGCGCTGTCAACAGCTTTGCATGGGATCAGAGTAAGTGCTTGCATGGGATCGGAGTAGGCGCTAAGGCGCCAACTCCGATCGACAGCTAAAGCGCCGACTCTGATCGACAGGAGACGGACAGATGAGCGAAGAGACCAGCAACGATGCAGCCGAGATCGTACAGGTCCGGCAAGACGGTGCGATCGCGATCGTCACATTGAACTATCCGCAACGGCGCAACGCGTTTTCGCTGAAGATGCGTGAGACCTTGTACGCACAGCTTTATCGCCTGATGCATCACGAGGAAACCTGCCGTGCGATCGTATTGACGGGCGCAGGCAATACGTTTTGCGCAGGCGGAGACATCTCGGAGATGCAGGTGCGCAAGGTACTCGAATACCGCCAGCGCAATGAACTGCCGCTCGATATTTTCAGGCTGATGGTCGAAGGACCGAAAGCGGTTGTCGCCGCCGTCGAGGGGTTTGCGTTCGGCGCCGGCCTCTCGCTCGCCGCCGCTTGCGACTACGTCGTCACGTCGTCGGCCGCGCGATATGCGAGCGCGTTCGTCAAGGTGGGGCTGCTGCCCGATACGGGGCTCTATTGGTCGCTGTCGCAGCGCGTGGGCGGCGGTCTTGCACGCGAACTGATGCTGAGTGCGCGCGAGTTCAATGGCGTCGAAGCAGGCGAGAGCGGTTTTGCGAATCAGGTCGTAGAGCCCGGCGAGGCGCTGAACGCCGCATTGAAGGTGGCGCAACAGTACGCGGAACTGCCGTCGGTGGCCACCGCGCACCTGAAGGCCGCGCTCGCGACGGGCATCCGCACGCTTGACGATGCGATCGAAGCCGAAGTCAACCTGCAGCCCATCCTGCGCCGCAGCCGCGAACACCAGGAGGCGGTAAGCGCCTTCATGGAAAAGCGCAAGCCGGTATTCGTGGCCGACTGAGGGAAGGCGATATGAGCGAAAAACAAACGGCAGAAAACGAAGTGACGTCGCAGATCGAGGTGACCCGCGAGGGACCCGTCGCGGTCGTGACGCTGAACAATCCCAGGCGCCGCAACGCGATGGGACGCCAGATGCGCCAGTTGCTGCGCGACACCATGCATCGGCTGATGGTCGACGATGCGGATTCGCGCGCAATCGTCCTCACGGGCGCGGGCGAGCACTTTTGCGCGGGCGCGGACATCTCCGAGATGACGAAGCGCACGATCCTGCAAAGCCGCGAGATTCTGGCGGAGTCGTGCGTCGTGGTGCGGGAAATGCAGGCTGGACCGAAGCCGGTCGTGGCGGCGGTGGAAGGCGTGGCGTTCGGCGCCGGGCTGTCGCTCGCGGTGGCGACCGACTACGTCGTCGCGGCTTCGACCGCGCGGTTTTGCGCGGCGTTTCTGCGTGTAGGTCTGATTCCCGATACCGGCATTCTGTGGACGCTGCCGAAACGCATTGGCATGGCTCGCGCGCGCGAGATGCTTTCGCTCGCCACCGAGATCGACGGAGACAAGGCCAAAAAGATTCACCTTGCGAACGAAGTCGTCGAGCCGGGTACTGCGCGCGCGAAGGCAATCGAAGTGGCGCGCGGCCTCGCCGAGCTGCCGCCGCTCGGCGTGGCGCTGCTGAAGGACGCGCTGACCAACGCCGCGACGACCATGGAAGGCGCGCTGAGAGCCGAGATCGACTTTCAGCCCATCCTGCGGCAGTCGAAAGACCATCAGGCTGCTTGCAAGGCGTTTATGGAAAAGACCACACCGGTCTTCACGGGCGAGTGAGCGCGGGGAGCAATGCGATGAGTATCGAGCAGGAAGAAAAGGCTGCGGACGAGATCGTGCAGCTACGCCGCGAAGGCGACGTGACCATCGTCACGATGAACTATCCCGAGCGCCGCAACGCGTTCTCCATGAAGATGCGTCTCGCGCTGACCGAGGTGTTCCAGCGGCTGATGCACGACGACCCGGATACCCGCGCGATCGTGCTGACGGGCGCGGGCGGACATTTTTGCGCGGGCGGCGACCTGTCCGAAATGCACGCGGCCACGCCACCGCTGCTGGCGCTTCGTGAGCGCATCGCCGTGGGCGTGCGTCTTTTCAAGCTGATCTATACGGGCACGAAACCCGTCGTTGCGGCGGTAGAGGGCGCGTGCTACGGGGCGGGGGTGTCGCTAGCTGCCGCATGCGATGTCGTGGTAAGCGCCGATACAGCGAAATATTCGTGTGCCTTTAGCAAGGTTGGACTGTTGCCCGATACCGGCATTCTGTGGACGCTGCCGCAAAAGATCGGCGGCGGCAAGGCGCGTGAGCTGATGCTCAGGGGCAATGTGATCGACGCCGCCGAGGCGCGCCGCCTCGGCCTCGTCAGCGAGGTGGCCGCAAGCGGCGGCGTGCTCGATGCGGCGATCGAGACCGCGGCGCGCTTCGTGAGCTATCCGCCAGTGACGCTCGCGCTCCTGAAGGCGAGCCTCGTCAACGCGGGCAATTCGATCGAAGACGCATGCCGCCTCGAAACCGACCTCAATCCGCTGACCCGTCAAACGAGCGACCACACGGAGGCGGTAAAGGCCTTCATGGAAAAACGCAAGCCGGTTTTCACGGGCGCCTGACGCTGCCATTCTCCGTTGCTGTCTCTACTGGAAGTTCAACGCATATGTTTACGCCCGACCTGCTGAAGAACAAACGAATTCTCATCACCGGAGGCGGCACTGGCCTTGGCAAGAGTATCGGCCGACGCTACCTCGAACTGGGCGCCGAACTCGTCATCTGTGGTCGCCGCAAGGAAGTGCTGGACGCGACGGCCGACGAGTTTCGCGGCGTGGTGCCGGGCGCCCGTGTCACGACTGTGCAGGCGGACGTGCGCAGCGCGGAGTCCGTCGAGTCGATGATGGACACGATCTGGCGGGACGGTCCGCTCGACGTGTTGCTGAACAACGCGGCGGCCAACTTCATCGCGCGCACCGAAAGCCTGTCGGCGCGGGCAGTGGATGCGGTGCTCGACATCGTGCTGCACGGCAGCTTCTATTGCACGATCGCGGCGGGCAAGCGCTGGATCGACGCGGGTCACCCGGGCAACGTGATCAGCACGGTATCGACGCCCACGATGACGGGCTCGGCCTTTACCGTGCCGTCCGCCGCGGCGAAGGCGGGTGTTCTGGCGATGACCCGGAGCCTCGCGGTCGAGTGGGGCCCGAAGGGCATTCGTCTGAACGCGGTGGCGCCCGGACTCTTCCCGACGCCGGGCGCGTGGGAGCAGTTGTACCCGCCGGGCTCGCAGGTCGAGCCGCAGGAGCGCTCGGTGCCACTGCGGCGCTTCGGCGATCACACGGAACTTGCCGATCTGTACGCTTATCTGGCGTCGGATGGCTCCGGCTACATCACCGGCGACATGATCGTGATCGACGGCGGCCGCTGGATGCAGGGCGTGGGCGGTCCGACCTTCCGCGCCATGCAGGACTGGACCGACGAGCAATGGGACGCGATGCGCGCCCACGCTCGCAAGGGGTGAACGATGGGGCCGCTTGCAGGAGTTCGAATCGTCGAGCTGGCGGGCATCGGGCCGGGGCCCATGGCGGCGATGCTGCTCGCCGATCTGGGTGCCACGGTGTTGCGCATCGAGCGTCGCCAGCCGGTCAAGCTCGGTATCGAGCGTCCGCTGCGCTACAACCTGTTGCTGCGTAACCGAAAGACGATTGCGCTCGACCTGAAGGACCCGGAGGCCGTCGAACTCGTGCTCAGTCTGGTGGAGCGTGCCGACGCACTGATAGAAGGTTTCCGGCCGGGCGTGACCGAACGACTCGGGCTGGGCCCGCAGGTCTGCCTCGAACGTAATCCGAAGCTCGCTTACGGACGCATCACCGGGTGGGGCCAGGAAGGTCCGCTCGCGCGGTACGCCGGGCACGACCTGAACTACATCGCGATCACCGGCGTACTCAACGCAATTGGCCGCTGCGACCAGCCACCGTCGATACCGCTGAATCTGATCGGCGACTATGCGGGCGGGTCGCTGTACCTGGCAATGGGACTGCTCTCGGCGATGCTGCATGCGCGCAACGGCGGCGCCGGGCAGGTCGTGGATGCCGCAATCGTCGATGGCACGGCGAACCTCGCCACCACGTTCTTCGGCATGCAGGCCGCCGGCATCTGGCGTGACGGCCGCGGGACGAATGTCACCGACTCGGGATCGCACTTCTACGACGTGTATGAATGCGCGGATGGTAAGTGGATCACGGTCGGCCCTATCGAGGACAAGTTCTATGTCGAACTGCTTCGCCTGCTCGACATCGATCCGCAAACGCTGGGAACGCAGCTCGACGCCAGCAACTGGCCCGCGGCACGCGCGCTGTTCGCGCTCAAGTTCAAGAGCCGCACGCGCGAGCAGTGGTCGACTCTCCTCGAGCATACGGACGCCTGTTTTGCTCCCGTGCTTTCGTGGACCGAGGCGCCCGAGCATGCGCATCTGAAGGCGCGCGGCACGTTCATCGAAGTCGACGGCATCGTGCAGCCCGCGCCGGCGCCACGCTTTTCCGCCACCGTGCCCGCGAAGCCGACGCCGCCCGAGGCCCCCGACGCGTCCACGGTCGAGGCCGCGCTGGCCGCATGGCTCGATCCGGCCCGCATCGGCGAGCTGAAAGAAGCGGGAACGCTGGCCTGATCCGCACCGTCAGGCGACCCATCAAGACGAAACGAGACACTCATGGATCTGCGATATACCGACAAAGAGCTGGCGTTCCGCAATGAGGTGAGAGCCTTCTTCAAGGAAGCGCTGCCCGCCGACATTCGACGCAAGGCGACCTTGGGGCAGCGTTATTCGGCGGCCGACCTGCGCCGCTGGCAGCGCATTCTGTACGAGCGCGGCTGGGCAACTCCCGCGTGGGACAAGGCGTGGGGCGGCACGGGCTGGAGCGCGGTGCAGCAGTACATCTTCAAGGAAGAGCTGCACATGGCGCCGGCGCCCGAGACGCTGTCGTTCAACGTGAACATGATCGGTCCGGTTTTGATCGCGTTCGGCAGCGAAGAGCAGAAGCGCCATTTCCTTCCTCGCATCGCGAGCCTCGAATACTGGTTCTGCCAGGGGTTTTCCGAGCCCGGCGCCGGTTCGGACCTGGCCGCGCTGCGAACCCAGGCGGTCCGCGACGGCGACCACTACGTGATCAACGGGCAGAAGCTGTGGACTTCGACCGCGCATCACGCCGACTGGATGTTCTGTCTCGTGCGCACGGATTCGAGCGGCAAGAAGCAGCAGGGCATCTCGTATGTGCTGATCGACATGAAGACACCGGGCCTGACCGTGCGCCCGATCATCACGATCGACGGCCACCATGAAACCAACGAGGTGTTCTTCGACAACGTGCGCGTGCCGGTTGCGAACCGGATCGGCGAGGAAAACAAGGGCTGGGATTACGCGAAATATCTGCTTGGCAACGAGCGCAGCGGCATCGCGCGCGTGGGCGTTTCGAAGATGCGCGTGCGTCATGCGAAGGATCTTGCGAAGCGCGTGCCCTGCGGCGACGGCGTGCTGTGGGACGACCCGCGTTTTCGCGAACGTGTCGCGGCCGTCGAGGTGGAGCTGAAGGCCCTGGAAATGACGCAGATGCGCGTGATCGCCGAAAGCAGCGCGCAGGACAGCCACGTGCCCGACCCGAAGACTTCGATCCTGAAGATCAAGGGTTCGGAGCTGCAGCAACTCGCGGCTGAATTGCTCCTCGAGGTCGCAGGGCCGGACGCCTTGCCGCTCGATCTCGACTTCCTGCGCGGGCTTGGCGATCCGGTTCGTGAACCCGAATGGGGGCTCACGATCGCGCCGAATCACTACTTCGCGCGCCACGTCTCGATCGTGGGCGGCTCCAACGAGATTCAGAAGAACATTCTCGCCAAGTCCGTACTCGGACTTTGAGCGACCGGCGAACTGCGGAGAAGCATCAGATATGGACTTTGATTTCACCGATGAGCAACGCATGCTCAAGGACAGCGTCGAGCGGCTCGTCAAGGACGAGTACGGCTTCGAGCAGCGCGCGAAGTATCTCGCTGAGCCTGACGGTTTCAGCCGGGAGCTCTGGGCGCGTTACGCCGACATGGGTCTGCTGGGCCTTTCGTTCGACGAGGAATACGGCGGCAGTCACTGCGGCCCGGTCGAAACGATGATCGTGATGGAGGCGTTGGGCCGTGGGCTCGCAGTCGAACCGTATCTTGCGACGGTCGTGCTGGGCGGCGGCTTCGTGCGCCTCGGCGGCAACGCGGCGCAACGTGCGGCGATTCTGCCGCAGATTGCGCAGGGTAAGCTGCAGATGGCGTTCGCCCACAGCGAGGCGCAGTCGCGCTACGACCTCGCGGACGTTGCGACCACCGCAAGGCACGAAGGCGACGGCTGGGTGCTCGACGGCGCCAAGCGCGTGGTGCTGCACGGCGGCAGCGCCGATCTTCTGGTGGTGTCGGCGCGCGTGTCGGGCGGCAGACGCGAGCGCGACGGCATCGGTCTGTTCGTGGTGAGGGGCGACGCGGCGGGCGTGACGCGCCACTCGTATCCGACGCAAGACCGGTTGCGCGCGGCAGACATCGAATTGTCCGGCGTGCGCGTTGCGGATAGCGACGTGCTGGGCGTGGCGGGCGCCGCGTTGCCGCTGATCGAAACGGTCGTTGCGCACGCCATCGCGGCGGTGAGCGCGGAAGCCGTGGGCGCAATGGCCGCCGCGCACGAAGAAACGGTCGAGTATCTGAAGGTCCGCAAGCAGTTTGGCGTGCCTATCGGATCGTTTCAAGCGCTCCAGCATCGTGCGGTCGACATGCTCGTCATGGTGGAGCAGGCTCGCAGCATGGCGCTGTTCGCGACCATGATGAGCGAGGAGCCGGATGCGGCCGAACGCGATCGCAGTATGTCCGCGGCGAAAGTGCAGATCGGACGCTCGGGCCGTTTCGTCGGTCAGCAAGGCGTGCAACTTCACGGCGGCATCGGGATGACCGAAGAGTGCAAGATCGGCCACTACCTGAGACGCCTGAGCGTGATCGATATCCAGTTCGGTTCGACCGAACATCATCTGACCCAGCTCGCCAATGCTGGCGGGCTGATCGATGCAGCAGCGTGAGCCGCGCGTCCAGCCAAGCAAACGGAATCCATTCATGAGCCGAATTTCCAAACCCGATCAATATCAGGAACTGCGCGACGCGTTGCGTGACCTCTCGAAGGAGTACCCGGACGAGTACTGGCGCCGTATCGATGATGAGCGCGTCTATCCGGAGGCCTTCGTCGACGCACTGACGAAGGCCGGCTGGATGGCTGCGCTGATTCCGCAGGAGTATGGCGGTTCCGGCCTCGGGTTGACCGAGGCGTCCGTGATCATGGAGGAGATCAACCGCAACGGCGGCAACTCCGGGTTCTGCCACGGCCAGATGTACAACATGAATACGCTGCTGCGTAATGGCTCGGAAGCGCAAAAGCGCAAATACCTGCCGAAGATCGCGAGCGGAGAGTTGCGTCTGCAATCGATGGCCGTGACCGAGCCGACCACCGGAACGGACACGACCAAGCTGAAGACCAATGCTGTAAAAAAAGACGGCCGCTACGTGGTGAACGGCCAGAAGGTGTGGATATCACGCGTGCAGCACTCGGACATGATGATCCTGCTCGCGCGCACCACGCCGCTGTCGGACGTGAAGAAGAAGTCGGATGGGCTGTCGTGCTTCCTCGTGGACCTGCATCAGGCGATCGGCAATGGCCTGACCGTGCGACCGATTCCGAACATGGTCAACCACGAGACGAACGAACTGTTCTTCGATAATCTGGAAATCCCTGAAGAGAACCTGATCGGCGAGGAAGGCAAAGGTTTCAAGTACATCCTCGACGGACTCAACGCCGAGCGCGCACTGATCGCCGCCGAGTGTATCGGCGACGGCTACTGGTTCGTCGATCGCGCATCGAAGTACGCGAGCGAGCGCATCGTGTTCGACCGGCCGATCGGCATGAATCAGGGCATCCAGTTTCCGATTGCCGAGTCATACATCGACGTGCGCGCGGCCGACCTCATGCGCTACAAGGCTTGCGAGCTGTTCGACAATCATCAGCCGTGCGGCGCGGAAGCGAACATGGCGAAGCATCTCGCGGCCACGGCTTCGTGGAAGGCCGCCAATGCCTGTCTGCAGACCCATGGCGGTTTCGGGTTTGCCTGCGAATACGACGTCGAACGCAAGTTCCGCGAAACGCGTCTCTATCAGGTGGCGCCGATATCGACGAACCTGATTCTGTCCTACGTCGCCGAGCACGTGCTCGACCTGCCGCGTTCATTCTGAGCTTTGGAGGGATCTCATGCGCTTCGAGACCATTCTGTACGACGTCAAGGACCGTATCGCAACCATTACGCTGAACCGTCCTGAACACATGAACACCTGGAACGACCAGGTGGCGACCGAGGTGTACGAGGCGATGCAGGCGGCGGGCGCGGATCATGGCGTGCGCGTCATCGTTTTCACCGGTGCGGGCAAGGCATTTTGCGCGGGCGGCGATATCCACAGCTTCGGCGGCGACCCGGCCGCGCTGATGACGAAGCTGCCGCGCCCGTTCGACATGCGCAAGCGCGCCGACTGGCAGACGCGCTGCTCGTACTATCCGGCCATCCCGAAACCGGTGATCGCGATGCTCAACGGTGCGACGGTCGGCATTGGCCTGATCCACGCGCTCTTTTGCGACATCCGCTTTGCGTCGGAAGACGCCACCATCACGACGGCATTCGCGCGCCGGGGCCTGACCGCGGAATACGGCATGGCCTGGATACTCGCGCGCCACGTCGGCCAGGCGCACGCGCTCGACCTGCTGATGTCGGGACGCAAGATCAAGGGACGTGAAGCCGAACGGATGGGACTCGTGAATCGGGCAATCCCGGCCGACAAGCTCGTCGAGGAGACCTATGCCTACGCGCGCGAAATGGCCGAGTACTGCTCGCCGCGCTCGATGCGCATCATGAAGGAGCAGGTCTGGGAGGTGCCATTCCAGACGCCCCACGAGGCGGTGATGTACGCCGGACTGGACATGCCGATCGCCAACCAGTGCGATGACTACAAGGAAGGCATGGCGAGCTTCCTCGAAAAGCGCAAGCCCAACTTCACGGACCACTGAGCACACATAGGACTATCACCTCATGCTGAACTACGAAGTCGTCAAGAACTGGCCGATCGAGGATGTTACGCAGACGTACAGCGAGCGCGACGTGATGCTGTATTCGCTGGGTCTCGGGCTGGGCGCAGACCCGCTGGACACCGAACAGCTGCGCTACGTGTACGAAAAGGATCTGCAAGCGATGCCGACCTGCGCGGCCGCGTTCGCATGGCCGAAATCGTGGATGCGCGACCCGCGCACCGGCATCGACTATCTGAAGCTTGTGCATGGTGAGCAGGACGTGCGTTTCGTGCGCCCGATGCCGGTGGCGGCGACCATCGTCAGCAAGACGCGGGTGAGCCGCATCTCGGACAAAGGCGCGGGCAAAGGCGCGATCGTCGAACTCAAGCGCGACATCATCGACGCCTCGACGGGCGAACAGCTTGCCGAAGTCCGGCAGGTGTCCTTTCTGCGTGGCGACGGCGGGTTCAGCGCCGAGTCGGGCGCGAGCGACGCGCCGCCCGAAGCGCTGCCGGCGGTGCCCGAGCGAGCGCCGGATGCGGAATACGTGTTCCCGACCGGTGCCCATGCTGCGTTGATCTACCGCCTTTCGGGCGATGCGAACCCGCTGCACGCGGACCCGGAGGTAGCGTCGAAGGCCGGCTTCAGCCGTCCCATTCTTCACGGCCTCGCGACCTACGGTATGGCGGGTTACGCGGCGATTCGCAGGTTCGCGGGCAACGACGCATCGCGCTTGAAGCGACTGGCGTTGCGCCTGACTTCGCCGGTGTACCCCGGCGAAGAAGTGCGCTTCCAGTTCTGGCGGGACAGTGACACGCGCCTGCATTTGCGCGCGCGCGTCGACGCGCGCGACGTGGTGGTGCTGAACAACGGCATCGTGGAAATTGCCTGACACCGCGCCCGGCAACGCCGACGTGCTTTGCCGGGCAGCGACTGGAGCCTGAAATGAAACGACCCCCATGCTCACTGTTGTTCGCGGCCCCCCGGGGGGGCTTCAGCCTCCCTTGGGGCGGCCCGGCGGGAGGCTGAAATGGACCTGAAAGAGAGCCCCGCCGACAAGGAATTTCGCGCCACGGTGCGCGAATTCGTAGCGACGCATTTGCCCGACGACATTCGTGAACGGGTGCTGAACTTCCGCCATGTGCCGCGCGAAGACTATGTGCGCTGGCAACGCATTCTGGCCGGGAACGGATGGGGCGCACCTGCATGGCCGGCCCAATTCGGCGGCGCCGCCTGGAATGCCGCGCAGCGCAACATTTTCGACGAGGAATGCTTTACCGCCGGCGCGCCGCGCCAGATGCCGTTTGGCCTTTCGATGGTCGGACCTGTGATCCAGAAGTTCGGCACCGACGCGCAGCGCGAACGGTTTCTGCCGCGCATCGTCTCGATGGAGGACTGGTGGTGTCAGGGTTACTCCGAGCCGGGGGCGGGTTCCGATCTGGCGTCGCTTAAGACGCGTGCGGACCGCGTCGAGCGCGACGGTCAGTCGTTCTACGTGGTCAACGGCCAAAAGATCTGGACTTCGTTTGCCCAGTGGGCGAACTGGATTTTCTGCCTGGTTCGCACGGATGGCAGCGGCCGTCCGCAGGAAGGCATCTCGTTCCTGCTGATCGATATGTCGACGCCCGGCATCACGGTCAGACCGATCCGCACGCTCGACGGCGGCCACGACGTCAACGAGGTGTTTTTCGATAACGTGGAAGTGCCGGTGAGCAATCTCGTCGGTGAAGAGCATCGCGGCTGGTCGATCGCGAAGTATCTGCTCGGCCATGAGCGGACCAACATCGCGGGGCTTGGCAACTGCAAGCGTTTCATGCGACGTCTGAAGGAGATCGCCAGCACCGAGCGTAAGCACGGCAAGCCGCTCATCGAGGACGTCCGCTTTCGCGATCGCATTGCCAGGGTGGAAATCGATCTGATCGCGCACGAATGGTCGCTGCTGCGCGTCGTCTCGGCCGAAACCGCGGGACGTCCGATCGGACCGGAAGCTTCGGTGCTGAAAGTCCGCGGTTCGGAGATTCAGCAGGAGCTTACGGAGCTGATCATGGAGTGCGCAGGCCCCTATGCGGTGCCTTTTGTAAGCGAGGCGCTGGAGGCGGACTGGCAGGGCGAAACCGCGAACGGCGAGCTGCTCAACGCGCTGGCCGCGCACTACCTGGACTGGCGCAAGATTTCGATCTACGGCGGTTCGACGGAAGTGCAGAAAAACATTATCGCCAAGCAGGCGCTCGGCATCTGAGGACACGCCATGGACTTCACGCTGGTTGAAGAGGAACAGATGCTGGCCGACGTGGTCGGCCGTTTCGTCGAAAAGGAATACGACTTCGAGGCGCGACGCCGTCTCGCCGCTACGCCCGAGGGCTGGTCGGCTGCGCACTGGACTACGCTGGCCGAAATGGGCGTGCTGGCACTGAACGTGCCCCAGGATCATGGCGGCCTTGGCACGGGGCCGGTCGAGACCATGCTCGTGATGGAAGCCTTCGGCCGTGGACTCGTACTGGAGCCGTTTGTTTCGACCGCGGTGCTCGGCGCGAAGCTGATCGGGCGCGCAGGACACGAGGCGCGCAAGGCCGAGTTGCTGAGCGGCATTGCCGACGGCAGCCTGAAGACTGCGCTGGCGACGCTCGAACCCGGTGCGCGTTTCGATTTGTGGAATGTTGCGACGAGGGCCGAGACCACGCGTGACGGGTTCATCCTGAATGGACGGAAGGGCGTCGTATTGCACGGCGACAGTGCGGACATTCTGCTGGTTTCGGCTCGTACCGCGGGCGAGCAGACCGATCAGCAGGGCATCACACTCTTCGCCGTCGATGCGCGAACCCAAGGCGCCCGCGTCAGAGGATTTCCCACACTCGATGGCCAGCGAGTCGCCGAGGTGGTGCTGGAGAACGTGCGCGTCGATGCAAAGGCTGTGATCGGCACGGTCGATCAGGGCTACCCACTGCTCGAGTGGGCGGTCGATCAAGGCATTTTTGCGCTGTGCGCGGAAGCGGTCGGCGCGATGTCGCGGTTGAGCGAACTGACCTTTGAATACCTGCGCACTCGAAAGCAGTTCGGTTCGCCGATCGGTAAATTCCAGGCGCTGCAGCATCGCGCCGCCGATATTTTGACCGCGGTAGAGCAGGCGAAATCGATCGTCTACTTTGCCGCCGCCAAGCTCGGCGAGGACGACGACCGCGAAGCCCATCGTGCAGTCACAGCCGCCAAGGCGCTGATCGGCCGTAGTGCGCGCTTCGTGGCACAGCAAGCAATACAACTGCACGGCGGGATGGGCATGACGGACGAACTGGCGGTGGGGTGGTACGTGAAGCGGCTCACCTGCATCGATATGACCTGGGGAAACACCGAACACCATCTCGAACTGTACGGAGCGTTCCTGTAATCGCAGTTTTCCCGACGACCCAGAATGGTCCCGACCGCCGATACCGGTCGATTCGAAAAAGGAGACAACAGATGTCAGTAGCTGCTCATGGCGCGGCTCCGGAGCTCGCGCCAATTCCACCGCACGTATTGCCTGAACGTGTGTTCGACATCGATATCTACAATCCGCCGGGTGCCGAGGACGACTATCATCTGTCGCTCAAGCAGTTGCACGCCGAAGGCATTCCCGACATTCTGTGGACACCGCGAAACGGCGGACACTGGATCGCAACGCGCGGCGATGACATCTATCACATCCTCAAGGACTATGAGAATTTCTCGTCGAAGCAGCTGACGGTGCCGCTGGTCGAGCATCAACCGTTGCCGCCGATCTTCTTCGATCCTCCGCAGCACACCGCCTATCGCGCGCTGATCGCGCCTGCGTTCATGCCGCAGGCAATCGGCAAGCTCGAGGAGAAGGCGCGCGAAATGGCGATCGAACTGATCGAGGGTTTCTATCCCAAAGGCGAGGTGGAATTCGTATCGGGGTTTGCGCAGCATCTGCCAATCGGCATCTTCATGAACATGGTGGCGCTGCCCGCCGAGGATCGCGAGTACTTGCTCGGCCTCGCCGACAAGATGGTCCGCCCGGTCGATGCCAACGAGAAGCTCAAGGCGCTCGGTGCGATTTTTCAGTACCTGGGGGTGAAGATCGCGGAGCGCCGCGCGAATCCGGGTGACGACCTGATCAGCAAGATCGTCCATTCGAAGATCGACGGGCGTGCGCTCACCGACGAAGAAGTGCGCGGGCTTTGCGGTCTCGTGCTGATTGGCGGCCTCGACACGGTTGCCTCGGCAATGGGTTTTATCGCGCGATTCCTCGCCGGCAGCCCGGCCCACCGCAAGCAGCTGATAGACAACCCCGAACTGACGCAGAAGGCCGTGGACGAGCTTCTGCGGCGCTTCCCGGTGGTGAATCAAGGGCGGCGGATCACACACGACTTCGAATACAAGGGCGTGCAGATGAAGGCGGGCGACATGATCGTCATGCCGACCACGCTGCACGGTCTGGACGAGCGAAAGTTCGACGATCCGCTGACGGTGGATTTCACTCGGCCCACGCCGATCCATTCGACGTTCGGCAATGGCGCGCATCGTTGTCCCGGCTCGTTCCTTGCGCGCGTGGAGTTGAAAGTTTTCCTTCAGGAATGGCTGAAGCGGATTCCCGATTTCCAGATCAAGCCTGGCGAGAAGGCCGGTGTCCACGGAGGTGTGAACGGCACGCTGTACCACTTACCTCTTGTCTGGGACGTGGCGCGCTGAAGAACGGTTGCGATGGCCTTAGCAGGCCATTGTGACCATGGGCGTCTGTAGAAGACTATCTACGGCTCGGTACGCCCGTCATATCGCCCGCGCCTCGTTCTATGGCGATGCCTTGCTCAGCGCGCGCCAGACAACCTTCATGGCGTGACGGAACGAGTCGACATCGAGTGTGTTCGTGTGGGCCCGGCGAAGATAGACGACGAGGCCCTGAAGATGTGAAAGGAGCAGCGCACCGCGCAGCGTACATTCTCTCGCCGCCAAGGTCGGGTTTATCTGTGCGATCAGTTCCGCGAGCAAAGCCTGGAAATCCGCGGTGGTTTTCGCCATCAACGCATGCAAGACGGGCTCGTGCTCCGCCAGACTCCACGTTTCCAGAACAAACGCGCTAACGCGCTGACCGCCGGGCGCCGTCAGTACGGAGAACGCCTCGTCGACGATGACTTCCAAGCGGGTCTCCGGTGGCCGCCGTTTGTCTTCTGCGATCGTCCGATAGTGTTCGAAATAGCGATCTGTAAATGCCTCGATCGTGGCCCGCAATAGTTCTTCGCGGGTGCTGAAATAGTGCTGCAAGGTCCTCAGTCGGATTCCCGCGTCGCTGGCAATGCGGCGTTGGGTGAACCCAGCGTTACCTTCCGATGCAAAGACCTCGATCGCCACTTCGATGATGGCGGGCACGCGGGTGGTTCGATTCCCTCGCCGTCTTGGTCCGTCTTCCGCCGTCTTGTCTAGATCTGCCGATGAGATAGTCAGGTCTTTCATCTGTTGTGCTCTCCTTCGCGTCTGCTGCCTGTCGTGCGCATTGTCAGTCCCGGATATGCAAACCTGCAGATCATTCCCCACTTGAACGAGCATCGCTCGATCCTGATCGGCCAGCCGCGACTTTTTGATCTGATGATAGTCAGCTGACGAATAAAAATTCGTCCATCGACTAATTACTTTCAGATGGCGTCTCATCCATTTAATTGCTGCATCACATATCGTACTCCACTGCAGCGTGGTTCTGTCCATACCAGCATTTCCCCTGGTGCAACTTGGGCTTGATAATGGGTCGGCTGACCACTAGTATTTAGTCAAACGACACATTACGGCAGAAGCAGATTTTTCTCGCAGCGTCGGAAGCCGGAACGGAGATTCGCAGCTGTCAGGCCGGGCCGGTCAAGGTCGCCAATTTTTGCGTTCGTGGCAGCGATTGCCAGCGGCGCACACGGGGCGGTTGAAGGAGCAGGACATGAAGCGTGGAGAAAGTTCTTTGCGTTCGCTCATCGAAAAGTGGCTCGCGCCAACTGCGACCACCCCGGTGCACGTAACCCGATGTACCTTCGCAAATTCGAGTCAGACGAGGTGTGTGCTCGCGCGGTCGTCTGCCTCGGAGAGGTCCCTCGCGATATTCTTCTTCCGGCACGACGACGGAGCCTGGCGAGTGTTCCCACCGCCTCCCCGAAAACCAGAAATGCACTTCTGCCCAGGCGCGGGATAAGGAATTTTGTCTTGTCGCGATTTGTGGTCAGAATATATATGGATGCACTTCCAGGGAAACTGACCCAATCGCACAAGCGTTTTCGGCTGCTTCCGCGATTCGTCCTCCTTTCGCGTTCGAAGTGACAGACGAAAGACTACCTCGTCCCTGATCTGCACCGCGTACCGGACTCGAGCCGAAAAATCCCGGCTGCGTGCGGCCTGCAGATCGATTCATGATCCGCTCTCGCGGATTGCCAGGAAGCCACCTATGGTTTGCGTCGCCATTCCTCGCAGGCGAGGCGGATGCCGTGTCAATGCAAGCGTCGCCGGCATCTCGTTGGCGCGACGCACTGGGCACGTATCCGGCACCGATGCGTGCCCGGGTCACGCGCGCATCGCTTCAAATTCGTCACCGATCTCAAACCCACGTTTACCCCGAATCTCGAACGGCGTTCGAAAAAATGCATCACGTAGGGGTGGGCGAGCGTTGACAGTCGAGTTTCGAGCGTTTATCTTTGCGAACAGCATTCGTATTCTGGTGATGCGGTAGGAGGGATCTGAAACGCGATGCTGATGAGGTGGGGGAGGCCGGTTTCGCTTCATTGCTAAATCTGCGGCAGTCCAACGGCCTTGGCCTTTTCTGCGGCAGTTCGACAAAGACAAGAGGAGACGCATGAAACAGAAGAGTCTTAAGCCAAGGGCGATCAGCCTTGGCGTACACGCCGCCTGTATCGCCGCGGCATGCGGGTTGTGGAGCGCGAACGCCAATGCATTCCACTTCGATGTGCCGAACCCGGACATCGACATGCAATGGGACAACACGGTGCGCGCGGACTACGGCATCCGGCTGCAGAATCCGGACCAGTTTTACACCAGCAGTCCGACGTTCGATGAAGGCAATCTGTCGACGCCGAAGTTCAGCACGATCCAGGCAATGCTGAACCTCTACAGCGAGTTCGATTTCAAGTACAAGGAAACGTCCGGCTTCCGCATCAGCATGGACGCGTGGTACGACCCGACGTTCAAGAATCACAATACGAGCAATCCGGCGTTTCTGCCGAACTATCCGAACAACGAGTACACGAGCTACATCAAGAAGTACTATCAGGGGCCAAGCGCCGAACTGCGTGATGCGTTCGTGTTCAACACCTTCGACCTCGGTGGTCACTCTGTAAACGTCAAGCTCGGCCGGACGGCGATTACCTGGGGGCAGTCGGCGTTCGCTACGCTGGGTGGTGCGAACTCGGTGGCGATCGGTCAACAGCCGCTCGACCTGATGAAGCTGACGCAGAGCCCGAGCGCTTCGCTCAAGGAAATCGTGTTGCCGACGGCTCAGGCCGCCGTGACGGCGAACATTACCGACACGATTTCCCTCGGCGCACAGTACACGTTCGAATGGAATCACGACCGGCTGCCTGAAGGCGGCACCTATTTCGGCGGTGCGGATCCGATCCTCTACGGCCCTCCGATCGCCAGCTACGAAACCATTCCGGGGCTGGGCACGTTCGGGATTCCTCGCATCGCGCCGACCAAAGGTCAGATAGGCGACATCGGCCTGAACGGCAAGTGGCGAGTCGATTCGCTCGCAACGACCTATGAATTCACGTACCGCCACTTCGCCATGAAGATGCCATGGGCGGCGGTGCTGCTCCCGGGTGCCGGACCGCAACTCTTCCCTGGCTTCAACCTGCCCGGTGTGACGGCGAAGTACGGCAACAACGTGAACCTGATCGGCGCTGGCTTCAACAGCGCGATCGGCAACGCGGCAGTGGCGGGCGAACTGTCGTATCGCTGGAACATGCCGCTCACAGCCGTCAATACCACGACGGTCAACGACGCGCCGACGGGTCGCACGCTGCACGGTCTGCTGAACGTCACGCAGTCGTTCGGCAAGACGCCCTTGTGGGACAACATGTTCCTTCAGGCTGAATTCGCGTTCAACCAGCTGCTGAGCGTGACACACAACGCGGGCAACTTTGCGAATTCCAGCTATGACACGACCGGCCAATGCTCGGCATCGGGGAACAATCCCTTCAACAACTGCTCGACGCGCTTCTGGGCCGGAATCGGCATTGGTGCGAGCCCGCAGTGGTATCAGGTGTTCCCGGGGGTCGATCTGACGATGCCACTGTTCGTCAATCTGAATCTGAAGGGCTACTCTTCGGTCATTACGCCAGCGGCCGAAGCACAAGGGCAGAACACATTCGTGGTCGGGCTTGATTTCACGATTTACAACAAGCACCAGGTGAACGTGACCTACACGTATTACATGAACAAGAAGGGGTACTCAACGGCGGGAGCCGCGACGGCACTCGGCGCACCGTATAGCGACAAGTCGTGGATCGGCATCACCTATCAGACAACGTTTTGATGATGGAGGCACCTGTGAAAAGACTCCCAAAGCTTCTTAAGGCGCTGGCGATACTCGCCGCAGTTTGGGCTTCACCCTATACGCTGGCAATCGAGAGCGGGATTACCCCGTTCGGAGCGGAAATTGCTGGCAACAAGGACGGCACGATTCCCGCCTACACGGGCGGCATCAAGGAATTCCCGGCCGGCTTCAAGCCCGACTCCGGGAAATGGGCGGACCCTTTTGCCGGTGAAAAGCCTGTTCTGCAAATCACGGCCCAGAACTATCAGCAATACGCCGACAAGCTGAGCGCCGCATCGATCGAACTGTTCAAGCGCTATCCGACTTACCGGATGGACATCTACCCGACGCACCGCTCCGTTTCGTATCCGGATTGGTACCTCGAGAACTCGGAGAAGAACGCGCAAAGCGCCAAGCTCGAAAAGAATGGCCTTTATATTTCGGGCGCGTTCGGCGGTAAGCCGTTCCCGGTCCCGAAGAACGGTCAGGAAGCGTTGTGGGACTGGGAATTGCGTTATGTGGGCACGGCCCAGAAAAACAACGTGAAGACGTGGCTCGTCGATTCGAGAGGCACTCCGATTCTTGCTGCACAGTTCAAGAGTTCGCTGCTCTATCCGTATTTCGAGCCTAAGTATGAAGCGGAGTTTCGCAAGAAGGGTCCCCTTGCGATCTGGTATCAGGTCTATAACGACTACGCTGCACCGTCCCGTCTGATCGGCGAGACGTCGCTCTTCTGGTACTTCACGGATTCGGCCGATCACGATCAGCAATCGTGGGCATACAACCCGGGCCAACGCCGCGTGCGCGTGGCGCCCGATCTCGCCTATGACACCCCGAACCCCGGCTACTCCGGCGCGATCACGATGGACGATATCCAGCTGTTCTACGGGAAGATCGACCGCTGGGACGCAAAACTGGTCGGAAAGAAGGAAATGTACATCCCGTACAACGACTACAAGCAGCAGTACGATACGCCTGCCAGCAAGATCCTCACGCCGAATTTCGTGAATCCGGATCATGTGCGCTGGGAACTGCACCGCGTGTGGGTCGTGGACCTGACGCTCAAGCAGGGCGCGCGTCATATCTACAGCAAGAAGACGCTGTATTTCGACGAGGACGGCGGTGGCGGACTGATGGACGCGTATGACCAGTCGGGCAAGCTGTATCGCGGTGGCTTCGAAACCACGGTGCCCGCCTACGACTACAAGGTTCCGTACTCGCTGGGCAACTGGTTCTACGACTTCAACAGCGGCATCTATATTTTTGGCAGCCATCCGGCGGAGTCGCCGGGGATCATGTTCAACGTGAGCTTCCCGAACGACTACTTCACGCCGGAGCGTATGCAATCTGCGGGTGTGCGCTAATTGCGCGCTGAGTCGAGGATAAGGTATTGAGTGAGACGTCCCGCCCGGCTTGCCTGGCGGGACGTCTCACCAGCAGTGGCTGGATCGAGTCGCACGCATCGAAAGTAGTGTGGTTGCTTTTGGTATTGGATCAATCTGGAAAGTGATGGAGACAGTTTTGAAGAAGCACCGGCTGTTGATTAACGCGTTCGCGCTTGCTGCAGCAATTTGCGCCGCGCCGATGTCGAATGCGATCGAAAACGGGATCACGCCTTTCGGGGCCGAAATCGCCGGGAACAAGGACGGGACGATTCCCGCCTACACAGGCGGTATCACACAGTTTCCGACGGGATTCCAGGCAGATTCTGGCAAGTGGGCAGACCCGTTTCCGGGTGAGAAGGCAGTGCTGCAAATCACTAACCAGAACTATCAGCAGTACGCGGACAAGCTGAGCGCGAGTTCGATCGAGCTGTTCAAGCGTTATCCGACCTATCGGATGGACGTCTATCCGACGCATCGCTCGGTGTCGTATCCGGACTGGTATCTCGAGAATTCGGAAAAGAACGCGCAGAACGCGAAGCTCGAAAAGAATGGCCTGTTCGTTTCCGGTGCGTTTGGCGGCAAGCCGTTCCCGGTGCCGAAGAACGGTCAGGAAGCATTGTGGAACTGGGAACTGCGCTATGTGGGTACGGCCCAGCGCAACAACGTGAAGACGTGGCTGGTTGATTCGAGAGGCACGCCGATCCTCGCCGCGCAATTCAAGAGCTCACTGTACTACCCATATTTCGATCTGAAACAGGAAGGCGAATTCAGGAAGAAGGGCGGTCTCGCCATCTGGCAATACATCAACAACGATTTCGTTGCACCGGCGCGAATGATCGGCGACACCACGCTCTACTGGTTCTTCACCGATACGGCCGATCACAACCAGCAATCGTGGGAATACAACCCCGGTCAGCGCCGCGTGCGCGTGGCGCCTGACCTTGCCTACGACACGCCGAACCCCGGCTATTCGGGCGCGATCACGATGGACGACATCCAGTTGTTCTACGGACGCATCGATCGCTGGGACGCGAAGCTCGTCGGCAAGAAAGAGATGTACATCCCATACAACGACTACAAGCAACAGTACGAAACGCCGGCGAGCAAGATCCTGACGCCGCATTTCGTCAGCCCGGATCATGTGCGCTGGGAACTGCACCGCGTGTGGGTCGTCGACTTGACGCTCAAGCAGGGCTCGCGTCACGTGTATGGCAAAAAGACGGTCTATTTCGACGAGGACGGTGGCGGCGGAATGATGGACGCCTATGACCAGTCGGGCAAGCTGTATCGGGGTGGCTTCGAGACCACGGCGCCTGCGTACGACTACAAGGTGCCGTATTCGCTGGGCAACTGGTTCTACGACTTCAACAGCGGCATCTATATTTTCGGCAGCCATCCGGCGGACTCGCCTGGGATCATGTTCAACACGAGCTTCACGAAGGACTTCTTTACACCTGAGCATATGCAGTCGACCGGCGTGCGATAGCCGATACAGGTGCAAGGAAAGGCGCAGTACGTGCGCGATGCCGGGTATCGCATGGCGCACAGATAAGTTTCATAAAAATCCAGGACTGTTCGCGTGACCGATCGCCAGTTACTGTGAAGGAGACACAATGCGCAATACCCTGTTTCGTTGGCTGGCACTCGTCGCGGCGGCATGCGCCGCCAGCGGGTCGGTCCATGCCGAATTCGCCGATCCGATGCGTTCGCCTGCCGTGATCAACCTGCAGGCCGCGCATGAACCGCTGATCGCGTTGGCCCAGGCCGGACAGCGTCTGGTCGCGGTAGGCCCGCGCGGGGCGATTCTGGTCTCGGACGACATGGCCATGCACTGGCGCCAGGTCCAGGTGCCGGTGAGTTCGGATCTGGTCGCTGTCACGTTCAAGTCGGCCGCGCTCGGCTGGGCGGTCGGACACGACGGCCAGGTGCTCCACACCACCGACGGCGGCAATACCTGGACACGGCAGCTCGACGGCCAGCAGGCGGCGAAGCTGATGAGCGCCTACTACGCGAAGCAGCAGGGCGATTCACCCGATCTGAAGGCGTCGCGCGAAGAGGCAGAGCGCTTCGAAGCAGACAAGGGGGGACGTCCTTTCCTGGACGTCTGGTTTGATGATGAGCGTTCGGGGTGGGTCATCGGCTCGTTCAACATCATTTTCCACACCGACGACGGCGGCAAGAACTGGGTGCCCTGGTTCGATCGCGTCGACAATCCCAACGCGTTGAACCTGCATGCAATGCGCCGTATCAACGGGACGCTTTATATCGTGGGCGAACAGGGGCTGCTGCTCAAGCTCGATCCGGGCAAGCAGCGTTTCGTCGCGGTGCCTACGCCCTCGAAGGGCAGTCTCTTCGGTCTCGCTTCCACGGGCAACGCGTTGATCGTCTACGGTCTGCTCGGCAACGCATATCGCTCCATCGACAGCGGAGCGACCTGGGACAAGATCACGCTGCCGACCGGCGCGAGCATCCTGGCGTCGGCTGAACTGCCGAACGGTCACCTTCTTCTCGCGACCCAGGCGGGTGAGCTGCTCGAGAGCGCCGATCAGGGGGCAACGTTTCAAAAACTTCGCGCGAGCCAGCCGGGCGGCATCTTCGCGATGGCGTTGCGCGGCGACACCGCGGTGCTGGCTGGTGCGGCCGGCCTGTCGCGGATCACATTGTCGAAGTCGAACTAAAAGGGAGCAGACATGGCTGGCGGCAACAATGCCCAATTCGACAAGATGCCCGTTGTGGCGGATCTTGCCCAGTTCGATTCACGTTCAGGCAACGCGCTTGAACGGTTGATCTTCAACCGCCGTCCCTGGCTCATCGTCATCTGCGCGATCATCACGGCGGTGCTAGGGTTTCAGGCGCTGCGTCTCGATGTGAATGCGAGCTTCGAGAAGATGATTCCGCTGTCGCATCCGTACATCAAGAACTATCTCGCCAACAAGGCGGACCTTAAAGGGCTCGGCAATTCGCTGCGGATCGTCGTCGAGAATCCCTCGGGCGACATCTACGATCCGAAGTATCTTGCCGCGCTGCGACGCGTCAATGATGCATTGTTCCTGATTCCGGGCGTCGACCGTCCTGGCGTGAAGTCGATCTGGATGCCGATCGTGCGCTGGAACGTGGTCACGGAGAATGGCTTCGCGGGCGGCCCGGTGATGCCGGACGGCTTCGACGCGTCCGCACAGGGCATCGCACAGCTGCGCACGAATGTAGCGCGCGCAAACATCGTGGGCAGCATCGTGTCGAATGATCAGCATTCGAGCATGATCCAGTTGCCGCTGCTCGATCACTATGCCGATACCGGCAAGGCGCTCGACTACGCGAAGCTCTCGCACCAGATCGACGAGGTCATCAAGAAGGAGGGTCACGGCGAGGTGCACGTGCACGTGGTGGGCTTCGCCAAGCTGATCGGCGACCTGATCGACGGCCTCAAGCTGGTGGCGATGTACTTCGGCGTGGCCGCGGCGATCGCGCTCGGCGTGATCTTTCTGTACACGCGCTGCTATCGCAGCACGCTGCTGGTGGTGGCATGTTCGCTGATCGCCGTAGTCTGGCAGCTCGGCATCATTCGTTCGCTCGGCTATGTGCTCGATCCCTATTCGGTGCTGGTGCCGTTCCTCGTTTTCGCCATCGGGGTATCGCATGGCGCACAGAAGATGAACGGGATCACTCAGGACATCGGGCGTGGCACGCATCGCTACGTGGCGGCACGCTACACGTTCCGGCGACTTTTCCTCGCCGGTCTCACGGCGTTGCTCGCGGACGTGGTTGGCTTCGCGGTGCTGATGGTCATCGACATTCCGGTCATCAAGGATCTGGCGTTCACGGCGAGCGTTGGCGTGGGCGTGCTCGTGTTCACGAATCTACTGCTGCTGCCGGTACTGCTTTCATACATTGGCGTCAGTCCGTCAGCGGCACGACGCAGCGTGCGCGGCGAACAGAACGAGGCGCGCGGCACCTCGTCGGCCGGCGCGCTTTGGAACCTGCTCGACCGCTTCACCGAACGCCGCTGGGCCGTGGGTGCGATCGTTTGCGCGGCGGCACTCACGGTGTTCGGCTGGTCGATCAGTCAGCATCTGCAGATCGGCGACCTCGATTCGGGCGCGCCGGAGCTTCGTCCAGACTCGCACTACAACCTCGACAACGCTTACGTCAACACGCATTTCGGCTTGTCGAGCGATCTCTTCGTCGTGGTTGGCAAGTCGTCGCACGGCACTTGCGACGCCGACAATTTCCCGCTCGTTCTCGAGGCTGACCGACTCGAAGCCACGCTGCGCAACGTGCCGGGCGTGCAGACGACGACTTCGGTCGGTGGCCTCGCGCGCTGGGTCACGGCGGGCTTCTACGAGGGCTACCCGAAGTGGTACACGGTCGACCGCGTGCCATCGATCGTCAACAAGACGGTGTGGCAGATCCTGCTCGATCATCCGGACCTACTGAGCCAAACTTGCGGCACCGCGCCTGTGATCGCGTATCTGACCGATCACAAAGCGGCGACGCTCTCGCGCGTCATGGAGGCGGCGGAGGCATTCGCGAAAGAACATAGCGACGCCGATCACCAGTTCCTGATGGTTGCCGGCTCGGCCGGCATCGATGCAGTGACGAACGTGGTCGTTGCGAAAGCGAACCGCACCATGCTGTTCATGGTGTATGCGGCGGTGATCCTGCTGTGCTTCATCACGTTCCGCAGCTGGCGCGCGGTCGTGGTGGCCGTCGTGCCGCTCGGAATCACTTCGGTGCTGTGCGAGGCGCTGATGGTCAAGCTCGGCATCGGCGTGAAGGTGGCGACGCTGCCGGTGATCGCGCTGGGCGTGGGGATTGGCGTCGACTATGCGCTCTATCTGCTGAGCGTGCAGCTCGCGTATCAGCGTGCGGGGCAGCCGCTGCGCGTAGCTTATCGTCATGCGGTGCAGTTCACGGGCAAGGTCGTGGCGTTGGTCGGCGTGACGCTGGCTGCCGGCGTTGTGACATGGGCCTTCTCGCCAATCAAGTTTCAGGCCGACATGGGCATCCTGCTAACGTTCATGTTCCTGTGGAACATGATCGGTGCGCTGATCCTGATCCCGGCGCTGTCGCATTTCCTTCTGCAGGGAATTTCGCGCAAGGCGGTGGCGAGGGGGGGAGCGGCTGGTTCGGCGAACGTCGAAGCTTGTAGCGGCGAGGTCACGCTGCGGTAGCGGGTATGTGGCGGTGCCGCGCGTTGCGCGCGGCACCGCCTCGCAGCACAAATAAGTTGACCCGCTGGCCGCTCGGCCTTACACCACGGACATCGAAAAGCTCAGGATCTCCGAGACTCCGCCGTCGACCATCAGCATTTGGCCATTCATGTAAGAGCTGGCCTGCGACGCGAGAAACACGGCGACGCCGCCTAGTTCCTCGGGATTGCCCCAACGGCCAACCGAAATATGCGAGCGCACGATCTCCTTCATTTGCGGATTCGATGTGACGGGCTCAGCCATATCCGTGAGGAAGTAGCCGGGGCAGATCCCGTTGCAACGAATGCCGTGCCGACCCAGCTCCGCACCGAGCGATTTCGTGAGTCCGGCAACGGCGTGCTTGCTGGCCACGTACGCTTGGAGCTTCTCGCGGCCGAGCACCGACACATAAGACCCGACGTTGATGATGCGTCCGTGTCCGCGTTCGATCATCGGGCGCGCCACTTCCTGCGCGAGCAGGTATGCGGCTGTGACATTGGTATCCATTGTTCTTTGCCACATATCGACGCTCGACTGGAGAAAATCGCTCCACTCGCAAATGCCGGCATTGTTGAGCAGTACGTCGATGCGGCCGTGACGAGCGAGAACGTTGCGCACGCCGTTTCTGATCGCATTGTGATCGGTGAGATCGAACGGTTCGATATCGACGGTGCCACCCGTTTTGCGAATCGACTCCGCCGCGGTCTCGAGGCTCGCGCGCGATCGCGCACAAAGAATCACACGCGCGCCCGCGGACGCCAGGGCGCTCGCCATCGCAAAGCCGAGACCGCGCGATGCGCCCGTGACGAGCGCGATTTGTCCTTCCAGTGAAAAGAGTTTCATTGTCTGACTCCCGTGGATGATGGGAAGGCTGATTACTGGTGGCGGATGACGATCTTGCCGAAATGTTTCTGGCTTTCGAGGTGCCGAAGCGCATCCGGTACATGCGCGAAGTCATAGACCGAGTCGATCACCGGCCGCAGTTTGTGTAGTGCGATTGCGCGGTTCATCGATTCGAAGTCCTGGCGGGAGCCGACGCGGATCGGTGCGATCGTCAGTCCGCGCGTGAAGAATCCCTCGCCGGGGGAGGGGGCACCGGTCAGCAGCCCCACGACGCTGATCCGGCCGCCGTCCCGTGTGCAAGCAACCGACTTGCCGAACGTTTGAGCCCCGCCCACCTCGACGACGAGATCGACCCCAAGGCCATTGGTCAGGCGCAGGACGGCGTCTTCCCAATTGGGCGTGTCGCGGTAGTTGATGGTCGCGTCTGCGCCCAGTTCGGCCAGGCGTTTCAGTTTCGATTCGCTGGACGAAGTGGCGATCACGCGGGCGCCGAAAAGACGTGCTAGCTGCAGAGCGAAGATCGATACGCCGCCGGAACCTTGCACGAGGACGGTCTGGCCCGGCAGCAGGGGCGCATGCTGACACAGTGCGTTCCATGCGGTGACGGCGGCGCACGGCAGTGTCGCGGCTTCCTCGTCGGAAAGGTGCTCGGGCACACCAATCAGCTCTTCCTCACTCAGTACGACTTTGTCGCGAAGCATCCCTTCGACGATGGCGCCGCGGCCCAAAGTATCTGCGTGTTGCGGGCGCGCTCCGCCGTGCCAGTTTTCCGCGAAATTGGCCATCACCCGGTCGCCCGGTTTGAAGCGCCGTACGCTTGCGCCGACCGCGATCACGACCCCCGCGCCGTCCGAGGCCGGAATGAAGTTCGGTGCCATCCAGTCGCGAAACGCTCCATTCATCAGCAGCAACTCACGGAAATTCAGTGAACTCGCCTTGACCTGCACCAATACCTGATGAGCGCCAGGTGGCGCCGGATCGGGTTGTTCGCATAACGCCAGTCCCGCAATGCCTTCGAAACGCTCGCATCGATACAGCTTCATTTGTCGTCTCCTTGGTGTTGAACGAGGGCGTCGAATTGATCGGCAAGTGACGCTTTCCTCATTCTTCTCGTTGACAGCTACAAAAAGAACGGTTCAGAATATAGAACATTGTTCAACAAAGCGTTCGGAGCGTCAAATTGAAGATACTGGTCGCGGTGAAGCGCGTGATCGACTACAACGTGAAGCCTCGGGTCAAGTCCGACGGCTCGGGCGTCGATCTGACCAACGTAAAAATGGCCATGAACCCATTCGACGAGATCGCGGTGGAGGAGGCGGTGCGCCTCAAGGAAGCAGGCGTTGCAACTGAAGTCGTCGTGGTATCGGCGGGCACAGCGCAATCGCAGGAGGTACTGCGTACGGCACTCGCCATGGGGGCGGATCGTTCGGTGCTAGTGGAGAGCGATGCGGATCTGCAGCCGCTCGCAGTCGCAAAGCTGCTGGCCGCCGTAGCCGCGCGGGAAAACCCGCAACTGGTCTTGCTCGGCAAGCAGGCCATCGACAACGACGCTGGCCAAACCGGGCAGAAACTCGCCGCATTGCTCGGCTGGCCGCAAGCGACGTTTGCGTTCAAGACGGAAGTGGATGGTCAGCAACTGCTCGTCACGCGTGAAATCGATGGCGGTCTCGAACGCGTCGCTCTCGATCTGCCTGCGGTGATCACGACCGATCTGCGCCTGAACAGTCCCCGCTATGTGACGCTGCCCAACATCATGAAAGCGAAGAAGAAGCCTCTGGATACGCTGAATCCTGAAGCGCTGGGCGTTGACGTCGCGCCTCGCCTGAAGGTTATCGAAGTGACCGAGCCACCGGCGCGCAAGGGCGGTGTGATGGTTCCGGATGTTGCAGCGCTGATTGAAAAGCTTCGAAACGAAGCGAAGGTGATCTGATCATGACTATTCTCGTTATCGCCGAACACGACAATGCGACCCTGAAGCGCGCCACGCTCAACGCCATCACAGCGGCGGGCGCAGTGGGTGGCGACATTCATGTGCTGGTGGCGGGCCACGGCGCGTCGGCCGTCGTCGAGCAAGCCGCGAACGTAGCCGGTGTCGCCGAAGTGCTCGTCGCGGAAGCACCCGAATACGCGCACGGGTTACCGGAAAACCTCGCCGCACTCGTGGTCTCGTTGGCCGGCGCTTATACACACGTGATTGCCGCGTCCACGGCGGTGGGCAAAAACTTCATGCCCCGTGTGGCCGCGCTGCTCGATAGCGCGCAGATTTCCGATGTCGTTGCCTTCAAGGCTGCCGATGTTTTCGTGCGTCCAATCTATGCCGGCAATGCACTAGCAACAGTGCAATCGTCCGACCCGATCAAAGTCATCACGATTCGCCCGACCGCGTTCGATGCTGCAGCGACCGGTTCGACCACCGCGCCGTCACGCGCTGTTGCATCGGCGCCGGCTTTCGACAAGGCCCGTTTTGTCGGGCAGGAGCTCACGAAATCGAGCCGGCCGGAGCTTGCGGCGGCAAACATCGTGGTGTCGGGCGGCCGTGGCATGCAGAACGGTGACAACTTCAAGCTCCTCGACGCGCTTGCGGACAAGCTTGGTGCGGCCGTCGGCGCGTCGCGTGCGGCGGTCGACGCCGGCTTCGTGCCGAACGACTATCAGGTCGGCCAGACGGGCAAGATCGTCGCGCCTCAGTTGTATATCGCGGTGGGCATCTCGGGAGCGATTCAGCACCTCGCCGGCATGAAGGATTCGAAGGTCATCGTCGCGATCAATAAAGACGCAGAGGCGCCGATCTTTCAGGTGGCCGACTACGGTCTCAACGCGGACCTGTTCGAAGCTGTTCCGGCGCTGACCGCTGCGCTCGATTGACGTTCGCCCGGATTGACAGCAATCCGGGCGTCAGCCTAGCATCTGAACGCCGTTCACAACAATTGAACCGATCGTTGCATATCGATTGCGAACCACTCGGCCACAACATAAAGAGTCGGAACCGGCGCCTACGCCGGCCACATCACGAAGGAGATAGCAATGGGTAACAGAGGTCCCGATTCGGGTGAACACACGCTCCGTCTCGATTTTGTGCCGAAGGACAGTTACCTGTCGAAGCAATTCCTCGAGCGGGAGAACGAGCGGCTGTGGCCGCACGTGTGGCAGGTTGCGTGTCGGCTGGAAGAAATTCCCAACGTCGGCGACTACGTCACCTTCGACGTGGCCGGCGAGTCGATCATCGTGGTGCGAACGGCGGCTGACCGGATCAGGGCCTTTTTCAACGTCTGCCAGCATCGTGGCCGTCGCTTGACCAACGGCAGCGGCAAGGCCTCGAAATTTCACTGTGCCTATCACGGATGGCAGTGGAATCTGGATGGCAGTGTCGCGCGCGTGCTCGATCGTGACGATTGGGCCGGCTGCGAGGAAATGACCGACGGTGATCTGCGTCTCACCGATGTTCTGGTGGATACGTGGGGCGGTTTCGTGTTCATCAACATGGACCCGAACGCAGAGCCGCTCGCTAAATTCCTCGATCCGGTACCGGAGATCACGAACTGCTTCGAATTCGAGAAGATGCGCTACCGCTGGTACAAGTCGATTCGTCTTCCGTGCAACTGGAAGGTTGCGCTCGAAGCGTTCAACGAGGGTTATCACGTCGCGGCAACGCATCCTCAGTTGCTGGATGTCGCGGGAGATGACGTAACGCGAAGCTTCGCCTACGGCCGTCACGGCATGTTCGGCTACTCGACGGCCACGCGCATGATCGGCGCGCCGTCGCCACGAACCGGCAAGCCGATGCCGGAGGACGTGCGTCAGGGTCTCGTCAACTTCTTCCGTGTGATGGAAGAGACCCTGAAAGCAATCAATACCGCGCGAGACTACGAAGCGGCGAAGCGGCTGATGACGGAAATGTCGCCCTCGGGTAACCAGTTCGAAGTCCTCGCAAAGGCAATGGATTTCCAACGCGAAGCGGCGATCGCTGAGGGCGCCGGCTGGCCGGAGATCACTTTCGAGCAACTCGGTCGAGCGGGAGCGGACTGGCATGTCTTCCCGAACCTCGTGTTTCTTCCGTACCCCGACGGCGCGCTGTTTTACCGCGCACGCCCGGACGGCGATAACCCCGATTCGTGCATCTACGACATCTGGTCGCTGCAGCGCTTCGCGCCGGGCGCGGAGCCGCCGCTTAAGCGCGAGTTCTACTACGGTGTTGATGACTGGAAAGAGAACGCTCAGGAGAACTTCGGCCTGATCCTGTGGCAGGACTTCCAGAACATGACCAACGTGCAGCAGGGGATGAAGTCGCGCGGCTTCAAGGGTTCGCGCACGAATCCGCTACAGGAAACGTCGGTCTCGAACTTCCATCGCGCGCTGCGCGAATTCATCGCGCGGGAGGAGTGATGTCGACGAGCTGGGACGCAACGTACGACTTCGTGGTGGTCGGCAGCGGCGGTGGTTCGATGTGTGCGGCGCTTGCCTGCAAGTCGGTGGGCAAAGAAGCGCTGATCATCGAGAAGCAGGCGAAGGTCGGTGGCTCGACCGGCTATTCGGGCGGCGTCTGGTGGCTGCCGAACAATCACGTGATGAAGCGCCACGGCGTAAGCGATTCGTATGAGCGCGCACGGCAGTACTTCGACGCCGCGGTGACGTATCAAGGTCCGGGCACTTCGGAGGCGCGACGCGAGGCTTACTTGCGCACCGGGCCGAAGATGGCCGAGTTTCTCGAGCAGCAGGGGATGCAGTTCGTGTACGCGGACGGCTGGTCCGATTACTACGACACGCTGCCCGGCGGGGAGCCGCGTGGCCGGTCCCTATTGGCGAAGCTGTTCGACGTGAAGGAACTGGGCGAATGGGCGCCGCGCTTGTCGCGCTATAAAGGACCGTCGATGCCAGCCAACTCGGACGAGTACCCGACACTGTTTCTGATGAAGCGGACGTGGGGCGGCAAGCGCAAGGCGATGCAGCTCGGCGGCCGCATGCTTTACCAGAAGATCACCGGCAAGGAGCTCGTGGCCAACGGTGCGGCGATTCAGGGGCGCATGCTTCAGATGGCGCTGCGCGCGAACGTGCCGATCTGGACGGACACGCCGGTGCGGGAGTTCATCGTCGAGGAAGGGCGAGTGGCCGGCATTGTCGCAGTGCGCAGCGGCCGCGAGTTGCGCGTGCGCGCTCGCCAGGGCGTCCTGCTCAATACGGGCGGCTTTTCACACAACGCGGAGATGCGCCGCAAGTACCAGCCGCAGCCGTCGTCCGCGGATTGGACCAATGCGAATCCAGGCGATACCGGTGAAATCCTGCAAGCTGCGATCGCGCTCGGCGGCGCGGTGGATTGCATGGAAGAAGCGTGGTGGGTCGTGACGTCGCTCGGTCCCAACGAGGAACTGCCCGAAGGCGCGCGCGCACCGGACGGTTCGCCGTTGCCGTTCATGCATCACCTCGACCTCTCGCTGCCGTTTTCCATCATGGTCGATCAGGATGGCGAGCGCTTTTGCGACGAAGCGGGAGCGTACATGGAGATCGGTCAACGCATGTACGAGCGCCACAAGCAGACGGGAAAGGCGGTGCCCGCGTGGGTCGTGATGGACAGCCGCCAGCGCAAGTACTACCCGTGGGGCACCGCGATGCCGGGCCAGATTCCGCAGAAGTGGCTCGACAGCGGATACATGATCAAAGCTGACACGCTCGAAGAGCTAGCCGCGAAATGCAAGATCGACCGTGCGGGTCTGCTCAAGACCGTCCAGCGCTTCAATGGTTTCTGCAAAACGGGCGTCGACGAAGATTACGGCCGCGGCTCGCGCGCATTCGATCGCTGCCATGGTGACCCGACCATCAAACCGAACCCGAATCTCGGGCCGATCGAGCAGGGCCCGTTCTACGCGGTGCGCATGTATCCAGGCGATGTCGGCACTGCTGGCGGTCTCGTAACTGACGAGTTCGGACGTGTGCTGAAGGACGACGGTTCGCAAATCCCTGGGCTGTACGCCACCGGCAACTGCACGGCATCCGTGGTTGGCCGGTGTTATCCGGGCGCCGGCAGCAGCATCGGCGCATCGTTTGTGTTCGGTTACATCGCGGCGCTGCATTCGAGCGGCGCGCAAAAGATCTGGTGACACAGGAGAGTGACGAATGAATGCCTATCAGCCGCCCAGCAGCGAAGTCCTGGTCGACATCTACAGGCGCATGACACTCATCAAGCAGAACGATGAGCGCTTTCGCGCCGTGATCAAGGCCGGCAAGCTGGTCATGCCGTACTACTCGCCGCGCGGGCAGGAAGTGATCCCGTCGGCGATGTCGGTGTGTCTCACCGATGACGACTACATCTGCACGATCTACCGCGGTGTTCACGACATGATCGCCAAAGGTGTGCCGCTCAAGGAACTCTGGGCCGAACTCGGTGGACGAGTGACCGGGACCTGCAAGGGCAAGGGCGGTCCGATGCACGTTACCCATCCCGCTTCCGGCGTGATGGTCACGACCGGCATCGTCGGCAGTTCGATGCCAATTGCGAATGGCCTGGCGCTTGCCGCGCAGATTCGCGGTGAACGGCGCGTGGCAGTCGCTTACTTCGGCGATGGCGCATCCAACATCGGCGCGTTCCACGAGTCGCTGAACATGGCATCGGTCTGGAAACTGCCGGTGATTTTCGTCTGCCAGAACAACGGCTACGCGGAGCACACCAAATACGCTTACGGCACCTCCGTGTCTAATATCGCGCAACGCGCCGTCGCATACCAGATGCCCGGCGTGACGGTGAACGGCAACGATCCGATCGCGATGCACAAGGCGGCGCGCGAGGCGGTCGAGCGTGCGCGCGACGGTGGCGGCCCGACGCTCATCGAAGCGAACACGTTCCGCTTTCAGGGCCATGTATTTGGCGATCCGGACGCGTACATGGACAAGCATGAAAAGGCGGCCTGGGTCGCCAAGGACCCCGTGCCGCTGTTCCGCCAGTGGCTCATCGATGCAAAGCATGGGAGCGAAGAGCAACTGGCTGCGATGGAAGCCGGGCACGAGGCGCAGATTGACGCTGCGGTCGAATTCACGTTGTCGAGCGAATATCCCGATGTCGCTGAGCTTCGTCGCGACATCTTCAAGGACGAGGTGCTTGCATGAGCCAGATGCCAACCAACATCAACACTATCCAGGCCGTCAATTTCGCGCTCGACGATGCAATGGCCGCCGACGTCAACGTGATCGTGCTGGGTGAAGACGTTGCCGACGGCCAGGAAGGCGGCATTGTCGGCGTAACGAAGGGACTGTCGTCGAAATACGGCACCTCGCGCGTGCGTTCGACGCCGATCTCGGAGCAGGCCATCATCGGTGCGGCAATCGGCGCTTCGATGGTCGGCATGCGCCCGGTGGCGGAAATCATGCTGATGAACTTCACGACCGTCGCGATGGACATGATCGTGAATCACGCGGCGAAACTGCGCTTCATGTCGGGCGGACAGACCAATGTGCCGATCGTGATCCGCACGATGACCGGTGCGGGCTTCGGCACGGGTGGTCAGCACGCGGACTATCTCGAAGCGTGGTTCGCGCACGTCGCCGGCATCAAGGTGGTCGCGCCTTCGAATCCTGCCGATGCGTATGGCCTGATGCTGTCCTGCATCCGCGATGACGACCCTTGTCTGTTCATCGAGAACATGCCGACCTACTGGAACCCGGGCAATGCGCCGGAGCGCGGCGTGGCGATTCCACTTGGAAAGGCCAACGTCGTGCGCGCAGGCACGGACGTCACGTTGATCAGTTACAGCCGCCGCGTGCAAGAGGTCATGGTCGCCGCGGAGGCGCTCGCCAAGGATGGGATCGCCTGCGAAGTGATCGATTTGCGCACGGTCTCGCCTCTGGATACCGAAACCATCCTGACTTCGGTTGCCAAAACAGGGCGCGCCGTCGTGGTGCACGAGGCCGTCAAGCCGTTCGGCGTGGGTGCTGAAATCGCATCTCGCATCTACGAGGCCCTCTTTCGCGAACTCAAGGCGCCGGTGCAGCGCGTGGGCGCGCAATTCTGCCCCGTGCCGTTCTCCAAGCCGCTCGAAGACGCGTTCGCGCCGGGCGTGGCAGACATCGAAGCGGCGGTTCGCGCGACGCTGAAATGACAAGCACGCGCTCCCGCAATTTCCATCATCAATAGAGCAAGCTCATGACCACACAAGTTCTGCTGCCCAAACTGGGCTTTTCCATGAATGAAGGCACGCTGGCCGAATGGCTGGCGGAAGACGGCGCGACCGTGAGCGAAGGGCAGATTCTCTACGCGCTCGAGAGCGACAAATCGGTTCAGGAGGTCGAGTCGCCGGCGTCGGGCACGCTGCGCATCGTCGCCCAGGTTGGCGAAGTGTATCCCGTCGGCACGGTGCTGGCGGAAATCGTCTGATTGGCCGCAGGCCGGTCACGCTGTTCAAGAGTCGTTTGAAAAGGCATCCGCGATGAGTGTCGAATCCGTAGCTACCCGAGCGCAGTCCAACGTGAATAGTGGTTCAGGCGAGGCCGCTGCGCCAGCGTTTGGTGCGAATCTGCCGCCCTGGCCGCAGGTCGATTTCGCCGAATTCGGCGAGGTAGAGGTCAAGCCGGTGTCGCGCATCCAGAAGCTCACAGGAGCCTTCCTATCGCGCAACTGGCTGACGATTCCGCATGTGACCCATCACGACGATGCCGATATTACGTCGCTCGAAAGCTATCGCAAGGCGCGCAACGACGCGAATCCGGCGGTCAAGCTGACGCCGCTCGTCTTCCTGATCAAAGCCGTGGTGCGGGCTTTGCAGGAGTTTCCGCAATTCAACGCGTCGCTCGACGGTGACGGCAAGAACATCGTTCTGAAGAAGTACTTCCACATCGGGGTCGCGGTGGATACGCGCTTTGGATTGCTCGTGCCGGTGCTGCGCGATTGCGACAAGAAGAGCGTCGAAGAACTCTCGGTAGAACTTGCAGCAATTTCGCAGAAGGCGCGCGAAAAGGGGCTATCGATGGCGGAGATGTCGGGGGGCTGCTTCTCGATCAGCTCGCTGGGCGGCTTCGGCGGTACCGGCTTTACGCCTATCGTCAATGCGCCTGAAGTGGCGATTCTCGGTGTGACTAAAACCCGGCTGGCGGCCGCGCCGGCGGATGACGGCGGCGTCAGCTGGCGCAAGATGCTGCCCTTGTCGCTCAGCTACGACCATCGCGTGATTAACGGAGCCGACGCGGCGCGCTTCGCTGCATTCATCGGCACCGTGCTGGCCGATCCGCAGACGCTCGCAGGTTAACAGACGATCTGACACAACAACGACGGGATTGAGATGAGAACCCTTGGCGAGATGATCGAGCGAAACGCTCGCTTGCATGCCGACCACACGGCGCTCGTATATGCGGAACGGCGTCTGACGCACGCTCAGTTGGCGGAGCGTGCAAGACGCTTTTCGGGCGCGCTATATCAGCGTGGCCTGCGGCGTCAGGATCGGGTTGCGATCCTCGCAATGAACTGCGCGGAGTACTACGAGACCTACCGTGCGTGCGAGTGGGCCGGTTTTATTCTCGCGACCGTCAATTTTCGGCTGGCGCCCGCGGAGATTCTCTACATTCTGAAGGATGCGGCGCCCAAAGCGCTCGTCTTCGAGGCTCAGTATGCCGATGTCGTGGACGGACTGCGTTCGCAACTGCCCGGAATCGAGCAGTACATCTGCATCGGCGACGCGCCTGATTGGGCCGTTTCATTCGAGGCGGTGATGGAAGCCGGCCCAGTGGAAGGGCCGCCGATCCGCTCGAATCCCGAGGATTACGCGTATCTGATGTACACGAGCGGCACCACAGGGCGTCCCAAGGGTGTCGTGCGCACACACCATGCGATGTGCGTCACCGCGGAAAGCTGCGCGCTCGTGACGGAGTTTTCTGGCAAGACGCGTGTGCTGCAGACGACGCCGGCGTTTCATGTCGGCGGGATCGGCTTCGTTAATGCGGTCGCCTGGATGGGCGGCACGACGGTCATCCATCGAGCCTTCGATCCGAAGCAAATGCTCGAGACGATCGCGCAAGAACGCATCACCTTCACGTTCATGGTTGCCGCGATGCTTCAGGCGGTCCTCGACGTGCCGGAGCTGGCGAGCTATGACGTGTCGAGCATCGAGAACATCGTCACCGCGGCTGCACCGGTGCCGCCGCCACTGCTTGCGCGTGGCATTCAGGTGCTCGGCCCCGTGTTTTCGGTTCAGTACGGTATGACCGAGAGCAATGCCTGCTGGCTGCCTGCGCACGAGGTGAAGCCTCAAGGGTCGCCGGAACAGGTACGGCGCCTCGCATCGGTGGGACGTCCGTGTCCCGGCATCGACCTGCGCATCGTCGACGATCACGGCAACGATCTGCCGCAAGGTCAGACCGGCGAGGTCTGGCTGCGCTCGCAGACGCAGTTGAGCGGCTACTGGAACAACAGCGCGGCGACGGTGGAAGCACTGCGCGACGGCTGGTACCGCTCGGGCGACATGGGCTACCAGGACAAGGACGGCTACATCTTCCTCGTCGACCGCAAGAAGGACATGATCATTTCCGGCGGCGAAAACATTTATAGCCGTGAAGTCGAAGATGCGCTGGGGCAGCATCCGGCGGTCATCGACGTGGCGGTGATCGGCGTGCCGCACGAGAAGTGGGGAGAGTGCGTGAAAGCGATCGTCGTGTTGCGGCGGGGCGAACAGGCGGGCGAGGCCGAGCTGATCGAGTTCTGCCGCGGCCTGATCGCGAGCTACAAATGTCCGAAGGCCATCGCCTTCGTCGACGAGCTGCCGAGACTGCCGACCGGCAAGATCAGCAAGGTGAGCTTGCGCCAGCAGTTTGCCCAGTGAACGGCAATCGCCTCGTTTGGAGAAATCGACCATGGCCAAGTGGCTAAAGAGTTCGGAATGCGTGAAGTTCGAAGTAGCGGAGCGGGTTGCGCGTATCACGCTGAATCGTCCGGACAAGCGCAACGCCATCAACAATCCGCTACTGCAGGAACTCAAAGCGGCGTTGCTCGAAGCCGACGACCTCAAAGCGGTGAACGTGATCGTGCTGTCGGGAGCCGGCCGCGATTTCTGCGCGGGCTACGACCTCGTGACGACGTATTCGGACCGTGCCGCGGACGCCGTCGATCCGGGTGACTATCGCGGCACGATTCGCAGCTTCGACGACGATTGCTGGTCGATGGAGCGGCAGTCGGAGACGGTCAATCTGATGGCCGAAATCCACAAGCCGATCATCGCGCAGGTGCATGGCAACTGTCTTGCGGGCGGCACGGACCTGGCGCTCGCGTGCGACATGGTGATCGCCGCCGACAATGCGAGGATCGGTTTTCCCGCCACGCGTGCGAACGGCTCCCCGCCTGCGCATATGTGGTTCTATCACGTGGGTCCGCAGTGGGCGAAGCGTCTGCTGCTATCCGGCGACTCGCTGACGGGCTGCGACGCCGCGAAGATCGGCCTCGTCATGGATGCGGTGCCGGCGGAACAGCTGGACGCGGAGGTGAACGAGCTGGCGCGCCGTCTGTCGTTCGTCGATGCCGATCTGTTGGCTGCGAACAAGCGCATTGTCAACCTCGGCCTGGAGTTGGCCGGCTCGCGCACGCTTCAACGCATCGCGGTCGAGAATGACGCCCGCGCTCACCAGAGCCAGGGGCCGCGGCGCGCGCAATTCAAGGCAGACATGGAAGCGGTTGGCCTCAAGGAGGCGCTCAAGCGCCGCGACGAGCCGTTCGGCGACGGGATGATCCGGCTGCACGCGCGCGGCAGTTGACCCGTCGTTCGAAGCGACCACTCCAACCCAAATGAAGATCGGAACATCATGGATGTTGAACTCACATTGAACGGCGCGGTTGCGACGCTGTGTCTGAACCGCCCCGAGAAGCTCAACGCGCTGACGCCGGAGATGCTCCAGCTGATTCTCGGGCACCTCGATCGCATCGAACAGGACCCGGAGATTCGCGCGGTGATTCTCACCGGCGCAGGCCGCGCTTTTTGCGCCGGCGCCGACATCAAGGGCAGCGGCGCCGCGCCGCCGCAGATGAGCGTGGCGCACGCGCGTGCATCGATGGCGGTGTACCAGAAGATCGCGCTGCGGTTGTACAACCTCAACAAGCCGATGGTCGCGGCGGTACGGGGTGTGGCGGTGGGAATTGCATGGAGCTTTGCGCTGTGCGCGGACCAGCTCGTCGTTTCCGACACTGCGCAGTTCATTCCCGCATTCCTGATGCGCGCCACCTTGCCTGAAGGTGGCATGGTGCATCTGCTCGCCCGTCATTGCGGCGAGTTTCGCGCGAAGGAAATCATGTATCTGAATCGCCGACTGAGCGGCAAGGAAGCGCTCGATATGGGGTTGGCGAGTCATCTCGTCGAAGACGGCGAGCTCGACGCGGCTGCCGAAAAGCTGGCTGGCGAGCTTGCGGCCGGTCCAACTTTTTCGCTCGGCCTGACCAAGCAGTTGTTCAGGTTGAACACGGGCAGCATGGAAGAGTTTCTTGCTCAGGAACTCAACTCGGTGGCGCTCGCGGTGAACTCGGAGGATGCGGCGGAAGGACGGCTCGCGGCCAGAGAAAAGCGCGCACCAGCGTTCAGGGGCCGCTAGGCGCAGACCCCGCACGAGCGCGGCACAGCGGCGCGGCAGAGCAGACAAACGAAGACGAAAGAGATTCAGGAGTCAAGCATGCATTTCGGCTACAGCGAGGAAGACGAATCATTTCGTCAGGAAGTCAGGAAGTTTTTCAACGAGCATGCACCGGCCGACATCTCGCGCCGCTGGCGTGATGGCGTGCATCCGCCCGCGCGCGACGATATCCGCAGGTGGCAGCGCATTCTGTATGAGCGCGGCTGGGGCGCGCCCCATTGGCCGGCCGAACATGGCGGCACTGACTGGAGCGCGTTTCGCAAGCACATCTTCATGGAAGAGCTGTACAACGCCGATGCGATGGACTACGGGTGGCAGTCCACTCAGATGGTGGCGCCCGTCATCATCGCGTTTGGCTCGGACTGGCAGAAGGAGCGTTTTCTCGGGCCTATCCTGCGTGGCGACGAGTTCTGGTGCCAAGGCTTCTCGGAACCGAACGCGGGCTCGGATCTGGCCGGACTGAAGACCACGGCCGTGCTCGACGGTGACGAGTACGTCATCAATGGCCAGAAGATCTGGACCAGCGACGCGTCGATTGCCGATTGGGGCTTCTTCCTCGTCAAGACTGACACGACCGTCAAGCCGCAACGCGGCATCTCCTTCCTGCTGGTCAGAATGGACACACCGGGCATCACGGTGCGTCCGATCGTCTCGATCGAGGGCGGCAAGGGACTGAATGAAGTGTTCCTCGAGAACGTGCGCGTGCCGAAGTCGCATCTCGTGGGCGAGGCCGGTATGGGCTGGACCTATGCGAAGTATCTGCTCGAAAAGGAGCGCACGGCGAGCGCGTTCCTGTACTTCAACAAACGTGAGCTGCAACGCGCGAAGGAGATCGCCGCTCAGGAGACGGTGGACGGCGTGCGCCTGATCGATACGCCCGGGTTCGCGCGCAAGGTCGCAGAAGTCGAAGCGGATCTGATGGCGCTCGAATGGTCCGTGCTGCGCATCCTCTCTGAAGAGAAGAGCGAGCGCAATCTCGACGCTGTCGTCTCCGCGCTGAAGATCAGCGGCTCGGAGATGCAACAGCGTGTAACGCAGCTGCAAATGGACGCACTCGGTCCTCGCGCGATACGTTTCGACGACCACAGCGAGCCACATGGTGATCCGGTAGTCGACGAAAACTGGCCGGACTACATGGGTGGCCGCACGTCGGGCTATCTGATCGCGCGTGCATCCACCATCTATGGCGGCGCGCGCGAAGTGCAGAAGAACATCATTGCCAAGCTGGCATTTGGACTGTAGCCATGGACTTCAACTTCTCCGAAGAACAATTGATGCTGAAGGATGGCGCCGAGCGCTATGTTCAGCAGGAGTATGGATTCGAGGCGCGCACTCGCATCGCGGCGGGACCAGAGGGCTTCAGCCGCGAGCATTGGCGCGCGTATGCGGAGCTTGGCTGGCTCGGCCTGACCATGCCGGAAGACGTCGGCGGTCTCGGCTGCTCGTTTGTCGAGAAGGCGATCCTGATGGAGGCGCTGGGCCGCGGCATGGCGCTCGAACCGGTCGTACAGACCGCGCTGCTTTGCGCGACGATCATCGAACGGGGCGATGCGCCGGCTCAGCGCGAGACGCTGCTTCCCGCCGTCATCGAGGGCAAGCTGTTGCTTTCGCTCGCGGATAGCGAAGCGGGCAGCCGGTACAAAGTGGGATGCCACGCACGAACGCACGCGCTCGAGACAGGCTCGGGTTACCTGATCAGCGGGGCGAAGACGCTGGTGATCGCAGGCGCGTCGTCGGATCAGTTGCTCGTGACCGCGCGAGTCGAAGGTGCATCGCAGGGCGTGGGCGTTTTTCTCGTCGATCGACGCGCTGCGGGCGTGACGTGCCGTTCGTACCGCTTGCTCGATGGATCGCGTGCCGCGGATATCGACCTGCACAACGTCGAACTCGGTGAGGATGCGCTGATCGTCGGCCCGGAACGCGCGCTGGAGGTGCTCACGCAAGCCACGGAACTCGCGATTCTCGCGAGCGTGGCCGAGAGCCTCGGCATGATGGAAGCGGTGACGGCGATCACCTCGGAGTACATCAAGGGACGCTCGCAGTTCGGCCAGCCTATCGGCAAGTTCCAGGCGTTGCAGCACCGCATGGCGGAGATGTTCGTCGCCACCCAGGAGGCGCGCTCGATGCTGTACTGCGGGATCGCCCACCTGAACAGCCCGGCGGCCGAACGCAGCCGCATGATCTCGGCGGCCAAGGCCGTTGCCGCGCGCGCCAATCGCTTCGTTTGCGCGCAGGGCATCCAGTTGCACGGTGGCATGGGGCTCACCGAGGAATATCCGGTGGGGCACTACTTCCGCAAGATGACGATGATGGAGAAGATGTTTGGCGATATCGACTTTCATCTCGACCGCGTAGCGGCCGGCTGATCGAGTCGCCGTTATGCCGCAATTATCGTTCGATGGACAAGTCGCCATAGTGACGGGTGCTGCCGGTTAGATCGGCCGTGCGATTGCGACAGAGCTTGCGCTTCGCGGCGCACGGATCGTCGCGAACGACTATGGTGGCGATACGGCCGGCGCCGACTGCAATCCGGTAGGCACAACGGAGTCGGCGCGGGCTATCGTCGACAACCCCATGCGCGCGTTCGGTCGCGTGGACGGCTTTTCCTGGCCTCCGAGGCACGCAGTTTTGTCAATGGCGCCGTGATCTACGGTGATGATGGTCAGCACACAGCGGGGCCCGGTCCTCAATCCCGGCAAGCTTTCTGACCACTCAATAACGATCGCTTACCGAGGAGGATGAGGATGCAGCGTGTCAAGGACAAGATAGCTATTGTGACCGGGGCCGCGTCGGGCATCGGCGCGGCCTGTGCTGCGAGACTCGCGGATGAAGGCGCGCTGCTCGTCGTGGCGGACCTCAATCTCGAAGGCGCACAGGAGCAGGTTCGTCGCATCGAGGAGTCGGGCGGCCGGGCGGTTGCGGCGCGTGTCGATATTGGCGACGAAGGTTCGATCGACGCGATGTTCGAGTTGACGCTCAAGACCTGGGGCGGCCTCGATATCCTGCACAACAACGCCGCTGCCACGTCGCTTTCCAGTACCGTCGATGCGGCAGTCGAGACAGTCGACGTCGCTGTCTGGGACGACACGATGCGCATCAATCTTCGCGGCACCATGCTGGCTTCCCGGCGTGCGCTGCCGCTGATGCGGGCACGTGGTGGCGGTTCGATCATCAATACCTCGTCGGGTTCGGCTCAGGCGGGTGCTCTGGGGTATAGCGCATATGGTGTCTGCAAGGCCGGTATCGAGAACCTGACGCGCTACATCGCCGCGCAGCACGGTAAGGAGGGAATACGCTGCAACGCGATTGCTCCCGGCCTGATCGTCACGCCGGTGACCCAGGCGTACTACGCGGGCGAGCTAGGGGAGATGATGCTGAGCCACCATCTGACGCCGCGCCTCGGGCAGCCCGAAGACATTGCGCATGCGGTGGTGTATCTCGCTTCGGATGAAGCAGCGTTCGTCACCGGCCAGGTGTTTAACGTCGATGGCGGGCTTCTTTCGCACCAGCCTTACTATGCGGACGAAATCCGTGCGCGCTCGGCGGCGACGACCAACGTTGCGAAGGGGGCGGCATGACGACGGATTCCGGTCTTCTTGCGCGTATCGAGCGCATCGAGGCGCAGCTTGCTATACAACAGTTGCCGGTCCGATACGCGCTTGCGGTCGATTCGCGCGATCTGGACAGTCTGGTGCAGCTGTTCGCCGAAGACGTCAACTGTGGCCGATGGGGCGTGGGGCGCGCGGCGCTGAAGACCTTTTATGGGGCCGAGCATATTTTGCGCGGCTTTTACCGCAGCATTCACCAGATCTGCGGCCACACAGTCGATTTCATCGACGCCGACCATGCAACGGGAAGCGTCTATTGTCGCGCGGAGCATGAGGACAACGGTGCGTGGGTGGTGATGGCCATCTGCTACTTCGACCACTACGTGCGGCGCGATGGGCAATGGTACTTCGAGCGTCGCGACGAACAGCACTGGTATTCGACGGATTGGCTCGAGCGCCCCGGTGCGCCGCGCTTCCAGAACTGGCCCGGCAAGTATGAAGGCGACCGGTATCAGCCGCGCCTTCCGCAAGGATTTCCGACGTGGGCGACGTTCTGGAGCGCGAGCGAACAGCACGCCATCGACGCTTTGACGAAGGCGCCGTAAGCACGGCAGTGTCCGCGGCTCTTGCGCGTTACAGCGCGGCTTCTCCACGCAAGAGCACGTCGGCACCGCCGTCGGCGAAGGGGACTTGACCCACCATGTAGCCATTGGCTGGACTCGCAAGGAATGCGAGGAGCGGCACGATCTGCTCGGCGGTGGCGTAGTTGGGTACGACGGTGGGCACGCCGGCGGCAAGCGCCTCGCGACCTTCGGCGGTTTCCAGCAGCGGCGCGACCATCGGCGTCTTCACGATGCCCGGCGCGACACCATTGAGCAACACGCCCTTGTCGGCCCAACCGGGCAGCACTGCCGTGCGCCGTATCCACTGCGTCAGCGCGCGCTTGGATGACGCATAGCCTTGTGCGCCGATCTTTGCAGCTTGCTCGCGTGCCGCGGCTTCGTTGCCGTCGAGGCATAACTCGACGAGGCGTGCATCGACCGGATGAAGCGATGCGAGCGATGAGATCACCACGGCGCGTGGCTCCCTTGCGCGATGCAGCAGCGGCAACAGGCGTGGCAACAGATCAGTAACGCCGAAGTAATTCACCGACACCAGCGTGTCGCCGGGCACCGGCGGCGACACGCCGGCGCAGGCGACCACCGCATCGATCGACGGTGTGATCTGCTGTACGCGCGCGACCAGCGCTGCGCGCTGCGCCGGGACAGTGAGGTCCGCGCAAACTTCCGCATCGCGGAGATCGACGCCGATCACCCGTTCGCCGAGCGCGGTCAAATGCCGGGCCAGCGCCGCGCCCATGCCCGATGCGGCGCCGGTGATCAGCGTCGTGCGCGGAACCTTCATGTCCGTCACGCTTACGCAGCCACGCCGGGCAGATGGACGACCAATCCGTCCAGCTCCGGCGTCACGAAGATCTGGCATGTCAGACGGCTGTTTTCGCGCACGTCCATCGCACAGGTGAGCATGTCGACTTCATAGGATTCGGCCGCTGGCATGTGGCTGCTCCAGGCCTCGTCGACGTACGCATGGCAGGTTGCGCAGCTGCAGCTGCCGCCACAGTCGCCGAGAATGCCGGGGATCTGGTTGTTGACTGCCGTTTGCATCACGGAATCGCCAACGGTGGCGCTCACGGCGGCTTCGCTGCCGTCCGGCTGAATGAATCGAATGAGCGGCATGGCTTCTGAACCTCTGAAAAATTAGTTGGACTGGGGAAGCAGACTCTTCAACGGGATCGATTCGTCGGCGAGATCGGCCGCGCGGACTGGAATCTTCTCGGCAACGAATCGCTTGGCCAGCACGAATTCGGGCACGCGACTGACCGTATCGGCGGCGAGCATGACGCCGTCTTTCAGATAAAACGCTGAGAACGAGCGGGTATCGGGATTGCCGCGCAGGACGAACTCGTCGTAGCCGTGGGACAAGCCGACCATCTTGAGCTTCAAATCGTATTGATCGGACCAGAACCACGGCACGCTGTTGTAGACGCGCTCCTTGCCACACAACGAGGCGGCCGCGGTGCGGGCCTGCTCCAGCGCGTTGGGCACGGACTCGAGCCGCAGGCGCCGGCCGAGCGAAGGGTTGGGGTGGTTGGTGCAATCCCCAACTGCGAAAATATCCGGATCGGACGTGCGGGTGTATTCGTCGACCACGATGCCGTTGTCGACGGCCAGCCCGGCTGCTTCTGCAAGTTCGGTGGCGGGCTCCAGTCCCACGCCGACGATGACGAGATCCGCGGCGACGCGCGTGCCGTCCGCGCAGCACACGGCCGCGACCGCGTCGCCCGACGCGTCGAGTTCGAACTCGCTGACGATCGCGTTGGTGCGGATCTCGACGCCGGCCTCGCGGTGCACTTTCTCGTAGAACGCGGAAAGCTCGGGCGCCGTGACGCGCGCGAGGACGCGTGGCAATGCTTCGAGCACGGTGACGTGCAAGCCGCGCTTCACAGCTACGGCAGCCACCTCCAGTCCGACATATCCACCGCCGATGATCACGAGGCGCGAGCCGGCATGAAACTGGTTTCGAATGCGCGCGACGTGATCGAGCGTGCGAAGGTAGTGAAAGTTCTGCAGCTTCTCGATCGTTTCGATACCGGGCAACGCGAGGCGCCGCGCGCGACCGCCGGTAGCCAGAACGAGTTTCGTATAGCCGATTTCGCTGCCGTTGGAGAGCGTGACCCGTTTCGCGTCACGGTCGATGCGTTGGGCGCGCACATTCGGAATGAACTCGACACGCGCTTTGTCGTACGTCGACAGCGGTTTCAGGTAGAGCTGCTCGGCGGTCGATTCGCCCGACAGAAATGCCTTGGAGAGCGGCGGCCGTTGGTACGGCAAGTGGGGTTCTTCCCCAACCATCACGATGCGCCCCGTCCATCCCTGTTCGCGGATCGCGGTCGCGCATTCTCCCGCTGCGTGACCCGCCCCGACGATCAGTGCGGTGTCCTCTGCGTCTCCAGCTGTCATGAAGCCAACTCCGTCTCATACGGCCACAAGTTCGCTGCGGCCAGAATCTGCGAATAGTGTTCTAAATTGTGAACGACCGTCGTTGCTGCTGTCAATGCTCATGAACCCCGCTGAGCCGCCGTGGAGCTGACCATCGCCTCGATGCCGCCAACCGCGAAACGGATCAGGTAGGTGCGCATGCGCTCGATATGCGCCGTCGCGAGTGCCCGTGTTGGGGATCGCGCTTCCTGCGCGTAAAGCTCGTTGAGCACGAGATGAAACACGGACTCGACGAAATGCTGCACAAGTTCGACGGTCTCGCGCGTGGCATGAGGAAGCGCTTTGGCGAAGGCGTTACGATAGCGCGCGGCCGCGGGCGCGTATTGGTCATAAAACGGCGCCGTGAGGTCGGGGCGCTCCAGCAGGCAGCCAATCTGGGTCAGCAGGCGCAGGTAGTTTCGCCACCCCGGATCGCCGCTCGTCAGATGCGCGAAAGCCGGTGCGGAAAGTGCGGTCACGATCGTCTCGACATCGGGACGTTTGCCTCGCAGCGGTGCGAGTCCGGCCTCGAGCGATTCGATGACCTGCCGGCTGATCACGGCCGCGCGACGGCCGATTGCCTGTTGAAACAACGCGTCTTTGCTGCCGAAGTGGTAGCGCGCGAGGCTCAGCTCCATGCCACAGCTCTGCATGATGTCGCGAATCGATGTGCCGAAGTACCCGTGCATCGCGAACAGCCGCTCGGCCGTATCGAGAATGCGCTCTGGTGTCGTGCTGCGCGCCGTGGCGCGCGGCTCATTGATGGCAGTCGCCGGGCTGCTAGCGGCGTGAGTGGTTCTGGACGGCATGGTTTCCCTTTCATGGCGGGTGCGGATCGGACAGTGCGCGATGCCTTTCAGCGAATGATAAAACGATCTTGCACATTCGTGCAAAATCGAACATAGTTCAGCTATCGGCACGTCGCTACCAGGCAGAGGTGCCTTTAAATGAACGATTAATGGAGACAGGTACCATGGCGGGCGCGCTGCAACTCGAGGACTTCGACGATCCCAAGTTCAACCCCTTTTTCGAGGATTCGCTCGCTTTCGGCGCCGATCCGAACCCGTATCCGCGGATTGCCGAGCTCCGCGAGAAAGGCTCGGTTCAGAAGGGCGACTACCGTGTGCTGATGGGCGCGGCAGCGGATCTGACGATGTCGGATGTTGCGCATTACTGCGTATTCGGATACGACGAGGTAGCGCAGGTGCTCGGAGATCCGGTCACGTTCTCGAACAAGTCTTACGAGCGCAATATCGGCATCAGCTTCGGACGCAGCATCTCGACGATGGACGCGCCCGAGCACCCGCGTTATCGCCGCATCTTCCAGAAGGCCTTTTTGCCGCACACGGTGGCAGCATGGGGCGATACGCTGGTCGATCCGGTCGTGAACGAACTGATGTCGAAGTTCATGGATCGCGGACATGCGGATCTCGTCAACGAGTTCACGCTTCACTATCCGTTCAATATCATCTACCGCCAACTGGCATTGCCGCCGGAAGACGTCAAGATCTTCCACAAGCTGGCGATCGCGCAGACGCTGGTTTCGATCGATGTGGCGCACGGTGTGGAGGCGTCGACGAAGCTGGGTGCTTATTTCGCTCGACTCGTCGAGGAGCGCCGCAGCAAGCCGGGCGACGATCTCGTCAGTTCGCTGGCCATCGCGGAAGTCGATGGCGAGTTGCTGCCGGACGAGGTCGTCATTTCGTTCCTGCGCCAATTGGTGAATGCGGGCGGTGACACCACGTATCGCGCAACCAGCGTGCTGCTGCTCGCGCTATTGCGCGATCCCGCACAGCTCCAAGCGGTACGCCAGGATCGCACGCTGGTCGCGCAGGCGATTGAAGAGGCGCTGCGCTGGGATGGCCCCGTGTTGATGCAATCGCGGATGGCGTCGCGCGACGTCACGCTCGGCGGTGTCGAGATTCCGGCGGGCGCATTTCTCGACGTGTTGGCGGGAAGCGCCAATCGCGACCCCAGCCGCTTCCCCGATCCGGACAAGTTCGACATCTATCGAAAGCCTGCGCACCGGCACTTCGCATTCGCGTATGGCCCGCACGTATGCATCGGCCAGCACCTTGCGCGCGTGGAAATGACGCGCGCGCTCAACGCGATTCTCGATCGCCTGCCCAATCTTCGCCTCGATCCGGCGGCGGCAGCTCCACCGATCAATGGAATCATGATGCGCGTTCCGCATTCGATTCCCGTCGTCTTCGGCTAACCAGAACAACGCCAGCCTCGCGTGTCGTGGACGAGGCTGGCCGACAAGACACGTGTGACGGGCCAGCTCACGAGGTAGAGCTGGTCCGCACGCACGGACGGTGGAGAACGCATAGATGATCGAGTTTGACTTTATCGTGATTGGCGCCGGTGCTGCAGGTTGCGTGCTGGCCAATCGTCTTTCGGAAAGCGGGCGCCATTCAGTGCTGCTGATCGAGGCAGGTCCGGAAGATCGCAATCCGTTGATCCGAATGCCTAAAGGCTTCGGAAAGCTGCTAGGCGATCCAGCTCATGCCTGGTTCATTCCGGTGCAGCCCGATGACGGGAACGGGCATCGCAACGAGATCTGGCTGCGCGGCAAGATGCTCGGCGGCTCCAGCAGCATCAACGGCATGGTGTATATGCGAGGTCATCCCGAGGACTATGACGGATGGGCCGAGCTGGGTGTCGAGGGATGGAGCTGGCAGAATCTGGCGCCGTGCTTCCGGCACATCGAGGATCACGCGCTCGGCGCCGATGAGCTACGAGGCGAGGGAGGACCGCTGAAAGTGTCGCAGTACGCGCAGCGCAATCGTATCGGCGACGCCGTGCTCGAAGCGTGCCGGTCGCTCGGCGTGAGGCGCGTTGAAGATATCAACCGGCTCGATCATGAGGGCATGGCTTATCTGATCTATACGATCCGCAACGGCCGCCGCCAAAGCTCGGCCGAAGCCTTTCTGAAGCCTGCGCGGACGCGCAAGAATCTGACCGTCGTTACCGGCACGCAAGCCGCGCGAATCGTGTTCGACGGCACGCGCGCCATCGGCGTCCAGTGCGAAAGCGCGGGGCAGCAGATCGCTTACCGGGCGCGCCGCGAGGTCGTGCTGTCGGCGGGCGCGATCGAGTCGCCGCGGCTTTTGCAGCTTTCGGGCATTGGCGATCCAGTCCATTTGCAGTCGCTCGGCATTCCTGTCGTGGCGGCGAATCCGGGTGTCGGACGGAACATGCGCGAGCACTATCTGTATATGGTGCAGGCGCGTCTGCAGCATTGGCGCGATTCGCAGAACCGGCAGTTCAGCGGCATGCGGCTATGGCGTAACGCGATGCAGTATTTTCTGTTCCGCCGTGGCGTGATGTCGCTCGGCTCGTATCAGGTGGGTGGTTTCGTCAAGACCGCGCCCGATGCGAAGCGTCCCGACGTTCAATTGATGATGGCGCCGTACTCGATGGATTTCGGTGCGGCGGGTTACGCGTTCGAGTCGTTCCCAGGCATGCAGCTCTTCAGCTATCCACTGCGTCCACGCAGCGAGGGGCACATCAGGCTCCAGTCGTCGGACCCGCGCGTGCCGCCTGAAGTCGTCGCTAACTACCTTGCCGATCCGTACGACCAGCAGATGGCCGTCAATGCGTTCCGGCTCATGCGCAACGTGCTGGCCGCCGAGCCGCTCAGGAGTCTGCTGGTGGGGGAGACACGCCCCGGCCTCGCCGTCCAGACCGACGACGAAATTCTTGACCTGTACCGGCGCGACGGCCAATCCGGTTTTCACGCATGCGGTACTTGCAGGATGGGCTCGGACCCGCTTGCCGTGCTCGATTCGAGGCTGCGCGTGCGCGGTGTCGAAAGTCTGCGGGTGATGGATCTGTCCGTCACACCCACGATGATTTCCGGCAACACCAATGGCCCGATGATGGCGATGGCATGGCGCGCCGCCGGGCTGATCCTGGAGGATGCGCGATGAGTCGCCTCGAAGACTATCGCGGACGCTTTTCGAATATCGAATTCGAACGACGCGACGGTGTTTTGCAAGTCCGCCTGCATACGGATGGCGGCCCGCTGAAGTGGGGCGCACTCGATCGCAGCATTCACAGCCAGCTAGGCGAGGCGTTCTATCAGATCGCACGCGACCTCGACAATCGCGTGGTCATCCTCACCGGAACCGGCGATTCGTTCTGCGACGCGATGAATTACGCCGAGTTGCCGACGGAGCCGCTTTCGCAAGTCTGGCCGCGCTTGCAACGCGAGGGGCAAGACTTGCTGATGCAACTGCTGGACATTCCGGTTCCGGTTATCGGCGCGATCAACGGGCCTGCGCATATTCATGCCGAGCTGCTGGCGCTGTCCGACATCGTGCTCGCCTCCAGCCATGCAGAAATCTCGGATCAGGCGCACTTTATTCACGGCGTCGTGCCCGCGGACGGCGTGCAGATCGTCTGGCCGATGTTGATCGGCCACAACCGCGCCCGCCACTTTCTGCTCACCGGCGAGCGCATCAGTGCGCAACGCGCATGGGAGCTTGGTGTAGTCGGCGAAGTCGTCGCGCCCGACACGTTGCTCGAACGCGCCTGGCAAATCGCGCGCGAAATCGCGGCGAAGCCGGTCGAAACGTTGCGATACACGCGCGCGGTCTTTACGCAGCCGTTCAAGCGTCGCATGGTCGCCGAACTGGGCTACGGGCTCGCGCTCGAAGGGCTTGCCGGTATCGCCGCGCAGTCCGGCAGAACGTAGCCCGTCAACGCGACATGTTCACAAATGGGAGACCCGATATGACATTGGCAGTGCAAGCATCAACGCAGCGCAGCGCGATCGTTCAGCAGGCGCTCGACCGTGCGACGCGCGAAGGCGGTGAGATCGGCGTGCAGGTGGCGGCTTATCTGAACGGCAAACTCGTGATCGACGCATGGAGCGGCGTGGCCGATCCGTCCACCGGCCGTCCTGTCGATGGCGACACGCTTTTCAATGTCTATTCGGTAACGAAGGCCGTTGCGGCAACCGCGTTGCACATCCTGGCCGACCGCGGCCTGATCGAGTACGACGCGCCAGTGACGCGCTACTGGCCGGAGTACGGCGCGCACGGCAAGGAGAAAACCACGGTGCGCGATGTGCTGACTCATCGCGCGTGCGTGCCCCAAATGCCCGAAGGCGTCACGCCGGAGCTGATGTGCGACTGGCATTGGATGACCCGCGCGATCGCAAACCTGGAGCCGCTTGCCGAGCCGGGGACGAAGACGCTTTACCTTTCGATGACGTTCGGCTGGATCGTTGGCGAGCTGGTGCGACGGGCCGATCCGAAGAAGCGCTCACTGGGCCGTTTCGTCCGGGAAGAGATTGCGCTGCCCCTTGGCATCGAAGATCTATGGATTGGCATCCCGGACGAAGTCGAACCGCGCATCGCACGTCTCACCGATGCAATGGTGCCGGTTCCCGCGGAGTACCTGCCGCCGCTATTCCTGCGCTCGATGCCCGAACAGGTTGCATTGACGCCGCAAGTGTTCGAGCGTCCGGACGTGCGGCGCGCGGAAGTGGCGGGCGTCGGCGGGATCTTCAATGCGCGCAGCGAGGCGCGCTTCTGGGCGATGCTCGCATGTGGCGGTGAGTTGGACGGCGTGAGGATACTGTCGAAGGAGCTCGTCGCCACGCTGAATACGCCACGTGCCAATAGCGAAGAGCCAGACCCGGTGATGTTCGGCTTTCCGATACCGATCACGATCGGCGGCTTCTGGTTCGGCGGCAACCATCCGCCGGTGACGGCGGCGCGTTCGTCGCGCGCGTTGTGCCATCCGGGCCAGGGCAATTCGATCGGCTGGGCGGACCCGGACACCGGGCTCGCCGTCGCGATTTGCCATAACAAGCTGTTCAACCCGACCACGCCGGAAGAAGATCCACTGCTTCCGATCGCTGCGGCGATTCGCAACGCGCTGGATCTGGAGTGACCGGCACCATGGTCATGGATATCGCGTATTTGCAGCAATGGACCAGGCGCACGGAGGAAGTGCGGGACCACGTTACCCTCACGCCGATGACAGCGCTCGGCGCCGTGCTAGACCGGGACGACCCGCCCGCGGCAGCTGGCGATGAGTTGCCGCCGTTGTGGCACTGGCTCTATTTTCTGCCGGTTCATCGTCAGTCGGTGGTCGGGCTCGACGGGCATCCGAAGCGTGGCGGTTTCCTGCCGCCGGTCGACTTGCCTCGCCGCATGTGGGCGGGGAGTCAACTCGACTTTCTACGGCCGCTGAGAGCGGGCAGCGCGATCACCCGACTTTCTTCGATCGAGAGCGTAGCTCACAAGCACGGGCGCACCGGCGATCTGGTGTTCGTCAAGGTCAAGCACGAAGTAAGCGATGCGAATGGCGTTGCGCTCGTAGAACGCCAGGATATCGTGTATCGCGATCATCCGGTTGCTGGCGAGAAGCCGGCGGCGTCACAGGCCGCGCCCGCAGGTGCTCATTGGGCCCGCGAGATCAATCCCGATCCCGTGCTGCTGTTCCGCTATTCGGCACTGACGTTGAATGGTCATCGCATTCACTACGATCGGCCTTACGCAACCGGTGAAGAGGGCTACAAGGGTCTCGTCGTGCACGGCCCGCTGCTCGCCACGCTACTCATGGACTCGCTGAGATCGGAACTGCCGGGCGCGCGCGTCGGAGCGTTTTCGTTCCGCGCAGTCAAACCGGTGGTGGACACTTCGCCTTTCTATGTTTGCGGAAAGCGAGACGAATCCGACCCAGGCAAAGTGAGCTTGTGGATCGCTGGTAGCGACGGGTCATTGCGGTTGGATGCCACGGCTGTTCTCAGCTGATCGTTGAGTCCGGTCCACCGGCGGGTACGCCGTAGCCGGACCGGGCGCTGAATTGGAGACTTATGCGTTCGTTTCTTTTTGTGCCGGGAAGCAAGCCCGAAAGATTCGCCAAGGCGCTCGCGGCAGGCGCCGATGCGGTGATCGTGGACCTCGAGGACGCCGTTGCAGACGCGGACAAAGCGTCTGCGCGTGCCCATGTTGCCGACGCGGTACGAACCTTTGCGGCATCGCCAGTTTGCGTGCTGTTGCGCATCAATGGCGCTGGAACACAGTGGTTCGACGAGGACCTGTCACTTGCCGCGTTCGAAGGGATCGATGGCGTGGTGTTGCCCAAGGCGGAGACCCCGGCTGCGCTAAGCGCCGTAGCGGCGGCAACGACGAAGCCAATCTGGCCGATCATCGAATCCGCCGCGGGCGTGTGGAATGCGTTGGAAGTGGCGCGCATGCCCGGCGTCGAGCGGCTGATCTTCGGCTCGGTCGACTTCGAGCTCGATCTGGATTGCGACGGCTCATGGGACGCGTTGCTGCACGCGCGTTCGCGGATCGTGCTGGCTTCGCGCGTCGCTGGAATCGAAAGTCCGGTCGATGGCGTCACCGTGGCGATCGACGACGAGCAGCAGCTCGCCGAGGACTCGTCGAAGGCGCGATCGCTGGGTTTTGGCGGCAAGCTGTGCATTCATCCGCGCCAGGTCAAAGCGGTCAACGCCGCTTTCAGCCCGAGTGCGGATCAGATTGCCAACGCTCGGCGGATCGTCGAAGCGTATGAGCGGGCGGAAGGCGGGGCAGTATCCGTCGATGGACGGATGGTGGACTTGCCCGTGTTGCTCAAGGCAAGACGTATCGTCAGCGCGGCCGAAAAGGTGCGCGATTCGGCAGAGGGGTGAGAGGTGCGGCGGAGTGAGCGCTGCGTCGCCCGCGCCGCCACTTCAAGGGGTGACGCGGGAGCGTTGCGATTTGGCTTACACCGGGTCCCACGGCGTGAGCGCCATGGAAGGCACGTTCGGGAAGAAGCTCGCTTCGAACGCCGGCATGACCTGCTCGGCAATCGCTTCTGGCGTCCAGCCGCCGTCGCGATGCAGCGAGCGGATCATGCGGATCTGGTTGAAGAAGTAGATCTCGTTGGCGCGCACGCCGAAGATCTGTCCCGACACCTTCGCGGCCTGGTCGGAAGCGAGGTAGACCGCGAGCGGCGCGATCTTGCGCGATTCCATGCGCTTGAGAACTTCGACACGTGCCTTTTGCTCAGGCGTCTCCGAGGGGATCGAGGCCGTCATCGCGGTCCATGCCCACGGTGCGATGCAGTTCGAGCGCACGTTGAATTTGGCCATGTCGAGGGCAATCGACTTCGACAGACCGACGACACCCATCTTGGCGGCCGAGTAGTTGGCCTGTCCGATGTTGCCGATCAGACCCGACGTGGAGGTCATATGAACGAAGCTGCCGCCGTTTTGCGCCTTGAAATGCGGAGCCGCGGCGCGTGCCACGAAAAACGACCCGTTCAGATGAACGTCGACGACGGCTTTCCACTCATCGAGGCTCATGTTGAAGAACATACGGTCACGCACGATGCCGGCGTTGTTGACCACACAGTCGATGCGGCCGAACGTGTCCAGCGCGGCCTGCACGATCTTCTGCGCGGAGTCCCATTCGGCCACGCTGTCCGTGGAAGCAACCGCTTGGCCGCCGGCCTCCTTGATTTCCGCGACGACGCGCTGTGCGGCGAATTCACCGGTTTCGGCGTTGCGACCGAGGTCGTTGACGACGACCTTGGCGCCGTTCGCCGCGAATTGCAGCGCGAAGTCGCGCCCGATGCCGGCACCCGCACCCGTTACCACTACCACCTTGTCCTTGACGAAATCGCTCACTCTTGTCTCCGTTCGATACAGGCGTTGATGTTGAAAAGCTCGCCCACGTATAATAACAAAAACTGAACACCGTTGCAGAATATGAACGATATTGCTTTGGCGGCGAGTGCGTAGTGATTCATCCATTCGAGAGCTACAAAATGAAAGGAGACGCGCAATGAACGACATGAAAGGCTGGACCGTGCCGGACCATGTTCCGCGGGAACTCGTAGTCGATTTCGACTATATGAATCCGCCCGGTGCCGAAGACGACGTCCATCGGGCGTGGAAGACGCTGCATACGGGTCCCGATATCGTCTGGTCTCCGTACTATGGCGGCCACTGGATCGCCACCCGCGGCGAAGACATCGAGGCGATGCAGAAGGACCATACCCGTTTTTCGCATCGCAGCGTCAACATCCCGCCGCTCAATGAAACGCAGCTCGTGCCGCTGGAACTCGACCCGCCCGAACATACCCAGTACCGCAACCTGATCACGCCCGCTTTTCTGCCGCAAGCTATCGCGTCGCTGGAAAGCGACGTGCGCAGCCTCGCAATCGAGCTGATCGAAAAAATTGCTCCACGAGGTGAATGCGAGTTCGTGTCGGAGTTCTCGAAGATCTTGCCGATCGTGATTTTCCTGCGTCTGGCCGATCTCCCGTTGAACGATCGCGGACAATTGCTCGAATGGGCGGAATGGGCCGTGCGCGGCAACGTCGAGCAGCGCAACGAATCGCAGCACCGGCTGATTGGCTATATCTCCACTTGGGTGGAAAAGCGCAAGGCAGAGGCGGGCGGCGATCTCGTCAGCCTGATCGCGAACGCGCAGATCGACGGCAAACCGATCAGCCCTGAGCGGATGTTCGGCATGTTCATCGTCGTGCTGTTCGGCGGCCTCGATACGGTCGCATCGATGATGGGTTTCATCGCCCGCTTCCTCGCGGAGAACCCGGCTCACCGGCGCCAGCTAATCGACAATCCCGAACTGATGGTTTCGTCAGTCGATGAAATGATTCGTCGCTTTGGCGTGGCGAACACCGCGCGGCTCATCACGCAGGACATGGAATACAAGGGCATCCAGTTCAAGAAGGGTGACCAGATTCAACTGCCGAACTCGCTCTTTGGGCTGGACGACCGCAAGTTCAGCGATCCGCTCGCCGTCGACCTGACGCGCAAGCCGGTGCTTCACGCGGCGTTCGGCAACGGCCCGCATCGCTGCCCGGGGTCGTTCCTTGCACGTACGGAGATCAAGGTTTTCCTGCAGGAGTGGCTCAAACGCATTCCCGATTTTCGTATTCGCGAGGGCGACAAGCCGCGATGCGGTTCGGGCTCCGTCAACGGCATGCTTTATCTGCCGCTCGTCTGGGACGTAGCACCTTGAAGTATCCCCACCCTCAACGACTCATCGACGATCATGAAAAAGTGGCAATGCATCTTTTGCGGTTTCTACTACGACGAAGCCGCGGGACTTCCGGCGGAGGGCATCGCGCCCGGCACTCGTTGGGAAGACATCCCGGATGACTGGGCATGTCCTGAATGCGGCGCGACCAAGGCCGACTTCGTGATGATCGAGGTCGAGGCCTAAGCGTTCGGACACGCGCACGGCGTCGAGCCGTGCGCGTCATAGCCCCGGGTCAGGCGCGCTCGAACACGGCGGCAATACCTTGGCCGCCGCCGATGCACATGGTCTCGAGCGCATAGTGTCCCTTTCGGCGCGTCAGTTCGTGCAACAGCGTGGTCATGATCCGCACGCCCGTTGCGCCGATCGGGTGTCCGAGCGATATGCCCGAGCCGTTCACGTTGAGCCGGTCGATGTCATGCCAGTTCCAGCCTTTGAGGACAGCCAGTACCTGGCATGCGAACGCTTCGTTCACTTCAACGAGATCCATCTGATCGAGCGTAAGACCGGTGCGCATCATCAGCTTCTGCACTGCGGGCACAGGGCCGATGCCCATTCGTGACGGCTCGCAGCCCGCCGCAGCCCATCCGGTCAGCCAGGCCATGGGTTCGAGTCCGAGCTCTTCGAGGCGGTCTTCCGCGACGACGAGGCAAGCGGCGGCCGCATCGTTCTGCTGGCTGGAGTTGCCTGCGGTGACCGTTCCGCCCGGCATCAACGCGCGAAGCTTGCCGAGGCTCTCCATACTGGCGTCCGCACGGAATCCCTCGTCTTTGGAAAACAGCAGCGGCTCGCCTTTTTTCTGCGGAACGCTGACCGGAACGACCTCTTCGGCCATATGGCCCGACTCCCACGCGGCCGCGGCGCGCTGGTGGCTGCGCAGCGCGAACTCGTCGGCGGCCTCGCGGCTGATGCCATAGTCGATGGCGAGATTTTCTGCGGTCTCGATCATGCCGGAGATATAGCCGAAACGTGATTCCGGCTGCGAGCGCTCGCGGCCGCGCGCGAGCCGGTCGTGAAACTGCACGGAGCCCGAGCGCGCGCCCCAGCGCATGTCCGTGCTGTAGTACTCGATGTTGCTCATGCTTTCCACGCCGCCAGCCAGCACGACGTCCGCGGCGCCGGTCTGCACCATCATCGCGGCGGTGGCGAGCGCCTGCAGGCCGCCGCCGCAGCGGCGGTCCAGCTGCATGCCGGGCACGTCGACGGGCAGGCCAGCCTGCAGCGCGATCCAGCGGCCTACGCATGGCGTTTCGCTGTTCGCATACGATTGTGCGAAGACGACATCGTCGATGCGAGCGGGGTCGAGCCCTGCACGCCGGATCGTTTCGTTCGCGACGAGTGCACCGAGCTCTTCGACGCTAACGCCGCGCAGGCTACCGCCAAAGGTGCCCACGGGCGTTCGTACAGGGGAGACAATTGCCGCGCGTTTCATGGGATGTTTCCTTGCAAAGTTTGAGGTTGCGGATGCGGCTGCGCTTGCGATCAGGCGACGAGCGCCGCGCTTCCGGCGCGATGAGAGGGCAGGGCGCTCGTCATCTGATCGAGCGCGCCGCGATGATCCGGATGGGCGATCGCCAGCATGCGTTCGCGCCGTTGCCGCAGCGTCAGGCCGCGCAGATCGGCTACGCCGTATTCGGTCACCACGATGGCGGCGTCGCTGCGTGGCGTGCTGACCGGTCCATTCAACGACGCGACGATGCGGCTGGCGCCCTTGCCCGCGGTAGACGGCAATGCGATGACTGGAACGCCGCCACGCGAGCGCCGCGCGCCGCGCAGAAAATCCAGTGCTCCGCCCACCGCGCCCACATACACGCCACCGGCAACTTCGGCGTTGATCTGGCCGCTCAGATCGACTTCCACAGCCGAGTTGATGGCGACGAAGCGCTCGATGCTGGCGAGCACGTTCGCGTCGTGCGTGTAGCGGGTCGAACGGAACTCGATGGCGTCGTTACGATGCGCGAATTCGTGAATGCGACGGCCGCCCATCATCACGCCTGCAATGGTCTTGCCCGCGTCGATGGTCTTGCGCGCATTGTTGATCACACCGATTTCCATCAGATCGGCGACTCTATCCCCAATCGTGCCGGAATGAATGCCGAGGTCGCGCCGATCGCCGAGGCAAGCGAGGATCGCTTCGGGAATCGCGCCGAGGCCGAGTTGAATCGTGGCGCCGTCTTCGATCAAAGCGGCCGTGTGTTGTGCGATCGCCTGATCCGTCGCGCTGGCCGCGCTTGGCGAACTCTCGGGCAGAGCGCGTGACGTCGGGAGAATGAAGTCGATCTCGTCGTCGCGAAGATACCGTTCGCCGTAAGTCCAGGGTGCCTGCTCGTTGACTTCCGCAACGATGACGCGCGCGCGCTCGAGCGCAGGGATCAGATACTCATGCGCGACCGACAGGCTATAGCGGCCTTGCGAATCGGGAGGCGCCAACTGCAGCAGCAGCACGTCGATCGCAAGCTGACCCGAGTCCATCATCTCCGGGAACTGCGAATAGTGGCACGGAAGAATGTCGAGCGCGCCAGCCTTGGCCAGTGCGCGGTTGGAGCCGCTGCCGCAGTACGACACGAAATCGATGCAGTCGGCGTGCTCGGGGCGGCACGTGTCGTAGTTGCTGGCACCGAGAAAAACCCGGAACGCGCCGACAGCATGCCGTTGCTCGAGCAGCTTGCGGGTGAGCACAAGAGGCTCCGCGTTCGATTGGCCCCATGTGACAGTGTCGCCGCGACGGATGATGGACGCAAAGTCGATGGCGTCCGCCTCTAGCAGTATGGGCATGATGTTGTTCGCGTCAATTGGCGGCTTGCGCAAAGTCATGCGCTTCGTTGTGCTGCCCCCGCACGGCGCCCGAGGCAACGAGTTCCGCAATCCGGTCTTCGCTGTAGCCGATGCTGTGCAGGACGAGCTCCGCATGCTCGCCCAGTCCCGGAACCGCGAGCGGTGGCGACGCGGGCTCCATGCGGAAATGAATCGGGCTCGCTACGTGGGCGCGTCCGGACGGATCGGTCTGGACCATTCTTCGCTCATGAGCATGTGGATGGTTTAGCGCCTCCGCGGTCGAGAGCACCGGCGCGACGCTGACGTTCCGGCCTTTGAACCAATCGAGCCATTCATCGAGCGTGCGCGTGATGAATGTTTGCGTCAGGAATGCTCGAACGCGTAGCTGGCCTTCACCGGCCGGCCCGGTCGCGTCGGCGACCAGGTCGGGACGGCCGAGCGGCGTAAGAAGGTTGCTGGCAAAACTGTATTCCCGGCCGCCGAGGCAGAGCCATTTGGAATCGGCGGTCTCGTAGGTGCTGAGCATCGCGAGTCCGCTATCGCCCTCGGTCGCTTCCGAGGATTGCCCCGCCGGCATGTTGAGCAAACGGCCGCTCAGGTACGGCTGTGCCGTGAGCGCCGCATCGAACAGCGACACGTCGATGTAGTCGCCGCGCCCGGTTTCCCGGGCGCGCAGCAGCGCCATCAACACAGCGGACAATGCCGTCAGCGAACCGGCCAGCGCGGCGAGCGACGGTCCCGTGGCAATCGGCATTCCCCGCTCATCGCGCGGCAGCGTACCTGCAAGCGATTGAACTACCGGATCGTGTGCGGGCAATTGACAGAGCGGGCCGGTCTGGCCGAATGCGGTAATCGCGCAATAAACGACCTTCGGGTTGGTGCGGCTCACCGTGTCATAGTCGATGCCAAGGCGAGCAGCGACGCCCGGCCTCGACGATTCAATGACGACGTCGGCCTCGTTCAGCAGCTTTAGCGCGACCTCGCGTCCGTCCGGATGCTTCAGGTCGAGGCCGATGCTGCGCTTGCCGCGGTTGATAGCCGCGAAGAAAGCGCCGTCCGTGCCGGGTGCGCCGCGAGTCGGGTCGCCGGTGACCGGTTCGACCTTGATGACTTGCGCCCCGTGATCGGCAAGGTTCGCAGCGAGGAACGGACCCGGCATGAACTGCGACAGGTCCACGACGCGAAGGCCCGTCAGTTTCATGCCAGAGCAGCGCTGAAGCCGAGCTGGCGTTGGGCAATCGCGGCGGCTTCCTTGACGATGCGGGCGATCAATTCCGCGCAGGTCGGCAAATCGTGAATGAGGCCTGTGACGATACCGGCGGGGAAAGCGCCGCCTTCGACTTCTCCCGTAGCGAAGGCATCCATCCAGCGCTGTGCTCCGGTCAGTGCGGACAGGTCCGAGTGCGTCACGTTTTTGCTGCGCTCAAGTTCGAGCGCGGCGAGGCTCACGCTATTCTTGACCACGCGGCTCGGGTCCCCGATCGAGCGGCCCAACAGGACGGTATCGCGCTCGGTCGCTTCCAGCAGACGTTGCTTGATCGCTGGGTGGACCGGCGATTCTTGCGTGAGCATGAAACGCGTACCCATGTTGATGCCATCCGCGCCGAGCGCGAGAGCCGCCATCAGGCCGCGCCCATCGGCGAAGCCCCCGGACGCGAGAATCGGCACCTTGAGCTTTTCGGCTGCGGCGGGAATCAGGATCAGTCCGGGGATATCGTCTTCGCCAGGGTGCCCCGCGCATTCGAACCCGTTGATGCTGACGACGTCTGCGCCGAGCGATTCGGCCTTCACCGCGTGGCGAACCGTGACGCACTTATGCACGACCTTAACGCCATGTGCCTTGAACTCGGCAATGTATTTCGCGGGATTGCTGCCAGCCGTTTCAACGACCTGGACGCCTTGGGACACGATCGTGCGAACATACCCGTCATAGTCGAGACCGGCATTCGCGCCGAGAACGGTCAGGTTGACGCCAAAGGGCTTGTCCGTGAGCGAACGCACCTTGTCGATTTCGCGCGCGAGTGCATCGGCGCTTGCATGGGTGTGCGCGGAGAGGAACCCGAGCCCTCCCGCGTTCCCCACGGCCGCCGCCAGTTCGGCTCGCGCCACCCAGCGCATGCCGCCCTGAATGATGGGATATTGAATGCCGAGTAATTCAGTAATGCGGTTGACATACGGTTTCATCGCGGGCCTGTAATCTGGATAGGGAGTGTGGGTGCCAGAGCAATGCGCCTGACGCGCTGACCTGGCGTGCTCGGTTTGCCACGATGCGCGTGGCGTTCCTGGCGATTCAACAATCGCGAAACTGGGGTTTGCGCTTTTCGGCGAAGGCTGCCATGCCTTCCTTTCGATCTGCGGTGGCGAAGGTCGAATAGGCCATGCGCCGCTCGAACAGGATGCCTTCAGCGAGGCTGGATTCGTAGGCGCGGTTCACACACTCCTTCGCCATCGCCACGACGGGTTGCGAATATCGCGCGATTTCATCGGCCGTTTTCAGTGCTTCTTCGACGAGCGTGCCGACCGGCAGGATGCGGCTTACGAGGCCGCATCGTTCGGCCTCGACGGCGTCCATCTTGCGGCCGGTGAGGATCATCTCCATCGCCTTCGATTTGCCGAGCACGCGCGTGAGGCGTTGGGTGCCGCCAGCGCCGGGAATGGTCGCCAGCGTGATTTCGGGCAGGGCGAAACGGGCATTGTCGGCGGCGAGAATGAAGTCGCACATCATGGCCAGTTCGCAGCCTCCGCCCAACGCAAGACCCGCGACCGCCGCGATGACCGGCTTGCGGCAACGCGAGGTGCGTTCCCAGTTCGATGTGATGAACTGATTCTTGTAGACGTCCATGTACGTCCATTCGTTCATCATCTTGATGTCGGCTCCGGCGGCGAACGCCTTTTCGCTGCCGGTCAGCACGATCGAGCCGATGGCGGGATCGGCTTCAAAGTCGTCGAGTGCTGCCGTCAGCTCGTCCATCAGCTGGTTGTTCAGCGCGTTGTAGGCTTGCGGACGGTTCAGCCTGAGCAAGCCGGCTTTTCCGTGCGTTTCGACGATGATCGTCTCGTAGGCCATGGTTCTTCCTTGAGGGAATGAGGGGGAACGCTGCTCGCGCGTGGTTCGTGGGCCGCGGCGCGCCCTTCGGGTTACGTCAAAGCGTACCGCACGTTGCCAATTATTTGAACGACGTTTATGATTCTGAATGTGAGGCCCGGCTTTGTCAATTGAGCGCGAGGGCAGATTCACTAACGGGAAACACCGCGAGGAGACACTGCATGACTACTCGTCACGAGGACGGACAGATTCGCGTTGAGCAGCGCGGGAACCTGCTTTTGATGGGCATCGACCGGCCGGAAAAGCGCAACGGATTTACCCCGAAGATGTTCCGCGAACTGGCCATGGCTTACACGCAGCTCGAACAGAGCAGCGATATTTTTTGCGGGCTGGTCTACGCCGAAGGGGATCACTTTACGGCAGGGCTCGACATGCCGAAGATCGCGCCATTGCGCCGGGAAGGGAAATCCCTGCTTCCTGAAGGCGAGGTAGATCCGTTCAACTTGCGCGCGCCGCTGCGCACCAAGCCGGTCGTCATTGCGCTCAAGGGAATCTGTTTCACGGTTGCGGTCGAATTGATGCTCGCTTCGGAAGTGGCTGTGGCGGCCGATAACTGCCGTTTCTCCCAGCTTGAAGTCAAGCGGGGGATCATGGCAGGTTGTGGTGCGACGTTCCGCATGGTCCAGCGTGCCGGCTGGGGCAACGCGATGAAGGTACTACTTACTGGCGACGAATTCACCGCGCAAGAGGCGCGGCACATGAACTTCGTGCAGGATGTCGTGCCCGCGGGGCAGGAGTTCGACCGGGCGCTCGCGATCGCAGAGCGAATTGCGGCGCAGGCACCGCTAGCCGTGCAGGCCACGATGCAGAACGCGCGGGTTTCACTGGGACAAGGCTGGCAGGATGCTTACGCGACCATTCAGTCGACCCAGCAGTTTCTCTACAACACTGAAGATGCCAAGGAAGGAGTTCAGTCCTTCATCGAAAAACGTGCGGCGAAATTCGTCGGCCGCTGATGCATGGCTTCCGGCGCAGCCGGTGCGAATTCAAGGGGACAGTTTGTTATGACAAAAGGCGCGTTGGCGGGTGTTCGCGTACTCGACCTGAGCCGTATTCTCGCGGGGCCGTGGGGGGCTCAAATGCTGGCGGATCTCGGCGCCGAAGTCATCAAGGTCGAGCGTCCGGGAAAGGGCGACGATTCGCGGCAATTCGGCCCACCGTTCCTGATGGATCGGGACGGCAAGGTCACGCGCGAGTCGACGTTTTTTATCAGCGCGAACCGCGGCAAGAAGTCGATCACCTGCGATATCTCTACGCCTGAAGGCCAGGCGCTGATCCGCTCGCTGGCTGCGCAATGCGACGTGTTGCTCGAGAACTATAAGGTGGGCGACCTCAAGCGTTACGGGCTCGACTACGAGAGCCTCAAGCTGGTCAATCCGCGCCTGATCTACTGTTCGATAACCGGGTTCGGCCAGACCGGACCGTATAGCCCACGGCCGGGCTATGACTCGATTTTCCAGGCGATGGGTGGCTTGATGAGCGTGACCGGAAACGGTGACGACGTGCCCGGCGGCGGCCCTATGAAAACCGGGCCCAGTCTTGCCGACATCCTCTGTGGTCAGTATGCCGCTTCGGCGATCATCGCGGCCCTTTATCATCGCGACGCGGCGCAAGGCGGTACTGGCGAGGGGCAGTACATCGACCTGGCATTGCTGGATGCGATGATCGCTGCCACGTCGCACTATGCAAGCCAGTACCTCGTTTCCGGCCAGATTCCGATCCGGCGCGGTACCGAGGGCAATGGTGGCATGCCGTCCCGCATGTTTCGTTGCGCCGATCGCGACATCATGATCGTTGCCGGCAACAACGAGCAGTACACGCGAATGTGCAATGTTCTCGGGCATCCCGAGCTTGCTACTGATCCGCGATTCAGCGAGATCGCTCTGCGCGTGAAGAATCGTCGTGCACTGGGCGAAGTGTTCGAGCCGCTGATCGTCGAATGGCAGAGCGATGAACTGCTCGCGGCACTCGACGCCGCCGGAGTGCCGGCTGGACCGATCAACAATCTGGAACAGGTGTTCGCAGATCCGCATGTGCAGGCACGCGCGATGTGCGTGGAAGTCGCGCACCCGCTCACAGATCAGCCAGTTCGTATGGTGGCGAATCCGGTCAAGATGTCGGGCACGCCTATCGATTCGTACGGCGCGCCGCCGACGCTCGGCCAACATACGGACGACGTGCTGCGTGACGTGCTCGGTATGTCGCAGCCCGATATCGATGCTCTGCGCGAAAAGAAAGTTCTATAGAGCGCGGAAAAGCCTGTGAAGCGCATTCTTCGAGGGTGCGCTTTTTTTATGGATTACCCACCAGTTCCTTGAGGGGTGCATTGCGCCCGAAGATCGAATGGTTGCTGCCTCCCGCAGCAGGCCTCGTGGGTACGTTCATACCACGCATATGCAACCAGGAGTACTTTGATGCACATTGGAATCCCCGCGGAAACGCGGGCGAACGAAAGCCGTGTGGCCGCGACACCCGAAACAGTCAGGAAATACGTCGCCCAGGGGCACACGGTGACGATCCAGACCGGGGCGGGCATTGGCGCGAGCTATCCTGACGAGGCGTACATCGCCGTGGGCGCGCGGGTAGCCGACGCGGCTGCCGCCTTCGGCGCGGACCTCGTGCTCAAGGTTCAGTCGCCAACGCAGAGCGAATTGCCGTTCATGAAGCGGGGTTCGGTGCTCGTCGGCATGCTCGATCCCTTCAACGTCGACAATGCAACCACACTCGCCGCGGCTGGCGTCACCGCGTTCGCGCTCGAAGCCGCACCGCGCACGACGCGCGCACAGAGCCTCGATGTGCTGTCCTCGCAGGCCAATATCGCCGGGTACAAGGCGGTGCTCCTGGCTGCGAACCTTTATCCGCGCTTCATGCCGATGCTGATGACCGCCGCCGGCACCGTGAAGGCGGCGCGCGTGCTGATTCTTGGTGCGGGCGTGGCGGGTCTGCAGGCCATTGCCACGGCGCGGCGCCTTGGCGCGGTGATCGAAGCTTCCGATGTGCGCCCGGCGGTCAAGGAGCAGATCGAGTCTCTCGGCGGAAAATTTCTCGACGTACCGTTCGAAACCGATGAGGAACGCGAGGCGGCCCAAGGAGTGGGCGGCTACGCTCGCCCCATGCCACCTTCGTGGCTCGCGCGCCAGTCGGCGCTGGTGCATGAGCGCGCGAAGCAGGCCGACATAGTCATCTCGACCGCGCTGATTCCGGGCCGCGACGCGCCAACGCTGTTGCCATCGGAAACCGTGCAGGCAATGAAGCCGGGCTCGGTCGTGATCGACCTCGCCGCGGGACGCGGTCCGGTCGCCGAGCAGGCCACGGGACGGCGCGGCGGCAATTGCCCTCTCACCGAGGCCGACAAGGTCGTGACGCACCATGGCGTGCAGATCTGCGGCTACACGAACCTCGCTTCGATGGTCGCCGCCGATGCCTCCGCGCTCTACGCGCGCAATCTGCTCGACTTCCTGAAGCTGATCGTCACGAAGGAGGGCATCCTCAACATCGATCTCGCGGACGACATCGTCGCGGCTACGCTGCTGGCCCGTGACGGCCAGGTCACGCGCAAGGCATGACGAGAAGGAGAACAGGAATGGAAGTCATCAATCATACGGTCATCAATCTGATCATCTTCGTGCTAGCCGTCTACGTCGGCTATCACGTGGTCTGGAACGTCACGCCTGCTCTGCATACGCCGCTGATGGCCGTGACCAATGCGATTTCGGCGATCGTCATCGTCGGCGCGATGCTCGCAACGGGACTGACCGTGGGCGGGGCGGGCAAGTTCTTCGGCGCGTTCGCCGTGCTGCTCGCGGCCGTCAACGTGTTCGGCGGATTCCTCGTCACGCGGCGCATGCTGGAGATGTTCCGCAAGAAAGAGCCGAAGAAGCTCACCGGCAAGGAGGGTGCGTAAATGAGCATGAACCTCGTTACGCTGCTTTACCTGGTGGCGTCGGTCTGCTTCATCCAGGCGCTCAAGGGGCTGTCGAATCCGAGGAGCGCGCGCGCTGGCAATACCTTCGGCATGATCGGCATGGCGATCGCCATTCTCACCACCCTTGCGCTTATCGTGAAGGAGTCCGCGCAGTTCGGCTCGAATCTCGGGCTCGGGCTTGCGTTGCTTTTCACGGCGCTCGTGGTGGGCGGCGGTCTTGGCGCGTATGTCGCCGCGCGCGTCGAGATGACGAAGATGCCCGAACTGGTCGCGGCGATGCACTCGCTGATCGGTCTTGCTGCTGTTTGCATTGCGTACGCGGTAGTTTCCGATCCCGCCGCGTTCGGGCTCGTTGCAGAAGATGCGCCGTATCCGGGCTTCCTGCCATACGGCAACCGTATCGAGCTTTTCATCGGCACTTTCGTGGGGGCGATCACTTTTAGCGGCTCGGTGATCGCGTTCGGCAAGCTGTCGGGCAAGTACAAGTTCCGGCTGTTTCAGGGTGCGCCGGTCGTCTACGGCGGCCAGCATCTGATCAACCTGATGCTCGCGCTCGCGATGCTCGGCTTCGGCGTGCTGTTCTTCCTCACGCAGTCGTGGCTGCCGTTCATCATCATGACGATCATCGCGTTCGTGCTCGGCGTGCTGATCATCATTCCGATCGGTGGTGCGGACATGCCGGTGGTCGTGTCGATGCTGAACTCGTACTCGGGTTGGGCGGCGGCGGGTATCGGCTTCTCGCTGAACAACGCGATGCTGATCATCGCGGGTTCGCTCGTGGGCTCTTCCGGCGCGATTCTGTCGTACATCATGTGCCACGCGATGAACCGCTCGTTCTTCAGCGTGCTGCTTGGCGGCTTCGGCGGCGAGGCTGGCTCAGCGGCAGCGGCTGGCGCGCAGGAGCAGCGTCCGGTAAAAGCGGGCTCCGCCGATGATGCGGCGTTCATGCTGGGCAACGCCGAGAGTGTCGTGATCGTACCGGGCTACGGGCTGGCCGTGGCGCGCGCGCAGCATGCGCTGAAGGAGCTGACCGACAAGCTCGTCGAAAAGGGCGTGGACGTGCGCTATGCGATTCACCCCGTGGCGGGCCGCATGCCCGGTCACATGAACGTGCTGCTCGCCGAAGCCGAGGTGCCCTACGACCTCGTGTTCGAAATGGAGGACATCAACAATGAATTCGGCCAGACCGACGTAGTGCTGGTGCTCGGCGCGAACGACGTGGTGAATCCGGCCGCGAAGAACGATCCGAAGTCGCCGATCGCGGGCATGCCGATCATCGAGGCGTACAAGGCGCGCACGATCATCGTGAACAAGCGCTCGATGGCCGCCGGTTATGCGGGCCTCGACAACGAGCTCTTCTACAAGGACAAGACGATGATGGTGTTCGGCGACGCGAAGAAGGTAATCGAAGACATGGTAAAAAATTGCAGCTAGGGGGCGAGTCATGACGACCGGGACAGGCAACAGTCACATCGCAAGTACAGACCAGTCAGCAGTAGGAAAAATCGACTCGGGCAGGGAGGGCCGGGACATCTCGCGACCGCATCAAGGTTCGGACGCTGCCGGACGAGGCGGGAAGTCACCGCCGTGGGCTTGGGGCAACTGCCGCAGCGAATTCGACTGGATGGACGTGCACTTGCCGTTCTTCACGTCGGAATGGTTTTAAGAACCTTCTTAACAGACGGTTCGAAACCGCACTCTCCGCGATCGGCCTCCAACTTCTAGCGCGACGCGGGGCAGCCGGCCCTGCGTTGCCCTGGAGGGCCGGCTCAGTGGTCTTCTCGCGCGTCGCTCTCTCGCGATGCGCATCCAACTCGACGTTTTCCCACAAGCCGTTGATTGTTTTTGCGGGCGACGGTGAGCCTTGGAGTCTGCACGTGCAAACGCTCCTGCGTGGACGAACACATCCTAAACCAGAGCGATGAAAAAAACGCCTTGGCTCGGTGTCCCGCAGCCAAGGCCAAACTCCACACGCTCTCGCGAAGTGTGTGAGAGGAGAAGTCGTCCCTGATCACTCTTCGATTTTGGTGTTAGGTGCCGGGCGCAAAATCATTTCTCGGATCGAAGTTCGCGATAATGCAACGATCTTTTTAGTTAGATCATTTCTTAATCTATCGAAATGCAACTGTTCGTTTCATATATTGTACTACGTTCAAAAAGACGCACTAAAGCATTGACTGCCCGCCGTCCACACTGATAGTCTGCCCTGTTATGAAATTAGCGTCGTCACTGCACAGAAATGCAACTGTTCGTCCAATATCGCGCTGAGGATCGCCGAAGCGCCCAACTGCAATTTCAGAGAGATAGCGAGTGCGTTCCTGGGGATTGGCCTCGAGGTAGGCTTCTGCAGCAGGCGTTAGCGCTGCCGGGCAAATGACATTGACGGTAATGCCATAGGCGCCCCATTCGCGCGCCGCGACGCGCGAGAGACCACGAATGCCCTCCTTGGTTGCGGCGTACGCGCCGAACCCCTTGAGACCTTCGATGCCGGTGCGCGAACCGAAGTTGATGATGGCGCCGCGGCCTCGCGACTTCATCTGCGGCAATACGGCTTGCATGAAATACAGCGTACCGTATAGGCCCGACTCGAGCGTATTACTCCAGTCATCGTCGGTAACAGACTCAACTGGTACACCCGGGCTGCTGCTTTGTGCATTGTTGATAAGCGCGTCTACACGTCCGAACCGCTCGACGGCAAGCTCGACTGTCCGAACGGCGTCGGCGCGATTGCGCGTATCACCGGGCACCACGAGCACTCGTGAGCCATGGGCGGTCAATTCCTCGGCAGCCTGCGTGAGTTTGGCCTCCGTACGGCCAGTCAGGACCAGGCTCGCTCCTTCGGCGGCAAGTGCGCGGGCAATACCGAGTCCGAGGCCTTGCCCACCTCCGGTCACGATGGCGACCTTTTCTGCCAGTTTTTTCGTGTGCATGTGTGAGTCCGAAAGTGATGGTGAATGGTGTTGTTCGGCGTGCAAGCGCACCTCGAGGATGTTCCGGAAAGTGATGCCCGTCATTCCAATTTTATGAACGTCGTTCAAATATATCGTAACAAGAGAGCGGGGGCGCCCTGGCGTATTCCCGAATTCGGATGGCGCAAAAGTGTGCCACATTGCGATCGTTGTAAAACTATGTGAATAGTTCCCGTATAATCGATACAGTCAATTCATGGGGAAAATCATGTTGAAAGAGACCTCGGCGCCGGCGGACCGGGACGTCAGCGGGCCGCGCTCGCTGACCCGACTCCTCGGAATTTTCGATGTTCTGGCGAAGTCTCCGGACGGTATGTCGCTGGCAGAACTGAACGTCGCCCTCGAGTCACCCAAGAGCAGCCTGCTCAATCTGCTGAGGCCTCTAGTGGCGGAAGGGTTCTTGATGCACGACGCAGGCCGCTATCGTTTAGGGCCGTCGATCTTCCGGTTGTCCGCGGGTGTGATGGCCGCGTGGAACTTCTCGAAGATGCTGCGCCCGTTCCTGGTGGATCTCTCGAAGAGCACCAATGAAACCGTGTATATCGGTGTCCTTGACGCCGAGCACAAAGAGATCACCTATGTCGACGTGATCGAAAGCGAGCAATCGGTGCGCTATTCAATGCACATCGGTCTGCGTCGCCCGCTCTATTGCACGGCTGCGGGACGCGTACTGCTGGCCCACGCACCGGACGCTTTCGTTACCGATTACATGAAGTCGGTCAAGTTCGAGCGCCGCACGCCGCAAACGATCGCAACGAAGAAGGCGCTGCGTGACGAACTCGATCATATTCTCCAAAGCGGCCTGTCGGTGAGTCGCGGCGAACTGCTGCCGGATTCCGCCGGTGTGTCGTCGCCGATCTTCGGGCCGAATGGCAATGTGATCGCGGCGATGGCGATTGGTGCGCCGCTCGAGCGCTTCGACCGCGAACGTCATCGACTCGAAGAGAACATGATCAGAGTCGCTCAGCGGGCGTCCGCGTTGGGGCAAGCAGAAGAGGAGTGACTAGCCGGGCGGTCGGCTGCGCGGTGAAGCGCGTGCTTCACCGCGCAGCGGGCGTGGCGCAGTTTGAGATGCGTTGCACCTAAGCCCAACGCATCGATCGAAACGACAATCAGTTGGTACGACGCTTCGGCAGCATGGAAGCGATCAGCAGTCCGGCAATCGAACTGCAGGCAATGTAGACGAATACCGAAACATAGCCGCTATCGGCGGGAAACGATGCACCGCTGTGTCCGGCCGTCGCGCTGCGCAGTAGTGAAAAGACCGCCTGGGCGCCTACCGCGAAGAAACACGAGAAGAACACGTAGAGCATGCCCGTTGCCTCGCCTGTCTGATGTGCAGGCGTCGTTTCCACGATCTGGTTGTACAGCGCAGTGCTCGTAAAGGCGAGGCCGAACGAGCACAGCACCGCACCTGGCACGAAGAGCAGCAGGCTGCGATGAAGCACGATCAGTGAGGCCCAGGCCAGGGCCAGTATGAGCATGCCGATCATGGCAGCGGGGCGGGCCTTGTAGCGGGCCGCAACACGACCGCTCCACGGGCTTGCGACCAGCGCGACGATGTTGATGCTAAACATCAGCAGTCCAGCCGTCGTTGCGCTCAGCCCGAATCCGGCGTGCGTGCCGGCAGGTTGCTGGGCGAGCAGCGAGAAAACCTGTCCCAACTGCATGGCGCCAGCCGCGAGGAATGCCATGCATGCATTCGCCAATACGACTTCGCGCATTTTCAGCAGACGTACGTTGAGGAGCGGATGACGGGCTCCGAGTTGATGGCGTGCCCAGAGTCCGAGCACGATCATCCCGCCAACGATCAATGCCCATAGCCGCACATCGCCGAGTCCCCACGCGCGGATTTCCTGCACTGCGAACAGGATGGCACACAGTGCTGGAGCGAACGCAAGGCCTCGAATGTAGTCGATCCGGACGCCGGGATTCGGCGGAGACGGCGGTGCCCACGTGCGTACGGCTGCGACGGCGACGACGCACAGCGCGACTTTGAACCAGAAGCCGCCCTGCCACGAATAGTGATCCACGACGACGCCCGCGCAGATGTAAATCAGCCCCGCCGATACCATTCCCGCGGCACTGATCAATCCGACCGCGGCAGGCACCCTGGCGGGTGGCAGGTTCTCACGAACCAACCCGATTGAGAGCGGCGTGATGCCTGCCGCGATCGATTGCATCGCACAACCCGCGACGAGTATGCCGACGTCGGTCGCGCACGCCGCGACGACTGCGCCGACCGCAGCGACAGACATCACCACCAGCAGGATTCTGCGGTAGCCCAACAGGTCACCGAGTCGCCCACTCACCGCTGCAAAGACGGCCGAGCCGAGCCAGTATGCGGTCACGGTCCAGCTCACTGAGTTCGACGCAGGAAAGGCCTTGTAGAGCGTGACCAGTACCGTATAGATGACGGTGATGCCAGACGAAGCCGCTACCGCGGCAAGCAGGATCGCGATCGGGAACCCACGTGGTGGTCGCGCTACGCGTTGCGCTCGGTGTGCCTGCGGGGAGAGTACTTCTGCTTGCATGAACGTCTCCGGTTGCATGTATCGTTTCGATTATACTTATATACGAACACTGTTCGCATTGATGTTTTTGTACGAGCGATCGACGCAGGCGACAAGGATGGTGAGGGCGCTGCCCGATATCAAATCGATATCGACGCTTTTGAGTTCGATATGAGAGTTTTTCGGTCGATGGCTTGACCCGATACTTCTCTCAAGGGCGCTCGTTCAGCAGCGCTCCCCACGATCAGGAGATAGAACATGCAAGCGTATCAAGGGAAGATCTACGACGCGGACACGCACTTCTACGAAGTCGAGGACGCATTCAGCCGTTACTTGCCCGAGCAGTTCAAGAAGGACTGGTCGTTTACCAGCCGCGTGACGGCAGACGGCAATCGCTGCATGTATGTCGGTGACCGCAAGGTGGAAATCAGCGAGGGCTACACCTCGGCCGAGGGGCACGTGCCGCCGCCGGGCAAGCTGCATGAATGGTTGCGCGCGATGAAGGAAGGCAAGGATAACGTCGATATGCGGGTGCCCCCGACCCCGGACATGTTCAACCGCGACGCGCGTTTGCAGAAGATGGACCAATTCGGCGTCGAGGCCTGCACGATGTACATCGGCGAAATGGTCGCGTGTATTTCGTATCTCAACGAGCCGGTCGCGGCCAACGCGGTTCTGCATGCGTACAACCGCTGGATGCTCGAAGACTGGGGTTTCAACTACAAGGATCGCATCTACACAACGCCGGTCGTCACGCTCGACGATCTCGATGCCGCTGTCGCCGAGGCCAAGTGGCTCGTGGCGAACGGCGTGCGCGTGGTCCTGATGCCGATGGGGCCGTTCAATGGCCGTGCGCCGGCGGACCCGTACTTCGATCCGTTCTGGTCGATCCTGAACGAGGCTGGCGTGCGCGTGACGTTCCATGTGTCAGAAGCGATCTACATGAAGGATCACATGGCGGTGTGGGGCGAGCCGGTGCAGCAGTCGCGCCAGCGTCAGACCGCCTTCGTCTGGATGCACGGCTACGGCGAGCGTCCCGTGATCGAGACGCTGTCGTCGTTCATCTTCTATAACTTCTTCGAGCGTTTCCCGCGCGTCAAGCTGTGCAGCGCGGAAAACGGCGCGGAATGGGTGCCGTCGATGCTCGTCAAAATGGACAAGTGCCGCGGGATGGCGAAGAATGGTTACTGGCCGTGCGGTCAGTTGAAGAAACGCCCGAGTCAGATCTTCAAGGAAAACGTCTTCGTGGTCGCGTATCCGGAGGACAACATCGCCCAGATCATCGCTCAAACGGATTCGTCGGACTTCCTGTTGATGGGCTCCGACTATCCGCACGCGGAAGGGGTGCCGGAACCGAAGGACTTTGCGTCGGAAGCATGCAATGCGCTGTCCGAAGAAGACACGCGCAAGATCATGTACGACAACGGTCGCAGGTTCATTCCGCTGCACGTGTGACCGCTTTTGCGCTGGGCGCCGGGTGTGCGCTGGTCGACGTCATGCATTCGCGCCGCAGCGCGAATGCAGCGTTCGTCGACGGCGGCAGACTGTCCTGCCGTCCCGCCGGATTTCTTCATTGTGAATAGGTTAGCCATGAATATTTCGGACTATAAGGCGTTGTTGCTCGAACGCGATGGCGGCATCCTGACCGTCACGCTCAACCGCCCTGAAACGTTGAACGCGTTCGACGAGCAGATGGACATCGAGATGTCGCGGCTTTTTCTCGATGTCGCCGAGGATGATGAAACCCGGGTCGTCGTGTTGACGGGCGCGGGGCGCGCTTTTAGCGCGGGTGGCGATATCGAGCACATGCAGCAGGTCATCGACAACCCGACGCTGTTTCTCGAAGGCATGCAGCGCGCGAAGAAAATTGTCTTCTCGATGCTCGATTGTCCGAAGCCGGTCATCGCAAAGATCAACGGTCATGCAATTGGCCTCGGCGCGACGATCGCGCTATTCTCGGATCTGAGCTACGCGGCCAATCACGCGAAGATCGGTGATCCGCACGTGAAAGTCGGCTTCGTGGCGGGCGATGGCGGCGCGGTGATCTGGCCGCAGCTGGTGGGCTATGCGAAGGCCAAGGAATACCTGTTGACGGGCGACCTCGTCACCGCGGAAGAGGCAGCACGACTGGGTCTCATCAATCATGCGGTGTCGGCCGACGAACTGGATGCCGTTGTCGACGCCATGGCGAGGCGTCTCGCCAACGGCGCTTCACGCGCGATCCAGTGGACCAAGGCGTCGATCAACATCGGCCTGAAGCAGCTTGCGCATTCCATTCTCGACGCGTCGATTGCATACGAGGCGTTGTCGAACCTGACGGAAGACCATCAAGAGGCGGTCAACGCGTTTCGCGAGAAACGCGAGCCGGTGTTCAAGGGACGTTGAGCTTTTTACTGCGTCCGGCTTTAGCGATGTGGGCGGCGGGCGCGGCCAGGGAGATCTGACATGCAACGGGTAGTGGCGGTAACGGGTGGATTCGGCGCGCTTGGGCGCACGGTTGGTCGCGTGTTTGCTGAGAATGGCTGGGAGGTTGCGCTGATCGACAAGGCGCCTGCGCCAGAGAACTCGAGCGCGGAGCAATTGCACGCTTCGTGGTGGCGAGGCGGCGTCGAGCTAACTGATCTCGATTCGGCGCGCTCGGCGATCTCGGATCTCGTCGAGCAGCTTGGCAAGCTCGATGCGCTTGTCAACATAGCGGGGGGCTTTCGCTGGGAGACGTTGGCGGACGGCAGTCTGGACACGTGGGATCTGATGTACCAAATGAACGTGCGCACGGCAGCGACCGCGTCGAAAGCCGCGCTCGACTATATTGCCAACAGTGCGGAAGGCGGACGCATCATCAATATCGGAGCCGGCGCTGCACTGAAGGCGGGCGCGGGCATGGGAGCGTATACGGCTTCGAAGTCGGGGGTGATGCGTTTGACCGAGGCGCTGGCCGAGGAACTCAAGGGCAGCTCCGTTACCGTCAACGCTATCTTGCCAGGCATCATCGATACGCCGCAAAACCGCAAGGATATGCCGGACGCCGACTTTTCCCGTTGGGTGCGCGCTGAAGAAATCGCCAGCGTGATTCTCTTTCTCGCGTCGGGTGCCGCGTCGGGGGTAACCGGGGCGTTGATTCCGGTGACCGGGCGCACGTAAAAAAACCGCAAGCGATGGTCCAGCGGGCAGTCAGGCGAGATGTCCCGAGCGTTTTCTGTCTCGCTGGATGGTCAAACAGGCCACACCAAATGCAGTTCAAGCATACCGTTGACTAGTCCGCTGCTGGCGACGGCCTTCTTCGCCGGATCGAGGCGGACCTCCGGGATGGCCCTGGTCCACTCCTCGACCATGATCGCCACTTCGCTGCGCGCAAGGGCCGGCGCCCGGGCAGGTGGTGTACGCCTTTCGCGGCGTTCGCTCATCCAGCCTTGAAACTCAGTTTATCGATCTGACTTGGCCGCCATCGACACGATAGTTGGCCCCGGTCATGTAACCGGATAGGGGACTGGCCAGCAGGGCGATCATGCGGCCAATATCCTCCGGCTCGCCGAACTTGCCGGCCGAATTGACGAAGATCTGGGAAGTAAAGCGGCGCTCCACCTCTGCCCAGTCATCGACATCCCAACCCTGCTTCAGTGCGAGATCGGTAAATGTACTTTTGACCGCAGGCGACATGATGATGCCGGGCGTCACGGTGTTGACCGTGATCCCCGTCGCGGCGAGTGTCTTGGCAAGCGATGCGCTCATGTTGACCATCGCCGCCTTGATGGCCTGATATTCGGCAAGATCCGGCTCCACTTGTGTGGCGGCCGCGCTTCCGATATTGATGATGCGCCCGAAGCCGCGCTCCTTCATTCCTGGAACGAGCTTCTGGATAAGCCTGACGGCCGCGCCGACATTCTGCTCGAAGGTCCAGAGCCAATCGGTCCAAGCCGTCTCGAGCCAGGCTGGATTCATCGCACCACCTTTGCCGTCCATACGATGCGAGCTGGCACGGCCGCCGGCGTTGTTCACCAGGATGTCAACTCCGCCGAGCCGCTCGATGATCTGATCCGCGACGCCGTTGCAAGCCGCCTCATCGGATAAGTCACCCACGACATAAGAAACCTTGCCTCCGGCAGTCGTGATTGCTTCTGCCACGTTCCGGCAACGTCCTTCATTGCGGCCCTGCACGACCACGACGGCGCCCTCGCGAGCCAGGACTTTTGCGATGCCTTCGCCAATTCCAGAGTTGCTGCCGGTGACCAGTGCGCGCTTGCCTCCAAGCTGCAGATCCATTGTCAGTTTCTCCCGCTCATAGAAAATGTCGTCATCGTGTCGCCGCTTGCACCGAAGCGGCGATCTCGGCCGCCGTGGGATTGCGCCGTAGCGTGAGTCCGCCAGTGACATGAGGGCAGTGCGAACAATGCACTTTAAGTTAGTCGTGCGAGCGACTCGTTGCTGAATCCGAGGAACGGCTCGCCAAGCCGCGCGCGCCGCGCCCAGTTTGGATCATGCAGAAGCGAGCGTCCTACGCCAACAAGATCGAATTCGCCGCGCGAAAAGCGATCGAGCAGAGGGGTGAGATCGGGCTGCGCGGAGGTCTCGTCCCCGGCCATCGAATCGTAGTACCCCTTGTTAATGCCGATTCCACCAACGGCCATCGAAAGCCTGCCGGTTACCTTCTTCACCCAACCAGCGAGATTCATTTCTGAGCCCGGGAATTCCGCCCGATTGAAGTACCGGGTGCTCGCCTCGAAGATGTCGACGCCCGCGTCCGCGAGCGGCGCGAGGATCTTTTCAAGCTCGTGCGGATCGTTGGCGAGACGCGCGCGGAAATCCTGCTGTTTCCACTGGGAGAAGCGGAACGTGATCGGCATCGTGGCGCCGATCGCTTCGCGGATCGCGCGAACGACTTCGGTGGCGAAGCGGCTGCGCGCTGCCAGATCTTTGCCCCATTGATCCGTGCGCTGATTGGTTTCGGCCCACAGAAACGCGTCGATCAGATAGCCGTGACCTCCGTGAATCGCGATTCCATCGAAGCCCGCGGCCTTCGCATAGCGGGCGCTTCGACCATAGGCCGCAATGACGTCCGCGATCTCGGTGTCGGTCATCGGGCGAGTTGGCGTCATGACCCGCTCCATGTAGCCTGCGTTCAGCGATGTCGTTCGTCCCGCCGGTCCCCACAATCCGGAGGGGCGCAGCGGTGCCGCAGCCGGGAAGGGGCCCGTATTCGCTTCCTTCATCGGACCCATGTGCCACAACTGAGGAAAGATGATGCCGCCACTTGCATGCACTTCGTCCGTCACGCGGCGCCAGGCGGTAACGGATTCGTCGTCGACCAGCACCGGGATCGAATTTTCGCCTAATCCCGCTTCGCCAAGTGCTGCCGGATGATCGACACCAACGCCTTCCGTGATGATGAGACCTGTCTCGCCCTGCGCACGGCGCTTGTAGTAGGACGCGACGTCACTGCCAGGCAGTCCATTGGGTGAAAAGCCCCGGGTCATGGGTGACATGACGATACGGTTGGCAAGCGTGACGCCCCGTACGGTGAGGGGCGTAAAGAGCGATCCGATATCCATGTTCGTTCATATAATTGACTTTCGTGCGGATAATGATACGCTATCTTTGATTGAGGAAGAAAGAAAATCTGCCGCCGTGTTACATCCGGCGTCGAAGAGGAGAATTGCATTGGAGCAAACAGACGCACTGGCCGTCTTCTGCGGGCAAGCAGATGACGAAGGGCCCATTCCAGAGGGATTTGCGTTGATGCCGGCGTTTGGGCCCTTCCATCAGATGTTCGGACCAACATACTTTCGTAAGACCGAGCGCGGACACGTGATTGGGATGTATGTCCGCGAGGCGCATCGCAACCTCGGTCAGATGATGCACGGCGGCGCGGTTTGCATGCTCGCTGATACGGCCATTACATGGGCGAGCAAGCATTCGCGTGAGCCGGCGGTGAAGGTGTTGACGACGAGCTTGACCGTCAACTTCATGGGCAACGCTGAGCCCGGCGATTGGGTCGAAGCTCGTGTCGACGTTTTGCGTTCGGGAAGGCGAGTGATTTTCTCGGACTGTCAAATCTGGGCGAATGCAAAGTGCATTGCCCAGGCGTCGGGGCAGTTCCAGGTGATGGGGGCGTTTGACAACTAGTCCTTCGCGGGACTAGAGAATGTAGCGCCCCACGTTACGGCATTGATCTGCCCCGAACCTTATCCAGAGTCGCTCGATATTTCCACGCCGTCAACACGAACCGATGAATGCGTTCGGCCCGGCGTTTGCGTTCTGCACGCGTGGTTTGTATCGCAAGGTGGACTTCGGGCGCGCCGGTGACCAACGTCAGCAGATCGCGCGCCGAGTTCGCAGGGTCGTCGATCTCGATCACTCCGCTGGCCGCGGCGGATTCGAGCGCGCTGGCGAGGGGCGCCAGCATCGTAGCTGTGTATTGCAGAAATTGTTTCGCGATGTCCGGGAAGCGCATCGCTTCGCCGATCACCAGTCGGGAAGTGTGCATGCTGTCCGGTGTCGCCATGTGCTCGACGAGCGCGTCGATGAGGGCTGCCAGGTTCGTCGAAAAATCGCGGCCCGGCTCGACATGCTGTGAAATCTTGCCGCGCAAATCAGCCATTCCGCGCCAGACGATGGCGCGAAACAACTCTTCCTTGGTTCCGAACTGACGGTAAATCGTCGTCTTGCTGACGCCCGCGATCGACGCGATTTCTTCGACTCTGGCGGCGCCGAAACCTTCTCTCATGAAGACCGATTTGGCGGCATCGAGGAGGCTCTCGCGCATCTGGAGCGCATCGTCGTGGGTGGGCCGGCCGGCCGTTCGCTGTTTGCCCGCGGCAGCGAGCCGCGAAGCTCCGTCCGGAGCAAGAACTGCCATAGGTTTGAACATCGGTGAGTGTTTTATGACGGATACAGGCCGCCAGTATACTCACGTGTCCCGGGGGGCGCCACTGACGGCGCCCCTCGGTTCCAAGGTCAGTGCGCGAGGCTCAAACGTTGATCATGCCGCGTACATACGACTCCATCGTACCTGCGCACGAAAGTTTGTCTTCGCCTTCTTCGAGATCCGCATACCGGCCGACCTGCCTGACTAGCGGTCCCCGCAGTCCGTCGGTGTTGCCGGTCGGCGAAAAGTCGACGGTGACCTTGTCGCCGGTAATGAAACCGCCCCAGTATCCTTCGGCCAGCAGATCGAAGAATGCGAACCGCCCTTCGACGACACCCTGACCATCGGAAGGATTCAGCAGGTGCTCACCCGATTTGTCGAGAACGAACGGAACGATCCACGGGCAGATAGCGTAGCCCTGCGCAACGTCCGACCACGGACCGGTGCCGATCATCTCGGTCATGCCATAGCTGTTCTGAACGTTCTCCGGCCGGATACCGTAAAAGCGGATGACCTGCTCGCGGTAGTCGGCGGGCGCGGCGGTGCCTTTCAATCCGCCTCCGGCCGTGATCACCGTGTCGGGGTGGCAGATTCCATCCGCTATCCCGCGCTGGCGGGCGCGCTCCACGAGAGTCCAGTGCAACGACCAGTTGCCCTGCACGAGCACGGGCACTTCCCGGCGCGCCGTAAGCTTGTCGAGAAACCGGTCGATCATCGCGCCTGTGTGTCGCTGGCGTGCCACCGCCTGCTCCTGGAATGCCGCGACTTCACTGGGCTTGGCGGAGCCATCGGCCATTGCACGACGCATGCGGCCCATCGAGATCGTTGAAGATGCGAGCACCGGGTCGTCGAACATCAAGGTGCTTTCGGCGCCGAGTCGCTTTGCTGCGTTCAGTACCGGCTCAATATGCCGATGCGCCCCGCCCGGCGGCATCATCAGGAATACCGGGCGTTTGCCGAAGTCTCTTTGGATCAATGCGTTGCCGTACACGCCCAGCTTCACGCAGGACTCGGTGACATTGTCGAGGTCGGCTCGCGTCTGGCTGACGAAGCTGCACTTGCCGGACGTGCCGCTCGAGCTGAACACGTGATGACCTGCGTCGCGCAATCGATCCATCCACGCGTCGACGTTATCCACGCCGTTGACCTCGACGTCACCAACGCGTTTGCTCGATAGTGTCTGCAGCCAGACGGACAGATGCTTCCAGCGGCCGTTGTCGATGAACTGCTCAGGGTAGCTCTTGTAGATTTGATGCGCGAACAGCAGCGGCACCATGTCTGCGTGACGGTTGACGTCTGCGATGCCGACATCGTCCGCTCTGCGGCGCAGCAGCTTGATCTGCTCGCGGCGCTCGGCGAAGCGCTCTTTCATGGCTGCGAGCTGAAGCTCACGGAGATTCTCGGGGTGATTGCGGAAAGGGTCGCTGTCGCCACGAAGCATTGCGTAGAACGGGTCCAGAGCGGACATGTTGTCTCCTCTGCAGGAAATTGCTGCGATTTTATTGATCGAAATTGGTGGAACTCGAGACTTCAAGCCATGTTTCGAGGTTGTCCTGTACCGATGCGAGCTTTTTGCGGACGACGTCGACGGCGTCGGGACCGAGCGGCAGACGCAGCGGCGGCGCGTCTGCCGACACCGCGCGGACGATGGCCTCGGCGGCCTTCGCGGGATCGCCCGCCTGGGTGCCGTGGTAGCTGCTCATATATCGGCGCATTTGCCCCACTGTCTCCGAGTAGTCGGGCAATTCGTTCTCGCTCCACTTCAGCGATCCACCCGCGAAGTTCGTGCGGAAACCGCCCGGCTCGACGAGGGTCACGCCAATGCCAAACGGGTGGAGTTCCTGAGCCAACGATTCTGAAAGCCCTTCGACCGCGTGCTTCGACGCGCAATAGAAACTGCAGCCAGCGATGCCGATCACGCCGGCGACCGACGAGAAATTCACGATATGGCCGCGCTTACGTGCGCGAAAGTGGGGCAGCACCGCTCGTATCACATTGACCGTGCCAAAGACGTTGGTATCGAATAGTTGCCGCGCCTGCGCGTCGGAAACCTCTTCGAGTGCGCCAAACAGGCCATAGCCGGCATTGTTGACGAGTATGTCGATAGCGCCAGTGCGCTCGAGCGCCTGCCCAACGGCGCCTGGTACCGCCGCCGCGTCGGTGACGTCGAGGAGCAGGCCGTGCGCGCGGCCGGGCGCAAGATTTTCAAAGGAGGCGATTTGCGTTTCATTGCGTACAGTGCCGACCACTTTGTCGCCGCGAGCGAGGACTGCCTCGGCCAGGGAGCGGCCGAAGCCGGACGAAACACCGGTGATAAACCACACGGCCGGATTTGTCGTTTGTCGTGTCATCGTTGAGTAGATTCTGTAGATTTCTGGGGAGATAAAATCATCCGGCGGTGCGAGCCTCAGTCATGTCTGCGACCTCTCCGCGGACATAGGCGTCGATGGTTCCGGCGCAAGACAGCTTGTCGTCGCCGCCGGGCAGATCCTTGTAGCGAACGACGTCGCGAATGATGGGTGTGCGCACGCCGTCGATGCCATGACCAAACTCGACAGTGACCTTGTCGCCGCTGATGACTCCACCCCAGCGACCATCCGCCAGCAAGTCGATCATCGCGAGCCGACCTTCGACAACGCCTTTTCCATCGGGCGGATTGAGAAGTTCTTCGCCTTTGGAGTCGAGCACCAGCGGGACCAGCCACGGCGGTACGGCCCACGCCTTCGCTTCATGGAACCACGGGCAAAAGCCTGACACTTCGCCCATTCCGTAGCCGTCGTTGAAATTGGCCGAGTTGAAATTGAAGAAGCGTTCGCACTGCTGCTGGAAATCCTCGGGCAAGTTCGCGCCTTTTTTGCCGCCTCCGATACTGATGACCGTATCGGGATGAAAGTCGCCGTCGGCGATGCCGCGTTCGCGGCCGGTGGCCACGATCTGGTACAGCATGCCCAGCATGCCCATGATGAACATCGGCTCACGACGCCGGTCGAGCAATTGATCGATGAAAAGCCGGAAATCGGCTTGTACGCGCTCGCTACGTTCCCGGCTCTCGTTCTGGAACGCCTCGATTTCACTTGGCAGCGCGGTACCGTCCGCGATCGCGCGTCGCATGCGTGCCATGCGCGTCGTGTGCGCGGCACTCTGCGGTACATCGGACATGTAGTGGAGGTCGCCGGGCACCGCAATCGATTCAGCGAACTTCGCCATCCGTTCCGTGCCCGTATAAGAGCCTGAAGAAGGCGTCAACAGAAACACCGGATAACGCCGCGACGGATCGCGCATACCGCTCGCGGCCCACCGAATACCCTGGGCGAGCAGCCGCCATCCAAGTTCACGGTCGGCCTCGCTTTGGTATATGAAGGACTGCTTGCCCGACGTCCCGCTCGAACTCATCACGTAGTGTCCGTTGCGGCGCAACTCGTTGATCCAGTCATCGAGGTCGCGAATCGCGTCATATTGGAGTCCGTCGATCTTGCGTGTCGTGAGCGTTTGCAGCCACGCAGTGAGATGGCGCCATTTACCCTGCTCGATGAACGCATCCGGATAGCTTTTATATACGGCGTCGGCAAAGAGCAATGGCACGGCATCGCTGATGTTCTTCACTTCGGTAACGCCAGCCTCGCTGGCCCGCTTGTCGAGAATACGGATCTGCTGCCGTCGCTGTGCGAAGCGCTCGCCCACGGCCTGAAGCTGCATCGCGTGGAGGTTTTCGGGCGCATTCCGGAAAGGGTCGGCGACGTCCGTGAGTGGCAGTAGCTTAGAAAGGGCTTGCATCATCGAGTCCCCTGCTGATTCGGACCGGATTCCTCCGATACCCATTTCATGAATCGATGGATCGGGAACATGCCGTCATGGGGATAGCCGCCGACTCCGTCAGAAATCGACTCGCCCAGCGCCACCATGCGCTGGACACCAGCGCAGGCGAGCGCATCGCGTACCTCCGTGACCCGGTGAGGCGGATAGATCCCCACCGTCTGCGTGGCGACCGTCGCGTGCCGCGCGCCATCGCGCAGGCTTGTTACAGGAACGACGTTGACGGTCTTGCAAATGGGGTGGAAATCCACCATTTCGTCAGAACGAATGACGAGCCCCTTGCCGTCATAGCCACCGAACACGCGATAGATCGGTTCCATTTCACGCAGCACGTCCACGGCCTCGCGAATGTCGGCGGGCACGAGCGGGCCTTGGCCGTCGCCGTACCGATAGTCTTCGCCGAGTGCGAGCGCTAGTTGCGCGCAGTAGCGGTCGGCGTCGTCTTCGTCGCCTTCGACGAATTGATACCGGCTAGCATTGCACGCGTCCTGATTGAACGACAGCACATCGGCTGCGCCCGCACGCGCGACCTCGCGCAGTACTTCGTCGGATGCAAAGGCCTCGCGGCCGATCAGCGAGATCGATACCTTCGGATCGAACGCGACCAGCTCGAGCCCGGGGCCGGCATAGCGCATCACATGCCGAACCGCACTTTCCCCGCCCCACACGACGATTTTGTCGAAGTACTGCGGACGATAGAGAATCGACTCGACGTTTTCGTCGCCACCGCGCCAGTACGCGGCAGAAAACGACTGAGTAATCGGATGATCCGGGTCGATTTCGGCCATGGTGCGCAGGATTGCGGTGGCCGTGAAAAGATCGTTCGAAGGCAGCTTCAGCAGGTGAACACCCTTCGTCAGCGCCGCGCGCATGACCGTCATGGCTGCGACCATCGGCGAGTTGCCTGCGAGGATATGTACGAGGCGCGGGGGAAACGCGCGCAGACGACTCGGGCGCCCGCGCAGAGTACGTTCCACCCAACCGTCCACGAGGCGCGGGTCTCCGAGACTCACGCGCAGTTCGTCCTCGATCACTTCACGCAAGAAAAGATTGGGAATGTCGCGATAGCAGTTTTCGAGGATCCGTCGCCCGAGCGGACTGACCTTGATCATCGATTCGAGCGCGGCCTGCATCAGCGGATTGACGTCGAGGTGCAAACGCGGACCTAGTTCGACAAGAAAATCGATGATCTTCGCGACAGGAACATCGAAGGCAGGACCGGATTCAGCGCGTGGCCACACCAAATCGTCTAGTTCGATTTTAGGCGTGCAAAAGCCTTGCCCCAGATCGCGAGACACGTGTCTGATCGCGCTTCCGGCGACGGTGCGCCCGCGGTATACGTGAGGAACCAGCAGCGGTGCGAGGCTGGCATCCTGCGCCGGGTCCGCGCTTTGCTTTACGGTTGTTTCGGTATGCTCCATGAACAACTCCTTTTCAGTAGCGGGTACGCGTCGACCTGAGCGCCGACGTGGATCGATTCGGGGGATCTCGCCGCTCAACTCAAGTTTGCGATCATCCGATCGAGCAGATTCCGGGCGGCTTCAACTTCATCCACTGTGAAGCCGTGAAGTTGGCGATTGCTTGTTTCGACGATGAGCGGCAGAGTCTCGGCTAACAGCTGTCGACCATCTTCTGTCAGTGCGAGCTCGACAGAACGTCTATCGGACGTACTGCGGATCCGTTCAACCAATCCTCTTTTTTCAAGCGAATCGAGCTTGCGGGTCATGATGCTGCCGTCAGCGAGAAGTATTCGGCACAGGGCGGTAGGTGTACGAGCACGCTCGTCGAACAGCGCTTTCAAAATCCCCCACTGAATTGCAGAAAGTTTGCTCGCCGCGAGCTTCCGGTCGATTTCTGCGCCAAGCAGAAGATGAACCATGTTCATCTTGAACGCGACGCTTTCCTCTGTGCGGTACTCGCCCGGAGCAAGCGTATGCGCGAGTTCGGCGCTAGCTGGACGTCTCTGAAGTGCGGGGGATTCGAGTGGGGTCATCGATTACCTGCTAAAAAAATTTTTGCGTTTGCAAGCAACTATATGCACGTCATTCAAAATATGCAACGCACCGGGGGGTGTGGTTTTCCCCATGTTGCGACCGAAAGGCTGTCTGCGCGACGATGCGCACGCGTCTTTCATCCGCAATATTCAGGAGGAACCTTGTCTGAATCTGGTGTGGTAAGTGACATGAGGTTGCCTGTCACTGTCGGGGAAGTGACGGCGGAATGGCTTACTTCGGCGCTGGGATTCCGCTTCAGCGGCGTCGAAGTGCTCTCGTGCGAACACGTGGATGTACTGCCGGGCACGTCGACCAAGGTCCGCGTGGCTCTGGAGTACAACGACGCGGGACATGCGATGGCACTACCGTCGCGCATGATCGTGAAGGGCGGTTTCGAGGAACATAGTCCGTCGATGAAGGAGATGTATCGCAACGAAATGCGCTTCTATCGGGACGTACTGCCGTTCATAAACATGAACGCGCCGAAATGTTTTTATGCGGGCGCCGATCCTGAGGCCTGGCAGGCGGTCGTAGTGATGGAAGACCTGGTCGAGCGTAACGTTCGGTTCTGTCGTGCTCAGCAGCCGCAGGGCTACGAACAGGTGGCTTTGCGTCTGAGTGCAATGGCGCGCTATCACGCGCAAACTTGGAATAGCCGGGAGTTCGACAAGGGCGGGCGGCTTGATTGGGTTGGGGAGCGCTTTTCGGATTGGTCGTTGGAATATCAGAACCGCTACCTCGAGCCGGATGTCTGGGCGCACTACGTATCGCTGCCGAGAGGGGCTGCGGTAAGCCGGCATCTGCACGATCGCGACTGGATGGTGGCAGCGCTCGGGCGCATTGCGCGCGAACACAAGGGCAAACCGGTGTGTCTGATCCACGGCGATACGCACCTTGGAAATCTCTACGTCGAAGCTGATGGAGCGCCGGGTTTTTTCGATGCTCAGGTTAGCCGGGCGCCTTGGAGTCTCGAGGTCGCTTATCACATAGGGTGCGCGCTCGATATCGAAGACCGGCGCTCGTGGGAGCGGTCGCTACTGGAGCACTATCTTTCCCAATTGGCGATTAACGGGGTTCAGGCACCAGACTTCGACGAAGCATGGGGCGACTATCGACGCGATCTCGCATACGGATTCTTCATCTTTGCGATCAACGAAACGCGCTTCCAGACCGAGGCGGTGAACACGGCGTATGCGGCGCGCTTTGGTGCGGCATTGGTGGATCATGGCGAAGTGGGCTAGTCGATTTGATCGAAGGCCAATAATGCACCTAGGTGTTGCATTATTGGCCTGACGAGACTAAGCTCAAGCATCAGTGACGTCCTCGCGAGCGAGGGATTGAGCGCTAACGAATACCCGCTCGATCGAACGCTCCAGACGACGATCGATCTACCTCAACCGGCTACAGCATGCCCGCTCCGAAAGTCTTTCATCAACGTTTAAACGGCAAGATCGCGATCGTGACCGGCGCAGGATCGCTCGGTCAGGGTTTCGGCACGGGCAAGGCAATTGCCTGTCTTTTCGCCGCGGAGGGCGCGTCCGTCTGTCTCGTCGATCAGCAATACGAGCGGGCGGCGGAAACGCTCGCGCTGATCACGGAGGCGGGCGGCAGCGCGTTCGTCTCGACCGGCAATGTCACCGACGGTGCGGTCTGTGCGCGCATTGTCGACGAGACCGTCGAGAGGTACGGCGGCCTCGACATTCTCGTCAACAACGTCGGTATCTCGGGCGCGCCGGGGCGGTTGCAGGACGTCGACGAGGCGTCCTGGGATCGCGTGATCGACGTCAATCTGAAAAGTGCCTTTTTGATGAGCCGAAGTGCGGTGCCGAAGATCGTGGCGCGCGGAGGCGGGGCAATCGTCAACATCGGTTCGGTCGCGGGCATCCGCAGCCACGGGTCAGCCGCATACGGCTCATCGAAAGCGGGCATGGTCGGCTTTACGCGTGAACTCGCGGTGATGTACGGCCGCGATCATGTTCGTGCCAACGCGATTGCTCCGGGGCATATTTTTACGCCGATGGTCGAAAGCATGCTCAATGACAAGGCCCGCGAACGCCGCCGAAAAATCGCGCCCCTTCCGTTGGAAGGGGATGCGTGGGACGTCGCGGCCGCCGCGTTGTTTCTCTGCAGCGATGAATCGCGATTCATTACCGGCACGTGCCTACCCGTAGACGGTGGTGTGACGGAGGTCGCCGCGCTTGCGGCATACGACCTGGTTCAACAATAGCCGTCGATCTGACCAGTGTGCGCCTCGCCACGTGAAGCGTGACTATTAGCACAGAGCTTACAGGGCGTGTTTTCTGGTAACTTAGCGTGGCTGAATTGACCCGCGTGACAGGAAACGGCACCTGTAGGGCGCTGGCACGGACCGCTGAGTCGCGGTCCATGCCGATCGCCTGTTTGCTCGACAACGCGTATTTGCTGTCCGGCAAGCGGGGGTCCGAACCAATCGATAATCGCATGGTTGCTCGCAAGACCGCAGATTCGCTATTCGCCGCGTTAGCGGATGCTTCCCGACGACAACTCCTGTCTCTGCTGAATGTGGGTCCTCAAAGCGCACCCGCATTGGCGCGTGAGCTGAAAATATCGCGTGCGAGCGTGATCGAGCACCTGAACGAACTTGGCGAGGCCGGCTGGGTCGACGTCGCTTTCGGTGACGACGGCGAGGCGTCCTATTCGAAACGTCCTCAGGCAGAAGCACAATTTCTGGCCGAATGCGAGGCGTTGCAGAAGCCCGTGTGCTCAGAGGGTAGCGATGCGTTGGACGAACAGGCTGCGGCTTGGGCGCGCGAGTGGCCAGCGGAAGACCCGAATGTCTATCTGATCGGGCAACGACTCCTACGACTATCTGCTCACATCGACCGGGCGCTCAAGGAAGCCGCCGCGAGTCAGGGCCTGCTGGCAGCCGAACTGTTGCTATTGGATGCGCTTCTGGTTTCCGGTCCGCCTTACACGCAGTCTCCGACGCAACTTCAAAAACCGCTGGCAATGACGCTGGGCGGCATCACGAAGTGTGTCGGCAGGCTCGAACAGATGGGCTTGGTGGAGCGCATGCCGGACCCGGCGGATGGTCGTGGAACACTCGTACGAATGAAGTCACAGGCACGCAAAGTATTGAGGAACATCCTCCATCAGGAAGCGTACGGCACTGACTGGGTGGCATCCAGTCATATGGCGCCTGAACGGCGAGCGGCACTCTCGACTTTGTTGCGGGAACTGCATGTCTTTGCAGACGCGGAGGCCGCACGTCGGGGTGCCGAGCGCGGCTGACCTAGCTTCGGTGATCGCCATTTCGACAGCAAACCCCTAAGTCATCGCCATCGCTGCTCGCAATCAGCGCGCAACACACAAAACCCATCCTCGGCCTGCGCTCTCAGCAGACCTTCTCTCCCGTCTTTCGTTGCCATCGACGCACCGGTGGCATATGGCCAATCCCGCATAACGCTATGTTCGTGAGCGAAAGCTCAGGGGGAACACATTGGCGCGTTTGCTTCCAGTACCGTCTCGGTACAAACACCTGGACACCGCCATTTACTTTCCCAGTAAAGTATATTTCAGATGTTCGATGACGGGCAGCACATTGACGCCAAACGGAGACTCAAGCGATGAGGGCCGCATATTTCACGAAGGTAGGTTTGCCTCTAGAAGTTAGGGGTGTTGCCGATCCCACTCCAGCATCCGGAGAAGTTGTGCTGAAGATTCACCGCTGCGGTATCTGCGGATCGGATCTACACATGACGGATGGACACGCACCGCATTTCACGCTTCCAGAAAATTCGACCCTAGGTCACGAATTTGCGGGCGAGGTGGTCGCCGTAGGTAAGCGCGTTGAGAAGCTGAAGATTGGCGATGCTGTAACCGCGCTGCCGTTTGTCGGATGCGGGCATTGCGCGACCTGTCTTTCCGGGAAGCCGAACTTCTGCGCGCAATTCAAGGGCGCCGCCGCCGGCTTCGCTCAATATGCAGTGGTTGCCGAGCGCGTAACGACCCGGCTTCCGAAGACGCTGAGCATGGAGGACGGCGCACTAATCGAACCGATGGCCGTCGGCTTGCACGGAGTTGCGCTGGCGAAGCTCACGCCGGGCGCGAAAGTGCTCGTGATTGGCGCGGGTCCCGTTGGGCTGGCCGCGACGTTCTGGGCTCGCCGCCTCGGCGCTGGTCGCATTGTTGCGACCGCTTCGTCGCAGCGCCGCGAAGCGCTTGCGCGACACATGGGGGCTGACGAATTTGTGGTTCCGCAGGAGGGGCACGATCTGGCGGCGCTGGCTGCCGATGCTCTCAAGGGCCCACCAGACGTCGTGTTTGAATGCGCGGGACAGAAGGATCTGATTGCAAAGGCGATTCATTGCGTTAAGCCGCAGGGCGACGTCGTAGTGCTCGGCTTCTGCACAGTGCCGGATCAATTCATTCCAGCAGTAGCGGTATGGAAGGAAGTGCGAATTCAGTTTGCTGTCACCTACAGTATGCAAGAGTTCACTCATGTCGCGAACGTGTTCGACGCGGGCTCTGTAGAACCGCGCGCGATGATTACCGACCGCGTCTCGCTTGACGCGCTACCCGATGCATTTGAAGCACTGCGTGAACGGTCGACGCAATGCAAGGTAATGGTGAACCCATGGCTCAGCTGAAATCCTGGAGCGACTATCTCTCCCAGTTGGCTAACGCGGAGAGCTTGCTCGAATTGACCGAGACACCGCACGATCCTCAAACGCGCGCGGAGCTGTATCGGCAGTTTCAGATGAATCTCTCGCTTGCCTACTTCATCTACTTCCAATCCGATCCGCTTCATCCTGACTGGTTGCCTTTCCTTAACTCGGTCTTCATGCTGCAGCCGAATCCCGACGACACCTATTTCGTCGCACCGTTGCGAGGTGACCTGCGATATCGGCTAGTTGGAGAGCGCGGCAGCGTGCATTTGCTGACGCTGGATATCGGCCGCGGCATCATGGGTACTACCGACAAAATCCACCCTCCGCTAGGTCAGTTCGACCTGGACGACCTCGAGATCGGCGAGGACGGAAGCTTCGAAGTTCTGTTGAGCGCAGGGCGTCCCGCCGGCTATCACGGCAACTGGCTCGAGTTGCACCCCGAGGCTGACTTCGCAATGCTGCGCCAGCGCTCGTATGCGTGGGGAGCGGAACGTGACGCACGAATCGCTATCGAGTGTCTCGATGCTCCGCGGACGAAACCGCCAATGGGTCACGAGGAAATCGCGAGGCGTACCGGCGAGCTGATGGACTACGCGGAGCGTCTGTCACGCCGCTGGCTCACGCACATGCAGCAACTGCGCACGCGGATCAACGTGAACGAGTTCGAGTTTTTCGCTTTCGGTGGTGGCCTCGCGAAACAGGCGTACTGGCAAGCGATTTTCGATTTCGGTGACGACGAAGCGCTCATTCTCGAAACCGCACTGCCGCAGGCACGCCGCTATTGGAACGTGCAATTGAACGACGCTCTGTTCAACGCGCTTGACTATATCGATCACCAAAGCAGCCTCAATGGGCATCAGGCGCACGTCGACGAAGACGGCTATTTCCGCGCCGTGATTGCGCACCGTGATCCGGGTGTTGCGAACTGGCTGGATACATGCGGGGTCAATCGGGGGACCGCAATAGGCAGATGGTATGGGTGCAGTTCGGAGCCGGTTCCGACGCTCAAGCGTGTGCCGGTGTCCGAGTTGCGCAATCACTTGCCGACAGGGACTCGCTTCGTTGACGCAACCGAACGCGAGAGACTCTTGCGCGAGCGACGCATGGGTGCGCAGCTGAGACGGCGGTGGTAAGCACGATTAAGGGATCTTCAGGAGACGATAGATGTCGCCATCAAAACGATTTTCGGGTGCGGAGGATGAGCTTCATGCAGTCGCGAGTGCCGCTACTGGCTTGAGCGATTTCGGCTCCAGCGCCGAATACATGCCCGGCCTGACGCAACTTCTGAACGCTTTCGACGAGGATGGCCCGCGCTTCGCGCCAGGGGGCCGGGAATTTGCGTGGAATGCAGTTGTCGGTGCTTTGGTCTCGCGGCTGACGCTAGTGGAGGGCCTGCGCAGGCATGCCGATGTCTTGTCCCAGACTCCGCGGCGTCCGCTCGTCATCACCGGCATACCTCGGACCGGGACGACCGCATTGCACAAGCTGCTTTCGGTCGACCCGCAATTTCAGGGTTTGGAAAAGTGGCTGACCGTGTTTCCACAGCCCCGGCCGCCTCGCGACACGTGGACCAACCATGTTCAGTTCCAGGCGACCGCGGCCGGACTGGAGGCCTTTTTCAGGTCGGCGCCAGAGATGCGCGCAGCACATAACATCGTCGCCGACGAGGTCGATGAATGCCTCGAAATACTCAAGCAGGGTTTTTGCAGCAATCTGTGGGGGTCGTCCTTCCGCGTACCTCAATACGATCGCTGGTGGCGCGAGCAGAGCGAACTGCCGGCCTATCGCTACTTTGCAAAGGCGCTTAGTCTGATCGGCGCGCGCGACCCCGAAAAAACGTGGCTGCTGAAAAATCCCGGACACCTGATGCAGTTGCCCGCACTATTCGAGGTTTTTCCCGACGCATGCGTGGTCCAGACACATCGGAATCCCGTGGAGGCGCTGCCTTCGCTCGCGAGCGTGCTGGCGATGGCGCGTCGAATTTCCGAGGGCGAGCAAGTCGACAGGCACGAGATCGGCGCGCGCGAACTCGATAATTGGGCGTGGGCCAGCGAAGCAGCAATGGCGGCGCGCGCGTCCTTGCCGAAGAAGCAGTTCCTCGATATCAGCCAAGCCGACCTTCACGCCGATCCGATTGGTACGATGCGGCGGATTTACGGTCACTTCGGCTTTCAACTGACCGAGGAAACGATGGAAGCAATGCGCCGGCGAGTTGAGCAGAGCCCTGAACGCGCTCATGGTGTGCATAAATATACCCAAGCCGAATTCGGCCTTGCACCCGAGGCGATCCGGGAGCGATTCTCCCGCTACATGACTACCTATGGACTGCAATGATGAGCACGCTGTCACTTTCTCCGTTTTCCGGCTTTCTGCAGATCGCGTACGTCACCACCGACGTGGACAAGGCAATTGACCACTTTTGCAGGGAACAGAATGTGCAGACGTGGGCGCGCTTGCCCGGCATTGAAATCGAGTCGATCGCCGGGCACTACTGCAAGCTGAACATCGCGCTAGCATTCGTCGGATCGGTTCAGCTTGAACTGATCGAGCCGTTATCCGGCGACGACCGTGTGTATCGTGATGCGCTGCCGCGAGACGGATTCGCGATTCGCCATCACCACATCGCGCAGTTGATCGATAGCGAAGCGGCGTTCGAAACGCAGCGTAGCGAAATGGCTGCCGCGGGCCTGCCCATCGTCATCGACGGCCAGTCGCCCGGGTCCGCCCGGTACTTCTACACAGATCACCGGGCAACGCTGGGTCACTATATCGAGCACATCTGGTACACACCAGCGGGTCTCGCCGCGATGGAACAGGTGCCTCGCAATGGAGCGGTTCAATGAACACGGCTGGCACCGTGCATTCGGTTGACGACGATCACCGCCTGGCCGTGCACATTGCTACGGCGGCCGGAGCTGCCTTGAACGCGATACGCGCGTCGGCGGTCCTTGCGGGCAAACCACTGGGAGCAGCGGGCGATGCCACGGCAAACGAGCTGATCACGCACATTCTCGCTCACACCAGACCGGCAGACGGCTTCCTTTCGGAAGAGTCCGCACCGGATCCAAAGCGGCTAGCCCTCGATCGTGTATGGATCATCGACCCGCTCGATGGCACGCGCGAGTATGGCGAATGCCTCGAGCGGCGCGACGACTGGGCGGTCCATGTCGCACTGACGGTTTGCGGCGAGCCGCGCGCTTGTGCTGTCGCGCTTCCGGCTCGTGGCGTCACGTTCGGAACTTTATCGCCGCCTGAGTTGCCCCCAGCGCCTGAGGGGCGTCTAAAAATTCTCGTGAGCCGTTCCCGCGCCCCCGAACTGGCACTACGGGTTGCCCAGCGCTTGAATGCCGAACTCGTGCCGATGGGTTCGGCAGGCGCAAAGGCAATGGCAGTGCTGCGTGGCGAGGCGCACGCATATCTTCATGCCGGCGGGCAATATGAATGGGATTCGTGCGCTCCGGTAGGGGTCGCGCTTGCGGCCGGACTTCATGCGAGCCGCATCGACGGTAGTCCATGCATCTATAACGGGTCGGACGTTTCGATGCCCGATCTGCTCATATGTCGAGCGGAGATCGCCGAACTGATGCTGGCCGCCATCGCAGCCGCGCAGTGAATCGCCTTTGTAAAAGGATTTGCCATGCCCACATTGACTCACCTGCGGCGGCTCGAAGCCGAGAGCATTCATATCATGCGAGAAGTCGTCGCTGAGTCACAGCGCCCTGTGATGCTTTACTCGATCGGCAAGGACAGCGCCTGCATGCTCCATCTGGCAAAAAAGGCGTTTTACCCGGCGCCGCCCCCGTTTCCGCTCCTGCATGTCGATACCACCTGGAAGTTTCGCGACATGTACACGATGCGCGACCGGATGGCTCGCGAGGCCGGAATGGAGCTAATCGTCCACCAGAATCCGGAAGCGAAAGAACTTGGAATCAATCCGTTCGATCATGGTTCGCAGGTTCACACCGACATGTGGAAGACACAGGGCCTGAAGCAGGCGCTCGATAAGTACGGCTTCGACGCCGCTTTGGGGGGCGCTCGCAGGGACGAAGAGAAATCGCGTGCGAAGGAGCGAATTTTTTCATTCCGTACCGCCACCCATCAATGGGACCCGAAGAGTCAACGACCCGAACTGTGGCGCCTTTATAACGCGCGCAAGAACCATGGCGAGTCGATCCGCGTGTTTCCCATCTCAAACTGGACCGAGCTGGACATCTGGCAGTACATCTACCTCGAGAACATCCCGATCGTGCCGCTATATTTCGCCGCGCGGCGACCCGTAGTGAATCGGGGCGGCACGCTGGTGATGGTGGACGACGACCGCATGCCGCTTTCGCGGCACGAAAAGGCAGAGCACAGAATGGTGCGTTTTCGCACGCTGGGTTGCTATCCGCTGACCGGTGCGGTCGAGTCGAACGCCACGACATTGCCGCAGATCATTCAGGAAATGCTCTTGACGACGACCTCCGAGCGCCAGGGTCGGGTGATCGATCACGACGGCGCCGCATCGATGGAGAGAAAGAAACAGGAGGGGTACTTTTAATGGCACACGTCTCTGACCTGATCGGGACCGATATCGAACGGTACCTGAAGCAGCACGAAAGAAAGAGCCTTCTGCGTTTCATCACATGCGGGAGCGTGGATGACGGCAAGAGCACGTTGATTGGCCGTTTGCTCTATGAATCCAGGATGCTATTCGAGGATCAGCTTGCCGCGCTCGAAGCCGATTCGAAGAAGGTCGGTACGCGTGGTGGGGAAATAGACTACGCGCTGCTGCTCGACGGTCTGGCTGCCGAGCGCGAGCAGGGCATCACCATCGACGTCGCCTACCGGTTTTTCTCGACGGACCGCCGCAAGTTCATTGTTGCCGATACGCCCGGGCATGAGCAGTACACCCGCAATATGATAACGGGGGCTTCCACGGCGGATCTCGCCATCATCCTCGTCGATTCACGCAAAGGCTTGTTGCAGCAAACGCGACGGCATAGCTATCTCGTGTCGTTGATCGGCATTCGCAACGTGGTTCTTGCGGTGAACAAGATGGACCTGGTCGATTACTCCCGTGAGCGGTTCGACGAAATTTCGCGCGAGTATTGCGAATTTGCAAAAAAAATCGGTATATCCGATGTGACGGCAATTCCGATTTCGGGCGTATATGGCGACAACGTTGTTGAAAGGAGCACAAAGACGCCATGGTACGACGGGCCGTCCTTGATGCATCACCTCGATACTGTCGAGATCGACGAAGCCCGTTTGCAGACCCTGCCATTGCGTTTCCCGGTGCAGTGGGTCAACCGCCCGAACCTTGATTTCCGTGGGTTTGCAGGAACTATTGCGTCCGGTGTCGTACGCGTCGGACAGCGTGTGCAAGTTCAGCCGTCAGGGCGGGAAACCACCGTCGCAAGAATCGTGACGGCCGATGGAGAGCTCGACGAGGCCTTCGCGGAGCAGTCGGTGACGCTTCTGCTCGCCGACGAAGTGGATGTCTCTCGTGGCGATCTGATTTCAGCGGCCGATTCGCCAGCGCAGGTTGCCGACCAGTTCGAAGCAACGCTCGTATGGATGAGCGATCAACCCATGCTCCGTGGACGCAGCTACCTGCTGAAGATCGGCACTCGGACCGTCACGGCGACGATATTGCCGCTGAAATACAAGCTCAATGTCGAGACGCTCGATCACGTCGCCGCTGAGACTCTCGCGTTGAACGAAATCGGCGTCGCCGAACTGGAGTTCGACCGTCCGATCGCTTTCGATCCATACGAGCGGGACCACGAGACGGGCGGTTTCATCGTTATCGACCGCATGACCAATAGCACGGTCGGTGCGGGTATGCTGCGCTTCGCACTGCGCCGTGCGACCAATATTCGCTGGCAGACGCTGGAAGTCGACAAACATGCGCGACGGACCCTCAATGGGCATCAGAGCGGCGTCGTCTGGCTGACAGGCCTTTCTGGTGCGGGTAAATCGACGATTGCGAATCTGCTCGAGAAACGCTTGCATGCAATGGGCAAGCGAACCTATCTGCTCGATGGGGACAATGTTCGGCATGGATTGAACAAGGATCTCGGCTTCACGGCCGAAGACCGCGTCGAAAATATCCGGCGCATTGCCGAGGTGGCGAAATTGATGGCCGACGCCGGCGTGATCGTCATTACCGCATTCATTTCGCCGTTTCGTGCGGAGCGCGCACTGGCGCGCGAGCTCATGGAGGAGGGTGAATTCATCGAGGTCTTCATCGACACGCCATTGGAAGTGGCTGAGCAGCGCGATCCGAAAGGACTCTACAAGAAAGCGCGTCGCGGAGAGTTGAAGAACTTCACTGGCATCGATTCACCCTACGAGGCGCCGGTGAAGCCCGAAATCCACATCAATACCACGACCAGTTCTGCCGAGGTTGCTGTAGAGACGATCTTCCAGAAGTTGCAGACCGCGGGATTCCTTGACGTGTCGAGGGGATCGCCGCTCTGAGACGTCGCGGGGCGGCGTGCCTCGCGCGTCTTGCGTTCATATTGTTATACGCCATTCATTTATATATACTCCCTGCTGTCGACCATGGGAGACGCAGAGCGCAATTCCCGTGTTGACATCGCCCACTCGGGCGACAGTCCAACAGGTATCGGGACGTTTCGACGCGTCAAGGAGGCAGTGGGGATGGAGGAAAGCAATCAGCAAGGCTATGGGCCGCGCGAGTCGATGGAATATGACGTGGTCATCGTCGGCGGCGGTCCCGCAGGCCTGTCCGCGGCGATCCGCCTGAAGCAGCTGGCAGCCGAAAAGAACGCCGAGATTGGCGTCTGTGTGCTGGAAAAAGGCTCGGAGATCGGAGCGCATATCCTCTCGGGCGCTGTCATGGACCCACGCGCGCTCGATGAACTGATACCCGACTGGAAGGAACAGGGCGCGCCGCTGAACGTCGCCGTGACCGAAGACAAGTTCCTTTTCCTTTCGGAAACTGGTGCGAAGTCGGTCCCGAACTGGGCATTGCCGGACAACTTCAAGAACCACGGCAACTTCGTGATCAGCCTCGGGAATGTCACGCGCTGGCTTGGGACAATGGCCGAGGCACTGGGCGTGGAGATTTTCCCGGGCTTTCCGGCCGCTGAAGTCCTCTACAACCAGGACGGCTCGGTCAAGGGCGTCGCCACCGGCAACATGGGCATTGGCAAACACGGCGAGCCCACCGAGAACTTCCAGCTCGGGATGGAGTTGCACGCGAAGTACACGCTGTTCTGCGAAGGCTGCCGCGGTCATCTTGGCCGTCAGCTCAACGAGAATTTCAATCTCGGCAAGAACGCCGATCCACAGGTCTATGGCATCGGCATCAAGGAACTGTGGGAGATCGATCCTTCGAAACATCAGCCGGGTCTGGTGGTTCATACGGCTGGTTGGCCGCTGGAGTCGGACACCTATGGCGGCTCGTTTCTGTACCACATCGACAACAACCAGGTGATGGTGGGTTTTGTCGTCGGTCTCGCGTATCAGAACCCCTATCTTTCGCCATTCGAGGAGTTCCAGCGGTACAAGACGCATCCGGAAATCCGCAAGTTCCTGCAAGGCGGCAAGCGCGTGTCGTATGGTGCGCGCGCGATCACAGCCGGTGGCCTGACGTCTCTGCCTAAGCTGGTATTCCCGGGCGGCGCACTCGTGGGTGACGATGCCGGCTTCCTGAACGCGTCGCGCATCAAGGGCAGTCACGCAGCGATCAAGACCGGCATGCTGGCCGCGGATGCCGCCTTCGATGCGTTGCAGGCTGGCCGCCAGCACGACGAACTCGCGGCCTATCCGGAGGCGTTCAAGCAGTCGTGGCTCTACACGGAGCTGTACAAGGCGCGCAACTTCAAGCAGTGGATGAGCAAAGGCCTGTACCTCGGCACGTTGATGGTGGGCATCGAGCAGAAAGTGCTGGGCGGTAATGTGCCCTGGACGCTGCATCACCGGCATCGCGATCACGAAATGCTGAAACCCGCCTCGCAGTGCAAGCCGATCGAGTATCCAAAGCCGGACGGCAAACTCACGTTCGACCGTCTGTCGTCTGTTTTCATTTCGAATACGAATCACGAAGAGAATCAGCCGGCGCATCTCACGCTCAGGGACGCGAGTGTGCCGGTGAACGTCAATCTGCGAACGTATGCAGGCCCGGAAACCCGCTTCTGTCCAGCAGGCGTCTACGAGTACGTGAAGGACGAGCAGGACGAGGACCGTCTGCAAATCAACGCGCAGAATTGCGTGCACTGTAAGACCTGCGACATCAAGGACCCGACCCAGAACATCGTGTGGGTCACGCCGGAAGGCGGCGGCGGTCCGAACTATCCAAACATGTAAGCAGATGTCAGCCAGGTCTCAGAGGTAAGTCTCAGAATGAAACTGATTCGGTCAATCGACGAGCTGCGCGCGCAGTTGCGCGGGCAAAACCGTACCGCATTCGTGCCGACCATGGGCAATTTGCACGAAGGGCATTTGTCGCTTATCCGGCTCGCCCGGCAGCATGGGGATCCTGTCGTCACGAGCATCTTCGTCAATCCGCTGCAGTTTGGGCCGGGGGAGGATTTTGCGCGTTATCCGCGAACGCTGGAGGCGGACATCGAGAAGCTCCAGAAGGAGAACGTCTATGTCGTCTTTGCCCCTACGGAAGAGGATCTATACCCTCAGCCGCAGGAGTATCGAGTGCAGCCGCCTGGCGGCATCGGCGACATGCTGGAGGGTGAATTCCGGCGCGGGTTCTTCCAGGGTGTGTGCACGGTGGTGATGAAGCTGATGTTGTGCGCCCAACCGCGTGTCGCCGTTTTCGGAAAAAAGGACTACCAGCAATTGGTGATTGTTCGGGAGATGTGCAAGCAGTTCGCGATGCCGACGGACGTGGTAGCGGGCGAAACCATCCGTGATTGCGACGGTCTTGCCTTGTCCTCTCGCAATCGTTTCCTGACGCCCGAGGAGCGGGTCGAGGCGCCAACGTTGTATCGGCTCCTGAATCAGATCCGCGACAAGGTTTTGAGCGGAGAGAAAGATATTCACGGTATCGAACGACGCGCGTTCTCCACGTTGGTCGATCGTTGCTGGCAGCCGGATTACATCTCGGTGCGCAAGCAGGCCAATCTGCGATCACCCACGGCGCAGGAGGCCGATGACAGCAAGCTGGTTATCCTTGCCGCTGCGCGCCTCGGCAACACGCGACTGATCGATAACCTGGAAATTTGAGTTTTCCATGCATAGCCTTGCCGCGGCGCTTCTGGACCAGCAGGGCAGGGTGCCAATCCGAAGGCTGGTCACGTGCCTTCCCAATCTGGCCGTTTGACATGATCGAATCAGACTCGGATCACGGCGGGTCCTCCCGCCGCGCAGTACTCGTAACAGGCGCCGCCAGGCGGATCGGGCGGGCGCTTGCGCTCGGTTTCGCTGCGCGAGGATGGGATGTCGCGGTGCACTATCACGAGTCAAAACAGGAAGCCCGAGAGGTTGTCGACCACATCAAGTTGCAGGGTCGCAGATCGGTTGCCCTATGCGCTGATCTGGCGATCGAGGAACAGGTCGAGCAACTGGTACCGGCGTGCGTGAAGGCCTTCGGTCGACTTGACTGCGTGCTGAACTGTGCGTCACGGTTCGATGAAGATACCGCCCAAACATTCGATTATGCGCGGTTGCTCGAACTCATGGCGATCAACGTCGCCGCGCCGCTGGCGTTGGCGCGAGGACTCTTCGAGGTGGTGCCGGACAGCGCGGTATCGGACGAAGCGAAACGCGGTGTGGTGGTGAACGTGCTAGACCAGAAGCTGTTCAACATGAACCCCGACTACATCTCCTACACGGCGACCAAGGCTGCGCTAGCCAACGCGACCGTCGCACTTGCGCAGGCTCTCGCTCCGAAAATCAGAGTCGTGGGGCTGGCTCCGGGATTGACGTTAGTGTCGGGCGATCAAACACAGGCGCAATTCGACACAGTCCATAAGATGACGCCGCTACTGCGCGGTTCGCGACCGGAGGACATCGTCGAAGCGGCGGCGTATCTCGCGAATGCGCATGGCGTCACGGGCACGACATTGGTCGTTGACGGAGGTCAGCACCTTGTATCGAGCCCCCGTGACGTAATGTTCATGGACTCGGTGTCGAAAGGCCGCACTGCTGCTGAGTGTCTCTTCGCAGACCGTCAGTGAATCACTGATGGCGAAGAAAATGTGCATCCGCCGACCGTCGAGGGCAAGCAATGAAGCGGAAATTGCAAGGACTCGCTACACGCGAGAAGCTACTCGATAGCGCGGAACGCCTTTTTTTCGAACGTGGTGTCGCGTCGACGACCCTCGAGGACATTGCTCGTGCGAGCGGTATGACTCGTGGCGCCATCTATGGTCACTTCACGAACAAGTGGTCGCTCGTCAGCGCACTGTTCGAACGCTCAGAACTTCCGCTGGACGCATTCACTGTGTGCGGCGCAGAAGCCGCGATCGCAACCATCGATGCGTTGCGTGTCGAGCTCGAGCGGCGGTTGGTCGATGTGCTACGGATAGGGAGAAAGCGCCGGTTGTATTCGATCGCGCTGTCCACTACGGAGATTGATGGCGATTGCACTTTGCCGGCATCGATGTTCAGGGAGTCGGCGCTTCTTGCACAGTACTCGATCGAGACGACCTTGGCACGCATCGCAAAGCCGCCAGGTACATCTGAGGATCTCGACTACGCGTTCGAGGCAACTTTTATTCATGCTTGCCTGACAGGATACTTCCGCCGCAGCTTGATCATTCCGCCTCCTGCAGGAGCCGAAAAGCTGCTTGCCGGAAAGATCGTGCGAAAGGCCTTGTCATCATGGTTTATAGAGAGCCCCTCGTTGTTCGCGGCTCGCGGCGGGCTGGCGTCCGAAGCCGGCATTCGTCGATGAAAAGGAACAAGATAACCTCGATCTTGCAAGGAGAGAACATATGATTTTCAAAACGCTAGCTGTAGTCGGTGCCGGAACAATGGGCAATGGCATCGCTCAGGTCGCCGCGGTGGCGGGTCTCCACGTGGTCATGATCGATGTCAACGAGACGGCGCTCTCAAAGGGCCTGTCAACCTTGACGGCGAATCTCGGGCGTCTCGTCGACAAGGGAAAGCTGGACGCGGCGTCGCGTGATTCTGCGCTAACCCGTATCGAAACTTCCACTGACTATCAGCGCCTCTCCACTGCAGACATCATTATCGAAGCGGCAACCGAGAACGTTGATCTGAAGATCCGCATCCTGAAGCAAATCGAGTCGGTGGCGCGTGCCGATGCGATCATTGCGTCGAACACGTCGTCGATTTCAATCACCGCGCTCGGTGCGGTGCTTACTGATCCGACACGTTTCATCGGCATGCATTTCTTCAACCCTGTACCGCTAATGACGCTCGTGGAGGTCATCCGTGGGCTGCAAACCATCGACTCCACTGTCAATGCGGTGCGCGAGTTGACTGAACGGCTCGGCAAGACTCCGATAGGCGTGACCAACTCGCCAGGCTTCGTAGTGAACCGTATCCTCGTGCCAATGATCAATGAGGCGTTTTTCGTGCTAGCGGAAGGCGTCGCCACCGCGGAAGAAATCGACGCCGGAATGAAGCTCGGTGCGAATCACCCGATCGGGCCACTCGCGCTCGCCGACCTGGTCGGGCTAGACGTTTGTCTTTCTGTCATGGATGTTTATCTGAAAGACTTCGGCGATTCCAAGTATCGCGCATGCCCGCTATTGCGGGAGCTGGTTGCGGCGGGACGGCTAGGGCGAAAAGCCGGTTGGGGGGTCTATAAGTACTGAAGCCGCCTGGCAGCGTAAGCTGAGTGGGAACAGGGATTTTGCGGCCGAATACGGATAACCGCTGCTGATTTTGCTGCGGGTTTCAACTACCGCCTTGCGATTCCATCATTGTGGATGGAGGCATCAACTCGGCCTCCATGCGCACTGGGTGTCGCCGCAAGAGCAGCGGTCCGGCGAGCATCAGCAAGGCAGCGGCAGTTAGCGTCTTCGAGACACCGAAGTGATCCGCACAAACGCCCCATATCAATGCACCCAATGCCATTGAGCCTTGGAACGTGAGCAAAAAAACTGCTAACGCCCGAGCTCGCACCCAAGCGGGAAGAGTCGCCTGGAAGGCCGAGGAGACGGTGGAGTTGAATGTGATCCACGCGGCACCCCCGACGAGCAGGGACAGATATACAGGCGCGCTGTACTGCACATGGGCGGCGATCAGCGTCGTAATGCCGAACAACACAGACGCACCGCAGACCAGAGTATTGAGCGCCAGAAAACGGCGTACCCGACCAAGTGCAATTCCACCAGCCACGGCGCCTGCTCCCATACTCCCCAGCATCGTACCGTACCCGCCGCCGCCTAAACCCGGGTTACTTTTCGCTACGATCGGCAGTAGCGCCCACAACGCGCTTGCGCTAACTACAAAGGTGAATGTGCGAACCAGATGTCCGCGCAAAACACCGCAACCAAGCACATAGCGTACGCCCACGCACATCGCGCTTACCAGACGCTCCTGCTTTGAAACGACTTGTTCTTTTTCCGGCTTGTACCCAAGCAAAAAGATGGTCACTGCGACCGCAAATAGCCCGGTCGTTAGTGCGAACACTGCATACGATCCTATCCCAGCGATGACTGCCCCTGCCAACGCGGGGCCCACTGCGCGCGCGCCATTGAAAGCGACTCCATTGAGAGCGATCGCAGAGAGCAACGCCGATCGAGGCACTGCTTCCGCGGTTGAGGATTGCCAGGCCGGAACTGATACGGCACTGCCTGAACCGAGCAAAAAGGTGAAGATCAGCAGTCTGACTGGATCGATTGCATCCAGCATCAACAGAACATAAAAAAAGATCGACGAGACCAGCATCCAACAGTGCGCGGCTAGCAAGAGGCGGCGCTTATCCATCGAATCGGCGAGTACTCCTGCCGGCATCCCGAGCAGGAAGGCCGGCATCGTCGTCGCCGCCTGGGTCAGTGCAATCATCACCGGGGACGTCGTGAGCGAAGTCATCAACCATGCTGCCCCAACGTTCTGCACCCAGGCGCCAAGGCTCGCCGCCAACATTGCCATCCATATTGCGCGAAACGGGCGATAGCGAAGCGGGCCGGGATCGGGTTGTGGTTTCGTGGAAGACATTGGGGTTCAGGCGGTGGACATTACGCGTCTTGCTGGGTGCAGATCGCTTTACGTGGATGCCGGGATCGATGCACCTAGGGTGCGAAAAATAGAATATGGTGCACAAATATGAACACGCCTGACACGGCCTGTCAATGCCGATTTTGATTTCCACCGTCGTGAGAAGAAGACACCGTTGCTGACGTTCAAAGTCGGTGAAGCATCGCGCGCCCGTTCGACGTCAACGTTGACCGGCTCAGAAACTGGTGTCACATTCCTCGTTGGAAACGACGAGGCTTCGGCCATTCCGTCTTGCAACCGATCCTGAGAGTTGCTCTGTTTCGCGTTTTGACTATGTCATTCGAATTCATCCAACCTGATCCGACCGTCCACGACCCCCTTCAGGCAGAGCACACACTGCTGGACTTAGCGGCGCGTGGCCGCACTGTTGCTCAATTGTGGGAAGCGCCGAGGTCTTTGGTGGTACCGCGCAGCTATCTGCGCTATCCGCAGTTCGAATCTGCACGCTGCGCTTTCCTTCGCGGCGGATGCCCCGTCTGGCTACGCATGTCGGGCGGCGGCCTCGTACCGCAGGGTCCCGGGATTCTAAATTTGAGTCTGGCTTATTTCGTCGAGCAGCAGCCGAGCCAAATGAGCGAGGCGGTGTACATGCACTTATGCGAAGTCATCGGGAGCGCACTGCGCGGGATCGGCGTCACGACCCATTACCAGGCAGTGGACGGTTCATTTTGCGACGGTCGCTTCAATTTGGCTTGGGGAGTCGACACTGACGCTCGCAAGATTGCTGGCACAGCGCAGTATTGGCGACAGGCGCCAGCCGCGATGCGGACGAGCGATGGACGGGGCCATCTGGTGCTCGCGCATGCGGTATTGCTTGTCAGTGCCGATCCGGATGAGGCGAACCAGCGGGCCAACGCCTTCGAAGAGGCGGTGGGCAGTGGCCGTCGATATGACGCAAACAAGATCGTCACTGTGCTGCAAGCGCTGGGAGGGGCGGGGATCGGCAGGGAGCCGCTGATGCCTGCTGTGTTGGCTGCGATCGAGGACAGTCTCACCGACATTCCACTACCGACAGAAGCGCAGTAACCCGCTTGGCGGGCTCGCTCGCCTCGATCGGTGTAGCGGGGCGGCGGACGGCGAGCCATTCTCCCTGATATCGAACAATGCCGCTGTCAACGGAATGTAACCTGAAGTGCTTAAGTTTGAAGGTTCGAGCGATGGGCAGCCGTGCCGGGTGCGTAAAGCCGAGCAAAGGGCGCAACCTTCTGGAAGCGCTCAATACAGACACCGACGTGCTGGGGCGAATTGAAATGCATCATCGCAAGAACACCGCGCGCCCGCGCAAGTTGCGGGTATCCAGCCGAAGTACCCTGGGCCCGCAGGATGCGTAGTTGAGGAATTGCGTCGCGGAGCGAAGCTTGCTGCAACCATTGATCCGGTCAGTCAATCTCGTGGAGGCAAACCATGCTGTTCAAACGAGGAATTGCAGTTCTTGCCGTTGCTCTACCCCTCGCGGCCGCGCAAGCGCAAACCGTGGACATCACCGGTGCGGGCAGCACTTTTGCAGCCCCGATCTATAACAAGTGGGCCGACGCCTACCATAAGGCGGGGGGCGGCAAGGTCAACTACCAGGGCATCGGTTCAGCGGGCGGCATCAAGCAGATCCTCGCGAAGACCGTGGATTTCGCAGGCTCCGACGCACCGATGAAGGACGACGAACTGGCGAAGACTGGCCTGTTCCAGTTCCCGACGGTGGTGGGCGGCGTGGTACCGGTCGTGAACCTGCCTGGCGTGAAGCCGGGGCAACTGGTTCTGTCGGGTGCCGTGCTCGGCGACATCTATCTGAGCAAGATCAAGAAATGGAACGATCCGGCGATCGCCGCGCTGAATTCGGGCATCAAACTGCCGGATACGGACATCGCCGTGGTACGCCGCGCAGACGGTTCGGGCACGAGCTTCATCTGGACGAACTTTCTGTCGAAGGTGAACCCGGAGTGGAAGTCGAAGGTCGGCGAAGGCACGACGGTGAACTGGCCGACCGGTACGGGCGGCAAGGGCAATGACGGTGTTGCCGCCTTCGTGCAACGGCTGCCGGGGGCGGTCGGCTATGTCGAGTGGGCGTATGCGAAGCAGAACAACATGGTCTACACCAGCCTGAAGAACTCCGCCGGTGCGGTGGTTGCGCCGAAGACCGAGACCTTCAAGGCGGCCGCCTCGGGCGCCGACTGGAAGACGTCCTTCTACCAGATCCTGACCAACGAGCCCGGCAAGGACGCATGGCCGGTCGTCGGCGCGACCTTCGTGCTGTTGCACGCGACGCAAGACAAGCCGGCGCAAGGCGCGGCCACGCTGAAGTTCTTCGACTGGGCGTTCAAGAACGGCGGACAGGCTGCCAGCGATCTTGACTACATCTCGTTGCCGGATTCGGTCGTGTCGGAAATCCGCTCGCAGTGGAAGACCAGGGTCAAGGATGCGTCGGGAAAACCGGTGTTTCAGTGAAGGCCTCGTTGGGACCCGCCTCAAACAGATCGTGGTCGGTCATGGGGGAGATCAACTGACCCAGATCAAATTAAGGCCGCATCGAGGCGGGTAACGTGCGCGTGACGGTCTTTTATTGGGTTGGTCAAGCGCCGTTGTGCGATGCCGCTTCCGCGCCGAAGCGCTCGACCATAAATTCAATAAAGCTCCGAAGCTTAGGCGACGTCCGCCGCTCACGCAGATACAGCAGGTTCAGCGGCCGCTCGGGCGCGGCAAACGCCGGCAGCACTTCTACCAACCGTTTCGCTCGCAGATCCGCTGCCACCAGAATCTCAGGCAGCATGGCGATGCCCAGGCCGCGCAACACCGCCCGTCGCAGCGCTTCAGAATTGTCGATCCTCAGCCTGCCGTCGACGGGCACGCTCACGCGGCCGTTAGGACCCTCCAAACTCCATTCGGCCTGCGCCGCGTGCCATTCCGAGCGCGGCGGATACGCGTATGTCAGGCACTGATGCGTGCGCAGCGCGTCGGGCGATGACGGCGTGCCATGCGTTGCCAGATACCCGCGTGACGCGCACAACACCAGACGGTACGGCTGCAGAGGCCGCGCGACGAGATCCGGATTGCCCAGTGCGCCGATCCGAACTGCCGCCTCGAAGCCGTCGTCGAGCAGATCCGACAGCGCATCGGTGGCGACGATATCGAGCTTCACATCGGGATAGCGCTCGCAGTAGTCCGCGATCACCGGCATCAGGCATTCGTTGCTGAACACGACGGGCGCGGTTACGCGCAGCCGTCCGCGTGGGGTCGCGAGGTGATCGAGCGCGAGCCGTTCCGAATCGTCGATCAGCCCGAGAATCTCGATGCATCGTTCATAGTAGGCCTGCCCAAACGCGCTGATCTGCTGCTTGCGCGTGGTGCGATGGATGAGTGTCGCGCCAAGCCGCGTTTCCAGCGCCTGAAGGTGATTGCCGACCATCGTCGGCGACAGGTCGCATGCCACCGCCGCTGCCGTCAGGCTGCCGCTTTCGACTACGCGCACGAACACGGTCATCGCTTTGAGGAGATCCATTCCCCAATAATAATTGGTTCTGTTGCCATTTGCCGTCCGTTTATCAATCTTCGCTGTGGGAATACAGTCCGCGTACACGACGCTTGCGGCCCATTCCGGTGCCGCATCGCCCGACTTCATGCACGGACATCATGCGCAAACAGCTCAGCTCACCGGCTCGATCACCACGTCTTGCCTTGCTCGCGACGAGCCTCGGCTTCGTCATCATCTGTCTCGACGTCACGGTGGTGAACGTCGCACTGGCCCGAATGCGCGATGGTCTCGGCCTCGATTCGACGGCGCTGGAATGGGTCGTCAACGCGTACACGCTGGCGTTCGCGAGTCTGCTGCTGACCGCCGGCGCGTTGGCCGACCGGTTCGGCGCGCGCCGCATCTTTGTCGCCGGGTTCGTGGTGTTTACCTGCGCATCGGTGGGGTGCGGGCTGTCGGATGGCGCGGCGCTGCTGGTTGGGTCGCGGGTGGTGCAGGGCATCGGCGCGGCGCTGTGCGTGCCGTCGTCGCTGGCGCTGCTGGGCGCGGCGTTTCCGGAGCCGCATGCACGGGCCAGGGCGGTCAGCGTCTGGGCGGGCACGGCGGCGCTCGCGCTGGGGGCGGGTCCGCTGGTCGGCGGCGTGCTCGTCGACCGCTTCGGCTGGCCGGCCATTTTTCTGATCAACGTGCCCATTGGCGTCGCGGGCATCTGGCTGACCATCGCTCATGCACCCGATACGCAGGGTCATGCGACCCGTCGCATCGACCTGGCCGGCCAGACGCTTGCCGTCGTTGCGTTGGTCGGGCTGACGTATGCGGTTGTCGAAAGCGGCAGACTGGGCTGGACCAGCATGACCGTATTGACGGGAATGGCCGTCGCGGCCGTTGCGGGCGGGCTGTTCGTCATCGTCGAGGCGCGGCAGGCGCAGCCGCTTTTACCGCTCGCGCTGTTCCGCCACGCCGCGGTGAACGTCAGCGCGCTAACGGGGCTGTCGCTGAATTTCGGCTACTACGGACTGATGTTTGCGATGAGTCTGTTTTTCCAGAACGCGCGTCACGACACGCCGCTCGAAACCGGCCTCGCGTTCCTGCCGATGACGGCGGTGGTCGCGGTCGCAAACGTCGCGTCGGGCTCGCTGACGGCGCGCTTCGGTTATCGCCTGCCGATGCTTGTCGGCCAGGCGCTGGCGGCGCTCGGCTATGTTTCGCTTGCGTTCGTGCGGGTGGATAGCAGCGCGCTAGCAGTCGCGTTGCCTCTGCTGAGTGTTGGCGTCGGTGTGGCGCTCGCGGTGCCGTCGATCAACACCGCGGTACTGGCGCACGTGGAACCGTCATACATGGGTATTGCATCCGGCGTGTTGAACACCGCGCGTCAGATTGGCGGCGTGCTCGGCGTGGGGTTGTTCGGCGCCCTTGTGCGGCCGGAGTTCGACCATCTTGCCGAAGGTCTGCATCTGGCCGCGATCCTGGCCGCTACTGTGACGCTTTTGAGCCTCCTGAGCATAGTCATGGGCCTCAAGACGTCCGGATCGATGGTTACGGACGGTGCGCGTTGAGAGCATTGTCGCCGCCGCCTGCCTCATGCGCGGAAGCGCCGGCCATCACGCGCCAGCGGTCGCTGTCGAGCACGGCTCGAGCGTCGATCCGCCCGAACATGTCCAACAGAGGTGCGACGAGGCCCGTCCAGCCCGTCTGATGACTGGCCCCGAGCCCTGCACCGTTGTCGCCGTGGAAATACTCGTAGAACAGGATCAGATCGCGCCAGTGCGGATCGTCCTGAAACTTGCTGGTCCCGCCGTAGACGGGACGTTTTCCATCCGCATCGCGCAAGAACGTACCCGTCAGTCGCCGGACGATTTCCTGTGTCACCTCGAAAAGCGTCATGTAATGCCCGGACCCGCTCGGGCATTGCACCTTGAATTCGTCGCCGAAAAAGCTGTAGAGGTTCATCAGTGCCCTGACAACGAGCAGGTTCACCGGCATCCATACCGGGCCTCGCCAGTTGGAGTTCCCGCCGAACATGCCCGTATTCGATTCGGCCGGCAGGTACTGCACTTTGTAATCGGTCCCACCGATGTTGAGCACATACGGATGCTCGAGGTGATAGCGGGAGAGCGAACGGATGCCATGCGGTCCGAGGAACTCGTTCTCGTCGAGCAGGTATCCGAGCACGCGTTCGAGCTTGCGTCTGTTCAGGATCGACAGGAGCCTGCGCTCCCGATGGCCGATGAAGCCCGTATCCGTCGGAGCCACGTGGGCGAGCAACTCCGGGTAGCGTTTGCGGAATTGGGCGATCAGCTCCATCAGTTTCGGATACCGCGTCACCGAATCTGCTTCGAATACGGTGGTCGCGCACAGCGGCAGCAGCCCCACCATCGACCTGATCTTCAGACGCATGGTCTGGCCGTCGGGAAGCCGCAGCAGATCATAGAAGAAGCCGTCATGCTCGTCCCACATGTCGTCCGGATGTTCGCCGCGCCGATCCATCGCATAGGCGATCCACATGAAGTGCTGGACGAACCTGAAGGCGATCTCCTCGTACATCGGATCGTATTCCGTCAGGATGATCGCCATCTCCAGCATGCACTGGCAATAAAAAGCCATCCACGCGGTTCCGTCCGCCTGTTCCAGCGATCCACCCGTCGGCAGCTGCGCGCTGCGATCGAATACCCCGATGTTGTCCAGCCCCAGAAAGCCGCCGGCGAACACGTTGCGTCCCGACGGGTCCTTGCGGTTCACCCACCAGTTGAAATTGAGCATCAGCCCCTGAAACGAGCGTTCGAGAAAGCGCGGGTCGGCCCGTCCCAACTCTTTGCCGTACCGGTAGAGCCAAAGCGTGGCAGCCGCATGCACGGGAGGATTGACGTCGCTGAAGTTCCACTCGTAGGCCGGGATCTGGCCGCTCGGATGGACATACAGGGTGCGCAACATCAGCAGCAATTGCTCCTGCGCGAAATCGAAGTCGACGAGCGCCAGAGAGATCGTGTGGAACGCCAGATCCCAGGCCGCGTACCACGGGTACTCCCATTTGTCCGGCATCGAGATCACGTCCGCGTTCAGCATGTGGAACCACCCGGTGTTGCGCACATCGAGCCGCTCGCCGTCCAGCAACGGATGGCTCCCATGCTCGCGCAGCCACAGTTCGAGATCGAAGTAGTAGTACTGCTTGCCCCACAACATGCCCGCCAGCGCCTGACGGTGCACCCGGCGCTGGTCTTCCGTCAGCGAGTTCGGCGCGATGCGCTCGTAGAACTCATCAGCATCGGCAATGCGTTCGTTGAAGCTGTTCTCGAAGCCGTCGAACGCGTTGTCACGGCTTATCGCGCTCAGGCGCAGCCGGATCGTCACGCTGTCGCGGCCGGGTACGTTGCATACGTAATGGGCCGCCGCCTTGGTTCCCGTTTTGGCCGGATTCACCGCCTCGCGTTGTCCGCCGATCACATACGCGTGGAATGCGTCTTTCACATAGGGCGAAGCATTGGGTTGATTCCACAGACGCCGTGCATTGCTTTCGTTCTCCGTGAACAGCAGTTCGGTCGCGCCTTCGCAATAGAGCCAGTAGTCGCCCAGTTCATGATGGCGCGCTCGAATGACGCCCGGCGCCTCTTCGCACAGCGACGGCCTGGGATCGTCGTGGTTCTCCGACCATGTATTGCGAAACCATAGCGTCGGCAGGACTCGAAGCTGCGCCGCGTCCTGCCCGCGGTTGTGCATGCAAATGCGCACCAGGATGTCTTGTGGATCGCGCTTCGCGTATTCGACGAATACATCGAAATAGCGGTCGTCATCGAACACGCCGGTATCGAGCAGTTCGTACTCGAGTTCTTCTCGCGATCGCTTGCGGTTCGTCTCGATCAGGTCGAGGTACGGGTATTCCTGCTGCGGGTACTTGTACAGATACTTCATGTACGAGTGCGTGGGCGTGCTGTCGACATAGAAGTAATACTCCTTCACGTCCTCGCCATGATTGCCTTCGCTATTGGTGAGCCCGAACAGGCGTTCCTTCAGAATCGGGTCGCGCCCGTTCCAGAGTACGAGCGCGAAGCAAAGTCGCTGCTGGTCGTCGGATAGTCCGCCGAGCCCGTCTTCTCCCCACCTGTAGGCGCGTGAGCGCGCCTGATCGTGGGTGAAATAGTTCCAGGCGTCGCCATCTTCGCTGTAGTCCTCGCGGACGGTTCCCCATTGCCGCTCGCTCAGGTACGGCCCCCACAGCTTCCACGGCACCTGCGCCGCATGCGCGTCGTTCAAGCGTTTTTGTTCCGTGACATCGACGTCTGCGAGAGCCATTTCTGCCTCCGTAACGGCCGGATGAACCTGCAACAGGCGGGCGGTCGCCCTACGACGATCGTCCGGCGAGCCCGGTGGATACGTGCTGCTGCGAAGCAATCCTGATGTGCGAGACGAACCACGCGGCGAGCACGAACCACCCCGCTGCGACGACGAACGCGACGACGTAGGCGGTTCCGGCACCAGCAAGCGCCTTGACCCACGACAGCATCCACCCGGTCGCGGCGGGGCCGAGCATCTGCGGCAGCACCATCGACACTTGCCAGATGCCCATGTCCTTGCCGCTGGATGCATCGTCTGGCAACACCTGCAGCGCGAGCGCCCAGTCGACGGCTTGATAGGTCCCGTAAGCGGCGCAGAAAACGAGTCCGACTGCGATCACCAGCAACAGGTTCGGACGCAACGCCAGCATGACAAAACCGATTGCGGCTCCGGCCATGATCCAGCTTGTCAGGCGGACGACGGGGACGGCGCCGTGGCGGTCGGCGAGCCGTGCGCCCAAGAGACTGGCCGGGATCGCCAGCACCACGCCGACACCAAGAAGCCCGTTCATCACACCGGTCGGATGACGAATGCCGATCACGTCCTGCAGGTAGTACAACATGAAGGTGAAGATCGACCAGATTCCCATGTTGCCGAACAGACGGGTTACCAGCACCCAGTAAAAGTTTCGGTGGAGGCGCGGATCGAGATAGAACGAGCGCATGAACGCGAGGAGTTCGAACCGTTCATGGGATCTGACAGGCGTCGGCTCGCGCGAGCCGCGAATCGTCAGCCAAAGGCAGAGCAGCATGATCGCAATGAACGTGGCCACCGTCGGATACAGGCGGCCCGGCGAATAGAGCACGACGAGCACCACGTTGCCACTGATGGTGCCGAGCACGGACATCACGTTGAGCCACGCGCTCGCGCGGTTGGTTTCCCGTTTTGGCACGACATCGGGCACCAGCCCGGCATACGGACCCGCCGCCCAGTTCCACCAGAACTGCAGATGCAGGAACGCGAGTGCATAAAGCCATACGCTCGCCCCTCTGTTGAATGAAGCAAGCCATACCAGGGCAACCGCGGTGCCGAACACGCCGGTGACGAGAAACGATCGCCGACGTCCATGTTTTGCGATGGAGCGATCTGACAGGGCGCCGGCCAGCGGCGCCACGATCATTGCAACGAATGCGCCGGACGCAATGACGGAGCCGGCCACACCTTCCTTCAAGGCGGCATCGCGTCCGAGCATCTCGGCAACCTGTGACGGCACCAGCACCGGAACGACCGTCATCCATTGGGTAAACAGCGCAAACCACAGCGACGCGATCTGTATGTGACTGAGCGTCGTCAGGCGAGGGGCGGGCGGTCTGGTCGACACATTCCGGGCTGGACTGGATAGCGGCATGTCAGAGGTCCATGCGCGTCGCGCGTTTTGCTGCCCGGTCAATGCTTGCTAGCTCACGGGGCTGCAGAGAAAGATTAGAACATTTGATCTGGCTTATGCATGCGAGGGCAGTGCGTTCGTTGCCGTCGGGCGAGTACCCACGTCAAACGCAGCGCCGGCACGTCGTATGGCTGAATGTCCGCGAACCAGGCGAGATATTGAATCAGCAGCCGCCGTCGCACGTCGGCCAACTTGCTGTCTGCAATGCCCAGGCCGATGCGTCCCCCAGCTCAAGCGACGAGGGGTTGCCGTAGATACACGGCCGTGCGGCTTTCCTTCCCGCACGCGACTTCGGCTGGGAAGCACAGACTATGCCAGACACAGCAGCGCATGGCGTCAGGCGCGCAATGTGCTTGCAGGTAGACCCCGTGGATCAAGGAGAAAAACGATGACCCTGCTCATCTATCTGGTCGGATGGATCATCTTCATTGGCGGCGTCGCGTGGGGATTGATGGCGCTACATGTCGCGCAGCACATCATTGCCATCGTGGCCGTGATTCTGCTCGGCATCGCGGTGATTACGGGCGCTACGCGAGCGCGTAATCGAGATCGGTCGTCATAGCGAAGTTCCCTCGTGCGCCACAGCGCTCAGGTACGCTACGGCGCGCTCGCGATGTACCATTTCCGCGTGGAGTCTCACGCCGGACATCGTGGAGTACATCATGGGAAGCGCATGGAAACGCCGCTTCAAACTGCTTGTCCAGCGTTTCTGGCAGCCAACCAGCGCGTGCATGACCTGTATGCCGGGGAGCTGGGGCAACGTCATGAGCCTCACGCACTGGGCGATCGCATTCAAGACCGGGCTGCTCACCGGTGTGCTCGCGCTGCTGCTCACCTTCACGCCGGCGGCGAAGTGGTACGGGAATCGCTATAGCAACGCACTGCTCGTCGGTTGCCTGACCGCCATCGGCGATGCCTACTCTCATCTGAGCCACTACCGCTTTCACGCTCTCGAACACATCGCGACGGGGATCATGTCCGGCCTGTTTGCACTCGCTGCGTCGTACCTGTTCGAGGATCGCGCGCGCCGCGTGCGCGCGGTATGGTCGCGTTTGTTCGGACCATCAGTGCGGTGACGAAAGCAGCTTGAAGCGCTTCCACAGCTTCTTCAATGTCCGATGATCGGCAGCGACCCGTGACGCGAGAAAGCCGCGTGCGAAGGCCGCGCCCGAGGCGGCCTCGGGCGCCGTCGTCAGCAGCGACTTCAGCAGCTGATCGGCGACGACGGCATCGTTGCGCCAGCCGAGATCGTCCTGAAGCGCGGTGAGCGCTTCGACATAGTGGCGGACGACCCGCCGCGGGCATAACGACGCGAAGAACTCGGTGGCGTATCGAACCTTCTTCGCCGCGATGCGGGCGCGGTGACGGCTGTGATCGTCGAGATCGGCCAAACCCTTGCCACGTTTGATCAGTTTCTTGTGCCGACGGCGCAGAACATCGGCGGCGAACGGCTTCACTGGGCTGCCGATCACGTCGCGCTGTTCGTCGGACATCTCATCTCGCCAACCCCTGCGGCTCAACCAGAGCGCCAACTGGAGCGCGAGCCGCGTGTAGCGAACCGATTCGACCGCGGCCGCCGCGCGCTGCCGGTTGTCGACGGCATTCTGCTCGCAGGCCTCTCTGACGGGGCGGATCTCGTCCGTGTTGCCGTCGGCGCCGGCATGTTCGAGCGTCGATCCCGCGAGCACTTCCCAGTCGCGCGCGGAGCCGAGTTCCGAGGCAATCCAGCGCAACTCCTCGTCGAAGCCGGGAGCGGCGGGGATGACCTTCGCAAACAGGTCGAGAGCCGAACGCAAGCGGCGAAGCCCCACGCGCATCTGATGGACGCTCGATGGATCGTGGCCCGACACGACGCCCAGTTCATTCGCGTGGACCTGGTCCAGACAGTTGCGCACAATGACGCAGAATGCATCCTCGATCGAATCGCGCTTGTCCAGTTGCACCGGTTGCGCTTTCACCGCCTCGCTGTGCTCGGCTACCAGCAGTGCATACCCGATATCGGCCTTGCTGCGACGATCGATATGTAGTGGCACGGTTTCGAGCATTTCCAGCGCGACGCGGTACAGCATGTCCGGGTCGCCCTGTTTCAATTCCAGTTCCACGGCGGCGATCTGCACCGAGCCCGATTCCGCCTCGATGGTTCCTTCGTCGAGCGCAAGCTCGAGTTCGTCTCCGGACGGCTGGCGCAGTTCGAACGCCGAGCGGTTGATCCGCGTGACGAACACTGGCTTCAGTTGGGCGGGAACGGTCTCGTCGCGAATCAGCTTCCCGCAGTCGCTGTCGTCGGGGATCTGGTCGCACAGCAGCTTCAGATCGGGCGTGTCGCCATTCACGGGCATCTCGAACTCGTCCCTGTCGAACAGCCCCGCCTTGGCCGATCCTTCGAGCTTCAGCGTCTGGATTTTCTCCTTGCCGACGCTGCGCACGCGCAGCGAAGCCCCGCACCAGTGAAATGAAAACTCGGGCGTATCGAAATAGGTGCTCGTCAGCAGGCGAGGCGTTCCTGCTGTGGCTTCCGATTGTGCAAGTATCGACGCGTTACGCAACTTGCCGAGATCTTCGTTCGCAACGCGCAGCTTCAGCTCCCGTTCCATGCCGCCTCCGAAATGAGCACCATACCTTCAGACTACACCGGATTCGCTGAGCTGCGTCGCAGCAGATCGTCCCAAGTGGCCGCTCCGAACCCGACGTTTTCTGGAGACGGGGTGGGTTAGCAGCGCAAGCAGGCATTCGTGCAAAACTTGTCCACCGTCTTAGCTACCTCTTCCGTGCACAACTTTCGTCGTGCTTAAAACGGTGATGCACGTCGACCCGATACAAGCTCACAACGACAAATAGCGAGTGTTCCCAAATTAAATCGGGGAAAACGGTATGCGCAACTATGGACCGACATGTTGAAACCGCCAGGCTAACGGCCCGCATTTCTGGTCGACGCCATTCGGGTCGGAATGAGGATGTGCAAATCTTGACAGCATTTTGCAAATTCCCCCGAGCATATAGGGTATGCTGAAAAAAGACTCAAGAAACTCCCAGAAGTCGGGCCCAAAAATATTTTTGGAAATGACAATAGAGCACGTTACCCCCAATTCTTCGAAAGAGTAGGGGGATCATATGCCGCACAGAGTAAAAACGATCACTCTCATGGCGCGGTAACGACATTAATCGATGTGATGCAACGCGCCACCAGGCGGTGCACGTAACGCAAGCGGAGCACCAAAATTCAACAAAGAAGATCAATGCATACATCTATGGCGGAAGCGCCGTCGATAACGAAACGCTTTTCATTTGCATTGCAACCGAAGAAGCTTGCAAACACTTTTGAATTATAAATGATGCCACCACCGGAAGTTTCGGCTGAGCTGGAGGAATTCTTGCGGGAGAAAATCGGAAGTCCGCCAAAAATATCAATAAAGCCATCCAGTTCTTTAGAAGACGATTTTGGCGTCACGGGCGACGATGCGAGCAAGCTCATCAACACGTTCGCAATAACATTTAACGTTCAACCCGGCGATTTCGAATTTCTTAGATATTTTAATATGGAAGGATTCAGCGTTTGGCCATTTTCTATTCTTGCCCGGTATGTTCTAAAACTCAGAGGCGTGAAAGACTACAAAAATAAGGAGCCAATTACAGTCGGAATGCTGCAGCGTGCGATTGAGCTAGGCGTGTGGGACAGCCAACGCGTATCGGAAGCGCGAAGGGCGTCGCCCAGGGAGTGACCGCCAATGGGAGTCATTGCGGCCTGCTGTCGATAAGGTCTCACCTCGTGCCATACAGTAAGAATGCCGTACAAAACTCGCCCGAAGGAAGCGCCTTGCCCCAGGGTTTGCACCGCTCGACGCACCCCGAGTTCGCGATTCTCACAACCGTACACACGGGGACATCTTGATTAGGAAATGATCGTTTCCTATAATCGCGCCATGACCACACGCCACCATCCTGCCAGACAGCCTCGAGCTCCAGGTCGTCCTCGCGAATTCGATATGGACATCGCGCTGGACGGCGCAATCCAGATTTTTCGCGAACGCGGCTATCAAGGGACGTCTCTTGGCGACCTCGGTGCCGCGATGGGCCTCACGGCCGGCAGTATCTACAAGGCGTTTACCGATAAGCGAGCGGTGTTCCTTGCCGCACTGGAGCGCTACATCCATCTACGGAATGGCCAGTTGCAAAGCCTCCTCGACGCGGAGCAAACCGGCCGCGACAAGGTACGGGCCGTTCTGCGGTTTTATGCCGAGTCCGCGGTCGGCGACGAGGGCAAGCGGGGCTGTCTCGTAGTCGGAAGCGCAATCGATCTGCTCGCTTTCGATGATGAGGTCGCGGGTCATGTCGCCGCTTCTTTGCAGCGAACGGAGCGTCTGTTGTGCCGTCTGATCCGGCTGGGCCAGACAGACGGTTCGATCGCGTCCGCCGTGGATGCGGACGCTACCGGCCGCGCCCTGCTGAGTTTGACGCAAGGTTTGAGGGTCGTCGGCAAAGTTGGGCGGCCCCGGGCGCACATAGTGGCGGCTGCGGAGCAGGCCATGCGTCTGCTGGACTAAGCTCAGCAAGATATAGCATCGCATCAGTTACCAGTGCTCCTCGCCAAATTAGGAAATGACTATTTCCTAACTTAAACCGCCGATGAGAAACAGCCGTTCAACGATGTAATCACTCAACCCAAAGGAGTCTCGTTCGTGAAAGCACTTCACTCGCCCATGCTATCTGGGCGTTCCAAAATCGTAAGCACGCTGCCAGCATCAAGGCCCGTTCCGGGGTTGGAAGGATTCGAGCACAAGTTCGCGACCGTAGACGGCTTGAGACTTCACTACGTCACCGGTGGAAACCCGCAGGGCGATGTGGTCGTGTTGCTCGCGGGCTTTCCGCAGAGCTGGTTCGCGTGGCGCAACGTAATGGCGCTGCTTGCAAAGACCTACCGGATCGTCGCACCGGACCTGCCCGGACAAGGTGATTCGGATCGTCCGATGGACGGCTACGACACACAGACCCTTGCGAGCCATGTCCACGGTTTGCTCCGACAACTCGGAGTGACCCGGTACTTTCTCGCCGGACACGACGTTGGAGCGTGGGTGGCTTTTCCGTACGCGGTGATGTTCGCCGACGAGGTCCGTCGCCTCGCGCTGCTGGATGCGGGGATCCCCGGCGTGACGTTGCCCGATGCGTTGCCGATTTCACCCGAGCGTGCATGGCGTACCTGGCATTTTGCGTTTCACGTCCTACCTGACCTGCCGGAACTGCTGCTGGCCGGCAAGGAACGCGAATACCTCGACTGGTTTTTGCGGCGAAAGACGGCCAATCCCGATACTTTCACTGAAGCCGATATCGATGAATATCTGCGCATTCTGAAGAAAGACGGCGGCTTACGCGCCGGCCTTGCGTATTACCGCGCCGCGCACATGTCCGCCCGACAGAACGCGGAATTGAAGCAGCGAGGCATGCTCGATTTGCCACTGCTGACGCTCGGCTCCGATCAAGGGTCCATCGCCGATATGGCGACCCCTCTGCGAGCGTTTTTCACCGACGTCCAAGGCCGCACCATTAGTCACTGCGGGCACTTCATTCCAGAAGAACAACCGCGCGCGGTCGCCGACGAACTCACGGCATTCTTTGGCAGCGCATAGGGATAACGGGGCAGGTGGACGCGGGCCGCCGGGCACGGCTCAGGCGATGCGGGCGTGCTGTACGACGATCCACGCGGACCACGCAAGCAACGCAACGCCGAGCGGCTTGCCGATGGACCTGCCCCAGCGGAAGTTCTTCTCGGCCGACATGATCCCGCCCAGCGCCAGCATCCAGGCGACGCTGCCGGTGCCGACCGCGAACATCAGCAACATCAGCGCCCAACAGCAGCCGACGCAGAACGCGCCGTGACTGATGCCGAGCACGAAGCTCTCGCGGCGCGCGCTTTTGCCCCGCCAATGCCCGGTGATGAACATCAGCGGCGAGCGGCATTTGTCGAGACATCGATGTTTGAGGCTGCTGAACTGATAGAAGCCCGCGAGCGCGACGATCGCGGCGCCGATCAGCCAGCCGTTGGCAAGCAAGCTCGGAACTGGCTCGGCGACCAGATGGAGCGCCGCGTCGAAGCCGTGCGCGACTACGCCGAACAGCGCCCACGTCGTCGCATAACCGACGATCAGAAGCGCTATCAGCGTGCGCCGGTTTTCGCGCGCGACGGTCATCCGACGAAAGGTGTCGAACAGCGGGAAGGCGCTCGGCAGCATCATCGCCGCGATCATCAGCAGCCATGCGGCGCTGTGCAGCAGCGCCGCGATGGTGATGCTAGCACCGGGCACCGCGCGGCATATCGGGCCGACGAGCGGCAGTTCGGCCCAGCTCGCGTGACGCAGATAACGCGCATAGGGACCCGCGTCCCACACCCATAACGCGATCCACGCGCTGCTCGTCAATGCGACGAAGAGCGGCGCGAACAGTCGCGAGCGTGCTTGCATCTTCACGACGCGAAGTTGAACGATCCCTGAATGGCGTTATGTCCGCTCAAGGCTAAGTCGAGATCGAGCTTTTCGTGCCGCAGACGGAAAGAGTTCGCCTTGCCGACGAAAGCAGGGGAGCCCGGTATCGTCGAAAAGATGCTTTCGACCAGCTTGGTCGGCTCGCCGGTCGGGCCGCGATAGGGCTCCAACTCGGCATCGATTGCTTCGCCGACTTTCATCCTGCCCTTGCCGTCGACGACCGTGTATTCGATCGGCACGCGTTCCACCGACACGACTTCGCCGATCAACTGCACGAGATCCGCGAGGGGGCCGCCGCGCTCGCCACGGTGCACGCTCACCAGAGCGTCGAATTGCGCGTCGCTCGCGCGCTCGTCGACGAACATCGCGACGCGCCAGCCACCTTTGAGCACATTGCCGGGAATGAACGCCGCGAACGCGATAGTCAGGCCCGACACATCGACGCCGTCGATCGTGCCTCGCTCATAGTGGTATGCAAGCGCGCTGCGGCAGACGCCGTTGTCGGGATCTTCTCCGATCCAGCACGGACACAGCACCTTGCATTCGCACACTTCGAGGATGCTGCCCATCAGTTGATAGCTCATTTGCGCCTCCGCTGCCGGTTGAATCCGGCCGGGAAGAACATCGCCGGACATCCTCTGTTGTAGGCGTTAAGGGGCCAGTAATCAAAGCATTCGAGCGATGGCGAATGATTGAAACGGCTTGCACAGTCGGTGCTTTTGCGATGGCGGGGAAGCGTGCGCCCAGCGCCCGAAGCGCATCGCGCATCACCGGTTTCCAGAGATTAACTCTTATATAAGACATAAGACATTTGACCGTGGAGGGGTATTGCAATTAAAATCGCGATCGAAGCAGTGCCCGGCACAGCTTGGAGTGCCTAAAAAGCCTTTCCCTGAAACGCAAATACCAGCAGGTCCCCCATGCTTGAAAACTTTCGTGCTCACGTGGCCGCACGCGCCGCGCTCGGCATTCCTCCCCTGCCGCTGACGGCTCAGCAGACCGCCGAGCTGGTCGAACTCCTGACCAACCCGCCCGCTGGCGAAGAGCAGACGCTGCTCGACCTGATCACCAATCGCGTGCCCGCCGGCGTGGACGAAGCCGCCCGCGTGAAGGCAGGTTTCCTCGCCGCCGTGGCCAAAGGCGAGACCGCCTGCGCGCTGATCTCGCGCGCCCGCGCCACCGAACTGCTCGGCACGATGCTGGGCGGCTACAACATCCAGCCGCTGATCGAACTGCTGTCCGACGCCGAAGTGGGCACCGTGGCCGCCGACGCGCTGAAGAAGACCCTGCTGATGTTCGACCAGTTCCACGACGTCAAGGAACTGGCCGACAAGGGCAACGCCAACGCGAAGGCCGTGATGCAAAGCTGGGCCGACGCCGAATGGTTCACGAGCCGTCCCGAAGTGCCGCAAAGCCTGACCATCACCGTGTTCAAGGTGACGGGCGAAACCAATACCGACGACCTGTCCCCGGCCCCGGACGCGACCACCCGCCCGGACATCCCGCTGCACGCGCTGGCGATGCTGAAGAACGCGCGCCCCGGCATCACGCCGGAAGAAGACGGCAAGCGCGGCCCGGTCAAGTTCATCGAGTCGCTGAAGGAAAAGGGCCACCTGGTCGCGTACGTGGGCGACGTGGTCGGCACCGGCTCCTCGCGCAAGTCGGCCACCAACTCGGTGCTGTGGTTCACGGGCGAAGACATCCCCTTCATCCCGAACAAGCGCTTCGGCGGCGTGTGCCTCGGCGGCAAGATCGCCCCGATCTTTTACAACACGATGGAAGACGCCGGCGCGCTGCCGATCGAACTCGACGTGTCGAAGATGGAAATGGGCGACGTGGTCGAACTGCGCCCGTACGAAGGCCGTGCGCTGAAGAACGGTGAAGTGATCGCCGAGTTCCAGGTCAAGTCCGACGTGCTGTTCGACGAAGTGCGCGCCGGCGGCCGCATTCCGCTGATCGTCGGCCGCGGCCTGACCGCCAAGGCGCGTGAAGCGCTGGGTCTCGCTCCGTCGACGCTGTTCCGCCTGCCGCAGCAGCCGGCCAACAGCGGCAAGGGCTTCTCGCTGGCGCAGAAGATGGTCGGCCGTGCTTGCGGTCTGCCGGAAGGCCAGGGCGTCCGCCCGGGCACGTACTGCGAACCGAAGATGACCTCGGTCGGCTCGCAGGACACCACGGGCCCGATGACCCGCGACGAACTGAAGGACCTGGCGTGCCTCGGCTTCTCGGCCGATCTCGTGATGCAGTCGTTCTGCCACACCGCCGCTTATCCGAAGCCGGTGGACGTGAAGACCCACCAGACGCTGCCGAACTTCATCAGCAACCGTGGCGGCATCGCGCTGCGCCCGGGCGACGGCGTGATCCACTCGTGGCTGAACCGCATGCTGCTGCCCGACACCGTCGGCACCGGCGGCGACTCGCACACGCGTTTCCCGATCGGTATCAGCTTCCCGGCAGGTTCGGGTCTGGTCGCCTTCGCGGCCGCCACCGGCACGATGCCGCTGGACATGCCTGAATCGGTGCTGGTCCGCTTCAAGGGCAAGATGCAGCCGGGCGTGACCTTGCGTGATCTCGTCAACGCGATTCCGCTGTACGCGATCAAGCAAGGCATGCTGACGGTTGCCAAGCAAGGCAAGAAGAACATCTTCTCCGGCCGCATTCTCGAAATTGAAGGCCTGCCCGATCTTAAGGTCGAGCAAGCGTTCGAACTGTCGGATGCTTCCGCCGAGCGTTCGGCCGCCGGTTGCACGGTGCACCTGAACAAGGAACCGATCATCGAATACCTGAACAGCAACGTCACGCTGCTGAAGTGGATGATCGCCCAAGGCTACCAGGACCCGCGCAGCCTGCAGCGCCGCATCAAGGCGATGGAGCAGTGGCTGGCCGACCCTCAACTCCTGTCGCCGGATGCCGACGCCGAGTACGCAGCCGTCATCGAGATCGATCTCGCCGACATCCATGAGCCGATCGTGGCTTGCCCGAACGATCCGGACGACGTGAAGACGCTGTCGGACGTGGCGGGTGCCAAGATCGACGAAGTGTTCATCGGCTCGTGCATGACCAACATCGGTCACTTCCGCGCCGCGTCGAAGCTGCTCGAAGGCAAGCGCGACATTCCGGTCAAGCTGTGGGTGGCTCCGCCGACCAAGATGGATCAGAAGCAGCTGACCGAGGAAGGCCACTACGGCGTGTTCGGCACGGCTGGTGCGCGTACCGAAATGCCGGGCTGCTCGCTGTGCATGGGTAACCAGGCCCAGGTGCGCGAAGGTGCGACGGTCATGTCGACGTCGACCCGCAACTTCCCGAACCGCCTCGGCAAGAACACGAACGTGTACCTCGGCTCGGCGGAACTGGCGGCGATCTGCTCGCGTCTGGGCAAGATCCCGACCAGGGAAGAGTACATGGCCGACATGGGCGTGCTCAATGCCAGCGGCGACAAGATCTATCAATACATGAACTTCGACCAGATCGAAGACTTCAAGGAAGTCGCAGACGGCGTGACGATGTAAGTGTGCTGTCGGGCTACGGCGTGTTGTTCGCGTCGTAGCGTCACGAAATGGCGCCGCGGGCTGAATGCCTGCGGCGCCATTTTTTCGTGCGTCGCTATGGGAATCAATAGAACTCGCGCATGGGTTGAGACTCTCTCAAAATTCCCCAAACCATCTCCTCGCAGATTTTCCTTCGGTCTGCTTGACATAGCCTTTCGTGGTGTTTACGATTCGTCCGTTTTCAACGATTGGGGCTAATGCCTTGGAACCCTGTAGTAGTCGATCTTCGAGCAGTTTGACCGCCTGACCGGCAGGACGTCCGCCCCATCAAGCCGCCGTCCCGCCATCAGGCGGGACGGTGCGCGTCGCAGTATTCGTCGCAGTACCCCCCTCGCACCTTCAAATATCGACGCACAAACCGGCGCGATTGCGCTCGTTCGTGCTGTCCGCGTTGCGCACTTCGATTCGCGCAGCGTTGTCCGTTCACGTCCGTACGGTCCTTGTAATCAGTACGGGTCTTGATTGAATAAACGCGCTCGTGCATCTGGCACGAGGAAGGAGCCCCTATGCCCGACGGTGACTCTTGTCCCTTACCTCCATCCAGTTTTTCTTCCGCCTGAGCGGAGGCTGCACCGTTTCCCGTCACTCGAGCATTGAGCATTGACGTCATGGTTCAGGCCTTCGGGCAGGCAAACCGGAACGACGCTCCGGGCCATAGCCCGGACGGAGAAACATCATGCACTTCGCTCTTCTTGTATCGAACCTGCCTCATATTCAAGAGGCACGCCCGTACTATGACTCGCTGCTCACTCTGCGTACCGGCGAGCATCAAAACATCACATTGATCGGAAAGTGTTGGGCCGCAGTCCGCGCCCGGTTCCGCTGACTTTCTGCATTAAACATCAACTTTTTTGAGGCCGCGACAGGGGTCGGCTAGCGCTCGCCCCTGCCCGGGATAATCCATGCAAAAACAACCCTCGCATCATCACGAATCTCGTCTCAGACAGAAGGGATTTCTAAGTGGATCCTCGTCCAGGGATCGCAACAGGATTTCCGCGCAGATTGCCAGCGAAGCCGGAAACAGCATCGAAGCCACCTTGCTGCATACGCAAAGCTCCGTTGACGGCCTGGTCGACGCCGATGCCGAACAGCGCCTGCGCAGCACGGGTCCGAACGAGGTCGCGCACGACAAGCCGGCACACGCGCTGATCCAGGTGCTGCATGCTTTTTACAACCCGTTTGTGATCGTGCTGCTCGTGCTCGCCGGCATCAGCTATTGCACAGACGTCCACTTTGCCGCGGCAGGAGATCGCGACTGGACCGGCGTGAGCATCCTGCTCACGATGGTCACGGTGAGCAGCCTGCTGCGCTTCTTCCAGGAATACCGGTCGAACAAGGCAGCGGAACGGCTCAAGTCGATGGTGCGGACCACGGCTACCGTCGTGCGCCGTGCGTCGAAGGCCGGGAAGTCGGTGAAGCGCGAGATTCCGATGTCCAATCTCGTGGTCGGCGATATCGTTACGCTGCAAGCGGGCGACATGATTCCCGCCGATATTCGCCTCATCAAGTCGCGCGATCTGTTCATCAGCCAGGCCGCGCTTACGGGCGAAGCACTGCCGGTCGAGAAGTACGACACGCTCGGCGCCGTGATGCAGAAGTCGGCCGATGTCGCCGATGCGGGCCCGGCCGATCCGCTCGAACTGGCGAACGTCTGTTTCATGGGCACCAATGTGGTCAGCGGCACGGCAACGGCAGTTGTCGTCGCGACCGGTGCCGATACTTACTTCGGCGCACTCGCGAAGAACGTGACTAGCCGGAAGCGGATCGAAACGAGCTTCGATCGCGGCGTGAACAGCGTTTCGTGGCTACTGATCCGCTTCATGCTCGTCATGGTGCCCGTCGTATTCCTGATCAACGGGCTGCTCAAAGGTGACTGGCTTTCCGCTCTGACGTTCGCGCTTGCCGTCGCGGTTGGCCTTACGCCGGAAATGCTGCCGATGATCGTTTCGGCGAATCTTGCGAAAGGCGCTGTGGCTATGGCACGACGCAAGGTGGTGGTCAAACGCCTGAACTCTGTCCAGAACTTCGGCGCGATGGACGTGTTGTGCACCGACAAGACCGGCACTCTCACGCAGGACCGGATCATCCTCGAACATCATCTGGACATCGAGGGCCGCCGCGACGACCATATCCTCGAGCTGGCATGGCTCAACAGCTTCCATCAGAGCGGGCAGAAGAATCTGATTGACATTGCGATCGTGAGCCATGCGGAGGCGGCCGGCGTGCCACCCACGCAGGCCCACTTCGCGAAGGTCGACGAACTGCCGTTCGACTTCGTGCGCCGACGTCTGTCCGTGGTCGTCGAGCGCGCCGACGGCAGCCAATTGATGGTGTCCAAAGGCGCAGTGGAGGAGATGCTTGCAGCCTGCACGCAGGTGCAGCAGGGCGATGTCGTTTGCGAGCTCGACGAGGCCGCGCGCAGTGCGATGATTGTCAGATCGCAGGAATACAACGCGGAAGGCTACCGGGTACTGGTCGTCGCCACGCGCGAAATCTCTCGAGCCGAAGCGAAACCGCAGTACCGGAACGCCGACGAAGAGCGCCTCGTGGTTCGCGGTTTCCTGACCTTTTTCGATCCACCGAAGGACTCGGCGGCACAAGCGATCCGCGCGCTGAACGAACATGGCGTGACGATCAAGGTGCTCACGGGCGACAACCCGATCGTGACGGCGAAGGTCTGCCGGGACGTCGGGCTTGATCCGGGCATCCCGGTGCTGGGGCGCGACGTCGAGCAGATGAACGACGACGAACTCTGTGCGGCGGTCGAGTGCACGACAGTCTTCGCGAAGCTCACGCCGTTGCAGAAGGCCCGCGTGGTCAAGGCTTTGCAGACCAACGACCATACGGTGGGCTTCCTCGGCGACGGCATCAACGACGCGCCCGCGCTGCGCGACGCGGACGTGGGCATTTCGGTCGACACCGGCACCGACATCGCCAAGGAAACCGCCGACATCATCCTGCTCGAAAAGAGCCTGATGGTGCTCGAAGAAGGCGTCATCAAGGGCCGGGAAACGTTCGGCAATATCCTCAAGTACCTGAACATGACTGCCAGCTCGAACTTCGGCAATGTGTTCTCGTTGCTGGTGGCGAGTGCGTTCCTGCCGTGGGAGCCGATGCTCGCGATGCAGTTGCTGGTCCAGAACCTGATCTACGACCTGTCGCAAATGTTCCTGCCCTGGGACAGGATGGACCCTGAATTCCTGAGGAAGCCCCGCAAGTGGGATGCCGGCAACATCAAACGTTTCATGATCTGGCTCGGGCCGACGTCGTCCGTATTCGACATCACGACCTTTTGGCTGATGTGGACGGTGTTCGGCGCCGGCGCCGCTTATCACGCCGATGGCGGCGGCCAGATCATCATGAATTCCGGCTGGTTCATCGAAGGTCTCGTGTCGCAGACGCTGGTCGTGCACATGCTGCGCACGCATCGGATTCCGTTCCTGCAGAGCATGGCAGCACTGCCGGTCACGCTGTCGACGACCATTGCGATTCTCGTTGGCTGCTGGCTGCCGTTCTCGCCATTCGCATCGGCGCTTGGCTTCCAGGCGCTGGATCACCGCTACTGGGGATGGCTCGTCGCGACCATCGCCAGCTACATGCTGCTTACCCAACTCGTCAAGACCGTCTATATCCGGCGCTATGGCCGGTGGTACTGACACGGCGATTCCGCTGACGTCCGGGCGCGTCAGCGGCTGATGCAGGGCGCGGCGGCACCCGCCTGTCCGCCCGTTCCATTCACGACTTTCAGGAAGATGGTTGCATGTCGACAATAACAAAAGCAGTCCTGGACGGTTTCACAGCTGGCGCAATGGCGCTTGCGGCTTTGACAACCAACGCGCAAGCCCAGAGCAACGTGACGATGTACGGTGAACTCGACACTGGCCTCGCATGGCTGAACAACGTGGGCGGTCATGCGCAGTACAAGGCAACGAGCGGTCTGATCGACGGCAGCTTCTGGGCACTCCAGGGCAGCGAAGATCTCGGCGGCGGCAACAAGGCCATTTTTATGCTCGAACGCGGCTTCTCGATCACGACAGGGGAGCAATTCGATGATCACCCGTCCTACGTCGGGCTGAGCAGCGATGCGTGGGGGACGGTAACGCTCGGCCATCAGTACGATTCGGTCCACGACTTCTTCGCTCCGGTAACACTGACGGGCGGAGCGGGCGGCACCGCGTTCGCTCATCCGTTCGACAACGACAACGCCAACAACTCGTACTTAGCACGCAACTCGGTGAAGTACACGAGCCCGTCATTCGGCGGTTTGACCGTTGGCGGTATGTACGCACTATCGAATGCTGCCGGTCAGTTCGCAAACAACCGCGCGTATAGCCTGGGCATCAGCTACCAGAATGGTCCGTTCAACGCCGGGGCAGCGTGGCTGCATGCGAGCGGGCGTGGTGCCACCAGCACCGGTGCGTACGATGCGGTCATTGTGCCAGGCAGTGCTCGCCGCACGTTTGACGCGTTCGCGCAGACGCAGAATACATATGGTGCGGGGGCGAACTACGCGATCGGCGACCTTACGCTCGGAGCAGCGTGGTCGCGCTCCACATTCAGCGGTCTGGTCGATGCGGACACCGGCAACCCTGCTCCTTCGGCGCAGTTCAACAACTACGAGGTCAACGCGCAATATCAGCTGATGCCGACGCTGTCGCTTGCCGGCATGTCCAACTATACGAAGGGTTCGAACCAGCACTGGCACCAGGCCGGCTTGCAGGCGGCTTACCTGCTATCGACGCGTACCGATGCATACGTCGAGACGGTCTACCAGCGGGCCTCGACGGACGCGCCGGCAGTGATCAACAGCGCGGAGCCGTCATCCGGCCGTAACCAGCTGCTCATTGGCGCGGGAATCCGGCATCGGTTCTGATTGAACTGTCCACCAGGGATCGATACCCGGCCGAGGTCCGTCAACAGGGAGAACTGCGTGAATCAAACAGGCGAGACGAATCGGAGTGGCAATGTCATGCGACATGCGTTCATGATGCATGAAATACCGCGCTTGCATACGGTGCTTCACCTGATCCACGACATCGCAGACGGACCGGGCCGCCCTGATGCCCTGGTGGAGATCGCCCGGTTGGCGCGCTGCGCGCTGGTCGTTTCAGTGCCGCCTGATCCTCGGATTGTCGAACGCGACGATGCATGCAGGAGTACGTTCAATCCGTGATGATCGAACGGCAAGGGACAGCGGTTCCACATCGCTGCGCCGCAAGCGAATCCCGAGTCGACAACGCGCGTCGAGCGCCCGACAATGTTTCACGAAACACGGTCGAACGGGCAGCAATCCCGTCATTTTTTCCCACCGCAGCGTGGCTGCTGGCGCCGATGCGCGATTATTTGATACACGTTGTCCATCAGCATGCGGCCCGCGCGTCATTGATATGGCGGCCGATGCAATTCATCCGCCTCAACCCCATGACGGAGGCTCAAATGGAATACCTGTTGATGATCTACTCGGAAGAAAACAGCTGGAACAAGATGACCGACAGCGAGCGGCAGCAAGGCGTTGCCGCCTATCACGCGTACACCGAATCGTTGAAGAAATCGGGCGCTCTGGTGGGCGCCAACCGGCTGCAGCACTCGAACACGGCCACCACGGTGCGGCTCGTCGACGGCAAGCCGCAGGTGCTCGATGGCCCGTTTTCCGATTCGAAGGAGCAACTCGCCGGCTACTACCTGATCGACGTGCCTAACCTCGACGCGGCGATGACGTGGGCGTCGCGCTGCCCCGGCGCGGCGCACGGCGTGATGGAGGTGCGCCCGGTCTGGACCGCTCCGTACGAAGCGCCGTCTGCATGAGCTCGTCCCGCGACGCCCGAGGCGATGACGGCGTCGCGCGGTCGATCGCCGAGGCGGTCGCTCGCCGCAGCTACGGCAAGCTCGTCGCGCTGCTGGCAATGCGCACGCGCGACGTCGCCGCGGCCGAGGACGCGCTCGCCGACGCATTCGCGGCGGCGCTCGCGGACTGGCCGGAGCACGGCTGTCCCGCGAGTCCTGAAGGGTGGCTGATGACGGTTGCGCGCCGCCGGGCGATCGACGGCGCGCGTCATCGCCAGGTCGGCGACGACGTGGCGAACCAGCTGCTGATTCTCGCCGACGAAATCGACGAATGCTCGACAGACGCGTTGCCCGACCGGCGGCTGGCGCTGCTGTTCGCGTGCACGCACCCTGCGCTCGAGGCCCCGATTCGCACGCCGCTGATGCTGCAAGTGGTGTTGGGGCTGGAAGCGAAGACGATTGCTTCGGCGTTCCTGATGTCGCCCGCCGCGATGAGCAAGCGCCTCGTGCGGGCGAAGACCAAGATCCGCGAAGCGGGCATTCCGTTCAGCGTGCCCGAGCGCGAGGAGCTGCCCGGCCGGCTCGACGCGGTGCTCGAAGCGGTCTATGCGGCGTACGCGGAAGGGTGGACGGACCCGATCGGCGGCGATACCGAGCGGCGCGAGCTCGCCGACGAGGCGCTGTATCTCGCGCAACTGCTCGTCGAGCTGCTTCCGGAAGAACCGGAGACGCTGGGCCTGCTCGCGCTGATGCTGTTTGCACAGGCCCGGCGTGATGCGCGACGCGATGCGGCTGGCGACTACGTGCCGCTGTCGGCACAAGACCCTGCAACCTGGAACGCGCCGATGATCGAAACGGCGAACGCACTGCTGCGGCGCGCGAACGCGTTCAACGCAATCGGCCGCTTTCAGCTCGAGGCCGCGCTGCAATCGGCGCATGTGGATCGCTGCCGGACGGGGCGCCCGAACTGGGACGAGATCGTGCAGCTCTACGATGGGCTGCTTTCGATTGCGGCGTCGCCGGTAGTCGCAGTGAACCGCGCCCTCGCGGTGGCGGCGCGTGACGGCCCGCAGGCGGCGCTCGATGCGCTGGCGCCGTATGCGGACGATCCGAGGCTCACCGACTACCAGCCCTACTGGGCTGCACGCGCCAATCTGCTCGCGCGTGCCGGCGCGACGGCACAAGCCCTCGGTGCGTACGATCTGGCGATCGGTCTCGAGCGTGACCCGGCCGTGCGGCGGTTCCTGCAGCGCAAGCGGATGGAGCTTGCATCAGCGGGTAGTTAGCGGAGCGCGGTGCGCTGGCAACGACCCGCGGCGCCCGCGCCTGAACCTCATCGCTCCGGCTGCAACAGCCCCCAGCTGACGAGAATCGCCTGAATGCTGCGCGCGTAGCTGTCGCGCTCGCGCGGCGATTCCGAGTGATACGCGCCGATCGCGCGCCATGTGTTGCCGTAGCGCACCATCTTCTGCTTGAGCAGCCAGGCTGCCACGAAGATATTCACGCATGGGTCGGCGAGCGCGCGGTGCGGAATGCCCTGGCTCGCCAGTTCTGGAAAGTGGATCGAATTGATCTGCAATTGGCCCACGTCGATCGACCCGTTGGCATTGCGGTTGATGGCGTTCACGTCGCCTTTCGATTCGCGCCATGCCACGGCGCGCAGCACGTGCGGATTGACGCCCTGGTAAGCGCCAGCCTTGTCGAAGCAATCATCGGCGCTCGGGGCGGCGTACGCGGACGAACTGCCGAGGACCACCAGCGCCGCCCAGGCGCAGATGGCCCACGATCGCAAAGGGCGGAAGGCGTTGGTCTTGGGCTGGTCCATGGGTCGGGGCTCCGGGTCCGGCTTTACTGCGCCAGCGCGGAATCGAGCTGCCGCTCGATGTCCTTCAGATAGGCGCGCGATTCATCGGAGACGACGAGGCGCGGCGTCGGCATCGCGCAGTGGCAATCGCGCTTTTGCGTCTTCTTCTTGTTGCGCGAGCTCGAGCGCGGCGCGGGGAGGTCGTCATCGTCGCCGGTGGAGGGCGGCAGCATCGCGAGCGTGGGCAGCGGCGGGTAGACCTTGTCCGCGGAGGCCAGGGTGGCAGGGGGGGCGGCGGTTGCGGGCGCGCTGGCGGCGGGCTGGCCTGCCCACGCGGCCGAACTCAAGCATAGCGATGCCGCGGCGAAAGCGATCAGGCGCATCGTGTCAGCTCCCATCACGTAGCGGCTGGATCGACACGCTGTACGTCTGGTTCGCGCCGGTCGTCAGGTTTTCGAGCGCGGGTTTGAGCCCCTGCTGCGGCACGCCCCGCCAGATCGCCTCGTTGATGTACTTGAAGTCCTGGCCCAGCGCCGTCACGCGGATCACCGTGGGCCGCTTCTGCGCGGCGGCGAGCGCGCCCGCCTTGGCGAGCACCGTAGCCAGTTGCGGATCGCGCGCGCCGAGTGCATCGGCGGGAATGTCGAACTTCATGATGACGTTCGACACCGCAGGTTTCTCGGCTTGAGCCGTAGTGGGCTGCTGCACTTGTGCGCAGCCTGTCATGAACATTACGGCAAGTAAGAGCACAACGCGCGTCACATCGGGTCTCCAAAGTTTCGAGGCGATGTACGCGTTTTCGGCTTCGGAAGCTGAGACTTGATACCTCGAAGCAAACGTTTGCGAAAAAGGAAGGGTTCACTCTCCCGGTGCTGCTTCGCAGAAGGTCGCTGCGCGCACCGCCGTCTTTCAGCAAAGAACTTCTTGCCTCCGCGGGGACGCCAAAGCAAACCCAACCCGGCAAACCGACTCACGCATAACGCGCGAGAAACATATCCACCGCGGCTTCCGCGATCCGCTTCTGCTCGCCGGCATCGAGCGGCACTTGACCCATCGCCACTTGCGGCCAGAAGGCAAAAGCCTTCACGAGCCCCTGCAACTGCAGTGCGGCGAAGACGGGGTCCCCGGTCTTGATGCGGCCGTCCGCGGCAGCCGCCCGGACCCACGCGGTCAGATCCTCCTCGCGCTCCCCCATGCGAGCGACCATATCGCGCGCGCGCTCCGGCGAATGGATGCCAGCCGCGATCGCCACCCGTGCCAGCGACAAGAAAGACTCGTCGTTAAGCAGGCTCAGCTTGCGCTCCAGCAGATCGAGCAACTGCGCGCGCAACGGTTGATCGACGCGGTAGCAGGGCGCATCGCCATCGTGGGTCGCGTCCCACAGTTGCTGGAGAATCGCCGCGAAAAGCGCTTCTTTGCTCGGGAAATGGTTATAGACCGTGCGCTTCGAGACGCTCGCGCGGGCGGCGATGCGGTCCATGCTGGTTGCGTCGTATCCGGCCGCGAGGAATTCCTCGATCGCGGCGGTGACGATCGCTTCGCGCTTTCGGTCAGTCAGACGTTGGGGGCGGGCAGGCAATTCCATCCCCTAATTTTACACTGGTCAGTTTACTTTTCTTGAAAATAAACTACACTGCTGGGTGTACATTTTCTTCGGAAGGTCAACTTCATGACGTCGCTTCCCGCCTATGTCCGCCAAATGCTCGGCGTGAACGCCGCGCAACGCAGCCGCGCGAAGTTCCGCCTGTCGCCGCAGCATGACGGCGAGCGCTTTCGCAACGTCAAGCCGCGTCCGGCGCAAAGCCTGCGCAAAACGCTCGGGCTCGCGTGGACGGTGCTGTTCAACAAGCCGCGCGGCACCGTGCCGGCCGACGCGTTGCCCGTCGAAACGCTGACACGCGCGCAACTCGATGCGGCGCCCGATCGCAGCCTGTACCGGCTCGGTCACTCGACGATGCTGCTGAAGTTGCGCGGCAAGTTCTGGCTGACCGATCCCGTATTCGCCGAGCGGGCGTCGCCGTTCCGCAATCTCGGTCCGAAGCGCTTTCATGCGCCGCCGATCTCGCTCGACGATTTGCCGCCGCTGCATGGCGTGATCCTGTCGCACGATCACTACGACCATCTGGACCGCGAGACCGTCCTGATCCTGGCGCAGCGTACCGAGGTGTTCTTGACGCCGCTCGGGGTCGGCGACCGGCTCATCGAATGGGGTATCGATGCGGCGAAGGTCCGGCAGTTCGACTGGTGGCAGGGCACGGTGGTCGAGGGCATCGAGTTCACCGCGACGCCGGCGCAGCACTTCTCCGGGCGCAGCCTGTTCGACGGCAACCGCACATTGTGGGCGTCCTGGGTGATCGTCGATAACGATTTGCGCGTGTTCTTCAGCGGCGACACCGGCTACTTCGATGGTTTCAGCGCGATCGGCGAGCGCCTCGGACCATTCGACGTCACGTTGATCGAGACCGGCGCGTACGACGCGATGTGGCCATACGTCCATATGCAGCCCGAAGAAACCGTGCAGGCGCATATCGACCTGCGCGGCCGCTGGCTAGTGCCGATTCATAACGGCACCTTCGATCTCGCGATGCATCGCTGGCAGGAGCCGTTCGAGAGGGTGACGGGGCTCGCGCTCGCGCGCGGCGTCGCGCTGTCGACACCGCGCATGGGCGAGCGGCTCGATCTGACTGCGGTGCATCGCGGTGAACGCTGGTGGCGCGAGGTGGCGGAAACCGTCGCTGCGCCGAAGGCTGCGTGGTGGATGTGTGCGTCGTGCCGAGCCGGCGCGGAGGAGTCTTCCTGACGTCTTCCGGGTTAATTCTTCAGGTCGGCGAGAATGTGCTCCGCGAGAAAATCGCACACAGGTCGCTTCGAAGCCGCGCTTCGCGCCAGCACGACTTCGAGCGTGCCGATTTCCGGCAGGCCATTCGCGGCCCCCAGCAGCGAGAAGTGAGCCGGTACCGCGCACTTGGCCAAAGGGGTCACCGCGAGTCCGGCCTCGGCCATCGTCAGCAGACCCAGCAGACTCGGACTCTCATACGACGTTCGATACGTGATGCGCGCACGCTCGAGGCTCCGGATGGCCTTCTCTCGCGCGACGCTGCCGGGCAAAAACACGGCGATGGGCAAGGGCCTTTCGCGCCAGATCTCGGTCGCGCCCGGGGCGGCGGCCCACACCATCGGTTCGTGACGCAGGAACTCGCCGTGCAATCCTTTCACGCGCGTCGCGCAGACGAGATCGACCGTGCCGTCCTTCAACATCGGCTCGAGCGCGACGCTTGGCAGCCCCACCACCTGAATCTCCACCTTCGGATAAGTCGCCGAAAATTTCTTGAGGATCGGCGGGAACAGTGACGTCGCATAGTCGTCCGGCACGCCGATCACCACGCGCCCGGTCACGTCGGGCCGAACCACCGCTGCCCACGCTTCATCGCGCAGCGCGATCATCCGTCGTGCGTAGGTCAGCAGCATTTCGCCGTCCTGCGTCGGCACCACGCTGCGAGGCTTGCGCACGAACAGCGCCTTGCCGAGCGCCGTCTCGAGCGTCTTGATCTGCATGCTCACCGCCGATTGCGAGCGATGCACGACCTGCGCCGCGCGACTGATCGTGCCGGCGTCCGCCACCGCGATGATCATCGACAGCACGTCCAGATCGAGCGCTTTCATTTCCGTTGCCATGATGGTTCGTATCAGAAAAGTAGATCGATTCCATCAATATTATGCGATTTTCTTTTGCCAGCACACCATCGATAGTGTCGCCAAAGGAGCCCTTTGATGAATGCACGTACCAGCCCATCGATCCTGGCCTCAGCCTACGGCGCGTCCGCGCCATCGTTCGTGACCACCGCATCGAGTGTTGCCATACCGTATGTCGAGTCCGGGAGCGGCGAGCCGATGGTGTTCGTGCACGGCTCGCTTTGCGACTATCGCTACTGGGACGCCCAGATGGCTTCGCTGTCTGGCCGATTTCGCTGCTTCGCGCCGAGCTTGAGCCATTACTGGCCCGAGATCGATGCGTTTGGACACGGCGACTTCAGCTGGGAGGCGCACGTCGAGGAAATGGCCGGATTCATCACGGCGCTCGACCTGGCTCCGGTTCATCTGGTCGGTCACTCGCGGGGCGGGTGCGTGGCTTTCCATCTCGCGCGCGCCTATCCGCGCCTCGTGAAAACGCTGACGCTAGCCGATCCCGGCGGCCCGCTGCAAACCGAACCGCGGGGTCAGCCCGCGTTCATGCCGCCGGCGACGAACGTGTTGCGCGCCCGGGTCGCGGAACTGATCGAGCGGGGCGAGTACGACGCCGGCTTGTCGATGTTCGTCGACTCCGTGAGCATGCCGGGCTACTGGAACAAAAGCCCGGAGAGCTTTCGTCGCATGGCGCTCGACAACGCGCTCACGCTGCCGAAGCAGTTGCTCGATCCGCTTCCGGCCTATACGCCGGAAGCCGCGCGCGATATCAAGTGCCGTACGTTGTTGATCGACGGCCAAAGAAGTCCCCGCATGTTCCGCAATACGGTCGACAAGCTCGAACAGTGGATCGAGTTTGCCGAACGCGAAACGATCGACGGTGCGTCGCATGGGATGAATGTCGCGAGACCGGATGCGTTCAACCGGGCGGTCACGACCTTCGTCGCGTAGCCCGGCCACGCATCGCGCGCCGCTCAGTGTTGAGACACGGCCAGCAAGGTATCGATCTTGTGATCCTGGGCCAGCAGTTCGGCCGCCGTGCTCGAATGAATCACCGAGCCGCGCTCCAGCACCACGGCGTTGTGCGTAATGCTCAGCGCCTTGCGCGCATTCTGCTCGACCAGAATCACCGAGAGGCCTTCGTCGCGGATGATCTCCGACAGGATGCGCATCAAGTCCTGCACGATGATCGGCGCGAGGCCTTCGAGCGGTTCGTCGAGCAGCAGCACCCTGGGATTGAGCATCAGCGCGCGGCCGATGGCGAGCATCTGCTGCTCGCCGCCGGAAAGCTGATTGCCCATATTGGCGCGGCGCTCCTCCAGGCGCGGAAACATCTTGTAGATGCGCGCCAGGTCCCAGGGACCGGACACGGCGATCGCGCTCAGGTTCTCTTCGACCGTCAACGACTTGAAGATATTGCGTTCCTGCGGCACCCAGCCGATGCCGGCCAGCGCGCGCTGGTGCGGCTTGAATCCGGTGACGTCCTTGCCATCGAGCCAGATCCGCCCGCTAAAGCGACGCGTGTGACCGACGATGCTGTTGATCAGCGTGGTTTTACCCGTGCCGTTGCGGCCAAGCAGCGCGAGAGCCTGGCCGTGATCCAAGGCCAGATCGATGCCCGTCAGGATCCTGGCTTCGCCGTAGCCCGCGACGATTCCTTCCAGCTTCAGCAATTCAGACATATTCACCTCCAACCAGATCCTCGCCCAGATACACGGCCTTCACGCGAGGATCGCGGGCGATGTCCGCGCATGCGCCCTCGGTAAGCAGACCGCCGCTCACCAGCACAGAGATGCGGTTGGCAAAGCTGAACACGAGGTCCATGTCGTGCTCGATCAGCAGAATGGTCACATCGTCGGGCAACGCGGCGACCGTATTGAGAATCTCGCGGCGTTCGCCGTCGGGAACGCCGGCCACGGGCTCGTCCAGCAGCAGCACGCGCGGCTTTGCCGCCAGCGCCAGCGCGATTTCGAGCAGGCGCTGCTTGCCGTAGGGCAGCACGCGCGTTTCGCGACTCATTACGTCGAGCAATTTGCACTGTTCGAGCAGCGAAGCGACCTCGTCCATGATTTCGCCGCGCTGGCCGAGCGCACGCCAGAAGCGTGCGCCCAGGCCGTCGCGCTCGGAGATCGCGACGGACAGCGATTCCGCCGGCGTCATGTGCTTGAAAAGCTGATTGATCTGGAACGTGCGGACGAGCCCGGCGCGAGCCCGCTTGTGCACGGACAGCGACGTGATGTCGTGGCCTTCGAGCTCGATGCGGCCCGAACTCGGCGACAGCACGCCCGTCAGCTGATTGATCAGTGTCGTCTTGCCGGCGCCGTTGGGGCCGATCAGCGCCTGGCGGGCGCCTTTCTCGACCGCGATCGACACGTCATTGGTGGCGACGAGGCCGCCGAAGCGCTTGATCAGATTGAATGTTTGCAGTGCGATCGTCATGCTTTGCTCCCGCTGCGACGGAACCACGTCCACGGACGCACGAGCCGCTCGTGACCGACGATCACGATGATCACCAGCAGCAAGCCGATCCAGAACTGCCAGTATTGCGGCGTGATGTCCGCCAGCCGGTCCTGCATGAACCTGAATACGACCGCGCCGATGATGCCGCCATACAGATAACCCGCGCCGCCGATCATCAGCATCAGCAGCACGTCGGCCGAGCGGTGGAAGTCGAGCACGTCGAGCGACGCGAAGCCGGTGGTCTGCGCGAGCAGGGCGCCGGCCACGCCCGCGTAGGCCGCGCTCAACGTGTAGACGGCAGTTCGGCGCAGGTTGACCGGCACGCCCATGGCCGCCGCGCGAAGCGGATTCTGGCGGATCACCTGCAGCGACATGCCGAACGGCGACTTGACCACCGCGCGCGCGATCACGAACAGCACGAACAGCGTGAAGATCGAATAGGTGTAGGCCACCTTGCCGAACAGATCGAACTCGATGTGACCAAAGAGCGGCACCATCGGCACGCCGGTCATGCCGTCGGCCCCGCCGGTGAGCCAGCCGAGCTTGTTGGCCAGTTCGTGCAGGATCGAGGCCACGCCGAGCGTCACCATCAGACGCGTGAGGTCCGAACCGCGCATCACCAGCACGCTGGTGACGAGGCCCGCCAGCGCCGCCACTCCGCACGAGAGCAGCATGCCCAGCAGCGGATCGACATTGAAGTACTTGGCCAGCAATGCAGCCGAATAAGCACCGAGACCGAAAAAGGCCGCATGGCCCAGCGACACGATGCCGGTATAGCCGAGGATCAGGTCCAGCGATACCGCGAACAACGCGAGGATCGCCATCTCGTTGAGCAGCAGGAAGTTATTGAGCGGCGTCAAGCAGATGCCCAGCGCCACGATCCAGAAGATGATTTCCGCCGGGCGCCAGCGCGACCACTGCCTGCCCATGCTGCGGACTTCGGGCACGATCGTCGATGCACCCATTTCGCTAGAAGTTGCCGACTTCATTTGCCCCCCGCCCTGACGAATAGACCCTGTGGTCGCCACATCAGGGTGATGATCATGACGCCGTAGATGATGAATGCCCCCAGATCGGGGATGTAGTACTTGCCCGCCACGTCCGCGATGCCGAGCAGCAGCGAAGCCAGCAGCGGACCGGTCAGCGAGGTCGTGCCGCCCACCGCGACCACGACCAGGAAATAGATCATGAACTTGAGCGGAAAGATCGGATCGAGGCCGAGCATGTTTGCGCCGAGCGCGCCGCCGAGGCCGGCGAGGCCCGAGCCGAACGCGAAGGTGGTCAGAAACACGAAGTTGATGTTGATGCCGAGGCCGCTCGCCGCGCGCGGATCATCCACCGATGCGCGCAGGCGGCTGCCAAAGCGGGTTTTGGTCAGGATCAGCTGGAGCGCGACGACGAGTACCACGCAGACCAGGACCACGAACAACCGGTAGTAACCGATGCCGATGCCGGCGAACACCGTGCGGCCCTGCAGCCATTGCGGCAGGTTCAGGAACTGCTGGGTCGAGCCCATGAAGTAGTCGACCGTCGCGATGGCCATGAAGGTCAGGCCGATCGTAAACAGCACCTGATTGAGTTCGGACTGCCCGTACACGCGCTTATACAGCGTGCGTTCGAGAATGCCGCCAAGCACCGCGGACGCGACGAACGCAATCGGCAATGCGCACAGGAAAGGGATGCCCAGACGCGACATCGCGAGCACGGTGGCGTAGCCGCCTACCATGGCGAAGGCGCCGTGAGCGAGATTGACGAAGTTCATCAATCCCAGCGTGATGGCCAGACCGCTCGCCAGCACGAACAGAAGCATGCCGTAGGCAATACCGTCGAAGAGAATGGTTAGCATGAGTTTTTACCGCCGAAACGCCGCGCCCCTGGCAGTGCGAGGGGCGCGGCGGACAAATCGAATCATCCGGATACGGCGTGCCTCGCTTTCGCGAGCTTATTTGATCTTGGCCGGATCCTTGACGGCGTCGACCTTGTCGAACGACACGTTGAACAGCTGGCCATTCACGCGTTCCGTCCGGGTGATGTACACGTTCTGGACCATTTCACGCGTCTGCGGATCGAGTTCCACCGGGCCGCGGGGGCTGTTCCATTTCTGGCCCTTCATGGCTGCCAGCAGCTTGTCGCCGTTGGTGTCGCCCTTGGTGGCTTGCAGCGCCGCGTAGATCAGGTGCATGCCGTCATAGGCGCCGACGCTGTGGAAGTTCGGGCGCATGCCGGGGTTGGCTTTTTCGAAGGCGGCCACGTAGGCGCGGTTCTCGGGATTGTCGAGAGCGGCCGAGTAGTGCATCGATGTCACCGCGCCCAGCGCCACCTCACCCATGGCGTTCAGGATGTCGTCATCCACCACGTCGCCAGTACCGATCAGTTTGATGCCCTGCTTGCTCAGGTCGCGCTCGGCGAACTGCTTCATGAACGCGGCGCCGGCACCCGATGGCACGAAGATGAACAGCGCGTCAGGCTTCAGGTCGGCGACCTTCTGCAGGAACGGCGAAAAGTCCGGGTTGGCGACCGGCACGCGCAGTTGCTCGACGACGCTGCCGCCTTCCGATTCGAAGACCTTCTTGAAGGAGTTCTGCGCGTCGATGCCGGGACCGTAGTCGGCCACCAGCGTGACCACCTTCTTGATGCCGTTCTTCGGCGCCCAACGCGCGATGCCCAACGTGTTCTGCGGCAGCGTGAAGCCCGAGCGCACGATGTAAGGCGACTGCTCGGTGATCATCGCGGTGGCCGCGTTCATCACGATCATCGGCACCTTCGCCTGGGTCGCGAGCGGCGCGGCGGCGAGCGCCAGCGGCGTGAGCCCGAAGCCTGCCAGCACCGACACGTGATCCTTGACGATCAGCTCCTGCGCGAGGCGCTTGGTGGTATCCGGGACGTTGGTGTCGTCCTTCAGGATGACCTGGATTTTCTTGCCCGCGACCGTGTCGCCATGCTGGGCCATATACAGCTTGACCGCCGCGTCGACCTGACGACCCGTGGACGCGAACGGTCCGCTCATCGGAACGATGAGCCCGACCTTGACCACATCGTCCGCATGGGCGAGCACGCTCGAACCTGCCAGCACGAGTGCGGCGGCGGCCTTAAGCAAAGTGCGCTTTTTGTTTTGCATTCGATTTCCTTGCTAACGAACCATGAACAACGTTGAAAATCGGACCCCTTGTTCATTGCTGGGCGAGCGCTGTGAGCGGGGTCCGGCGTAACGGTTTGCACACCCGAAGCCGAGGGATTGAATGATCGGTTGGGAGTAGCGCGGTCATGAAATCCGGCGGTGAGCCTGCCGGTGGCTAATGACCGTACTGTGTCTTGTCGTGGGGCGTGGGCACGGGATGGACGTGGCCGTCATTGGATCGGCGCGCGTGCCGCTGGACCGGCTCTCGGGCGGGTCGGGCGGATAATGCGTTGACGTCGATCAGCTTGCATCCGAACATCTTTTGTCCCCTCTGCGGAGGCCTCTCGATTGTGGCCCGCTCGACTGCGAACCCGTCCGGCCATGCCGGCGGTGCAGGTATCTGTTCGCTTCTGCGTGCGCTTTTCGACTCGCCGATGTGGCGGTCGCCCCCGCGCCGCGGAAGACGTTATGCTTCGGTAGGCTGCTTGAAGTTGTTGGCCTGCCGTGCGCACTCAGCACGATAAGCACGCGCGCCAAGGGTTGAAAGAGCGGGTTAACCACATACGCATGGTTCCGCATGAATCGCGCATTGCCGGGTCCGTGCGCGGGCGGCGGCGATCTGCGTCGCGCGGAACCTCGCCCCGGTAGGGCTCGACGAACGTCGCGGGTGAGGCATCCAGGTTTGGTCTGGCGTGGTCTCGCGTCGCGTGTGATAAACAGATTCGATACCCCCGGAAGGAAATCGCAACCCTTGAATGCGTGCCGCCGCAAGTATTCGTAAAGGTGTCAACGTCCGAACAGGTTTTCCCTGATTTGCCGCAGATGGTTCGTCAATAGCTCGCAAGCCATCTCGGCATCGCGATCGCGAAGCGCATCCACGATCGCGCGATGCTGCGCCTCATATTGACTGCGCCGCTCGGGCGTCAGCGACAGGCGCTTCAGACGTCCCCACTCGCCCTGTTCGCGCACCTCGTTGGTCAATTCGAGCACGCGCAGAAAGAAGGTGTTGTGCGTAGCGACCGCCAACGCGCGATGCAGCTCGCCGTCCCAGTGCTCGAACTCCTCGATGGTTTGCGCCGCCTCGGATCGCTCGATGCAGTCGCTCATCTGCGCGAAGTCGGCCGCCGTCGCATATCGGACGATGAGCCCGGGCATCAGCGGCTCGATCAAAAGCCGCGCTTCCATCAGTTCGGCTGGGCTCGTCTGCACGGCGTGCGGCTTCGCCTCGGGTAGCGGCGGCGCCGGCACGCTTGCGCCAGGCAGCACGAACGTGCCGCTGCCGACCGTCTGCCGGATCAGCCCACGCTCTTTCAGATCGGCGAGGACTCGCCGGACGGCGCCACGTGAAGCGCCGAACTCCTCGCTAAGTTCGCGTTCGGGCGGCAGGCGCACGCCTTCGGCGAAGCGTCCGCTGCGAATCGCTTCCTCTAGATAGCTGGCGAGCTCCCGTGCCCCCTTCGCCCTGACTGTCAGCCTTGTGTCGACGTCACTCATACCCCAGTCCTGCTGCGCATCAAACAAGAACCAATTGGTTCTGATTTTTGGTTAACCCTGGTTCTTTTCGTCCGGATTTGGTCCTACAGTGGTTCCAGATTGACCCACCAGACCTAGATTAAAGGCCCATCATGAAATTAGCAACTTTGCGCCACGACGGGGCGAGGGCGGTCGCCCTGGTCGACACCGAAGCCGGCGTTTATTGGCCGGTATCCCAGCTTTGCGACGGCTTTGCCGGCGACATGGTCCAATTGGTACAACAGTTCGCCGACCTGCGCGAGTCGCTGTGCCCGCGCGGCGAAGGGCGCCCCCTCGCGTCGGCGACGCTCCTCGCGCCGATCGACCAGGCGCGCCGCAACGTTTTCTGCGTCGGCAAGAACTATCACGACCACGCCGAAGAGTTCAGCAAGTCCGGTTTCGACAAGAGCGCGCAGGCAGGCGAGCACATACCTGAAGCACCGGTCGTTTTCACGAAGCCCGCATCGACGATCATCGCGACTGGCGAGCGCATTCCGCGCCATGCCGACGTGACGCAACAGATGGACTACGAAGTCGAGATCGGTGTCGTCATCGGCAAGGCAGGTCGCGCGATCTCGAAGGCGAAGGCGCTCGATCACGTGTTCGGCTACACGATCATCAACGACGTCACCGCGCGCGATCTGCAAAAGCTGCATCGTCAGTGGTTCATCGGCAAGTCGCTCGACGGCTTCTGCCCGATGGGCCCGTATCTCGTGACGGCCGACGAACTCGACGCGTCGAACATCGACGTGCGTTGCTGGGTCAACGGCGAGTTGCGTCAGGAATCGAACTCGAAGCTCCTGATCTTCGATATCCCGACGATCATCGCGACGCTGTCGGCCGGCATGGAACTGCAGCCCGGCGACGTCATTGCGACGGGCACGCCGGCGGGTGTCGGCATCGGCTTCAATCCCCCGAAATTTCTGCAAAGCGGCGATGTCGTGCGCATGGAGATTCCGCGCATCGGCGTCCTTGAAAACGAGGTGGCGTAAACATGGCAACAACTCAAGTGCAAGGCATCTTCATCGAGATCGAAGGCGACGGCGCGCCGGTCGTGTGCATCCACGGTCTCGGCGGTTCCTCGAACAACTGGACGCCGGTGCTGCCGGCGTTCGAAGGCAGGAAGGTCATCCGCATCGATCTGCCTGGCAGCGCGCGTTCGCCGTTGCCCGCGCAGAAGCTGTCGATCGATTCCTACGTGAACACGATCGCCTCCGTGCTGCGCGAACTGCAGGTGAGCGACGCGGACATCGTCGCGCATTCGATGGGCACCATCGTCGCGCAGCATCTGGCCGTCAGGCATCCCGAGCTGGTTAAAAGCCTCGCGCTGTTCGGGCCGCTCATTGCTCCGCCCGACGCCGCGCGCGACGGCATGCGCCAGCGCGCGCGCATCGCGCGCGACCAGGGCGTGCCGGGCCTGCAGGAAATCGCCGATGCGATCGTCAAAGGCGCCACCAGCGACGAAACCAGGTCGCAGCGGCCCGTGACGCTCGCGCTCGTGCGCGAAAGCGTGATGCGTCAATCGCCCGAAGGTTACGCGCAAAGCTGCGAGGCATTGGCTGGCGCGCAGGCGGCGGAGATCGAACGCATCCAGGTGCCGACGCTGCTCGTGACAGGCGACCAGGACGGCGTTGGCAAACCCGATGCGGTGAAGGCGATGGGCGAGCGTATTGGGGGGGCGAAAGTCATCGTGCTGAGCGGCTGCGGTCACTGGACCACGTTCGAAAAACCCGTCGAAACGACGGCGGAGTTGAAGCGCTTCTATCAAGCGGCTCGGTGACGCATTGAACAGGTGGGCGCCGCGTCGATCAGAATAGCCGCGCAGAACGGCGATCGACGGGCCCCCGATCGGGAAACAGGCACAGTCAGGCAGTAAGCAACCGGCGGCGGACGCCCGTGCGCGTTCGGCCCCACGTGGAGGAGACAGACATGAGTTCGATCTTGTTTACCAACGTATCGGTTTTCGATGGTAGCGGTGCTCAGCCCTTCAGAGGTCAGGTGCTGGTGGACGGGCAGCGCATCGTCCGCGTCGCTCGCGACGAGCCGATCAACGCGCCCCATGCACAGCGTATCGACGGCCGTGGCGCATTCCTGATGCCGGGCATGACCGAGGCGCACACGCATTTCTCATGGAACGACCAGCCGTCGCTGTCAGCGATCCAGTTCATGCCGCCCGAGGAGCACATGCTGTGGTGCGTGCGCGTCGCGAAGCGTTATCTGGAAATGGGCTGGACCTCGGCACTGGGCGCGGCCGCGGCCAAGCCGCGGCTCGATGTCGTGCTGCGCAACGCGGTCAACGCCGGCGAATTTCCGGGACCGCGCTATCTGGCGGGCAGCCAGGAGATCACCATTCTCGGCGGCCTCGCGGACAACACGCTGCCGCACATGCCGTTCAAGGAGCTGAACTTCGGCGCTGTCGTGAGCGGGCCGGAAGAAATGCGCGCGACCACGCGCATGTTCGTCAAGTACGGTGTCGATCATCTGAAGATCAATCTGTCGGGCGAGTACATCGCGGGCATTTCGGCGGAATCGTCGCCGTTTTCCGAGGAAGAGATCGCGATGCTCGCTGCCGAGGCGAAGCGCGCCGGCAAGCGCGTGGCCGCGCATGCCCGCTCGAGCGAATCGGTCAAGCAATGCGTGCGGCACGGGCTCGAACTGATCTTCCATGCGAGCTTCGCCGACGAGGAAGCCCTCGACATGCTCGAAGCAAACAAGGACAAGCACTTCGTCGCGCCGGGCATCGGCTGGCTGATCAGCACGCTGTATCACGCGGAGAAGTGGGGCATCAGCGAGGAACTGGCGACGAAGATGGGCTACAAGCGCGAGCTCGAAACCGCCGCGGTGACGCTGCAGAAGATGCACAAGCGCGGCATCCGCATTCTGCCGGGCGGCGACTACGGCTTTGCGTGGATGCCGCACGGCACGAACGCGCGCGACCTTCAATACTTCGTCGACTACGTCGGCATGACGCCGATGGAGGTGCTGATCTCGGCCACGCGCTACGGCGGCGAGCTGATGATGATGCCCGACGAACTCGGCCAGATTCGCGAGGGCTATCTTGCCGACATCATTCTGGTGGACGGTGATCCGCTCGCGGACCTCACCGTGCTGCAGGACCCGAGCAAGATCACGCTGGTGATGAAGGACGGCGACATCTTCAAGAGCACGCACGACGCGCTGCCGCCGCGCGGCGAACTTCATGTAGGCACGGCGTTACCGGCCGATCCCGGTGTCGGGACGGCGGCATCCGCGCCTGTGCACTGAAACTGCATCGCCCACCAGAAGATGCGCGGAGCCGGCCGCACGCCGCGGCTGGCGCCTTCGCGCGCACACCAAACATCAGGAGACGACGACATGAAACCGCGCACTTTGCTTGCCACCGTGTCGACTAGCCTCGCGTGCGCATCGGCGTTCGCCGCCGCGCCCGATATCGGCCTGTCGAACGGCTATTTCGGCACCGAATGGCGCAACCAGATGATCGACGGCGCCAATCAGCAGTTCCAGACCTACAAAACCAGCGGCCTGGCCGACAAGCTGATCGTGCAGCAATCGGGCGCCAACACTGGTCAGCAGATTCAGGACATGCGCAACATGATTCGCCAGAAGGTGGGCGCGATCATGGTCGACGCGAACTCGGCCACCGCGCTCAACGGCGTGATCTCGGAGGCGCAGCGCAGCAAGATCCCGGTGGTGTCGTTCGACCAGGCGGTATCCAATCGCTACGCGACCAACGTGACCGTCGATCACTACCAGTGGGGTCAACGCTACGCCGAATGGATCGCGGAGCAACTGCACGGCAAGGGCAATGTCGTGGTGCTCGACGGCATCCCCGGACATCCGGCGGCGGAGGCGCGCAAGAAGGCCGCGCTCGAGACGTTCGCGAAGTATCCGGGCATCAAGGTCGTCTGGTCCGGCTATGGCGAATGGGACGAGGCCAAGGCGCAAGCAGTGATGGCGACGGTGATCGCGGCGCAGCCGCAGATCGACGCGGTGTTCACCGAAGACGCGATGGCGCTCGGCGTTCTGCGCGCATTCGAGAACGCGAACCGGCGCGTGCCGATCATGACCGGCGAAGCGCAAAAGGGCTTTCTGACGGAATGGAAAAAGCAGCGCGACGCCGGCAATCCGATGAAGGTGTTCGTGCAGGTGAATCCGCCCGACATCAGTCGCACGGCGCTCGGCATCGCAGTGCGCCTCGCGCACGGACGCACGCTCAAACCGCTGCCCGACAACACCTACTACTTCCCGATCACGAGGACCGTGACGGCCGAGAATCTCGACGCTACGCTCGCTTCGATGAGCGACAAGCCCGACAGCTACTTTCTCGGTCAATGGCTGAGCGAAGCCCAGCTCGATGCGCTGTTCACGCAATAGCGCCGATCATGTCCGTGCTCATCGCGAAGGGATTGACGAAACGCTATGGCGGCGTGCTCGCGCTCGACGGCGCGAGCCTCACGCTGAACCCTGGCGAAGTGCTGGGGCTGCTAGGCGCGAACGGCTCGGGCAAATCGACGTTGTCGAGCATTCTCGCCGGCGACACGATACCGGACGACGGCACGATCGAAATGATCGGTGCGCCGCTGCGACCCGGCTCGCCGAAGTCGGCGCGCGCGGTGGGGATCGCGATTGCGCATCAGCATCCCGGTCTCGCGCCGGATCTGCCGGTGTGGGAGAACGTGTTTCTTGGCGCGGAGCTGTGCCATACGGGTCGCTTTCTCGATCAGCGGCGCACGCGCGATCGCGCCACGCGGCTGCTGGAGAGCCTGAGACCCGGCTGGGATATCGAAGCGAGCGCAGGCAGCCTCAGCGCCGCCGATCAGCAACTGGTCGAGATCGCGAGGGCGCTTGCGCTCGGGCCGCGCATCCTGATTCTCGACGAACCGACCGCCGCACTCGCCGCCGCTGAAGTCGACAACCTGATGCGCGTCGTGCGTAGTCTGACGGCGCACGGCACGGCGGTGGTTTTCATTTCGCACCGGATGGCGGAGATCGAAGCGCTGTGCGATCGCGTGATGGTGTTGTGCAACGGCCGCCCGGTCGGCGAGCTAGCGGTGCGCGGGCAACTCGACGAAGCGCGTGTGCTCGAACTGATGGGCGGCGCGGCTGCCACGCATATTCATGACGGCAAGCGGAGACGTGGCGGTGATCCGGCGGACACGGAAAGAACCGTCGCGCTCGGCGTCACCGATCTGCGCGCTGGCGCGCGGCTGCGCGGCGTCAGCTTCGAACTGGAACGCGGAGAGATTCTTGGCATCGCGGGACTGCAGGGCCATGGCCAGGAAGAACTGCTCGACGCGCTCGCGGGCTTTCGTGTGCCGGACGGCGGCGAGGTGAGGCTCGACGGACGAGGTGGAGCGAGGACGATCGTGCCGCGTTCGCCGCGTCAGATGATCGCTGCGGGCGTGTGCCTCGTGCCCAACGACCGGCATCGGCAGGGCCTGTGGCTCGATCACCCGGTCGAATTCAATCTGGCGCAGGTCAGCGTGAACTTCGCGGCGAGCCCGTGGCGGCTGCGTCGCGCGCCGATCCGCCGGTTCGTCGACGACGTGGTCGCGCGACTGCGCATCAAGACGTCCGACGTGCGCCAGCCGGTGCGGGATCTGTCGGGCGGCAATCAGCAGAAAGTGGTGATCGGGCGCTGGCTGAACCGGCAGGTCGACGTGCTGCTGCTCAGCGATCCGACCAAGGGCGTCGATGTGCTCGCCCGCAGGGAAATCTACGAGACGATCGGTGCATTCGCGCAAGCGGGGACGGCCGTGCTCGTCTATGCATCGGATACCGAAGAATTGCTCGCGGTGTGCGACCGCCTGATCGTCATGTACGAAGGTCGGATCATCGCGCAGCTGGAAGGTGATGAGATGAATGAATCCCGCGTGACGAGCGCGCTGTTCGGCCGGAGCGCGGCATGAAGGCGCAACTGGGAGACAGACTTGCCGACACTGGCGCCTGGTCCTCAAGCAAACGGATGGGCGCGGCGCTGAGAATATCGTGCGCGCGTGCCGCGAGTGCGCTGCCCGCGCTCGTCATGCTGCTCGCGGTCGTGATCGCGAATGCATGGCTGCAGCCGGACTTTCTCACCGCCGACTCGCTCGCGAGCAACATGCAGAACGCCGCGCCGGTGGTCCTGATCTGCATGGCGCAGGCGGTCGTCGTGCTGATGGGAGAGCTGGATCTGTCGATGGGCGCGGGAATCTCGTTGGTCAACTGCGTGCTCGCGGCCGCGCCCGGTCTGATGGGGTGGGGCCTCGGTGCGACCTGTGTCGCCGCGCTGGCCGCCGCGCTGCTCGCCGGTGCGTGCAACGGTCTGCTGGTCGGCTATGCGAAGCAAAGCGCGCTGATCGCGACGTTCGCGACCGGCGCCGTCTGGTTTGGCTTTGCTCTGCTGCTGATCCCGCAGCCGGGCGGCGCGGTGCCGGACGCATTGGGCGAATGGTTCGCGGCGCGTATCTCGGTGATTCCGCTCGCGGCGCTGCCGGTGCTCGCCGCGATCGCGCTGTGGACGGTCCTGCAGCGGCATCGCTTCGGACGGCGACTGATCGCGACCGGCAGCCACGCCGATGCGATGTTCAAAGCTGGCATCGATGTCCGGCTCGTCAAACTGCTCGGCTATCTGCTCGCGTGGCTCTTCGTGTTTGCGGCGGCGCTCTGCCTGACCGCGCAAACCGCGTCCGGCGATGCGCGTCTCGGATTGCCATACACGCTGAACTCGGTCGCGGCTGTGGTGATCGGCGGCATCTCGCTGGCGGGTGGGCGCGGCACGATGCTCGGCGCCGTCTGCGGCGCGCTCGTGCTCACGCTGATCGGCAACGTCGTCTACTTCGCGGGCATCCCGAGCAACTACCAGGAAGTGTTCAAGGGTGCCGTGATCGTGCTTGCGCTCGGCTTCACGTTCGTGGGCGCGAAAAGGAGAGTGTGACGATGAAACCGAATTCGCGCCGCGCCTTTTTGCTGGCGCTCGCCGTGATCGTGCTCATCAGTGGACAATTCGCGGTGCCGGGCTTCGCGAGCCTGGGGCAGGTTGCCAATCAGTTGAAGATCGCGACGTTTCTGGGGCTATTCGGCCTCGCGCAGTCGCTCGTGATGATCGCGGGAGAGCAGGGGCTCGATCTGTCCGTAGGCGCGGCCGCGACGCTGGGCGGCATTCTTGGCGCCGCGCTGCTCGGAGCGGCATCGGCTGGATTGCCGGCCGCATTCGCCGTCGCGACGTTGGCGGGCGCGCTGGTGGGCGCGCTCAATGGCGTCGGCATCACGCTGCTGGGCATCCCGCCGCTCGTGATGACTCTGGCGATGGCAAGTCTCATCGACGGCGCGTTGATCGTCTGGTCGTCGGTCATGCACGTCAATACGGCCGCGAGTCCCGCACTCGCCGCGCTTGCCGGCAGGACGCTCGGCGGCGTGCCGAGCGTCGCGCTGATCTGGCTCGGCGCCGGCGCGTTGATGTGGCGTTTTCTCGATCATTCAGCCTGGGGGCGTCGCCTGATGGCGACCGGCGCGAATCCGGTCGCTGCCGCCATCGCCGGTACGCGCGTGCGCGCGATCCGCATCGCGGTTTATGTCGCGAGCGGCAGCATCGCCGCTGTGACGGGCGTGCTGCTCGTCGGCTATGTCGGCCAGGCGTTTCTCGGGCTCGGAACGACCTATGTGCTGCCGAGCGTTGTCGTCGCGGTGATCGGCGGCGTGTCGCTCGCGGGCGGACGGGGCGACTACATCGCGGTCGCGAGCGCCGCCGTGCTGCTGACGGTTCTCTCGAGTCTGTTGACCGCGCTGCAGATGGGCGAAGCAGGACGCCAATGCATTTTCGGTGCGACGCTGCTCGTCTTCCTCGCGCTCAACGGTTGGTCGTTCAAGGGGGCGATGCGACGTCGGGATGCATGAGGCGCTTTTCGCACTTGCGGAGGCGGCGGCATCGCCGCCCGCTGCGCGGTCATACTGGGCCGCGATGGTGACGAGGCGATCGGTGATCTCCTTGGCCGCGGCTGCGGAGCAGAGCGGACAGTATCAAACAGCTCTTCTGCGCGATGTCGGTGATGGCGGCGGTGGCCTTGGTCGTCGAGGAAACCTGGAACTGGTTGATGTCGTCGAGTGTCGCCGTGTAACCGATGTAGATCGGCAGCAGGTCCTTGTTCAGGGATTGGATAGCCTGGTACGCAGCCCTTTAACTGAAGAGCGATCTGAACCGGCGATATGTGCGCGGCGGCGTCGTTTTGTCGCTGTGTGAAGCGTGCGGATCACTCCTTACCCGCTCGAATACCTGCTGATGGGGCAACGGTACATATTGCCAGTGAGCGGCAACGGAATTGCGAGTCCGGCTCCAGTCGAAGCACTGGACAGCCAGCGACAGCCGGACACGGATTTTGCTCGCATAAGGGCGGGGCCCGGAGCCTCGACCACAAGGAGGACTTTCAATGAAAGAGATCGATCTGAACCAGCGCATCGAAGAAATCCAACTGGCTCTGTCCGCGTTATTCGAGTCACCGAAAGCGCCCGCGATCAGCGGTTACGACGACGGCCGGAACTTCCTCATTCAGGCTTCCTGGGTGATCGAGTCACACGGCGACACGACGCTGGATGCCCGGTGCGTGTTGACACTGCACTTTTCGGCTGCGCAGATTCAGCGTTACGCGCAGATGGACACGGCACAACGTGTCCTCGTGCGCGAACGCCTGTGCCGGATGGTCCGCGACCACCTCCCCGCGAAAGGCGAGGAGTTGCCCTTACAGGGAGAGTGCGCCGAGGATCTGCATGTGGAGGATCGGCTGCTGGATGTCGACGATCAGCTCTGATCGACTGCGGACGACGTACGTCCGCATCGACGAGTGACTAGCACGCCTCCTCACTCGGGACCGGGGGATGCAGCGACTCGAGCAGCTTCACCAACCTTGCCTGCTGCTGCGGAGTCAGTCCTTGAGTAGCGCACACCTGCTGGACACGCGCGCGCCAGTAGGTCCGGCTGAACAACGAATCCACGCCATCGTGGGACAGGATCCGTTCCAGATGCGAAATCGCATCTCCAGCGGTCAGGGGTGTATAGGGACTCTCCCTGTCCGGGGGCCCTCTTTTGATTGTTGTTTTCATCCACTTCTCTCAGGTGGTGACCGGCTGGGTCCGGCCGTGTACGTCGGACTTCAATTGGCCCGTTTGTGCCATCCAACCCTTGCGAGGCGCTCGCGCGTCACGCTACCTGGCTCGCCAGGCAGCTGACGCGCGCCGGTCCTCGCAGCGACGCGACCCATCGCAAGCGGCACGGCCCTCGGTGTTCAGCAAAGCTCCGCGGCGGCTACCCACGGCATCGTCTCGAACTTCTTGAGAACGGTGTGCAGCGATCCGGAGAACCTGTCGGCAAACGCGATCGTCATGTCTTCGACATCATGTTTGCGGTTGCTCGTAATCCGTACGTCCTCGATGGCATCGGCGACCGGCATCAATACCTGCCACACTGCGGCGACCCTCATGCCGCCGCGCCTCGTACGAACCGTGATCTGATGGCCTGTGGCCTTTTGTTGTCCGGTGATTTCCGGTGTCATTCTTCAGCCCTCTCGATGTATCTGATTTCTTATTGGCGCGGTCGACGCACTTACATTCGCCCGCGCGGTTGATGCCACCACTCATGATGATCCAGATGTCGTAGTAGTCTTGCCCTTCTGCGCTCACGGCGATAGTGATCAATCACCATGAGCATTGCGATGCTGAGGGCCGTGCCCCCAATGATCAGGCCCATCCAGGTCTCACTCATGACACGTTCCTCTCTCATGGAAGCACAGGGGTGTTGCGTGAATGGTTCACGCCGATTCGTCCGGTGTTGCGGCACGTACCGGCGCGGTATGTTGCGTCACTGCATGTGCTGGCCGCCGTTGATCGCGATATTGGAGCCGGTCACGAAGCCGGCATCTTCCGAGCACAGATAGAGCACGAGCGCCGCGACTTCGTCGGGCTTGCCGAGACGTCCCATCGGGATATGCGGCAGGACCTTCGTGTCGAGGATCTCCTGCGGAATCGCGGTGACCATCTTGGTGGCCAGGTAGCCCGGCGAAATCGTGTTTACCGTGACCCCTTTGCGCGCCACTTCCAGCGCCAGTGACTTGGTAAAGCCGTGCATGCCGGCCTTGGCCGCGGCGTAGTTGGTCTGGCCGACCGAGCCTTTCGAGCCGTTGACGGACGAGATATTGACGATGCGCCCCCAGCCTCGTGCGACCATCTCTTCGCACAGCGGCTTGGTCATGTTGAAGACCGAGTCGAGGTTGGTGCGAATGACCGCATCCCAATTCACCTTGTCCATCTTCCTGAGGGTCATGTCCTGGGTGATGCCTGCGTTGTTGATCAGGATGTCGACCGGGCCGACTTCCGCCCGAATCTTGTCCGCGCAACGCTGGCATGAGTCGTAATCGGCCACGTCGACCGGGTAAGCGCGAAAGCTCCGACCCTGAGCTTCCATGTCAGCCAACCATTTGTCCGCACCTGTGTTGCTCGGCGAGTGCGTGACTACCACCGCATACCCTGCGTCGTGCAGTTTCGTACTGATCGCTTCTCCGAGTCCGCCCATGCCGCCCGTTACCACTACGGTTCGTTTCGTCATCCTTTCCATCCGTGATCGAAATGTTTGCGAGGATCGTGAATACCCAATGGCCGTCTCGCACAACCCGCCATTGCTTAGCCACAACGCGCGGCCGCCTCCAGCGTCACGGGAGGAACGGCTTCGGCATTGATTGAACTGCGCGGGTTTTTATAGGCTTGTGGTATTGCGCGAATGGAGCTGGTGCATCAGCTAGCGGCGGCATGCCGCGCCGGCGCACTGCTCAAAGATTCCAGGTGCCCCGAACGGTGCTCCCCGCCTGCCGGTCCAGGCCGGCGAGTTTCCGTGTTCCTTCAAACGCTTCGGTGGCGGGCGAAAAGAACGTCGACAGATTCGTTCGGCAGAGTTTCAGCAAATCTTCGGACGAAAGGTCTTTCATTGCTTCTCCTGGATTGAATATCGAACCCGCCTGCCCCGGAGACCATATCCGCAATCAGTATGCGGAATATCGTCGGTGAGGATTCCGGAGCAAAAGTATTATTAGTAAGACTAAATGAACGCTGCAAAAAACAGCGGTGTCCGGATCGCACTTCTGATGTCTGTATTCATCAGTCGAAATACAACATGGTGTTTCTTCATCGAGTCACAGCCGCTGAATTGGCCATGGCCTGCGTCGGTAGGTCGTGCGGCCAACCGGCGCTTCGATCTCTATTTCAATTGTCATCAGATGACATAACAATCGATTTTAGAGGGTTCATTCTAACTTCAAAATGTTAAATTTTCGGGAAGAAAGGCTAGGTGAATACCCTGATACCAAATGCTCCACCTTGAAGGTGGCTGTCGAGCCAACGCGATGTTTGATCGTCCGGACAACGGACTGGAACGGCGACCCCGATGAGTCGGCTCTTCGACTGTTTCCCCGGAGCATCCCCGAAATGTCATGGAAATGGCCCGAATGACAGGATCAGCATTAGGATGAATCATTGCATGTTATGCAAGAAATGACAATTCAACCGACGCTTCCTTGCACCGCTGCTGTCGCCCGGGCGAGTCGCTGCACGGGACGCCGGTCTGTCAGCGCACTTTGCGCTGACCGAGTTCGGCTGGTTGTCCACGCAAGTGACAGTACGTGAGAGTGCGGCGCGGCACGGATGGTGAATGTGCGTCGGTGGTGGTGAGCGGGATCAGGCGGTGCGAAGGGCAATGCAGGCGCACATAGAACATCTGTCGCGAGCGTAAGATGGAAGCGATTGATCGATGAGATTCGAGGAGGCGCCATGAAGGCGGTGTGCCCGCTGCACGGGCCAACGACCATCGTCGGTACGAACGCGTACGGATTTCCGATCTATGCGTGTTGTCGCGACGACGTTCCTTATGTCATGCCGCCGGACGCCTGCACGCGTGAACCGGCGAGGCGCGGACCGGAATCGAGGCCGCCACCGCGGCAGCCTCGCGCAAAGGAATCACGCTGAGTTTCGCGGTCAACGTCATGCCCGCAGCGATGCGTTATCGGCTCCAGTTGCAATCGATCAACGCATCAACGAGGCGCCAGTCCTGCCAGTCGCAAAAGTCGAGCAGCATGGTGCCGCATGGTTGCGGACGAGCCGCGAGCCGCTCGGCAAGCTGCTCGTGAATACCGCGATGCTGTGTATCGCCGCACGCCACGACGACCGGCGGCGCCGCCATCCCCGTGCCGCTGCAAAAGTTGATGACCCAACGCTCGTCGCACACACCGGGGGTGCGGTTCAACAGCAAATCGATGGCGCGCCACTTGTAAGCGATCGATGTCGGCACCGGCACGCGAAATTCGTCCTGGATGGTGAACGGCGCCGGCACGTCGTCGATATCGAACGTTGCGTTGTCAGGCCAGGCCGTCAGGTCGATGCCGAGCGGCTTTTCAGTCGCGAAGCGCCGCAGTAGCACGATGCTGCCGCGTACCGCCTCCAGCAGCGGCAGGTCGAAGGCAAGGTGCCAGCGCACATCGGCGTGTCGTTCGACATACCATTCGAAGGTCGCAGAAAACGCGCGGGCGCAGTCACGCGCGGGCCATTCCTCCTTGATCGACATGACGATGGATTCGCCGGGGTGACGCGCGAGAAACTGAGCGCATGTCCGTACCACATCGTCGAAACTCAGACCCAGCGAGATGCCGCCGTGATTAATCGTAAAGCGATCGCGCTGATGACGGCAGCGGATGTCGAGAACCCGCACCCCATGGTGCAACTGATCGTCGAGCGTGGCATGTTGCGTGCGCGCGAGCCGGTCATCGACCGTGTAGGCACAGGTGTCATGGCTGCCTGGCAAGGTCAGTGCAGACAGCAAGCGGCTGCCATCGATGGCCGACATCCAGTCGGCGGGCGAAACGTTGGGATGAGTCAGGGCAGGGCGCAAGAAAACCTCTGGATAAGCAAAGCGTCTGCTGCAACGTCGACGCAGAGTCGGAGCCCGTTACTTCAAGCCGCCCGAAAAGCCCTGCAGCAGATAGCGCTGCACATAGCCCGCGAGCAGAAGCGTCGGCACCGACGAAATCAGCCCTGCGCTCATCAGTTCGCCCCAGTCGATGCCGTTCTCGGTCACATAACCCGCCATCGTGAGCGGCAGGGTGAAATGACTCGGCGACGAAACGAACAACAGCGCCAGCAGAAACTCGTTCCACGCGATGATGAACACGAAGATCGCGGTGGCAACGAGACCCGGCGCGCACAGCGGCACGACGATGAAGACGATGCGCTGCGCGAGGTTCGCGCCGTCGAGCGCCGCAGCCTCCTCGAATTCGATCGGCACGTCGCGCACGAACGGCAGCAACATCCAGATCGCCATCGGCAACGCGTACAGCTGATAGGCGAGTACCAGCCCAAACAGCGAATCGAGCAGATGGAGCCACTTGGCCAGCGAAAACAGCGGTACGGCCACCGTAATCGGCGGCATCAGCTTCAGTGCCAGCACGAGCATCAGGAACAGCAGATCGAGTCGCGCCGGAAAGGCCAGTCGCGCGAGAGCATAGGCGGCCGGAAAAGCCAGCGCGAGTGCGAGCAACGTGGCGCCCACTGCGACCCACACGGAGTTCAGCACCGACTGGGCCATGCCGCTTTCCCACACCGCCGCGAAGTGCTCGAACGTGGGCGCCGAAGGCCACAGCGCGAGCGGATGGGCGAGGCGTTCCAGCGTCGGCGTGAAGGCCGCGCCAGCCATCCATATGCACGGCAGCAGCAACACCGCCAGCGCTACGACCCGCAACAGACCTCGCACCGCGGCACCGGACGAGCGTCGCGCGAAACCCTGCAAGCGCGCGAGCGGCATCAACGGTCGCGCCTGACTGCCGATTTCCATATGTATCCCGAGACCAGCACCGCGCACGTGAGCAGCATCAATACCGAAGCCGCGCTGGCGGGTCCTACGTTGAAGAAGCGGAAACCCGTGTCGTAGATGTACGTCGACAGCGTCTGCGTGGCATTGCCCGGGCCGCCGCCCGTCAACGCGTACACCTTGTCGAACAGCTTGAAGGTATCGATCGAGCGCAGCAGCATCGCGAGTGCGACGTGCGGTGCAACGAGCGGAAGCGTGATGTAGCGCAGGCACTGCCATTCGTTCGCGCCGTCGGTGCGTGCCGCCTCGGCGATTTCAGGCGGAACCGACTGCAGCCCCGCGAGAATGATCAGGAATGCCATCGGCGTCCATTGCCAGACATCGACCAGCATCAGTGACCACAGCGCGAGGTGCGGATCGGATAACCAGGGCACCGCCGGTAGATCTATCGCCTTGAGCAGCGCATTCAGAAAGCCACGGTAATTGAGCCAGTTGCGCCAGATCGCGGAGCACACCAGCGTCGAGAGCATCATCGGCAGCACCGCAAGCGGCAACGCGATGCGCCGGCCCGCAAACGCGCGGACGAACAGCAGCGCGAGCGCGAGTCCGAACAGGACTTCAGCGAGCGAGGCCACGATCATGAACTGGATCGTATTGACGAAGCTCGTGCCGAACTCGCCGTCCGCAATGACCGATCGATAGTTGGCGAGCCCGATGAACGAGCGATGCCCCGATGCGTAATCGACCGAGAAAAACGAATCGATCAGCACGCGCGCGACCGGATAGAGCGCCAGCACGCCGAGCACGAGCGCGGCTGGGCTCATCAGGACGAGCAGCGGCAGATAACGTCGCAAGCGGCTCATCGATCCGTTCCCACGCTAGCCTGCGCCGTCACTGCCGCTATCACTGCACTGCCGCGTTGGCCTGGCCGATCTTCTGTGCAGCCTGATGCAACGCTGCGTCGGGCGTGGCCTGCCCCGTCAGCGCGAGTTGCAATGCGTCGCCGAGAATCGCCTCGATCTGCTGCCAATCTTTTACGCGAGGCCGCGCACGGCCCGCTTCGAGCGCCTTCAGCTGGTCCGGGTACCAGCGATATTGCTTGACGAGTGTCGGATTGACGAAGACGCTCTTGCGCGTCGGCGGAATGCCGAGCACGGCAAGTTGGGTTTGCGTCGCCGACGAAGTCAGGTAGGCGAGGAAATCCGCGGCCACCTTCGCATGCGCGGCATCTTTCGCAATGCCCATTTGCCAGATGCCCAGCATCGGCGCCGGCCCCTTGACTTGGCCAGGCGGCGGTTGCAGCGCGACCTGGCCGACGACGCGCGACTTCGCCGGATCGTCGAGCGCTGGCAGCCAGGCGGGCCACACTTCGATGGCCTGCGCGGCAGTGCCGCCCTGCAATGCGTCGCGCACTTCACCGGCGCCATACACGTCGACATCCTTCGGTGCCCACTTCTTCAGCGCGAGCAGCATCTTCAGCGCGGCCAGCGCTTCGGGCGAATCGATCGTGACCTTGCCGTTCGCGTCGACGACTTCTCCGCCATAGGCCCAAAGGATCGGCAGAAAACCGGTGACGACGGGGTTGCCCTTCACGCCACGAAACACGACAGCGGAAACGTCCTTGTCGGCGGTCCCGATGGTCTGTGCGATCTTCAGCACCTCGTCCCAGCTGCGCGGCGGCTGCAGGCCGCGACTCGCGAGCAGATCCTTGCGATAGGCGAACATCTCGACATTGCCGACGATCGGCATCGCATACAGGGTTCCGGTCGACGCGCGTCCGAGGGAGATCGTCGACGTCACCATGTCGGCATCCGCGAGCGTGGCGGGCAGCGGCTGAAGCCATCCGTTGGCGATGAATTCGGGCGACCAGGTGTCGTCCATCATCACCAGGTCATAAGCGCGCGTGTTTTCGCGTAACGACAGCTTCAGCTTCTGATACAGGTCGTTATTCGGCAGCTTCAGCAATTCGATATCGACGCCCGGGTGCTGTTTCTTGTAGCCGTCCACCGCCTGTGCGAGTCCGCGGCCGTAGATGTCGTCCCGGCCTGCGATCACGAGATCGGCGGCGTGCGCGCCAACTGCGGCGATGGACAGGGAAGCCGCGACGCAAGCCGCGCGAAGGCAGGCGAACAGGGTCGTTCGCTGGATCATTGAAGCCATGGCTCTTGAATTCCTGTTGGGGAAAGGCGTATGCGTACGATGAGTCCAGATCAACCCATCCCGCTTTTTTTTATCGGGCGCGTAGCGTTGCGAAAACAGATGCCAGGTTCGGCAGCGGGAATTGCAGCAACCTATCATGACGTACATATGTCAGCAAGCAGGGTTGCCGCGTAATGTTCGGACCCGCACGCAGGCACGCTTGTCATCTTCAAGCTGATCGTGATGCGAGTTGATGCGCTGCATCGCGAGCGATTGCAAGGTGGCAGGACGTTGGTCCATTGAACCGCCGACACAATGCTTCGGATGACGAATAAGCGTGCGGAAGAAGGCCGCTGATCTCACACTACACAGCGATAGTTCTCACCAAGAAAAAACCGCTTCCCGCGGCGCGAGCGGCAAAATTTTTGCCGCTTTGCACCATGAAGTCCGTAGGGACCCGGTCATCGTTTGTACCGATTGAGCGACGCAAAACGGGTGAATATTGTTGTGTGCGCATTCTTAAGATGCTGCAATGTGGCGGGAAATTGTTGCTCAACGATCCATTCGAATCGGAGATGCATGATGTCCAGTAACAATGTGTGGCGAAACCTTCATTGCGTCGTCGCGACGGGGATGGTAGCGGCGGGGCTAGGTCTGGCGGCAGGCGCCCATGCGGCGGCCGAGCCGATCAAGATCGGCGTGATCAGCGAAGAATCCTCGGTGGCGGGCGCTTCGATCAGCAAGGCGGCGCAGCTCGCCGCGGACCAGATCAACGCTAGCGGCGGCGTGGATGGCCGGCCCATCCAGATCGTCGCGTACGACGACCATTCATCGGCCTCGGACGGCGTGCGCGCCTTCCAGCGCGCGGCGACCCAGGACAAGGTGGTCGCTGTGATCGGCAGCTACATCAGCGAAGTAGCGCTCGCGATGGAACCGTGGTCCGGGCGCCTGAAGGTGCCCTTCATCACCCCCGGCGCGGCTAGCAACGACATCTCGAAGCACGTTCACGACGACTACGACCACTACAAATACACATTCCACGGCTGGATGACGTCGGCATTCATCGCGCAATCTATCTGCGACTTCTCGCACGACGTTCTGGTCGGCCAGTTCAAGATGAAAACGACCGTCGTCATGAGCGAAGACGCGGCGTGGACCAAGCCGCTCGACGAACGTTACCTCGAATGCCTGCCCAAAGCGGGACTTCAGGTGCTCGATCACATCCGCTTCAATCCCGATACCTCCGACTTCACGCCGATCTTCAACCAGATCGAGGCGAAGCACCCCGATACGATCACCACCGGCATCAGCCACGTAGGCGTGCAGCCGACCGTGCAATGGCACGACCAGCAAGTGCCGATCCCGATGTCGGGCCAAAGCTCGCAGGCCACGACCACCAGCTTCTGGAAGGACACGAACGGCGCCACCGAGGGCGTGATCACGGCCTCGGCCGCCGCGCCGGGCGTGGCGATCACGCCGAAAACGGTCCCCTTCACGGATGAGTACCAGAAGAAGTTCGGCGTCTCTCCGGCGTATTGCGGCTTCACCAGTTACGACCTCGTCTACATCATCGCGGACGCGATCAAGCGCAACAAGGGCTCGACCGATGCGGACCAGATGGTCGACGCGCTCGAGAAAACCGACTACGTGGGCACGATCGGACGCTGGCAGTTCTATGGCAAGAGCGATCAGTTCACGCACGCGCTGAAGTACGGGCCCGGCTATATCACGGGTATCAATCTGCAATGGCAGAACGGCAAGCAGGTCGCGATCTGGCCCAAGTCGATCGCCAACGGCGCGGTGAAATTCCCGACCTTCATCAAGGTGCAGCAGGCAAGCGCGAACTAGCCGTACGACGATCGCGACTGTCCGGGCGAAGGTCCGGACACCGCACGAATCGACATCCTAACCAATATGAAAGGCCGGGCATGTTGCTACTGCAGATTCTCGTCGACGGCTTTGCAATCAGCTCCCTCTATGCGCTGGGCGCGATCGGCTTCACGTTGATCTTCGGCGTCTCCGGCATCCTGAATCTCGCGCACGGCGGCGTGATGCTGGTCGCGGCGCTGATGGGCTGGATGCTCGCGGGCGAGGCGGGTCTTGGCACCTATCTCGGCACGCTACTCGGCGTGATCGCGGGTCTCGTGACGGCCTTCGTCACCTACTTGATGGTGGTGCGGCCCATTCAACGCTCGGCTGCGATTCCCGGCGAAGAGAAGGAGATCTTCGTGCTCACCGGCACGCTGCTGTGGGGCATCATGATCCAGCAGGGCATGGCGTGGCTCTTCACCGACAACCCGGTGACGATGCGCCCGCTAATCAGCGGGGTGGCGATGGTGGGAGGCGTGCGCGTGCCGTACAACGAAATCATGATCGCGGTGGTCTGCTGGGCCGTGATCGGCATGCTGTGGCTGTTCGTGAACCGCACGCGTGCAGGCAAAGCGCTGCTCGCGGCTTCGATGAATCCGCGCGGTCTCACGCTGCTCGGTTTCGAACTCTCCCGGATCTATCTTCTCGCGTGGAGCATCTACGGCGTGCTGGCCGGCATTGCGGGCGTGCTGCTCGCTTCGTTCCTTGGCGTGAGCACGAACAATGCGGGGCAGCTCACGGCCAGCGCGTTCTCGATCGTCGTGCTGGGCGGACTCGGCAGTGTGTCGGGCTCGTTGATGGCCGCGTATGTCGTGGGTTATCTGGAGACGGTCACGGCCTATCTGATCGCGCCGACACTGCGCCCGCTGCCCGCGTTGATGCTGCTGGTGCTGGTCGTGTACGTACGACCCCAGGGCTTCCTGGGACGCCGCTAACAGTGCGAAGGGAGCGTACCCCTATGTCCGTTCTTCTCCGTTCGCGTGGCGCTTGGGTCGCCGTTGCGCTCGCCGTGATCGCCGCGACGTTGCCGTGGTGGCTTTCTGGCTACATCCTCGGCGTGCTCACGGTGGCGTTTTACTTCGGCGTGTTCGCGATGTCGTGGGACCTGTTGTTCGGCTTTGCCGGCGAGGTCAACTTCGGGCCGACGTTCCTGATCGGACTCGGCGCCTATTCCGCTGCGATCCTCAACGCCAGGTGGGGCCTGCCCATACCCGTTTGCGTGCTCTCGGGCGGCGGCGTCGCGCTAGTGGGCGGCTTGCTGCTCGCGGTGCCCGCGCTGCGGCTGCGCGGTCCTTATTTCGGGCTGGTTACGCTCGTGGCCGTACTGCTGCTGCAAAACGCCATCGTGATCTTTGCGGGCATAACGGGCGGGGAGATCGGCATGACGGTGCCGGACGTGATGTCGGTCGATGCGAACCATAACTACTGGATCGCCCTCGCGTTCCTGATCGTTTGCGCGATCCTGTTGTTCGGCCTGTCGCGTTCGGCAGTCGGTCTGATTCTGCAGGCCAGCGGCCAGGACGCGACCGGCGCGCAGGCGTTGGGTTTCAATGTCACGCGGCACAAGCTCGTGGCCTTCTGCATCAGCGCCGTTTTCTCGGGCGTGGCCGGCGCGATGCTGGTGTTCTACCAGGGCACGGCTTCCGTGAGCACGGTGGTGGATCTCAGCGTGGGCGTGCAGATCATCATCGCGGCCGTGCTCGGCGGACGCCGGACGATACTCGGAGCGGTGCTCGGCTCGATCTTCCTGATCGTCGCCGGCGAGTTCCTGCGACCGCTCGGGCAGCTCAACACATTCGTCGTCGCGGCGGTCGCGCTGGCTGCGCTGCTGTTCTTTCCAGACGGTCTGCTCGGCAATCTGCTACGTGCGAGGGAGCGCCAATGAACGACACGCCGCTGCTCTCCGTACGCGGGCTGACCAAGCGCTTCGGCGGCCTCGTCGCAGTCAAGGATATCGGCTTCGAGATCCGGCCCGGCGAGATCCTCGGTCTGATTGGCCCGAACGGCTCGGGCAAGTCCACGGTCATGAAGCTGATCATGGGCATCGAGCGGCCCAATGCAGGGTCGGTCAAGGTGAACGGCGTGGAGATGGCCGGCTGGGCGCCGCACCGCATCGCGCGCGCGGGCGTGGGCATCGTGTTTCAGCATTCGCGGCCGCTGCATCGGCAAACGGTGCTGGAACATATCAAGCTCGCGCTGCTGCCTGATTCGCTCGTCAAGCTCGCTGCCGAACCCCACGTGCACCAGCGCGCGCAGGAAATCGCCGAGCGCGTGGGCCTTGCCGGCGTCATGCATCGGCATCCCGCGACGCTGCCGTTTGCGGATCTGCGCCGCATGGAGATGGCCAAGGCGATTGCGCGCGACCCGCAGGTCGTGCTGGTGGACGAGCCGTTCGCGGGACTGACGGTGGCGGAATCGCACGCGTTTTCCGAGCTGATTCGAGGCTTTCGCGCCGAAGGCCGCGCGGTGCTGCTGGTCGATCACAACGTGAAGAGTCTGTCCGCGCTCGCCGACCGCGTGCTGGCGATGTACCTTGGCGAGCGTGTCGCCGAAGGCACCGCCGAACAGGTGATGCAGAACGAGACGGTGCGCCGCGTCTATCTGGGCGGCAAGCTGGAGCTGCGCCAGCGTACCGGAGCCGCGGGCAATGCGAAGCCCACGATCCTCGAGGTGAGCGGTGTGCGCGTGCTCTACGACAAGGCGTGCGCACTCGACGACGTCAGTCTGCAAGTGCGCGAGGGCGAATTCGTCTCGGTTGTCGGCCTGAATGGCGCGGGCAAGACGACGCTGTTCAACGCGCTGTCGGGCCTCGTGCCGTACAAGGGGACGATCCGCTTCGATGGCCGCGATCTGCGCGGTATCAGCGGTGCCGCGATCTCGCGCGCCGGCCTCGTGCAATGCCCGGAAACGCGCGAGCTATTCGGCGACATGACGGTACGCGAGAATCTCGAACTCGGCGGATATCATCTTGCCGATTCGGCGCGTGCTAAACAGCTGTCGTGGCTGTTCGATCTGTTTCCGATCCTGAAGTCGCGCCAGGGCCAAACCGCGCGTACGCTGTCCGGCGGCGAGCAGCAAATGCTCGCGATCGCGCGCGCGCTAATGACCCAACCGAAGCTGCTGATTCTCGACGAGCCGACACTCGGCCTCGCGCCCGTGATTCTCGAGCAATTGTCGAAAGCGCTGGATTCGCTGCAGAAATCCACGCCCATCACCGTCTTGCTGGGCGAGCAGAACGTCAGGTTTGCGCTGCCGCATGCCGATCGCGTCTACGTGCTCGAACACGCGCGCATCATCTGGGAGGGCAGCGCTGCGCGCTTCGAGGCGGAGATGGGGCGCGGTTTTCTCGAGGCGGTGCCTGCCAATGACGCCGACACCACGACCTCCGGCGCCTCGCGAAGCTAAGGCGCGCAGCGGGACGCGAGCCTATAGCGTGGCATCAGGACAGGGACGCAAAGCGGAATCGGCCAGCCGCTCGGGTCAACAGGCCAGTCTGCTCGGTTAGCGACGCGGCCGCGGCGGCTGCCTGTTCGACCAGCGCGGCATTTTGCTGCGACATCTGATCCATCTGCGTAATCGCGCGATTGACTTCCTCGATGCCATCGCTCTGTTCGGCCGAAGCCGTCGCAATGTCGCTCATGATCGACGTGACGCGACCGACGGCCGTCTGTACTTCGCCCATGGTCTCACCGGCCCGGCCGACGAGGCGCGAACCGTCGGCGACGCGCGCGGTCGACGCGTCGATCAGCTCCTTGATTTCCTTCGCCGCGGTCGCCGAGCGCTGAGCGAGATTGCGTACCTCGCCGGCGACAACGGCAAAGCCGCGTCCTTCCTCTCCGGCGCGAGCGGCCTCGACAGCCGCATTCAACGCGAGGATGTTGGTCTGAAAGGCGATGCCTTCGATCACCCCGATGATCTCGCCCATTCTTTTCGCGCCGTCGTGAATGTCGCGCATCGCGTCGATGACCTGACGGACGACGTCCGCGCCGGCACCGGCCGTCGCCTTCGTCGCGTCGGCCAGCTCGCGCGCTTCACGCGCGTGCGCCGCGTTCTCCGTGACGGCGTTGGTCAGTTGTTCCATGCTCGCCGCCGTTTCCTCGATGGACGCCGCCTGCGCCTCGGTGCGCGCCGACAGGTCCGCGTTGCCGGCCGAAATTTGCTGGGTCGCGGACGCGATCGACTCGCTGCCGCGAGCGATCTGTTCGATCATCGTGCCGATGTCCTTCTGCATCTGCCCAACGCTTCTGACGAGGCGACCCATTTCGTCATTACTGTCGAACCGCAGTTGCTGCGACATGTCGCCCTGGGCGAGTCGCTCGACATGGCGCACCGTCATGTCGATCGGGCGCGCGATTGCGCGAAGCAGCGTGAAGCCGCAGGTGACGCAGGTCAGAAGACCGACGGCGATCGCGATTGCGGTAATGGTTGCAAGTGTCTGGTAGCTATGCTGTGCCGTGTCGTAGCGAGCGTTACCTTGCGCGTTGCGAAACTTGTCCAGCTCCGCGGATTTCTGCGTTAGAGCCGCGGCAAACGGCGGCATAACGACCATCGCGATATGGTCGGCACCCTCGTGGTCACCACGGCTCATCGCGTCCATCATCGGCTCGAGTGCGCCATGCAGCATCGCTTCGCGGGCGTCGGCGACAGCCTTGGACAAGGCCGCTTCCGCATCGGAGACGGGCAGTGCGCGGTACTCTTTCCAGGCTTTGTCGGAGACCGCCAGATAGTTGCGCGCCTTATCGATGAGGGCGGCTCTATCCGCCGCCTCCGGGTGCAGCAGCACGCGATCGAGCGTAGTGCGCACTACGGTCAGGTTGAGGTTGGACTTGCCGAGCGCGGTCGCGGCGGCCACGTCGTTGGTATACGCCTGCGCAACCGCATGGTTCGAACCACGCATGCCGGCGATACCCAGTACGCCAGTCACCGTCAGCAGGAACCCGAGCAAGGTGAGGGTGGCGAGAAGACGGAACTTGATGGTCAGTTTCATGCTGAATTCGGAAGAGTGAGATACCGCTGCGTTAACGGCACCCATTCCGAAAAGTTCAGTTCTATTGATGGTTCGCTGAGCCATCGAGGAGCGCCTCCGCTTCAGTCGGCAATGTCGGCGAGACTGCGGGTTGCGTGGCAGGACCAGGTGTTTGGAAGCGAGCCGTGTTGTCGCGATTCAGCACCGCGCGCGCCAGGTTCCTATTGAGTTGGCCCTCCCAGCGAGCGACGACGACGGTCGCAACGCCATTGCCGATCAGGTTCGTGACCGCACGCGCCTCGTTCAGAAAGCGGTCCACGCCGAGCAGCAGCACGAGGCCTTCGACGGGAATCTTGTGCATCGAGGCCAGCGTCGCGGCCAGCGCGACGAATCCCGCCCCGGCCACGCCCGCGGAGCCTTTCGACGTGAGCAGCAGCACGCCGAGCACTAGCAACTGGTCCCAGATACTGAGGTGGACGTTCATCGCCTGGGCGATGAACAACGCCGCCATCGTCAGATAAATCGCCGTTCCGTCGGCATTGAACGTATAGCCGGTGGGCAAGACCATACCAACCACCGGGCGAGCGCAGCCCATCGCCTCCATCTTGATCAGCATCTGCGGCAACACCGCTTCTGTCGATGCGGTACCAAGCGTAATCAGAATCTCGTCCCTGATGTAGCGAAGAAACTTCCATAGCGAAAGCCCGCACATCTTCATGACAAGGCCAAGCACGACGAACACGAAGAAGAACGAGGTCAGATACAGACAAAGCATCAACTCGCCGAACGATGCCAACGTGCCGATGCCGTATTTGCCGATCGTGAAGGCCATGCCGCCGAATGCGCCGATCGGAGCAACGTACATGACGATCCGCACCACGCCGAACATGCCTTGAAGGAACATGTCGAGCATGTCGACGAATGGTGCGGTACGGGGTCCGAGCTTCGCCAGCGAGATAGCGAGCAGAACTGAAAAGAAAATGATCGGAAGCATCTCGCCCTTGGCGAATGCCCCGACGATGCTATTCGGAACGATGCTCATGAAGAAGTCGAGCATACCGTGTTGCTGTGCCGCGTGCGTATAGGTCGAAATCGCGGCCGCATCGATCTGCGAGGGATCGATGTTCATGCCGCTGCCGGGTTCGATGACATTGACGACCACCATCCCCGCAATCAGCGCGACCGTCGATGCCAGTTCGAAATAGAGAAGGGCTTTCACGCCTACCCGGCCCGCCTGATGGAGGTCGTTCATGCGCGCGATCCCGACCACGACTGACGCGAAGATGATCGGCGCAAGCAGCATCCGGATCAGCTTGATGAACAGGTCGCCCAGCGGCTTCATCTGCGACGCGAGTTCGGGGTAGAAGTGGCCCAGCAGGACGCCGGCCACGATCCCGATGAGGACCTGAACGTACAGCTTGGAAAGTGCTCTTCTTACTTTCGATACTGGCATGTCTGTCTCCTGTGCGTGGCGTCTTCAAAGGGGAAATGCGGCCTTCCCACGCGAGCAGCGTGGGAAGGCCGCATTGAGCCGGCTTCGTTCCGTCTTTTTATGAACCATTCAAGCGGGAATGTTGGTCGGTGCCGTTGCGAGCGCGCGTTATTCAGCCAGCTTGCGCATCTCGGCGATCAGGTCGGATTTGCCTTCGAAGCCGATGCCGGGCAGCTCCGGCATCGTGATATATCCGTTCTCGACGCGAACGCCGTCCGGGAAACCGCCGTATGGCTGGAACAGGTCCGGGTACGATTCGTTGCCGCCGAGTCCGAGGCCCGCCGCGATGTTCAGCGACATCTGGTGCCCGCCGTGGGGAATGCAACGGCTTCTCGACCAGCCATGCTGATGCAGCATATCGAGTGTTCGCAGATATTCGACGAGACCGTAGCTCAATGCGCAATCGAATTGCAGCCAATCGCGATCGGGGCGCATACCTCCGTAGCGGATCAGGTTGCGGGCATCCTGCATCGAGAACAGGTTTTCGCCGGTCGCCATCGGCTTGTCATAGTAGTTGCGCAGCGTCGCCTGCAGCTCGAAGTCGAGCGGGTCGCCCGCCTCCTCGTACCAGAACAGGTCGTACTGCGACAGCGCCTTCGCATAGCCGATCGCGGTATCGAGATCGAAGCGGCCGTTGGCATCGACCGCGAGCTTCTGGCCGTCCTGCAGCACGCTGAGGATCGAGTCGATGCGTCGCAGGTCTTCGTCGAGCGACGCACCGCCGATTTTCTTCTTCACGACCGTGTAACCCCGGTCGATGTAGCTGCGCATCTCATCCTTGAGCTTTTCGTGGTCCTGGCCCGGATAGTAGTAGCCGCCCGCCGCGTAGACGAAGATCTTGCGGTTGGCCTCGCCATTGCCGTACCGCTCGGCGAGCAACTGGAACAGCGGTTTGCCGGCGATTTTCGCTACCGCGTCCCAGACGGCCATATCGATCGTGCCGATCGCGACGGAGCGCTCACCGTGGCCGCCGGGCTTCTCGTTGATGAACATCGTCGCCCAGATCTTGTGGGGATCGAGGTTGTCGCCCGAGTCGTCGACGAGCGCGGCTGGGTCGGCCTCGAGCAGGCGCGGGATGAAGCGCTCGCGCATCAGTTTGCCCTGACCGTAGCGGCCGTTCGAGTTGAAGCCATAGCCGATCACCGGCTTACCGTCGCGGATCACGTCGGTGACGACCGCGACGAGACTCAAGGTCATTTTGCTGAAGTCGATGTAGGCGTTCCGGATCGGGGAACTGATCGGAACGGTCTTTTCGCGGATTTCAACGATTCTCACGCCACTGTCTCCAGAGATTTGAACGGTTATTGAGCCATCCTGGCTGCAATGTGGTGCATAGCTTAGCCGCGAAAGAGCTTGCTAGAATTCACTTGTGTTCACTACATATTTCACCAAAAGTGAGTATTGCACCCGCATCCGACTTCGAGTTCTTCATTCTTCTTGCGAAACTCAGGAGCATGTCCGGCGCCGCCCGGGCGCTCGATCTCAGTCCGCCAGCGGCGACCAAGCGGCTGGGGATCATCGAGCAGCGGCTCGGCGCGCGTCTGGTCAACCGGACTACGCGCAGCGTCAGCCTGACGCCCGAGGGAGAGACCTATCTGCGCTACGCGTCCCAGATCGTCGGGCAGGTCCGCGAGATGGAGGAGGCCATCTCCGGCGCCCGGCGCGATCCGCATGGGCCGTTGCGCATCAACGCGACGCTGGGTTTCGGCAGGACGACCATCGCGCCGCTCGTCTCCGACTTCGCCAGGCGTTTTCCGAACGTCGAAGTGCAGTTCGAGGTGACGGACCGGCCGGTGGATCTCGTCGAAGGCGCCTTCGACATGGCGATACGGTTCGGCGAGCTGCCGGACAGCCGGCTGAGCGCGAGGCGCATCATGAGCAATCGCCGTTTTCTTTGCGCGTCGCCGAAGTATTTGGAGCGTTTTGGAGCGCCCGAGCGCGTGGAGGACCTGCATCAGCATCGCTGCATCATTCATCGGCAGAACGATGACGCTTATGGCGTGTGGCGCTATATCGTGAACGACCACATCGAGGCGATCAAGGTCAAAGGCGTGCTATCGAGCAACGATGGCGACATTGCGCTTCGGTGGGCGCTCGACGGTCACGGGATTCTGATTCGCTCCGAATGGGATTTGGCCAAGTACGTACAGAGCGGGCGCCTCAAGCTGGTGCTGCCGAATACCGTGCTGCCGTCGGCGGATCTGTTCGTCTACTACCCGAGGCAGCGCAATCAGACGGCGCGGGCGCGAGCCTTCATCGATTTCCTCGTCGATCATTTTCAGGCGCCGTTCACACCGGTCGACACTACCGTCGAAGTTCCGGAAAGGAAGAAGAGGGGCTCGCGGAAGTGAGGTTCATGTCGCCTGGCGTCGCCGCGACAGGTGCATAGCACTTGTTGGGGCGAAGCTTTCGATTACCCGACCAAGCTAGTCAGATAACCCTCAATATTTTGAGGGTATTGCCGTTAGAACGTCCATTGACCGACATTCCGGCGCCTTCAGCAGAGCGCGGTGCCTCGCTAACGACCTTCATGCGCAATAACCAGCCTGTAACACAACGCGAATTCGATTTCCCCGCCTCGGAGATGCTTGTCTCGGCAACCGACCTGAAAGGAAGGATTCAGTACTGCAACCCGGCATTCATTGCGATCTCAGGCTTCACGCGAGAAGAGTTGCTCGGCGCGCCACATAACATCGTCCGGCATCCCGACATGCCGCGCGAGGCCTACGCCGACATGTGGGAGACGATCCGCGCGGGTCAGCCCTGGACGGCGCTCGTGAAAAACCGCCGCAAGAATGGCGACCACTACTGGGTATGCGCGAACGTCACGCCGGTGATCGAAAGCGGTCAGACCGTCGGCTATCTGAGCGTTCGCACCAAGCCTTCTCGCAACGAAGTGAGGCTTGCCGAGTCAACCTATGCGCGGATGCGCGAAGGCACGTTGCGCTCGCACAAGTTGCGCCGCGGGAAGCTGGTTCGTACCGGGATAGCTGGCAAGCTGCAGGCACTGACGCACTTGTCCGTCGTGGCGCGCATCGGTGTCGGCTATGCGATTGCGCCGCTGGTCTTCCCGCTCGTCGGTGCGGCGCTGTACGGCGGGATGCCGCCGTTGCCGTACTGGAGCGCGACTGGCGTCACCGCGATGCTGGCCGGCGTGGCCTGGCTGGCGTTGAGAAAGCAATTGGGTGCGCCGCTCGCGGGGCTCTCCAGTTTCGCCACCCGTATGGCTGCCGGTGATCTGACCGCCGAAATGAGCATCTCGAGGAACGGAGATTTCGGCGACGTACTGAGCGCGCTGAACCAACTGAAGGCGAACCTCGGCGCGATCGTGCTGGACGTGCGTGGCCAGATCGGCGGGGTGGTGGACTCCGCTCGTGAAATGTCGAGCGGCAATGAGGATCTGGCGCGCCGCACTGAATCGCAGGCGGCGTCGCTCGAGCAAACCGCTGCGACCATGGAGCAATTCACCACCAGCGTGAAGGCCAATGCAGACGCCGCCGCGTCCGCGCTCGGACTTGCGCGGGAAGCACAGGATGCCGCGGCGCTTGGCGGCGAGATCGTCGGTCACGTCGAGCGGACCATGTCCGGCATTACGTCGGCGTCGCAGCGTATCGCCGATATCACGGGCGTGATCGATGGCATCGCCTTTCAGACCAACATCATTGCTTTGAACGCGGCGGTCGAAGCCGCCCGTGCCGGCGACGCCGGCCGATCGTTCGCGGTCGTCGCGACCGAAGTGCGCATGCTCGCGCAACGTTGCGCGGAGTCCGCGCGGCAAATCAAGTCCGTGGTGGATCTGACCGTCGCGGAAGTCTCGCAAGGAACGGAACTGATCGACCGCACCGCGTCGCAGATGAAAGTGATCGACGAGACGGTCAGACGCGTACTGACCATCATCGACGATGTGTCAAACGCAAGCGACGAGCAGGCCAAAGGCATCATGCAGGTGAATCAGGCAATCACGCACCTCGACAGCGCGACCCAGCAAAACGCCGCGCTGGTGGAGCAAGCGACGGCCACCGCGCAACGGCTGATCGACTCCGCTCAGGTGCTGGATGAGACCGTGCGCCTTTTCACCATTTCCGGTCAGCGTGAGTCGTCGCTCTCGGCCGCTCGATGATCGGTCTGTTGCTTTGCAGTCAACCTAGTTCGAACGTACTCACTCCGAACACGCGTTGCATGGGAATGGCCGGCGCGGCGCGCGTGTACATGCGCGCCGTTTCGAATGCGCTCACCATGCCGTAGCGTTCAGCGAGCGCGACCGCAGCCGCGTTGACTTCCGGGACGTCGAGCGCGATGACTTCGCCTGCGGCGCTCGCGACCAGCCCGTCGAATAGATCGTTGGCAATCCGTGCGTCGTCGGCAAAGAGCGGACCGATCTTGTAGCCGCTCCTGCAGCGGCGCAGCACACCGTACCCTCTGATCTGATCGTTGCCCACATCCGCCAGAGCCAACGCCTGTGATTGGGCGATCCAGTCCGCGAGGAAGCGGGAACGGTTGGTCGAAAAACATGCGCTGTCGTAGGCAAGCAGTTGCGCGAAGGGTATCTCCCGCGCGTTCGTCAGCCTGGGCGTCGACGCGGCTCGCACGACGCCCTGGAAGCGGATGTTGCGATACGCGAGCTGGAAGCCGGATTTCTTATAGTTCTGCTGCTGGGCAACTACACCATCGAGGCCGATCGTCCGATCTCCCAGATAGCGCATCGCGTGCTGCCACGTGCGCAGACCGAAACCCCTGGCGCGAAATGCCGGCTTGACGATGTAGAGGCCAATGAAACCGAAGCGCTCGTCGTAGGCGACTGCCGAGATGCATGCCACCGGCTCGCCGCGCCAGATACCGACGAAAAAGCCATTGGGGTCTGCATTCCAGAAGCATCGCGCGTCGTCGAGGCCCGGATTCCATCCCTCTGCCGCAGCCCATTCGATCGCCAGATCGACCTCGCTGGACGACATATTGCGCACAACGAAATCGCTATGATCATCCATGCTCAAACGCAGCAACGTGATTGGCTACAACGTCTATGCGGGCGTGAAGACCACAGCGCCATGCCCGGCAACTTGCGCGAAGGTCCGGGCGAAGCGATAGGCCTGTCCTTCGATGACCAACTGGTTGAATCCCGACCGGGTGGTCTCCAGAAGCGCGTGGACCATCGTGTTCGGAATGGCCGCGCAGCTTGTCCAGTCCGCGTCTGGCTCGCCGGGGTCGCCAAGATAGACTTCGCTATTTTCGCCGTGAGAGAGCACGAAAATCAGGCTCTGTCCTTTGTCTAGCGAAAGCTCCAGGTACTCCGAAAGCGTGGATGCCGCCTCGGTCGCTACATCGAGCGGGGCGCGAGAGGAAGAATTCATAAGTGGCCTTTGTGGTCGGGCGTGGCATCCACGGGTTACAAGACATCGCATACCTGCAAGACGATCAATCCGGCAACTGCCCGGGCGCGCCATCCAGAATGCGAAGCTTGTCGTCGATATCGGGAAGCTGATGGCCGGCCGCGCGAAGCTCGTTGACGAGCCGATGCGCGGTTGCACGACACTGCGCCAGCGTCTCATGCAGTCGCGGTTCGCCCCGCAGACCCGCCACCACCTTTTCCAGCTCGGAGGGGGGCTCGCTCAGCAGCGCGGGCACCACCTCTTCTGGCGGAATCAGCGACCCGTGGCTCAAAAGCTGAGCCGTCCAGTCGCATCCATACAGCAGCGTGCGCCGCTCGGTCCGTTTCGCTTCGTCCTGCTCCAGGGTCGCGAGACTGTGCCGGTTCTTGTGAATCGAAGCGCGCCAGGTTGCAAGTATGTCGGCGCGCAACTCCGCAATTGCATTGCCGAGAGAGGTGCTCTGTCCGCCAACCACGAGCCGGCGTTCATCGAGCCTGTCGACGTGGTCCCGGTATCGTTCGAGGAAGGGCTGCCAGTTCAACGGCAATTCGGTCGTCTCGGAGAACGAGCGGCTGATCTCATTGAGCTCGCTCCTGACCTCCTCGATGGCCCGCGCATCGGCAAGTCGCGCCTCATAGACCTCGTGAGCGGTCACCATCTGGCGATGAAGCGCGAACAGCGGATTCTTGTGGCGGCGTTGCAGGTGTCGCTCGGCAGCGCCGGGATGAGCGCTCCATCGCCAGTTGGGCAGCGATTTCGCGTCGAACTCGACCGCGTCTACCATCGGCCGGAATACCGCCAGCCCCTCTTCGGTTGCATGGCGGAAACAGTCGGCCAGCTTGAAGTCGTTGCCTTGCACTTGAGTGCCTTCGGTCCCCGCATATGGAGAATCCGGCGCGAGCCGCAGGAAGGCGGTAGCGAGGAAAAACTCCATCGGCAGCTCGACGGACAGTCCCTCCAGGCGGAAGGTGCGCTGTTGAGCGGAAAGGTCTTCGACAGAATGCGCGAGGCGGTTTTCGAGCTCGAGGAGCGTGTCGATCTTGTCGCCGGAAGACGGCTGCATCGCGTCGGCGAGCAGGCAAAAAGATTCGCGCACCATTTTCGCCGCGATGGTGCCGTGCTTCTCGGCGAAAAGCCACAGCCAGAGAGCAAGCTGATAGCCCCGCACTCCGTTTCGGGCGAGCGTTTCGATTTCGGGCGTGAAGGTGATCCCGGGCGCGGCCCAGTTCGCAAACGGTGGCGAGTCGCTGACCAGGTACATGTCCAGAAGCTGCTTCAACGACTCATGCGTCCCGCTCGGCCAGCTTCGTGTCTCGTCGTTCTGCTTCTCGGTCTTCCAAAGTTTCCAGGCCATCGTGGACCTCGCAAGAGTGTGCGGGATGCGGCTTGGTGAAGATACTTGCACACTCGGTCGGGGGCGTAAACCGGCGCTTGACCTTGTTGACTCGGACAGGCTGTTGCGGCGCGATGGGGATTTAAAGCGGGTCAAAACGCTGTGACGGAGACGCGGCTTGTGGTCGATCGATGCCGCCCTATAGCCCTCCGTAGCACGATGCGGCGATCACTTCGTTATAGACGCGAACGTCGTTTCAGGGTAGGCCCGCAACGTCGTTCGCCGGAGGCCCGGTTTTCGTACTAGGCTAGAAGCCGGATCGACGAAGACCGGCTGACGCGCGAACCATCCGCAGTCGGGCTGGCCGGTGTTCGACGTGTTTTCATCGGCGTGTTGCCGCAATGGAGCGAGGTCCACCATGCAATTGTCCGCCGTCAAGATCGTCAAGCCCGAAGCGACCAACTTCATCCTCGGGCAAAGCCACTTCATCAAATCCGTCGAGGATATTCACGAAGCGATGGTCGGCACGGTGCCAGGCATCAAGTTCGGGCTCGCGTTTTGCGAGGCCTCGGGCAAGCGCCTCGTGCGGCGCTCCGGCACGGACGAAAGCCTCGTCGAAATCGCATGCCAGAACGCGACCAACGTCGGCGCGGGCCATAGCTTCTTCGTATTTCTCGGCGACGGCTTTTTCCCCGTCAACGTGCTGAACACCATCAAGGCCGTGCCCGAGGTCTGCCGCATCTTCTGCGCAACGGCGAATCCCGTCGAAGTGCTGATCGCTGAAACGGATCAGGGGCGCGGGATCGTCGGCGTGATCGATGGCTTCCCACCCGTCGGCACCGAAAGTGCGGAAGACGTTCAATGGCGCAAGGATCTTTTGCGCACGATAGGCTACAAGCTGTAGCCGCTGCGCTTTCACTCGCTTTACACGCGCCGCCCTACCTGCCGACATGCTATGGAACGACAACGACGCCTGATTCCGGGCACGCTGTGGCCCGCCATTCTGCGACAGACCGACCATGCGCTCGGTTGCGGCGCGCTGCGGCCGATCGACACGCAACAGTGCATGATCGACAGCGGCGGCATCCGCTTTCTCGTGCGCCAGGTGTCGAGCCTGACGCACAAGGAACAACAGCGCGAGCAAGCGCACAAGCTGCAGACTGCAAAGCGCCCGCAAGCGAACCCATTTCTTCCCCCCGACCCGGATCTGTTCGTCGCCGACATTTCCGACACGCATCTCGCATTGCTCAACAAGTTCAACGTGATCGATCATCATCTGCTGATCGTCACGCGCGAATTCGAACCGCAGGAAGCGCTGCTCGATCTTGCCGATTTCGAAGCGCTGCTCGCGTGCATGGCCGAATTCGACGGCATCGGCTTTTACAACGCCGGCATGGAGTCGGGCGCGAGCCAGCCGCACAAGCATCTGCAGATCGTGCCGCTGCCGCTCGGGGACGCCGGTCCGCCGGTGCCTATCGAGCCCTTGCTGGGTGCGCAGGACCGCGTGCCGGAGCTGCCGTTTTGGCATGCGTTCGCGCGCTTCGACGCGGATGATCTGACGCGCGCGGATGCGCCGAAGCTGGCGCTGTCCCGCTATCGCACGCTGCTCGAAGCGGCGGGTGTCGGCGCGCTCGAAATCGATCGTGTGTGGTGTCATGCGGCGCCTTACAACCTGCTGGTCACACGGCGCTGGATGTTGCTCGTGCCGAGATCGCAAGAGCGTGTCGAAGGCGTGTCGGTTAACGCGCTCGGCTTTGCGGGTTCGCTGTTCGTGCGTGACGCGGCTCAACTGGATGTGATCGAAAGGCTCGGCCCGATGACGGTATTGGAACGCGCCGCGCTGCCCGCGAACACGTAGCGACCGAGCGGCGACCTCACGCACCGTCCGACTGCAAGTACCTGTGCGCGAAAGCAATCGCCATGCTGCCTTCGCCGACGGCCGAAGCGACGCGCTTCACAGGGCTCAGCCTCACGTCCCCGCACGCAAACACGCCAGGCACACTCGATTCGAGCAGATAAGGATCGCGGTGATGATGCGGCCAGCGTGCGGCCTTGACGACGTCGTCGCCGGTCAGAACATAGCCGCGTACGTCGCGCGCGATTTCGGACGGCAGCCACTCCGTCTGCGCATCGGCTCCGATGAAGACGAACAGACCGCCGCAGTCGTGCCGGCTTACTGCCTCTGTCGTCGAATCGCGAATGTCGATGGCCGTCAGATGCGTATCGCCATGCGCGCCGAGGACTTCCGAGCGCAAGCGCACCGCGACGTTCGATTTGCCCGCAAGCTGTTCGACCAGATAGCGCGACATGCCCTTTTCGAGCGAATCCCCGCGCACGACGAGCGTCACGCTGCGCGCATGATTGGCGAAGAACAACGCCGCCTGGCCGGCCGAATTGCCGCCGCCGATCAGATGGACATCGAGGCCGTGGGTCGCGCTCGCTTCGCTGCGCGCCGCGCCGTAGTAGATCCCCTTGCCGATAAAGCGGTCGAAGCCGTCGATGGCAAGCCGCCGCCATGTGACGCCTGTCGCGAGAATGATGGTTCGAGCGTGCACGGCGTCGCCGCCATCGAGATGAATCCGCCGCGTCTTTACATCGATGCGCTCGACCGAGCGCGTCACGAGGATTTCCGCGCCGAGCCGCCGTGCCTGTTGCAGCGCGCGGCTCGCCAGTTCGTCGCCGGAAACGCCATTGGGAAAGCCGAGATAGTTCTCGATGCGCGACGACGTGCCCGCCTGTCCGCCCGGCGCCTCGCGCTCCAGCACCAGCGTGCGCAGACCTTCCGACGCGCCGTACACCGCGGCAGCCAGCCCCGCGGGGCCGCCGCCGATGATCGCCGTGTCGTATCCGTCCAGACGCGGCTGCGTCTGAAGGCCGAGCAGTCCCGCCAGTTCGCGGGTCGCGGGCCGGCTCAGCACCGTGCCGTCGACGAGGCGCAACGCGGGGCACTCGCGTTCCGTTGGACAGGTGCCAGGCCAGCGCGCGGCCAGTTCGGGCGCATCCGGCGCCAGCCAGTCGGCGCTGATCTGATTGCGCGCGAGAAACTGGCGCAGCAGCGTGCACGCATCGTCCCAACGGTTGCCGACGATCGTCACACGCGCTTTCGGCGGCTCGGCAGAAAGGCTTTGCAGCCCGCCGATGCGTTCGCGCGCGAGCGCCCCCATCTTGACCGCCACCTCGGGCGACGCCGCCGCGAGCGCATAGTATTGCGGCGCGTCGACGCGCATCACGCGCGAAGGCTCGGCTGCTCGATAGGCGCCCGGAAACGGCGAACTCAGCGCAAGCGGCACTTCGCCGAAGATCGTGCCGGGCAGACGCCAGCCCAAGGTCCGCTCGATGCCGTCGAACGTCTTGATGACTTCCATCTTGCCCGACAGCACCGCGTATAACGCGCGCTCGCCACCTTCATGAACCGCGAACTCGCCCGCGCACAGATGCAGGTCCGCGGCCGTGTGCGCGAGGGTTTCCAGTTCGCTGTCGGGGAGGGTGGAGAACAGCGGCACGGCGCGAATGTCGTCGATCGTCAGCATGGCTTTGTTTTCCGTTTGTCGAACTCGCGCCAAGGCATACGCGGACAACGCGCATAGCCACCAACCGCATCGACCCAGTATAGGATTTTCGGATCGCGATGCAGACGATCGAAAGTCCTAAGATGGGTGAAGAGCCAAGATGTGAGTGGCGTATTTCGTCGTTGCCATGCAACCAGTACCAGGCGATCAGCGCGGAGGTGCGCAATGATGTTTCGATGGATGCGAATGGTCGGTCTGGCGACGTATGTGTGTGCCAGCGCGGACGGATGTCTGGCGGCGGATGCGTCGGCAGCGCTCGCGACCGCTGTCGCGCCGCCGGTTGTCTATGTCGCCGATTTCGATCTCGACGCCGCGAATATCGCCCCTGACAGCGGGCCAGGCCACCGTGCGCGGGGCATCGTGGGCAATCTGGTGCCGGCGGGTCCGCTGCGCCAGCAACAGGACCCGCAGGCGCGGGCGCGGGAGATCGTCGCGCTGATGGCGCAATCCTTGACGGACGATCTGAAGAAGGCCGGAGTAGACGCGCGCCGCGTCGCGCCGGGTGAGCCGCTGCCTCACGACGGCTGGCAGGTGCGCGGTGTTTTTCTCAGCGTCGACGAGGGTAACCGGCTGCGTCGCGCGATGGTGGGCATGGGCGCGGGCCAAAGCCAGTTTCAGGTCGCAGTTTCCTGCGATAACCTGGCTGCGCCGGAGTTGCCGCCGCTTTATGAAAGTGTTGAAGAGGGCAAGAGCAGGGATATGCCGGGCGCGGTGATCAAGCTCAATCCGTACGTGATCGCCGCGAAGGTCGTTCTGTCCGGTCGCGATGAAAAGACGGCGGTCAGAAACAGCGCGCAGCAGATAGCCGACGAGCTCGCGCGACGGCTTCAGACTGGCGCCAGGTAGAAGACTCGACTTCGTTGCGACGACTTTCGACCGGAACTGCGCGGGCGGGGCAGCAGCGCAGCCCCCGCCCGATAGGCGGCCGAAGCCGCCCGATCAGCAGCCCGTCTGCTTGACGCGCTCGACCGGGAGGCCGAACAGCGGACGCAGCTTGGTGCCGACCACGTTGCCGAAAAATGCCGCGACGAGCCACAGCCAGCCGTGCAGGCTGCCCGACACGATGCCGCTGAAGTACGCGCCGATATTGCAGCCGTACGCGAGACGCGCGCCGTAGCCGAGAATCAGACCGCCGACGATCGCCGCGATCAGCGAGCGCAGCGGCAGACGCCACACCGGCGCATAGCGGCCGGCCAGCGAAGCGGCGAGCATCGCGCCGATCACGATGCCGATGTCCATCACCGACTTCATGTCGTGGCTGATCGGTGCGGCGAGGGCGGCCGCGTTCGGGCCGGTGCTCCACACCGGCCAGCTCGCGACGTCGACGCCCATTGCGGAAAACGCCTTGGCGCCCCACAGCGCGAACGCCGACGTGATGCCCCACGGACGACCCGACAGCGCGAGCGTCACGAAGTTGAGGATGGCGAGCACGACGCCGCCGGCGAGGAGCGGCCACGGGCCATGCAGCCACGGCGATGCGTTCGGTGCGCGCTCCACCTCGCTGACCAGACGGCCGTGACGGCGCTTCTCGATCAGCACGGTCAGCGCGGCGATCGCCGCGAACACCACGAGGTTCAGCGCGATCCCCGGAACCACGCCGAGCGTTTGCACGAGCGAGATCGGCGGCAGATGCGGCAGCGCGGACCAGAACGGCATGTGCGCCGTGCCGATCACCGAACCGATGATGAACGCGATCAGCGTGACCACCATCCGCGTGCTGCCGCCGCCGACCGTGTACAGCGTGCCGGACGCGCAGCCGCCGCCGAGCTGCATGCCGATGCCGAACATGAACGCGCCGACCACGACCGAGGTGCCGACGGGCGACACTTCGCCGACCACCGGATGCCCGAACAGCGTGCCGGCGGACAGCGCCGGGAAGAACAGCAACACGCCGACCGCGAGCATCAGCATCTGCGCGCGCAGCCCGGCGCCGCGGCCGTCGGCGATGAACACGCGCCATGCGGACGTGAAGCCGAACGCGGCGTGATAGAGCGTGATGCCGAGCAGCGCGCCGAGGACGTACAGCGCGGCCTGCTTCACGCTGACGGTCTGCGCGAGATAGATCGCGCCGAGCACGACCAGCGCGAGCGCGACGGCGAGCGGCTTCGGATTGATGTTGACGACACGGCGAGGCGCGCCGAATGGCGTGGAGAGATCGGACATGATGAGTGGAGCGGACGCGCTTGTCGCGCGAAGGCGGCGCGCCGGTCAAGCGGCGGTCGCTGCGCGGGAGGGGGCCGCGAATAATCGTTTCGGGAAAGCCCGGGAGTATACCGAAATGTCAGGTTGCGGCCGCTGCCTGCCAAGGTTCGCGCTGCTCGACGGCAAATCGGGGCGCGTGCGGTGTCGCGAGCCTGCAATGCCCGCCGGACGGGGTTTTTGCGGAGATCGACGGTGGTTGGAGGCCCGTCGTTTAATAACCCATCGTAATAACGGTATTTCAAACTTGCATTGAAATCGTCATCAACGCGGAAGGCGGTGGTAATAAAAGCCTTGCACGAAGGCGCAAATCGTTGAGATTTCCCGCAACTGGCGAGGAGGCGAACTGCTAGTCTTCGTACGGGGCGCAGCCGTTTCGCGCGAGCGTGGAAGGGGGATGTATGAGAACTCGAAGGCCACCTCTGCTGCGGCGACGTGCATCGCAACGTCGTCATTCAAGCGGGCGAATTTCATTCGCCATCGTTGTTTCATTGACCGGACTTTTCACGACGCACGTCGCGTGCGCGGCGGGGGCGCTGCCACAGGGCGGCCATTTCGTCGCCGGCTCCGGAAGCATTGCTCAGAACGACGCCGGCATCAGCATTACGCAAGCGGGTTCGCGCGGCATCATCGAATGGGACAGTTTTTCGATCGGATCGCGCCGCACGGTGTCGATCGACAACGGCACCGGCGCGACGCTCAATCGCGTGACGGGTAACGATGTGTCGGCGATCTACGGCACGCTGAAGGGCACCGGCAGCATCTACCTGATCAATCCGCATGGCGTGCTCATCGGGCCTGGCGGCGTGGTGTCGACGGGCGGGCGCTTCGTCGCTTCGACCCTCGACGTCCCCAACGATGTCTTTCTCAACCCGCCCGTGATCGGTGGGTCAGCCTATACAGGCAGTTCTACGGCGGATGTCGTCAATCTCGGCAAGATCAGTTCGTCGGGTGGAGACGTGTTCCTGATATCGGCCAGCAAGGTCACGAACGCAGGGACGATCGTCGCGCCGAACGGCAATGCCGAACTCGCCACGGGCCGTCAGGTGCGTCTATACGACGGCAAATATCAACAAGTCTTCGTGGACGTGGGCAGCGGCGGCACGGTGACGAACTCGGGCACGGTGCGGGCGGCGATCGTCAACGTGCAGGCGGCCGACGGCAACATCTTCGCGCTCGCGGGTCATTCGGGTGCGCTGCGCGCCACCGGCACCGCGACGCGCGACGGCCACGTATGGCTCGTCGCGAACACGACCGTCAACGGGGTCCTCGTCAATTCCGGCAACGTCGATGCGCGCGGCGCGCGAATCAGCGCGCGCAATGCGGACGGCAGCGGCGGCACGGTCGACATGTCAGGCAAAGACGTCAAGGTCGGCGGCGCGGACGTGCGGGCGAAAGCATGGAACATCACAACAGGGGACTTCACCGCGGACGTCCCGACCGCCAACACGCTCGGCGCAAGCCTGAACAAGGGCACGACCATCACCGTGATCGCGAATGGCGGGGACGGCAAGCTCGGTGCGACCGGTGAAGGGGACATCGCGATCGAAGCGAGCGTGCGCTGGCACGGGGCCTCCTCGCTGACGCTCGATGCGGCTCACTCGCTGACGATCGCACCGCGGGCGACCATCGCCAATACGGGCGCAGGGTCGCTCACGCTGTCCGCCGATACCTATGGATTCGACAACGGCGGCAGCCTGACCAATCTGGGTACGATCAACTGGTCACGCAGCCTGGGCGTCGTCAGCGGCCTGTACGACATGAACGGCAGCTACACGCCCGGCACCGTGCACACCAACGCATCCTGGCACCCTGCGCCGTTCAGTGGGCTCGTCACGCAGTTCACGGCCTATCGGCTCGTCAACTCGATGGCGGACCTGAGCGCCGTGAACAACGACCTGTCCGGCAACTATGCGCTGGGCAGCAGGGGGCTGGAATTCGCGGGTGCGCCGGACTTCGGCAGCATCGGCACCGCGGCGAATCCGTTCACCGGTCAGTTCGACGGCATGGGGCATCTGCCCGCGGACCTGCATCTGTCGGCCGCGGCCGATACCGGACTCTTCGGCGTGATCGGCAAGAGCGGGGTCGTGCGCAATTTCACGCTGGCGGACGGCGTCGCGACCTCATCGGGAGGAACGGTCGGCTTGCTGGCCGCCGTCAACTACGGGCACATCGTGAACGTCGGCGCCACGGGCACCATCAATGCGACGGGCAACACGAGTACGGTGGCCGGCGGCCTGGTGGGCGAGAACTTTGGACGTATCGAGCGCTCGTGGGCTGGTGTGACCATCAACGGCGCGGATCGGATCGGCGGGCTCGTCGGCCTGAACGATGGCCGCATCGGTCAGTCTTTCGCGATCGGCCGGGCAACAGCCGGTGCGCAAAGCATAGTCGGCGGACTCGTCGGCACCAACCGTGGCGCGATCGCCCAATCGTATGCAGACGAATTCCTGAGCGGCGGCGCGACTGTCGGAGGGCTTGTCGGCAGCAATGCGGGCTTCATCCGCGAGTCGTATACCGCGTCCAGGCTCACGGCGGGCGCGAACGCGACGCCAGGCGGTATCGCGGGCACGAACAGCGGCCGCATCGCCGCGAACGTGTTCTGGAACCGCGAATCGTCCGGAGCGGCGGCAGGTGTCGGCTCGGGCACGGCGGTGGCCGACTCGAGCGGACTCACCGATCAACAGCTGCGCGAGCCGGCGAGCTTCGGTCCGACGTGGGATTTCAGCGCGAACGGCACGTGGGTCGCGGGCTATCCGGGGCCAAAGTTGCGCTGGCTGGCGGGGCCCTGACATCGAGCGCATCGGCTACCATATAACCATGGTCGCAACCTAGAAAGGAGGCTGCCATGACTCAGTCAATGATCGGCGTGGTAGTGGCGTTGGCGGCCCTGCTGGTCATCGCGTTCGTGTTCGCGCGGCGATACAGGCACGCGCATCCGCAAGAGACCATGACCCAGTGGCTCGACGCCCATCACATGGGTTGGCTACATCACAGGCACTGACTCCGGAGTTTGGCGGGTAGAGTCCCCAATGACATCCCGGCGATCGAATTCATCCCGATCGGCATTCGGTCGTGCCTGTCACGCACGCGCCGCGCTGCTTGGCGCGGCGGTATTCGCGCTTGGTGCCTGCGCGCAGCCGTGGGAGGCATTCCATGCAGGCGAACCGGAATCGGCCGTGGTCGCCAGGATGGGGCAGCCGCGCGAGGTCTACGAGCTGCCCGACGGTTCCCGGCGGCTGATGTGGCCGACGCAGCCCATGGGGGAAGTAACCGTCGCCGCGGACATCGACCCGACCGGCAAGGTGATCCGCGTCCGGCAAGTGCTGCAGCCGAACGAGTTTTACCGCGCGGAGCCTGACAAGTGGACGAAGAATGACGTTCTGATCAACTTCGGCCGCCCGGAGGAAACGACTTACTTTCCGGTGATGAAACGCGAAGTCTGGAGCTATCGCTACCTGGAAGACAACGTGTGGTACCTGCTGTTCAATTTCTATTTCGACGACACCGGCGTGCTGCGCTCGACCCAGAAGAGCCCGGACCCGCTCCACTTGCAGGGTGGCGACAACAAGCCGATGTGATGTCGATTTCAGCTTCGCTAGCGCTCTGACGACTGCTCGCGCAGGAAGGCCTGCGCTTCCGCCTCCGTCTCATAGACATAAGGTGACAGCCCGCGCCGCGTCAGTGCGTCACCCAGCTTGGCGCGCATGAAAGCGCTGGTGGTAAAGCGCGTCACGCCCAGATAGTAGCGCTGCACCATATCCTCGACCATTTCGACATACGCGTCTTCCAGCGCGGGGTCCAACACGAAACCCTCGTAGTTCACCACCGCATAAACCTTGTGGTCCAGTGGTTCGCAGACGCGGCATACCTGAGCCCGGATCGCGGCGATGTCGTCGGGACGCTTCACCTCGAGACGCGAGAAGTTGAGGAACATGATGTTCTTGTCGTCGTCGTAGATGAAGCGCGCTTCCAGCGGCAGCCGCAAAACATTCGAGCGCAGGCCCATCGGTTCGGGCAGGAAAATCCGCTCGTCCATCTGCTTCGGCGAACGCAGGATCGGTGCGAAGTCCATCCTGGCCAGAATATCGCGCTCCAGATCGACGCCAGGTGCGATCTCGATGAGTTCCATGCCTTCGGCGCACAGTTCGAACACGCAACGCTCGGTGATGTAGAGGACCGGTTGTCCCGCTGCCGCCGCATACGGGCCAGAAAACGTGCGATGCTCTACTTCCTCGATGAACTTCCTGGCCGTGCCGTCACGGTGGATGCGCAGCTTGCCGTCGACGACTGAAATCTGGCTCTGGCCCGCCATGAACGTGCCGACAAACACCACCTTCCTGGCATTCTGGCTGATGTTGATGAAGCCTCCGGCACCAGCCAGGCGCGGCCCGAATCTCGACACGTTGAGGTTACCCATCCGATCGGCCTGCGCGAGGCCGAGAAACGCGACGTCGAGCCCGCCGCCGTCATAGAAATCGAACTGGGCGGGCTGATCGATGATTGCCTGCGGATTGGTCGCCGCGCCGAAGTTCAAGCCTCCCGCCGGAATGCCGCCGATCACGCCGGGCTCGGTGGTCAGCGTCAGCAGGTCGAGGATTCTTTCCTCGTTGGCGACGCTGGCGATGCCCTCAGGCATGCCGATGCCGAGATTCACCACGCTGTTTGGCTGGAGTTCCATTGCCGCGCGCCGCGCGACCACCTTGCGCTCACTCATCGGCATCGGCGCCACACTGCTCGCGGGCACCCGGATTTCGCCGGCGAACGCCGCGCTGTACGGTGTGGCAAAGGTCTGCTGGTGGTTCTCAGGCGGCGCCAGCACGACGCAATCGACCAGCACGCCGGGGATCTTGACCTGTCGCGGATTGAGCGAGCCGCTTTCGGCGATTCGCTCCACCTGGACGATCACCAGACCGTGGCAGTTGTGCGCGGCCATGGCGATCGCCAGAGCCTCCAAGGTCAGCGCTTCGCGCTCCATCGTCACATTGCCGTCGGGATCGGCGGTGGTGCCGCGCACGATCGCGACGTTGATCGGGAAGGACTTGTAGAACAGATATTCCTCGTTGCCGATCTGCATCAACTCGACCAGGTTCTCGGTGGTGCGTTCGTTCAGTTTGCCGCCACCGAAGCGCGGATCGACGAAGGTACCGAGGCCGACTCGTGAAAGATGGCCGGGTTTTCCGGCTGCAATGTCGCGAAACAGGTGACTGATCACGCCCTGCGGCAGGTTGTAGGCTTCGATCTGGTTATCCACCGCAAGCCGCTGTAGCTTCGGCACCAGACCCCAGTGTCCGCCGATGACGCGTTTGACGAGTCCCGGCGTCGCCAGATGGTTCAGTCCCCGATCCTTGCCGTCTCCCTGACCGGCCGCATAGACCAGCGTCAGGTCGCGGGGCTTTGGGAGGGTGACTAACGCATCCTCGTCACGGGTCGTACAGAGTTCCTCGATGGCGATAGCGATGTCTTCGGCGAAGCCGATGCCGACGAAGCCGCCTGTCGCGACAGTATCGCCGGCGCGGATCAGGCGCACGGCATCGCGCGCGGACGCCACTTTGCCCGACGAGCGGGAAAGGATCGCCGGTGAAGGCGTCCCCGCGGTTGATTGCGTGCTCACGTTTCACCTCGTCTAATTCGAGCGCGACTGTCTAGTAGGCGCCGCCGGTATCGATGGTCAGATGGAGCATGTCGTCCTCGAGAACCCGGATGAAATGCTCGTCCTCCTGCAGGAGTTCCTCCAGAACGTCACTATTGGAAAGCACGCCGATGACGCGCCCCGATTCGATAACAGGCAGGTGCCGGATCCGCTTCGTGTGCATCGACGCTAGGCATTGATCGCAGGTATGCTCGGGCGTCACATAAAACACCTGAGTGGTCATGATGTCGCCAACCTTGGTGTTGGCGGCGTTGCGGCCGAGCACGTCGACTTTGCGCGCGTAGTCGCGCTGCGACAGCACGCCAATCAGATTGCTGCCTTGCAGCACCAGCACCGTCGTCACATCCTCGTCGGCCATCAGCTGCAGCGCGCTGAGCACCGTGTCGTCGGGTCCGACCGAAACCAGCTCCCGCGGGTTCGCGGACAGAATTTGCCGTGCTGTCTTCCTCTCCTTTTTCATGAGCGCCTCCACACAGAAAGGGGAGCATGTGCGGACTCCGTCTGATCAAAGCGAAATCGGAATACGATCGTTCAGGTCCAGCCAGGTCTGGCGATATTTTTTGTCTTCGTCGAATTGCAGTGTAGGTCGCTTGATCTGCGCCGAACGGAACATTTTCCGTTCGGGCTTATGTGGAAGAAGACGTCACGCTTCTGATAACGGTGGGCGCCTCTCGATGATCATCTGACCAGATCAGACATTCAGCTTGAACATTTCGGTCGAACCTACAGGCGCCGTCACCACTGTGACACGGATTCGCCCCGATCCGTCCGCCGCTTGCTACCGCGAACGGTCGGCCGTGAGCCCACCTCGTGGGCGCGCGCGGTTCGGCGCCATCTGGCGCGCTCGTCACCATCACCAGCTTTTCTTCGACGAGCAGTTCCGAAACCAGGTCAGGACGTTGCGGAGGGTTGTAAAGAACAGCGATGTCGAGCGATCCTTCATGCACACGGTCAAGCAAACGCATCGGACTGTCGACCTCCGCGCGCAGTGCGATCTGCGGGCATTCGCGATGCATCCAGACGAGCCAGTCGGCGAGGAGCGGATGCCACAGGCTGAGTTCGCCGCCCAGACTGACACCCTCTTCCCGTCCGGGCGGGAGCGCTACATGCTGACGAGCTTGTTCCCACACCTGCACGAGGGTCGTTGCATGCCGGACGAAGCGTTCCCCAGCCGTCGTCAGACGGGCGCCAGCCTTGTTGCGCACAAACAGCCGGCGTCCCAGCTGTTCCTCCGGGGTGCGGATGCGCGCGCTCACCGCCGTCTGCGTCAGGTGCAAACGCTCCGCGGCAGATATGAAGCTGCCACTTGCCGAGACTTCGAGAAAGGTGCGAGCTAGCGTGATATCCATCGTTTTATATCAAAATTTTTGCTTTCAATTGCAATGACAATCCATTTGCCTGCGGATAACCGGTGCCGGAAAATTGCGGTTGGTTCATCACCAAGCTGACCTGTCGAGGCCCGCGCGACACGCTCACGCGGACACCCCGGGCAGCGTACGTCTGGAGTCGATAGAGAGATGGCTGTTGCGGAATTTCGGGACCCGGTGCTGACCGAGGCCCAGTGGGAACACATCAAGGCCCTCACGACCTCGCTCGACTCCCGGCAACTCGTCTGGGTCAGCGGATATCTGGCGGGGTTCGATCAAGCCAGCACACTGCGAGCCGAAGCGCGCGCACCGGCTGCTGAAGCCGATCTCGGCGGCACTTCGGCACGCCGGCTCACCGTGCTCTACGGCAGCGAAACCGGCAACAGCGCGGCGCTCGCCCGCACGCTCGCCGAGCAGGCGGCGCAACGCGGTCTCGCCGCATCGCTGCATGACATGGCGAGCTACAAGGTTCGCCAGTTGAAGGACGAGCAGGATGTCCTCGTCGTCGTGAGCACCTATGGCGAGGGCGATCCGCCGCAGTCGGCCACCGACTTCTTCGAGTTCATCGAAGGACGCAAGGCGCCGAAGCTCGGCGGCATGCGTTTTGCCGTGCTGGCGTTGGGAGACTCGACCTATGAACACTATTGCGAGGCGGGCAAGCGGCTCGACCGCCGTTTCGAGGAGCTCGGCGCCGAGCGCCTCGCGCAGAGAGTAGATTGCGACGTCGATTACGAACAACCGGCGAACGCCTGGATCGAGCAGACCCTTGCGTTTCTGGGCAGCAATTTATCCGCAGGCGGTCATCCGCCCAGAGCCGAGCCGCGCGCGCCCGCAGGCGCGTTGCCGCAACGGCGGGCCGCCATCGACAGGCAACATCCATTTCACGCCCGCGTCATTGAAAACATTGCGCTGACGGGGCGTGGATCATCGAAGGAAACCCGGCATATCGAGCTGTCGCTCGAAGGCTCGGGCCTGAGCTTCGAACCGGGCGACGCGTTGGGCGTGGTGCCGACGAATGACCCATCAGTGGTTCGCGCGGTACTGCAGGAACTCGATCTCGATGACTCGCAAGCCGTCGACGTGAAGGGCAACGACACCACACTCGGCGATGCGCTCGGCGCGGGCTTCGAAGTCACTGCGCTCACGCCACGCTTTCTCGAGCATTGGGCACGGCTTTCCGGTGCGGCAGAGCTCGAACGTCTCGTCGACAATGCGCATGCCGGCGAGCGAACCGCCTACATGCGCGGTCACCACATCATCGACGTGCTCCGGCGGTTTCCCGTCAAGGGCATCGACGCGCAGCACTTCCTGGCCGCGCTAAGACCTTTGCAGCCGCGCCTCTATTCGATTGCATCGAGCCTCGCCGCGGCACCCGATGAAGTGCATCTGACCGTTTCGGCGCTGCGCTACGAACTGCACGGCGAACCGCGCGCAGGCGTAGCGTCGGGCCAATTGTCCGAGCGCACCGAGCTCGATGCTCAACTGCCTGTGTACATACACCGGAATTCGAACTTCCGGCTGCCCGGAGGCGACGTGCCGATCATCATGATCGGCGCCGGCACCGGCATTGCGCCGTTTCGCGCGTTCATGCAGGAACGCGAAGCACGCGGGGCCAACGGACGGTCGTGGCTTTTCTTCGGTGAACGCAACTTCCGCACCGACTTTCTCTATCAGACGGAGTGGCAACGGCTGCTGAAAGACAACGTACTGACCCGGATGGACGTTGCCTTCTCGCGCGACCGGCGCATCAACGGCGAAGGGAAGACCTACGTGCAGCACCGGATGCAGGCGCAGGGCCACGACCTCTTCGCGTGGCTGGAAGAAGGCGCGCACCTGTACGTCTGCGGCGATGCAAGCCGCCTCGCGCCCGATGTCCATCACACGCTTCTCGAGATCATCGGCAGCGAGGGCGCGCTCGATACCGAATGCGCGCAAGCGTACCTTCAACAGCTTCAACGCGACGGGCACTACCAGCGCGACGTCTACTGAGCGACATGATGAGCAACCCACATACCGAACCGGATCGCAGCCGCGACCTGTCACAGCCCGTCGAACGCCTGAGCGCGGACGAACGTCTGAAGGCCGCGAGCGACCAGTTGCGCGGCACGATAGGCGCAAGCCTGGCCGATCCGCTGACGGGCGGCGTAGCCGATACCGACACCAAGCTGATGAAATTCCACGGCATCTATCAGCAGGACGACCGCGATCTGCGCGACGAGCGCCGGCGGCAAAAGCTGGAACCGGCGTTTCAGTTCATGATTCGCGTGCGGATGCCAGGCGGCGTCTGCACGCCTGCGCAATGGCTCAAACTCGACCAACTCGCGCGCGAGAACGGCGGCGAAACACTGCGGCTGACGACGCGGCAAACGGTTCAATTCCATTGGGTGCTCAAAGACGACCTGCGACCCCTGATTCAGGGCCTGCGCGAAGTGCAGCTCGATACGATCTCTGCCTGCGGCGACGACGCCCGCGGCGTGATGTGCTCGATCAATCCGCATCTGTCGTCACTCCATGCCGCTGTCTATGACCTCGCACGCCGCGCCAGCGACCAGGCGATTCCACGCATGCACGCTTATCGCGAGACCTGGTATGGCGAGACACGCATCGAGGGCCCGGAACCCGAGGAGCCGTTCTACGGCAAGACGTACATGCCGCGCAAGTTCAAGATTGGCTTCGCGGTTCCACCCGTCAACGACATCGATGTCTACACACAGGACCTCGGATTTATCGCCATTGCCGAGCGCGGCGAACTGAAGGGATTCAACGTCGCGATCGGCGGCGGAATGGGCCGCAGCGATCAATCGGCGGCGACCTATCCGCGGCTCGCCGACGTAATCGGCTTCGTCACGCCGGATCAGGTGCTTGTCACCTGCGAAGCGGTGATGAGCGTGCAGCGCGATTACGGCGACCGCAAGGAGCGCTCGCACGCGCGCTTCAAGTACACGATCGACGATCTCGGTCTCGACTGGGTCAAAGCCGAGATCGAGCGGCGGCTGGGCTTCGCACTCGGAAACGCGCACCAGTTTGCCTTTACGACGAACGGCGACGCACTGGGCTGGCAGACGGGCGACGACGGCGCGCATCACCTGACGCTGTTCATCGAGAACGGCCGCCTGAGCAACGGGCCGGACCATGCGCTGCTCGACGGTCTGCGTGCGATCGCGCGCGTGCACGTCGGCACGTTTCGCCTGACGCCTAATCAGAACATCGTGATTGCTCAGGTGCCCGACGCGAACCGCGAGCAAATCGAGCGGCTCGCCGAAGAACACGGTCTGCTCGCTCACGTTCGTGACAGCGCGTTGCGCCTGAACTCGATGGCCTGCGTGGCGATGCCGACGTGTGGTCTGGCGATGGCCGAAAGCGAGCGCTACCTGCCGTCTCTCGTGACGAAGATCGAAGCCTTGCTCGAAAAGCACGGGCTGACGGATGTGCCGATCACGATGCGCATGAGCGGGTGCCCGAACGGTTGCTCGCGGCCATACATCGCAGAGATCGGCCTGTCGGGACGCGCGCCGGGCAAGTACAACCTTTATCTGGGTGGCGGCTTTCACGGGGAAAGACTCAATCGCCTGTATCGCGAGAACGTCGGCGAACAGACGATCCTCGAGTCGCTCGACACGACGCTCGGCCATTTCGCCAGCGAACGCGTCGAGCACGAGCACTTCGGTGACTTCGTCATTCGCGCAGGTTATGTCGATGCCGTGACCTCGGGCCGCGATTTCAACCGTTGATCCAGCGTATTGAACGGTCTGCATCGACGATGTCGCTTTACTGATCTTCGCGAGCACCGACTTCAGGAACGAGGAATGCTGCGATCCTATGGGTTCAACCACTAGAGAGCACAATCATGTCCCATCGACTGAAAACAGGTGATCGCGTTACTTGGAACACCCCGCAAGGCGTGACGACAGGCACGGTCGTGCGCAGGATCATCAGGGATACGGAACTGGAGGGTCAGGTCGTCAGCGCGTCGAAGGACGACCCCCATTACGAGGTCGAAAGCGAGAAAAGCGGTCAGCATGCGGTGCATCGCGCGGACAGTCTGGAGAAGGTGCACAAGCACTGATCCGCGCGGGATCGAGAAACGACGCCATTGCACCGGGCTGCGTCGTTGCAAGGTGGGCCATCGAGACTCGCACGGCATGATCGGGCCGGCAGGGTACCGGCCCGCCATGCCTGCTAGGCGATCTTCTTCGCTTCGTCGCGCCAGTAGTGTTGCTGTTTCCACCCAAGAAGGCGCTTGAGTTTCTCATTGCTGAGCAGAGTCTCGAACTCGCCGAGTTGCTTTCTGAGCGGCACGCCCGGGTAGTAGCGCCGAAGCAGCTCCGCTGTGGGTACGTCGGACGATACGTCGTCGGCCGCGACGTTCATGACCTGAAAGCCGAGGCCATCCTTTTCGATGGCGAGCCGGCACGCGCTCGCGAGATCGCGGCCGTCGATATAGCTCCACGCAATCCTCTTGCGCAGTGCCGGGTCTTTGAGCCACTGCGGAAACTTCGCGTAGTCGCTGGGTTCGAGCACATTGCCGATACGCAAGCAGTAAATGTCGGAGCCGGTGCGCGCGTGAAACGCCTTCGCCGTCACTTCGTTGATCACCTTGGACGTCGCGTAGCTGTCCATCGGGTCCACCGGATATTGCTCGTCGAGCGGGAAGTATTCCGGACTGCGGTCGCGGTGCGCGAACACGATGCCGTAGGTGGTCTCGCTCGATGCCACGATCACCTTGCGGATGCCAAGCTTTGACGCCGCGTCGAGGATGTTGTACGTGCCCATCACGTTGATTCGGTAAACCTCGTTGTCGGGCGTGATCATGATGCGAGGGATCGCCGCGAAATGCACGATCGCGTCGATCGGCTTGGGTTCGAGGTCGTTGGCGAATTCCCCCGCCGCCGTGCTCGATGCCAGCGCATTGAATACCTGGCCCGCATCGGTGATGTCCGTAATCAACGTGCGCGCGGTGCGCGCTGCCATCGGCACGCGATCGACGTTCATCACCTCGTAGCCGTGCTCGATCAGGTCCTGGACGACCCATTTCCCGGCCAGGCCGCTGCCGCCGGTCACAATCACTCGCTTCGTCATGTGCTCCTCTTCTCCTGTTGTCCTTCTTGTTCCGGTGGCGCTGCGTGTCCCTGATGCGGCAGTGCTGGTCTCTGCTCAATGCGTTCGGCTGAGACGACGTTCAGGCGTTGATCCAGGCTCGCGCCTGTTCCAGCTCGTTGACGCGAAACGCCTTCATTTCGGCCTTTGTAAAGAACCGCGCCAAATGCATCGACGCGTGAATCCAGCCCGCGTCGGCCACCACGGCGGCGCGCGTGACTTTGCGGGCGACGGAGACGCCGAGCGTCAGGTCGGTCCACAGCGCCTTCGGTTCGATGCCGCTGAAATGCTCGATGCGTTCGAGCACGCGGGTCTTGCCGTTCAGTTCAAGATCGCCACGCATGCGCTCGATGGCTTCGCGCAGCTCGTGGTCGGTGATTTTGCCTTCGACGGTTATTTCGACGACCGGTGAATCGGGTACGGTGTGATACACGATCATGGCAGGACCCCTGGCGAGAGAGACGTTACACGCTCAGGCACAGATGAACCTGGCGTCCGACGGTGTGCTCATGGTACCCCTTTCCACACGCCCGGTTGGGTTGCGAGCGTATTGCCATCGGGATCGACGACGAGCGGTCGGCCGCGGTCCGGCGTGATCGGCGCGTGGTTCACGACTGCGGCACGATCACGAACAGCTGGTAGGGACGCGCGGGCAACTCCCGTCCCCACGCGGTCTTGCCCACCTCGAGCGCAACCGGCGCTGCATGGCTTAGCGACGATGCAGTCGCGATGCAGTCCGAGTCGTCGCCACGGCACACGATCAGGGTACCCTGGCGCGCGAAATCGGCGGGTGTGATCCAGGGCGTTGCCGCCGGGCAGTGGAGATCCCAGAAGCGGGCGCGGCCGCCGTCATAGAACACCATCGAAGCGGCCTCATGCGTCGAGCCCGCCACGATCGACAGCGGCCGGCTGGTGCGTTCGTACCACACCGCCTGCGCGGCCGCTGCGAGTTCCGCGCGCGGCTCGGCCGCGTCGTCGGTATTGCGCCGCGCCCCCGTGTAGCCGACCACTGCCGACACCGCGAGCACCAGCGCCCAGTAAACCGCCATCGCGCGTATCGCGCGCCGCGGCGCGAACTCGACGCGGGCTTGCGCAAGCACGGCAAGCCAGAGCGGCACGATCGCGAACCACTGCGCCATGCCCCAGACCGAGGCCATCTGCGTCTTGCCGGTCACGGACAGCACGCCCACGGCGAACAGCGGCCCCAGCGCGAGCCACCAGAGATCCGGGTGCGACGCGGGCCGAACGACGCTCAGCGCCATCAGCCGCGCAGCCCCGCGGGTGCGCACCATCAACAGCACGAAAACGAAACTGAGCGCGAGATAGCCGATCTGCGCGAGCGTGTAGATGCCAAAGCGCCCGACCGCGGCGAGCAGGGTGCCGCCAGTGCGTTGCGCGGCATACTCGAGCGTCGGGAAATGATTGACCATCATCCAGTGGACGTGCGGGGCCAGCACGGCGACGCCGGCCGCCACCGCGAGCAGCGAATCGACGCTGACGAGGCGCGCACGCCATGCGGGGCGCGCGAGCAATGCCAGCAACAGCCCGAGCAGCAGCACGATCGTGAAGTACTTGCCCAGCACCGCAAGCGCGGCGCACGCCCCGAGACCGAGCGCCGCGCCGCTGCGCGCGAGGCGGCTGCCCGGTTGCGCGTAGCGGACGAAAAAGTAGGCGGTCCACGGCCAGACCGACAACAGGATCGAGTTCGGATTGAATTTGATGGCGAGATTCGAGTAAAGCGGCGATACCGCCATCGCAAGCCCGGCGAAGATCGCGATCTGGCGCGGCACGAAGCGGCCGGCGAGCGCGACGATCCCGGCGAGGCCGACCAGCACGTTCACCGCCGACAGCGCGAAATACGCGAGATCGGTATGCGGGAACACGCTGAACCAGGCCGCTGCGACCCACGACGAAAGCGGCGGGTGCTTTGCGTAACCGGCCTGCCACTCGATGCCCCAGACGTAGGTCTCGACCATGTCGCCCTGGATGTCCAGATTGCCGCGCGCGAGCCAAGCGGCGAGAGTCCAGACGACTGCGTGGAAGGGTAGCAGCCAGCCGAGTGATGCGATGCCTGCGGCGGCAGGTTGGTCGGAGGCCGAGGCGAGCGACGGAGGATTCGAAAGCTGGGTCGACATTGAGCGTGATGGTCCGGGTGCCGCCGTACCGGGCGGCGTTTTTAGCCCGGCATTGTAATATGAGCTTATGGAACAAGTGGGCGAAACTGACAGACCACCCGGCAACCCATGGCGCCGATCGAGTTACAAAGGCTTGAGGGAGGAAGGACGCTCGCGGCGAAAATTGGCCCGTGAAGGGGGCGCGTCCATCGACTAACAGAGCTGAATGCCGCTAATGGGCCTGGCAGTCACAGCCGGCCGCCAGGCGAATGAAGAGGAACGTCGTCACGACCATCAGCTGCCGCGCATCTTCGGCAGCCGGGTGACCGTCGTACCAGTTGGAGATCAGGGCGCGTCCGGCTATCGCACCTACATCATGTCAGAAGACGTCCCCATTCATAATCGACACGATCGGGTAGCATGGGACTTACGCCGGCCCCCGGCGTAAAAGTGAGTTCGCCGAAGAACACCCGGTCAGATGGTGAGTACAGGTCGACGCGTACATAATCGAAACCCTCGGACAAATGCGCTGCCGTATCCAGCAACAACTCCAGATTGTTCGGCCGCGGTGCCGGTCTCGTGCTGCGAACGTAGGGAGCAAACTCGAGGTCGATACGGTTCCATTGTGCGTCGTATGTGTCGCCGCGCGTATTACTTCCGAAACGGTCTGAGATCACGAAGATAAACATTACAGGTCGCCCCGATCCGTTCGCAAAGCAGTGAACCTTGTAGTCGGCAGGAATCATGCCGTGCTCGTCGAGCAGCAGATTCTCGAAGTAAATGCGTGGCTGAATTCCTCGGTAGTGCCGTTCCCGCGCATTTTTGTAGAAATTGGTGGATAGCCATTGGCTGGCGAGAAGCTGGAGATGTTCGAAACTCTGCTGCGACTTGTCCCGGACGATTTCTACAAAATTGTTTCCATGATTTGCCTTCATGACAAAGGAATTCGGCAGCATGTCGAAAATATTTTGCGTAAAGTCCGAGGGTGCGGAGATGATGGGGATAAGGTATTTCTCACCGATCTTTTCTCTGACGTAATCGCGTACGGTCAGTTTGTCGGTCAAAGCGCTGTATCGCGAGTCCGGCCGCAAGCAACGTAGCAGGATTTTCTCGTTGTAGGTTGTGGGGTGAAATAGTTTAGGGAAGCGCCCGATACGCTTCCGATGTAGCAAGCTGAGGAAAACCGCATCGGGAAGAAGCTGTTTCGCGTTGTCTTTCGTCCATTGAATAATGGATTGGGACGGGTAGGTCATTGCACGTCTCCCAACAATGACTACGCACGGGTATCAATGTTCCTGAAGGTGCGACTGACAGAAGTTCGACGCAGGCATCAGAGGACATGATCATTCGGCAATAAGCCAACGTCAAGAGCGGTGACGCCGCATGTAGTCGCTATTGATATGCAGCAAATCTGCTCAGTGCCAATAATCAGAAGTAATGGGCCGCTGACCTTGTTTCCTGACCGGATGTGTTCGCAATGAGCGTCATGAACGCGCTTGAAGTGGAAGGTATCGTACGCATGTGTATCGTCGCCTTGATCGACGACTACGCGTCGAGCATGCGCGCAACTCGCCTTCGCAACGATCTGCGCTTTGCAGACAGAATGGGCGAGCGGCTGGTTACAGTGACGGATAGTTGAATGCGTGCAGTCGGCGATAAAACGTCATTGGCTCGCACCGTTGCTCCGACATTCAGACATCGGCTTCGCTGCAAGCGGCCTTTTTATTCGCTACGACGAGCGCTTACATCTTCGTGCAGGCGGTTGCACGGTGCGTGCTTCACCAAAGTCGGTGCGGCCTGCCGGCCGTTTGTTGCGGATGTGAAGCTCGATCTCAGGCGTATCGCTCGGGATCATGAAGTCGCAGGATTCAATCTGTGCTTGGGTTGCCATGATGTTTGCTCTCTGGTGCAGAGGTTCAGCGGGGCAGCCAGACGAAACCGCCGGCCTGCCTTTCGACCACGCCCACGGACGTTCCGGGGAAATGACTGCTGAAGAACAGCGAGTGCCGATCTGCGGCGTGGCTCAGCGCCCAGAGCCGCGAGCGCTCGGCATCGTCGGGAAACTCGCAGAAAGTCGAGTTCCACTCGGGCTTGGCTATCTGAATCGGGTGATGCATGACGTCGCCTGAAAACAGCGCGTGCTGCCCTTCGGAAGTGAAGCCGATCGACAGATGGCCGAAGCTGTGGCCTTTCGTTCGATAGAACGTGAACCCTTCCAGGCCTTCGAGCGTGGGCTGGCTTTGTGCGTCGATCAACAGGGCCTGGCCCGCATCGATAATCGGCTGCACGCTGTCCTCGAATACGCCTGCGCTCGGTGTCTGCACGTGCGCTTCGTCGGCACCGATCCGATATCGATGAATGGTGTCCACTTTAATTGCAAATCCTTTTGGAAGAGGCCGCGGCGATGTGTCGAGGCGTGGACGTATAGTCCTGCTTCCCGCCGTCTGGAAGAAGCGGGGCTGGGCGAAAGCATGGTTGCGGAAAAACGAACGTTGTGACGCCTGGACTGGATCGCCGCTGAGGGTGCAACGGCGCTGGCTGACGGACTGCGGCGACAGCTTTTTCCGGCTTTCCGGGTGCGGCGGTCCGGGTTGTCATGAATGACGCGCACCATACTCAGGAAGACGCCAAAACCGCCGGGCTGTTTCGGCCTAAGATTCTCTGAGGAGGTGCCAGTCATGTCAGCTACGAGGCGCAACGATCCAGGCCATCGCGCCTATCAAGCCGCACTGGACAGAACGACCCGCTACCCTTCGGAGCACGTCACGCTGACAGCCAGTTCCAGGAAAAGGCTGCGCCCCAGTGCGCCGCATCGCAAGGTCGGGCGCGGCAAGGTCGGCGTCGGCGGCAAGAGCAGCGAAAGGTAGGAAGGCTCGTGGTGACGTCAACGAGACATCACCCCGGACGATTCATTATTGGCGACCCGCGCGCTTCGTCGCAGAGGTGTCGTTGCATGCCGCGGTCTCCGCACACGCTCGACAGACGATTGAGACAGCGTTTGCGCAGATCGAAAGCAAGCTCGCCGACGGGCGTTTGTACGCGTTGCCGTGCGGCTACACGATCGTCGATCCGTTTCTGTTTGTTCTCTATCGGTGGGGCATGCGCCATCGGCCTACCGATGGGTGACACAGAACTGCAAGATGGCATCGGCGACGTCCCGCGGCGCTTCGCGCTGTGGAAAGTGGCCAACACCATCGAGAACCTTCCGCTCATATCGCCCACGGAAGTACGACTCCCGTCCGCTCGAACTATCGGGATGATTGCAAGTGTCCGCACCGCCGTGCAGCACCAGCGTTGCAACCGATAGCACCGGTGCTGGATTCAGACGCGTTTCATCGTCGGCGTAAGCGGGGTCTCCGTCGACAAAGCCCCAACGATGTCGATAGGAATGGAGCACGACATCGGCCCAGTCGTCGCCCACGAATGACTGCGCCGCTTCGGCGAAGTCGGCCGGCGTGTACCAGCCGGCCGGCGCCCAGCTATCCCACATCTGCCGGGCGAAGGCCTCACGCTCGTCCCGAACCACGCGTGCGCCTCGCGGCGTGGCCATAAACCAGTGGTACCAATAATTGCGTACCTGCTGGAGGGTCAATATCTGGTCCGGAGCATTGGTGCCGTATCCCACCGATAGCATGACCAGATGTGAGCCCACGCAGTCTCGCAGGCCGCACGCATTAGCGACCGCGCGTGCGCCCCAATCATGTCCGACGAGGACCGGCCGCTCAACTTGCAGCACGTCGACGAAATCCAGAAGATCGCGCCCCAGCGCGGACAACTGGCCGCTGCGAGGCGTGCTCGTATCGAGAAACCGGGTGGGCGCGAAGCCCCGCAGTGCAGGTGCGAGCACGCGGTAACCCGAATCGGCCAGAATGCGCGCGACGCTCTTCCAGCACTGCGGGCTGTCCGGCCAGCCATGCAACAGCACCGCTGTTCGCGCGCCCTGCGGGTTCCATTCGAGATAGGCAATGTCGAGCCGCTGGGTAGCGGCGTGGCGGTAGGTGTTCATGGGTTTCCTCGTGCAAACAGGGTAGTGCCACGATAGCTCGACGTCTCGTCGCGATTGGTGAATAATCACGACTCATTGGTGATTATTTGTGTTGAATCGTTTCAATGGACATTCTGCCCGCGGCCGACGGTGTTCCGCTCGATACCGTATTGCTCCGCACTTTTCTCGAAGTCGTGGACAGCGGCAGCTTTGCCACGGCCGCCGAGCGTCTGGCGCTGACTCCTTCGGCCGTGAGCGGCCATATCAAGCGCCTGGAACAAATGGTCGGCGTTGATCTGCTGACACGCACGACTCGCCACCTGGCGTTGACGCAGGGCGGCGACACCTTGTATGCGTACGGCCGCAACATTCTCGATCTGGAACGCGAGGTCCGCGCGAAACTGCGCGGCGCGCCGCTGCGCGGGTTACTGCGGGTCGGTGCATCGGAAGATTTTGCCGGCACCTGGCTACCCCAGGTGCTACAGCGTTTTCGACAGCGACATCCCGAGGCGACAATCGACCTCAAAGTCGGCATCACGGCCGATCTGTTGCGCCAGCAGGAGCGCGGTCGTCTGGATCTCGTGTTCGGCAAGCAATGCAGCCGTGTCGGGAAAGGTGGTGAACTGCTGTGGGAAGAACCGCTAGTCTGGGCCTACGCGCAACATGAACCTCTGGATCTCGACCGGCCGCTGCCGCTGGCCGTCTTTCCCGATCCCTGCATCTATCGAGAGTCGGCAATCGCGGCACTCAACAAGGCGGGGCGCGCATGGCGCCTCGTGTTCGAGAGCAGCAGCATGGCGGCCTGTCTGTCGGCGGCGAGTTCGGGTTTTGCCGTTACCGTCATCGCCGATAGTCAGCGAGTCGAAGGTTTGCGCCTGTTGGGTCGCAAAGAAGGTTTGCCCGCGTTGCCGGTTGCACGTTTCTACGCGTTTCCCCGCTCCGACTCGCCCGCGTGCGCGGATTTGATAGCTGCCGCACGCCGGGCAGGCCAGCAAGGTCGCTTCAGTCCACGCCCACTTCGCGGGTGAGCGGTCTGTCGCCCCATGAGAAAATTTCACCCGCGCGCGCCGTGCCTTGAACACGTAGGTCCATTGCCGTTACGCTATTTGCTGCTGCTCTGGCCCGAGACAGGTGCTCCATGCGCGCCAACCATGCTTTGCCTACGCAAACCGGCATGCCCGTGCTCCAGACGACGGGCCATCTCTCCTCATTCGGCAACGACGCGATTGCATTGCGCTGGACGCATGAGAACGAACGTCTCGCCGGTTTCTCGCTGATCGATTGCGAGCGCAAACGCACGCTGCTCCTCATCGCGCCGTTCACGCTCACGCTCGCTGACGGAACCACCACGGGCCTGGCCGAGATGAAGGTCGTTGCGCCGGTGAGCGACGCGGCGGTCGATCCCAACCCGCGTGCGTCGCGCCTGGGCGAACGAATCGCAGGGCGGCGCGCGAGCATCTCCCTGGTCGATACTCATGGACGCCTAAAGGTGCAATGGAGCGTCGAGCAACGCGACGGGTCACGATATCTGCGCGTCCAACTTGCGATTACGGCGCTTCTTCGGGACGAAGCGATCACCGCCGTGTCATTGCTGCAGACGCGCGCTGCTGGCGCCAAGGCCAGTCCTGAGCGCAAGGGCACGCCGGTCGGTGCGGGCAACTTTTATCTGGGCTTCGAGCATCCGCTGGCGACAAGTCAGGTAGAGGGCGACACCTTTGGCTTTACGCTGCATCGCGCGTTGCCTCTACAGAAAAACAGAACGCTGGTCTACTCGGCTGTGGCAGGTGTAGCCAGTGACGGCCAGATTCGGCGCGACTTCGGCATCTATCTGGAGCGGGAACGCGCCCGCCCATATCGGCCGTTTCTGCACTACAACAGCTGGGGCGACATCGGCTATCTGACGCCATATTCGCAGGAACAGGCGCTCGAACGCATCGAAACGATCGGCCACGAGTTGCATGCAGTGCGCGGGGTGCAAATCGATTCTTTTCTGTTCGACGATGGCTGGGACGACCTTGGCGGCGGCTGGCAATTCAGCAACGCATTTCCAGATGGCTTCGTTCCGCTGCGCGACGCTGCCGCGCGATTTCGCGCCGCTCCCGGCATATGGCTTTCGCCGTGGGGCGGCTACGGTACGCCGAAACAGGAACGCGTAGCGCGAGGACGTGCCGCTGGTTATGAGGTCATCGACAACGGTCTCGCGCTGTCGGGTCCGACGTATTACCGGCGCTTTCATGAGGTCGTGATGGACATGCTCGACAAGGGCGGCGTCAATCAATTCAAGTTCGACGGCACGGGCAATGCCGACAGGGTGTTTCCTGGCAGCCTGTTCGACAGCGATTGGGACGCGGCGATTCAACTGATCGAGGACATCCGCGCGGCCAAGCCCGAAACCTTCATCAATCTCACGACAGGTACGCATCCGTCGCCGTTCTGGCTGCGCCATGTCGACTCCATCTGGCGCGGCGGCAGCGACGATGGCCTGGCGGGAAGCGGCACGAACCGCGAGCGCTGGATCACCTACCGCGACACGCAGACGTATTACAACGTCGTGGAGCGCAGTCCGCTCTTTCCGCTCAATTCGCTGATGCTGCACGGCATCCTCTATGCGCAGTGCAATCCTCGCCTCAATACGTCGACGGGAGACGCATTCTCCAACGAAGTGTGGTCGTACTTCGGGACCGGCACGCAATTGCAGGAGCTATACATCACGCCGGCGCTGCTGCGCGAGCACGACTGGGATGAGCTTGCGCGCCCCGCGAGATGGGCGCGCGAAAACGGCGACATCCTGCGCGACAGCCATTGGATTGGCGGCGCGCCGGACGAACAGGCGGCTTACGGTTGGGCAGCGTGGGCGCCGCGCAAGTCGATCGTGACGCTGCGCAATCCTCACAGTCGCACACAACGCTTCATACTCGACCTGCGGCGCCAACTGGAGTTGCCGGATGGGGCGGTGGGACGATTCGAAGCGCGCGGCGTTGGGCGTGCAAGGGCTTCCGGCATTCCCGCTCAACTGGACGCTGATGTACCGCATGCAGTGCAACTCGCGCCGTTCGAAGTGCTCACGCTCGAACTGCCGCCGGTCGCCGCGGCGAAACGGTGAAGAAGAGAAGGCGCGCGCGCTAGTACAGGCGATCGGCCAGTGGAATCGGCCTCGCGTCGATCTGATGGAGGTCGAAGACCAGTACCTCGTTGTTACCTTGCACGAGCCACGGCGCGGGGCAATACAGGCGCTTTTGCGGGCCGATGTTCCAGTAGCGTCCCAGGTTGTGACCATTGACCCAGACGATACCCTTGGTCCAGTTGCTCATGTCGAGCCAGGTGTCGCCGACTTCGGCCAGCAGCACACTCGCCTTGAAAAAGAGACCGGGTTTGCTCGGGTTCGTGCAGCCTTCGTTGAGGTTGGCGATGAACGTGTCATCCATCGGCAACAGGTGGACGTCCCATTGCTCGAGCAACGAGACTGAGCCGTCTACGTGTTGCATCGTGACCGGTTCGAGCAGACCTTTGCGGTCGACGAGCGCGGGTCCGAAGTTGACGCGTCCCATGGCCTCGACGAATATCTCCAGCGGTACGAGACTGTCCGTGCTCGACCCTTGATTCTGCCGCGCCGAAGGCAGGGCAAGCGGCGCGCGATGCATCATGTGGAGCGACCGCGCGTACCTGCGCGGCAGTTGCGCTCTCGATACGCCGCCCGCGTACTGTTCACCAAGGAAAACGGTCGCATAGTCGTGAACGCCGCTGATATCCAGCACACCGCTCGCGTGCTCCGGTAAAAACTTGCGATACAGCACGAAGCCGAACGCCTGACCGTAGTGTTCGAACGACTGTGGTTCGACGCCTTGCTCGTGCGGCAGTGCCGCTGGCAGGTTGTCCCAGATCGACGCGTAGAGCGTTGGCATCAAGGCCCCAACGCCTGCGCAGTCAAGCGTGGCGATGGCATCCGGTATGGCTGGCAACGGTTCGGGCAGATAGCTGGCGATCAGGTCTCGATACTTGAGGTACTTCGGCGTCGCCATGCCTTGTTCGTTGATCGGCGCGGAGTAGTCGTAGCTCGTGATGTCGGGCTGATAGTTGCCCGAATCGTCCACGTTCGCGCCGGCAAAAAAGCTGAAGCTCGTGCCGCCGTGAATCACATACAGGTTGAACGACAGTCGCGCCTGCATGAACGTGGCCAAGCTGCTGGAGAGGTCGTAGTCCACGCCCGCGAAGGCCGCTTCGCCCCAATGCGTGAGCCACCCCGGATACACCTCGCCTGCCATCGCGGGCACGGAGGGGAAATTGCGGCGCACCGTTGCGATTTGCGCTGCGTTGCCGTTGCTCAGCGCGATCGCGCCGCCCGTCACCGTGGTGTGATTGCGTTCGAGTTGCGCGAGACCGTCTTCGGTGTAGAACGGCCCGCTTATGCCTCCTTTGAGCCAAAGCTGCCTGAGCTCTTCGAGGTAAGCCGGATTGCTCGCATATGATCCGAATTCGTTTTCGATCTGGATCATCAGGATCGGACCGCCGTGCTCGCTCATCAATGGCTTGATGCGCGGAACCAGTTCGTCGATATAGCGAGCCACCGCCGCCATGTAGCGAGGATCGGTGGCCGAGTCGGTCCGCAACTGGATGTCCGGCTCGCGCAACAGCCAGGCCGGCAGACCGCCCAGATCCCACTCTGCGCAAACGTAAGGCCCGGGGCGCAACAGCACCCACATCTGCTCGGATCGACATAGGCGAATGAAAGCCTCGATATCGCGATTACCGCTGTGGAAGTCGAACACGCCTCTGTGCGTCTCATGGTAATTCCACATGATGTACAACGCGACGCAGTTCATCCCCATCGCCCTTGCCATGCGGATCCGGTGTTGCCAGTATTCGCGCGGGATGCGGGCTGGATGCATCTCGCCGCTGCGAATCTGGAACGGCAGGCCGTCGAGCAGGAAGTGTTCGCCGTCGGGGCTAAAGGAGAAGGTGTGGCCGCGTTCGAAGTTCACGATGGGCGTCGTCAAGTTGGCGAATGTAGGCTAACTGTATTCGATAGAATGAATACACGCGACGGCATTGCGGCATTCCGGGCGAAGCGATGCGCCGCGCAACGCTGTAGCGGTAATTCTGTAGGCCTGACTGGAAATGTGTACGGGCAAGATTTTGTCCGGCATCGCGATGGCCGCGCTGTCCACCGCATGCGCCGCTGCGGGGGCGTCCGGTGCGTGCGTGCCGTCGTTCTCCGAGGTCGCCGTCAAGGACGGACTTGAAGTGCGGACCCGCTGCGCTGTCTCCGCGCCCGCGCTCCCACGCGTCACCGAACGGCTGAACCGCGCGGTGAAGCACGACGGGCTCTCCGCCGAGCAACGTGCCGCGCTGGCGACAGCGGCCAACACGATGCTGCACGCGATCTTCTCGCAGACAGATCACGACGAAGCCACCAACGAAGCCGCGCTCACCAACTTCGAACCGATCCTCGAAAGCCTCGCATCGCAGATCAGAACGCGCTCCGATATCGACCTCGGAGCCGAGGCTTCGGAATGGAACGCACGCTATGAAGAGCTGCTGCGCAGGTTGTCGATCACGCACAGCACGGCCCTCACCGAACTGCAGGCCGCCGCCGCCGTGAGGCGTCTCGATCTGGATCGCGCCTCTGCGTTGCTGATGCGGCTCATGGCCGAGGCACCCGGTACCGCCCAGCTAAGCGCCGCGCGCAACTACGAAGCGGCGAGCGTCGAACTGCTTCGCTTCATGCCATGGAACGCACTGCCGTACCTGGAGCATGCCCATGCGCTGCAACCCGACGATAAGGACATCGCCACCGCATTCGCCGACACGCTGCTCGTGCAGCACGAGCCCGAGCGTGCCGAGCCGGTGTATCGGGCGCTGCTGGTCCAGTATCGGATGCTTGCGCAACAGCGTCCCGCCGCATGGCAGCCGTCCATCGCGCGGACGCTCGGCAAGCTTGGCAGTCTGTATGTGATGCGGCAACAGCAGCAGGAAGCCGAAGCCGCATGGCTGCACGCGCTCGAAATCTACTGGGCGCTCGCGCGCGTGGACCCTTCGGTCTACGGTCCCGCAGTGGCTAACACATTTGATAGTCTCGCAACGTTGTACCGCGACACGCAGCGTCTGCAGGATGCGGCAGACGCGTGGCGCGAAGCCCTCGCCCTCGACCGTGCGCTGGCCCGACAGGACCCGGCAAAGTACCGGCCCGCGGTCGCGATGACGCTCAACGACCTCGGCATCCTCTACAGTGCGACACAGCGCACCCATGACGCGGAACTCGCCTATCTCGAAGCGCTCCGCATCCAGCACGCACTCGAACATGACAATCCCGCCGCCTGGCGTCCGGCGCTTGCGCGCACGCTGAATAACCTCGGGAACTGCTACAGCGCAAGCGAGCGGCTGCCGGAAGCTGAGCGCGCTTACCGGCAAGCTCTGAAGATCCGTCAACAGCTCGCCCGCGAAAATCCCGCGATCTACGAGCCCGACGTGGCGCATACGCTGGGCAATCTTGGCGTGCTGTACCGCCTCGAACGGCAGCCGGCCAAGGCGCTGCAGACCTACCAGGACGCGCTGCGGATCGTCCGCGCGCTGTCGCGCGATACGCCGGTCGCGTACCAGCCTGACGAGGCACGGATCCTGAACAATCTGGGCGTGCTCTACAGCCGCACCGGCAGGCCGCGCGAAGCGGAAGACGCATGGCGCCGAGCGCTGGATCTGTACCGCAAACTCGCCCACGACGATCCGTTGACCTGGCGGCAGGATCAAGCACGCACGTTGCGCAATCTAGGCACGCTGCTCAGCCACACGCAACGTTCGGCGCAAGGCGACGCATTGGAACGCGAGGCCGACGAGCTCATCGATTCAACGCGGGCGCGATAGCTCCCGAGGCAAGCCGCCGGGCCGCAACTGAGACGCCCCCGTGGGGAAATCGTCGCCTGTCGGCGCTCATCCAAATACGCCCCGGATCACGTCTTTCTCAAATTCGACTGTCCACGCGGTGCCGTGTCCGGTCTGGTACTCCCGTTCCCGCAGTGATGACGTGCGAACGACGGTGACACTGCCCCTCAGCGGGTAGACCTCGTCCACGATATCGGTCGCTCCGGTCTCCTGAAGGACAAAGTCGGACTCGGCGAGATGGTGCCGACGCAGGACGGCGAGAAAATCAGCCCTTTCGTCGGGTGCGATCACTGACATTGGGCGCCTCCTTTGGGCTGAGTCTCGGCTGAGTCTCGCCGAAAAACCCGTGATCGATCGAGACGTAGCCGGCCCCTTATAAGGTACAAACCGTGCTTTCATTCTAGGCGTTTGCGCCACTTGGCGTGCGGATTGCCGGTGCGTGAACTATTCTGAAAAGATCGCAAGTGTTCATTCCTTTTCAGATATTCGACAGGAGGTGTGCCATGGCGATGTCGCCAACCTTGCAGGAGTGCCTGCGCAGCAAGGGTTCCCGCTACGAAGTCGTGCGTCATCCGTACAGCCACTCGAGTGTCGAAACGGCTGCCGCGGCGCACATTCCGGGTGACCGCCTTGCCAAGACCGTGCTGCTCGAAGACGAACACGGCTATGTGGCCGCCGTGCTGCCATCGACTTACGCCGTGCAGCTCTCCGAGTTCTGGAGCAAGACCGGGCGCCGGCTTGCTCTCGCCACGGAAGTCGAACTGCGCGAATTGTTCAAGGACTGCGATGCGGGAGCGGTGCCGCCGATTTGTATGGCGTATGGCATGAAAACCTACCTGGAGTCGAGTCTGGCAGGCCAGCCCGACGTGTACTTCGAGGCGGGCGATCACGAAGAACTGGTTCATATGGAAGCGGATCAGTTCCTCGCGCTGATGGACGATGCGGAGCGCGCGCATTTCGCACGGCGGATGCGAGGATTGGGCGGCCGGGCCTGAGGCGGGGCCCGAGTGGTGCCGCCCTCAGTCGCAAAGCAGCCCTACCATCGGAATCGCCGGGGTTCGTCCCGCGATCAGGTCGGCCGTGATTCGAGCCGATCCGTGTGACATTGTCCAGCCGATATGACCGTGGCCGGTGTTTAGATAAAGATTGCGGTACTTCTTGCGCCCAAAAAACGGCAGGTTCGTTGGCGTCATCGGCCTGAGCCCGGCCCACATTTCGGCGCGATCGTAGTTGGCGCCGGCCGGGTAGAGTTCCTGCGTCACGCTCTTCATGAAGGCAAAATCAGAAGGCTTGTGGCTCGTGTCGTAGCCAGCAAACTCCGCCGTTGCCGTGACCCGGAGCCGATCGCCGAAGCGCGAGATTGCGACCAGGTTGTGCTCGTCCACCGCTGCAACGGCGGGTGGCATGGGCCGCCCATCGATCGGAATCGTCAGCGAGTATCCCTTGATCGGATAGATCGCAAGATCGATGCCGATCTGTCGGGCGAGAACCGGACTATAGGGGCCGAGGGCGAGCACATACGCGTCGCCTTTGACAAGGCCTCGGCTCGTTCTCGTGCCTGCTATGTCCTGCCCGGCGGTTTCGAAGCCGTCGATCGTCGCATCCGTCAGAAGCGTACCGCCACGCGCGACGACCTTTTCCGCAAGGGCGCGGGTGAACTTCGCCGGGTCCCCGGTCTCATCGGTCGGGCAGTGAATGGCGCCCGCTATCCTGTCTTTTGCCGAAGCCAGCGACGGGTCGAGCGCGACCACCTCATCGGGGCTGAGGACCCTGATGACTTGCCCGTCGGATTCCAGCAGTTTCATATGTTCGATTCCGCGGTCCTGCGCCTCCTGAGTCCGATGGAGATAGAGAATTCCGCGCTCGTTTCGATCGTATTCGATGGCCTCCTCGGCGACCACATCCTGTAGTACTCGCTGAGAATACGCGGCAAGCCGATGCTTGAGCAGGGTATTGCGGCGTGCCTTCTCCGATGTGCATTCCATCAGGAAACGCCACGACCAGCTGTAAAGCCTCGGGTCCGCCGAGAACTTGAAGCGCAACGCCTGATCTTTCAGCACCAGCGATTTGAGCAGAATCATTGGCGCTCTGGGCGAGGACCAGACAAAGGAATGCCCGGGCGCGATCATGCCCGCGTTACCCCAACTGGTTTCCGCGGCGACTAAAGGCTGCCGCTCGATGATCACGACCTCATGGCCATCTTTCTGCAACTGGTACGCAGTCGTCACACCGACCACCCCGCCGCCGAGCACGATAATTTTCATAATGTCCTGAGATACAAGGGGGCTGCGGCAGTCTCACTTCCATTGCGGCTGATTCAGCACCATTCCGTGCTGTCCCTTGTAGGCAGCCACAGCCGGCGGCGTCCACCCGTCCAGCATCTGCGGCGCGAGTTGCCAGACCTCGATGCCGAGCGGCCGGCACACTTCCAGAGGATCGCGCGCGTCGGGCCCCCACATCGGCACTGACAGATCGCCGCCCGGACAGGTCGACAGTGCGCACAGCAAGTCGATCTCCGCGAAGAATTCGAGGTAATCGCCTTTCTTTGCCGGACACGCCTTCATGAAGTATTTGTCGTCGAGATTCAGGCCGGTGCACTGGAACACGTTGAGCACGTCGTGGACGTCGTACTCGGTCAAGCCATACGGGGCGATGGCGCGCGTCAGGTTGGAGTGGCAGTGGAAATGAAAATCCTCGCCGGTCAGCATGCGGTTCACGTACGGATCGCAGCGCGTGCCGAGCAGATCGTGGACGCGGCCGCCGTGCTCGTCGACGCCGTAGCTGGCGAGACTGTCATCGGTGATGGTCACCATCGGACGCAGGAATGGCAGCGTCGACCACAGACGGTCGAACGTGCTCACGTGCGCCTGCTGCAACTGGCGCGTGCGCGACGCCCACATGCGCTCGCGCGGGTTGTGTCGGTTCCATATGTTCAGGTCGGCAACCTGCGGGCCTTCGATCGTGACGATCCGAAACACGTGCCCGGCCGGCACGGTCCACGCTCGCCCCGAACGGATCGGCACGACGATCGATTCGACCAGCGTGCGGGTGTCGTGCTGTGAGGCGATGCGCTGATAGAAGGTCTTGTCGACGTCGAGCGCCGAGCCTTTGGTGGACTGATAGGCAGCAGGGTAATTCAGCATCATGCGTTCTCCCTTGAACTCATTAGTTGGCGGGTTACTCTGCCGACATGGCACTGCCCCCCAGATAGGCAGCGCGGACGCGGCTGTCCTGAGCCAGCTCGCGGGCGGAGCCCGCGAGCGCAATGCGCCCACTTTCCAGCACGTAAGCCCGATGCGCGATTCGCAGCGCCTGGCGGGCGTTCTGCTCGACCAGAAGTATCGACGTGCCTTCGCGGCAGATGTCGGCGACCATGCCGAAGATCGCGCGGACCAGCTTTGGCGCGAGTCCCATCGACGGTTCGTCCAGTACCACGATACGCGGGCGCAGCATCAGGGCTCGGGCAATCGCCAGCATCTGCTGTTCGCCGCCACTGAGCGTGCCCGCCAGCTGGCTGCGGCGCTCGCCGAGCCGGGGGAAAGTCGCATACAGCTGATCCCTTCGCTGTTGCAATGCCGTACTGTCGCGCCGGATCAGATAGCCGCCCAGATGCAGGTTTTCCTCCACCGTCAGCGCCCCGAAAATGCGCCGCCCCTCCGGCACATGACCCAAGCCCAGCGCCACGATCTGATGTGCGCGCAATCCCATCAGGCGCTGGCCATCCATCGCAATGTTGCCCGCGCGCGGCCGGATCAATCCGGAAATCGCCCGCAGTGTGGTGGTTTTTCCCGCGCCGTTGCTGCCGAGCAACGCGACGACCTCGCCCTGTGCGACGTCCAGCGAGATGCCGTGCAGCACTTCGACAGTCCCATAGCTGACGCGCAGATCGCGGATTTCTAGGAGTCCCACAGCGATTTCTCCCCGGCGGTATCGTCGCTCGCCTCGTCCTTTTCGGCTGTGCCGAGATAGGCATCGATCACACGCGGGTCCGCCTGGATCGCGGCGGGCGGGCCCTCGGCGATGATGACGCCGTGATCCATCACGATGATCCGGTCCGACACGCCCATCACCAGCATCATGTCGTGCTCGATCAACAGCACCGTCACGCCATGATCCCGGATTCGCCGGATCAGTTCCATCAGCGCGCGTTTCTCTGTGGGGTTCATGCCCGCTGCGGGCTCGTCGAGCAGCAGCAGGCGAGGGCTGCTGGCGAGCGCACGGGCGATCTCAAGCCTGCGTTGGTCGCCGTAGGGCAGATCGGCGGCGCGCTCGCCCGACCTGCCGGCAAGACCGACGAAGGCGAGCCAGCGCAGGCCCTCGGTGGAATGGTCCGCGGCCTCGGCGCGCGCGGACGGCAACGCCAGAAGCTCGGCGGCGAGCGGTGTCCGAAGCCGATGATCCATGCCGGTCAGCACGTTTTCGAAGGCCGTCATGTGGCCGAACAGGCGGATGCCCTGGAAGGTGCGCGCCATGCCTTGATGGACGATGCGATGGGGCGCGCCGCCGGCAAGCCGTTCTCCGCACCAGACGATCTGGCCGCCGGTCGGGCGGATCACGCCGGTCAGGCAGTTGAACACGGTCGTCTTGCCGGCGCCGTTCGGACCGATCAGGCTCACGATCTCGCCGCTCTTCACCGTGAAGCTGACCCCGCCGACCGCCAGCACGCCGCCGAAGCGGCGCTGCATGTCGCGCACCTCCAGCAAGGTCTCATCGGTGACGGCGTGGCTGGGCGCCGGCGCCCGATCGGCGTCAGCGCCCTTGCGCGCCGGCGCGACGCGGCGCAACGGCGCTGGCCACAAGCCCTGCGGCCTTAGCAGCATCAGGACCACGAGCCCGATCGCGAAAGCGAAGATGCGCCAGAGGTTGAGAAACCGCAGTATTTCCGGCAAGCCGGCGACGATGATGGCGCCGAGGATCACGCCCGGAATGCTGCCGCGGCCGCCGAGCACGACGACGATCAGGATCGTGACCGATTGCAGATACGTGAAGCCGGTCGGATCGATGGTGCCGAAGCGGGCGGCGAACAGGCTGCCGCCCAGCCCGCCGATCAACGCGCCCATCACATAGGCGAGCAGCTTGACACGCAGCGTCGGCACGCCGACGGCCTCGGCAGCCGCCTCGTCCTCGCGGATGCTGGTCCAGGCGCGGCCCAGCCGCGACCGGCCGAGCCGGACCGCGAACACGAGCACCACCACGAGGAACGCCATGCCCAGTTCGTAGAGCGCTTGCGGCGAACTGATCTCGAAGCCGAACAGGCTCGGGCTCGCGATGCCGAAGATGCCGTTCGGGCCACCCGTGATGTCCAGATTGGTGGCGACGATACGCGTGATTTCGCCGAACCCCAGCGTGACGATCGCCAGATAGTCGCTGCGCAAGCGCAGGGTGGGGTAGCCGATCACGATGCCCGATACCGCGGTGAACGCCAGACTGAACGGCAGCGTTTCCCAGAACGAGAAGTGCAGCAGGGTTTCCAGCAACGCCGTCGTGTACGCGCCGATCGCGAAGAAGGCCGCGTAGCCCAAATCGAGCAGTCCGGCATAACCGACGACGATGTTCAGCCCAAGACCCAGGATCGAATAGGTGACGATGGTCAGGCCGACATCGACGACATAGTTGCTGGCGACAGCGGGCAGCGCGACGGCGGCGGCCAGCAGCGCAGCGCCGACAGGCCTGGCCCAGCGCGCGGAAGCCTGACGGGCGCTCATGAACTACATTCTCTCGACGACGCGTTCGCCGAACAGCCCGGTCGGCTTGATCACGAGCACGGCAATCAGCACGCCGAAGACGAACACGTCGGTCCACTGCGAAGAGACATAGCCCGCGCCGAAGGCTTCGAGCAGGCCGATCAGGATGCCGCCCGCCATCGCGCCCGGGATGTTGCCGATGCCGCCGAGGACGGCGGCGGTGAACGCGCGCAGGCCCAGCACGAAACCCATGAAGAAATTGATCTGCGTGTAGTAAAGCCCTTCCATCACGCCCGCCACGGCGGCCAGCACCGACCCCAGCAGAAAGGTGAGCTGGATCAGGCGTTCGACGTCGATGCCCATCAGACGCGCGGCGTCCTGATCGATGGCCAGCGCCCGCATCGCGGTCCCGAGGAACGTGTGATGAACGAAGAAATACAGTGCCAGCATCAGGGCCAGGCTCGCGACGATGATGCCGATCTGCGCGAAGGTGATCTGCACGCCGTGGAGCTCGAACCCCGCCTGGCTCAGCACATGCGGATAGGTGCGAAAGCCCGCACCGTAGATCAGCAGCACCCCATTTTGCAGCGCCAGCGAGACGCCCAGCGCGGTGATCAGAATCGACAGCCGCGGCGCGCGCAGCAACGGCTGATACGCGAGCCGCTCGATCAGCAGGCCGAGCGCGCCCGTGACCGTCATGGCGGCCGCCAGAGCGATCAGCAGTGCGAGGGCGAGCGGCAGATGCGCGGACGCCAGCACCATCAGGCCGGTCCAGCCGATGAACGCGCCGACCATGAACAGGTCGCCATGAGCGAAGTTGATCAGCCGGATGATTCCGTAGACCATCGTGTAGCCGAGGGCGACGAGCGCGTAGAACGAGCCGGTCGTCAGCCCTTCGATCACGAACTGGAAGAAGTCGCTCATGACGGCGCGGGGTGCGCAAGCGCATCTACTTCATCGCCACCCAATGTCCGCTCGCATCCTGCCTCTGGTAGGGCTCGAACTTGTCGTCGTGCACGACGATGGTGATGTACACGGCTTTGCTGCGGTCTCCCTTCGGATTGAAGTCAATCGTTCCGGTCGCGCCCGGGTAGTTCTGGATCTTGTGCAGAGCAGCGGTGATCGCGGCAGGCTGTGCCGACTTCGCGTCCGCGATGGCTTTCGCCGTGACCCCGACCGCATCGTATTCATAGACCGAGTACGGTCCCGGCCCTTGGCCGTATGCCTTCGTATAGTCATCGACGTAGGCGTGCGCGCCGCTCAGGAACTGCGCGAGCGGGGCGGTCGTGATGATCATGCCGTCGGCGGCGGGACCGGCTGTCTTCATCAGGGTCGGGTCATTGGTGGCGTCGCCGCCCATGAAGGTCATTTTCAGACCCAGTTGCCGCGCCTCCTTGACGATCAGGCCGGCTTCGGAGAAATAGCCCGTGTAGTAGATTACGTCAGGCTTGAGTGAGGAGACCCGTGTGAGCGTCGGTGAGTAGTCCATCTGACCGGGCGTGATCGAATTGGCGTACACCACATCGACGCCGTCCTTCTTCAGCGCTTGCACCGTGTTCTGGGCGAGGCCTTTGGAATAGGTCGTGTTGTCGTCGATCACCGCCACGTGCTTCGCGTGCAGCACGTCTTTCATGAAACTTGCCGCGAACGGACCCTGCTGGTCGTCACGGCCGATCGTGCGGAACACGTTGTCGTACCCCATCTCGGTCAGCTGCGGATTGGTCGACGCATCCAGCACGTAGGGAATCCCGGCGCGATGAAAGGTTGTCGATTCCGGCAGCGCCGCGCTGGAGCAATAGCCGCCCGCTACCGCGACAACGCCCGCATCGACGAGTTTCTGTGCCGCCTGCACCGCGGTCTGCGCATCGCAGGCGTCGTCCTCGGGCACCAGCTCGATCTGCTTGCCGAGCACGCCGCCGGCCGCGTTGATCTTGGCGGCGGCGAGCTTCGCGCCATTGACGATATCCGTGCCGGCATTGGCACTGCTACCCGACAGCGGAACCGGCACGCCGATCTTGATGGTGGCGCCCTGGCTCAGCGCCGAACCGGGAACCATGCCCGCAAGCAGGGCCACGGCGGCCGCGATGCCCGCGACAGTCGTTCGCCGCGAGCCGCGCTCTGCACCGGACCAGCCAATCGTCTGAGCAAACATGTTAGCGACTCCTTTTGTGAGAGGGATCGGACGATCCGCCACACGGGCATACCGGTGACATCGGAAAGCGGACGGAAATGGGGTGATTGCGAGTGATTCAGTGATTCATACCCACCAGGTCAACAGCGTGACGGCTGGTTTGCACCGGAGCGCGGACACAAAAAGCGCTGCTTTTATGATAGGAGCCGGGGTGCGTTGAGACGGTATAGGGTATTTGCGTATAAACCGTTACACAAAGGCGCCTTCGATCCTCTACCTTTAAGAGGCAGTGACGGCAGAGACTCGCGAAGCCGAACGCGACAAGACAGGACGACTCCGAAATGAGTGCGATTGCACAGCATGACGACGTGTACACGAGGCTCGATTTCACGCTGGACGACGGCATCTGCCGTCGCGCCGCGATTGGGCTCGTGGTGCTCGCGACCGATCATACGATTGAGCATGAGTGGCGGGGCTTGATGACGCAGGAGGGCGTGGCGTTCTACGAAAGCCGTGTGTATAACTCGGCGGACATCACGCCTGAACGGCTAGCGGAAATGGAGGACCGTATCGCACCTGCGGTCGCGCTGATCCGTCCGGCCGAGCGTATCGACGTGGTGGCGTTTGGCTGCACGTCCGCGTCGATGGTGATCGGGGAAGACAAGGTGTTCGCGCGGATTCGCGAAGCGCGTGCGGACGCCGCGTGCACCACGCCGATTACCGCGGCGCTGGCGGCGCTTCGTGCGCTAGGCGTCCAGCGTACGGCCTTGCTTACGCCCTATGTGCGTTCGATCAACGAATACATGCGCGACTATATCGAGTCGCGTGGTCACCGCATTTCGCGCATGGCGTCGTTCGAGCATGCGAACGATAACGAAGTGGCGCGGATCGATGCATTGTCGTTGCGAACTGGCGTCGAGCGACTTGCGCGCAATCGTGACGTGGACGCAATTTTCGTATCGTGCACGAGCTTGCGCATTGCCGGGTTGATTCCGGAGCTGGAAGCCGCGATCGGCAAGCCGGTGATCTCGAGCAACTACGCGATGGCGTGGCACGCATTGCGGCTCGCCGGCGTAGAGGACTCCGAGCCTCATCTTGGGCGGCTGTTTGCGCTGTGACGTTGTAACTTGAACCGCAACGCAGCGGCACGCTGCGTTGCGCGAGCACAGCTCCTTTTGATAGTTCCACAGGACAGGAGGATTTCCATGCCCGCTCATTCGCCCGATTTGCACGATCGTGTCGCCCTCGTGACCGGCGGATCGCGAGGAATCGGCCGCGCCGTTTCCCTCTCGCTTGCATCGGCTGGCGCAGCAGTGGCGGTCAACTATCGGCAACGCGGGAACGAGGCTGCTCAGATCGTCGGGCAAATCGAAAGTGCGGGAGGCCGTGCAATCGCGGTGCAAGCCGACGTATCGGTCGCGTCCGACGTCAAGGCAATGATCGATGAGGTGGAAAACCGCCTTGGCGTCGTCGGTGTTCTCGTCAACAACGCGGGCACCGGAACGATCGTCGATATCGATAGGCTCACGGAAGCCGAATTCGATCGAACGCTTGCGGTCAATCTGAAATCGGCGTTTCTGTGCACGCAGGCGGTGCTGCCCGGAATGCGCGCACAGCGCTGGGGTCGCATCGTCAACCTGTCGTCGGCCGCTGCCCGTGGCGCTGGGTTGGTGGGTGTGCACTACAACGCCTCGAAAGCTGGCCTCGAAGGGTTGACACGCGGTTATGCGGCGCGGCTGGCCCGCGAAGGCATCACCGTAAACGCCGTGGCCCCGGGACCGATCGACACGGAAATGGCCGCGCCGCTGAAGGCCGCCAACGTCGCGGAACGGCTTCCCGTTGGACGCCTCGGTGAAGCCGACGAGGTCGCCCAGGTCGTGCTAATGGTCGTCGGCAACGGCTTCGTTACCGGCCAGACGATCCCCGTCAATGGCGGCGTGAGCTTCATATGAGCCTCGGGCGGCATCAGTGCGAACGTTTCGCCGATGCCATTCGACTCACGCTTCATCTGACGGTGCTCTGATGTTCACCGCCCCGTCATTTTCCGGAGGATTTTCTGCACGATGCGCTCATGCTGCTCCAGCGCCTCATTGAGCGTACGTGCTCCGTAGCTCCTGTTGTCTTGCGTCTGCATTCCGGCGACGCGCGTTACGAACAGCAAAACCTCCGCGGTTTTCGGATTGGACACACCACGGAAGCGGGTCGTGACCGTCACACCGTAGTCGTCCAGCAGTGTGCGGCGAAAGATCAGTTCGTTTTCCATCATCCAGCGCGACCACGCGTCGTGGTCGAACACCTCGACTGGCCGGTTCTTCGCATCGAGAACATAGATGCGTTCCGAGCTGGACGGGACCGGTGGCGTCTTCATATTTCAATGCGAAGGCGTGAGCAGGAAGTCCGTCGCCTCCCGCCACCAGGTTTGGTCGACGTGGCCAATCCAGTCGTTATGGTCAGCCGCCTTCACCGTCATCAGTTTTCTCGGTGCGGACAGCGAGTTGTAAAGCGCCTCGCCGAAGCGCGCAGGGACGATGCTGTCGCGTTCGGCAACCATGACGAGGATCGGGCGGTCGAACGACGCCAGGTGGGTCACGCTGTCGTATCGGTCGCGCAGCAGCCACCTCACGGGCAGCCACGGAAAGTGATGAGCGGCGACGTGCTCGAGCCGATCCCAAGGCGTGATCAGCATCATGCCCGTGATCCTGTCGCGTTCGCGCGAGCCGGCCGCAGCCGCCACGCCGGCCCCAAGCGATTCGCCGATCAGCACGAGCGGCGCTCCATAGAGGCGATATGCGAGCGCGATGGTTTGTTGCGCATCGTCGACCAGACTCGCTTCGCCTAACGCACCGGTGCGCGGCCCGTAGCCTGGATATTCGGCGAGAATCACGCGCAGCCCGAGCCGGGTGAGCGCTGCGGCATAGAACGAGCGGTGGCCGGCATGCCCGGCATTGCCATGAAAGACGATGACCGTGGCGCGCGCGGAACCGTCCGGCTCCGCCACGAGGCCCCGGTACGCCTCAGGTGTCGGCCAGGCGCGCAGTCCGCCGGAGGTGATCTCCTCGATCGTGGCCTTCTGGGGGAAGTAGAGCAAACGATCCTGCAAGATGGCGACTCCGGCTAACACGATCAGGTAAGTGACGGCGAGGCCGATCATCATTCGGGTGAATTTCATCGTCTTGCGCTCGACCCACCGAACTTTTCGATAGCACGCACCCAGTTTAGCGCGCGGTCGCCCCGGCAACGGATCAGGGTTGGCGTTTGCCCCGGCCACTAGCGGGCTTGCCAGCCGGCTTGCGTGAACCCGCAGCGGGCTTGCTGGCGGGTTGGCTGCGTGGCTTTTGCACGCTCGATGAATTACCGCTGGACGAGCGTGCGCCTTTGCCCACGGCCGCAGCGCGCTGCGCCGCAGGCTTGCGTTGGTTTTCGCCACTTTGCCGGCGCGGTTTTTTGCCGAGCGGCTGCATGGCGCCCGGTGCGGCTTGCGGCACCTTGGGCGTCTTGGGCTTTTTGGGCTTCTTGATGATCTGGCCCGTCGCGCTGGTTTGCGGCACGCGGTGTTCGGCTTCGAAACCCGGCTCTTCTTTACGGGGCAGCGTTTGCCGGATCAGCGCTTCAATCGCGGCCAGTTGCGGCGCTTCATCGGCACACACGAGAGACACCGCCACGCCGCTGGCGCCCGCGCGGCCAGTCCGGCCAATACGGTGCACGTAGTCTTGCGCCACGATCGGCAGATCAACGTTGATCACCAGCGGCAGGTCGTCGATATCCAGCCCGCGAGCGGCCACATCGGTGGCGACCAGCATTTGTACTTCGCCTGCCTTGAAGCGCTCCAGCGCACGCAGGCGCGCGGGCTGCGGTTTGTCGCCGTGGATGGTGTCGACCGCATAGCCCGCTTCATCCAGCACGGCCGCCAGGTAATCGACGCCATTGCGGGTTTTGACGAACACCAGCGCGTGCTGCCAACGGTTCTCAGCCACGAGGTGCATGAAGAGGTCGGGCTTGTTCTTTTTATCCACCGGCACCACCCACTGCTTGATCCTGCTGGCGGTGGCATTGGGCGGGCTGACGCTGATATTGACCGGGGCGCGCAGAATTTTCGCCGCCATCGCGCGGATATCATCGGTAAACGTGGCGGAGAACAGCAGGGTCTGGCGCTGAGCGGGCAAGGCGGCAAACACGGCGTTGAGTTCGCGCGCAAAGCCCAGATCCAGCATGCGATCGGCTTCATCCAGCACCAGCGTTTGTACCTGATCGAACTGCACTGCGTTCTGGCGATTGAGATCTAGCAGACGGCCCGGCGTGGCAACGAGCACATCCACGCCTTTGCGCAATTTCATCATCTGCGGGTTGATGCTCACACCGCCGTAGGCGGCCAGAAATCGTAAGTCGAGGCCTTTGCCGTAAGCGATGAAGCTTTGCAGCACCTGTTCAGCCAGTTCACGCGTGGGCACCAGCACCAGAACACGGGCGCGATTGCTGGACACCGCCGGGCCGCATTGCACCAGCCGTTGCAATAGCGGCAGCGCAAAGCCCGCGGTTTTGCCCGTGCCGGTCTGTGCCCCAGCCATCACGTCCTTGCCACCGAGCACGGCGGGAATCGCCTTGGCCTGCACCGGCGTAGGAGTCTGGTAATTGAGGCCCTGCACGTTAAGCAGCAGGGGATCGATCAGGCCAAGCGAGGCAAAGGACATTGACGTATTCCGGGCTAAAACCGCAATTCTAGCGGCTGCCCGACGGCCTCAAAGGTATGCCGTCAAAGGTGCGGCAAATCGTCGATGCATTTTTCGACATGATCGCCCGGGACATCCGTGTCGATCCCGGCGGGTCCGTCGGTGTGAGAGACACATACGATTTTTGGCCCGAGATACCGTGTGCCGCCAAGTGTAAAAAGGGACCAAACGACATCTCCCCGGCGGATCGCGGCGACGACTTCGACCACCTCCACGATCGCAGGGGGGGACAGCCATTCACGCGTCGACGGATCGACGGGAGCCCAACGCACGTGGGTGAACCTGTCGTTCGCCGGGTTGATGCGAACGGCGTCGATAGCAAAGGTTGTCACATTCACCTCCATCGTCCTGACAAAGGGATGTTTGCATTATGCGCCGCTTATTTCGCTGGGGATCAGCGGGACCCAGGAACAGCATGGGCCTGACAGTGACGCCTAAGCGGAGTTCGCGTCGCACCACTGAATCGCCCAACGCTGCGCCGCCTCCATCGCATCCACGTCGGAGGGGTAATCGCCGAGGTCGCCCGAATACTTTACCTCGACGGCCTCGCCACTCGCCGACGCGCGCCGGTAGATCTTTGCGCGAGCGTAATAGCGGCCGCCTTCATCGAGAGGTGACGCGTCGATGTGGAACTGCTGGTAGTCGAAATGCATGGCTGTCTCCAAACGATTGCCCTGATCGTCGTCGCGTAGGGCGAACTGGACCGCGTTGTCGCCGCCAAGGTCGCTCCATCATTCTGCGAAGACGACATGTACATCGTAGGCAGCAAAAGCAAAGCTCGCTGAACGGCGAGAGCAGGCCCTTTTTGACGACGATGCGCTTAGCGGAGGCTGCACCGCACGGGTAAAATCTGCGCGAAAACCTTTGCCGCCGACGCGCCTTCGCACCGACCACGCGCACCGGCCAACTACAACCAACCATGAATCCCGGCATCGTCTACGCCTTTTCCGCCTTCGTCATCTGGGGGCTCTTTCCCGTCTACTTCAAGACGCTCCACCAGATTCCCGCGCTCGAGATGCTCGCCCACCGGATGGCGTGGTCGCTCGTGTTCATCCTTGCGGTGCTCGTCGCGCGACACCACTGGGCGTGGCTGCGGCCCGCGCTGCGCGACAGGCGCCTGATCGGCCGCTTCTCCGCAAGTGCCGCGCTGCTTTCGGCCAACTGGGGCATCTACATCTGGGCCGTCAACGCGGGCCATATCGTCGAGGCGAGCCTCGGCTACTTCATCAATCCGCTGATCAACGTGCTGTTCGGCTTCGTCTTCCTGCATGAGCGGATGCGCTCGCTCCAATGGTGCGCGGTGGCGCTTGCGGCGCTCGGCGTGGCCTGGCTCACCTGGCAGAACGGCGCGCCGCCGTGGATCAGCCTCGCGCTCGCGCTGACGTTCGGCGGCTATGGCCTGTTGCGCAAGACCGCAAAGCTCGGCGCGCTCGAAGGCCTCGCACTCGAAACGGTGCTGCTCTTTCCCGTGGCGATCGTCTATCTGATGGTGATCGGCATGGCCGGCGCGAGCCATTTCACGCATGCGTCGCTCGGGCTGCAACTGCTGCTGGCCGCCGCCGGACCTATCACGGCCGTGCCGCTGCTGCTCTTCGCGGCTGCGGCGCGACGCATCCCGCTCTCGATGCTCGGCCTGATCCAGTACGTGACGCCCACGCTTCAGCTCCTCACTGGCGTGCTGATCTACGGCGAGCCGTTCGGGTCCGTGCGCGCGATCGGCTACGGCGCAATCTGGGCAGCCCTCGCGCTCTACTCGTTCGAAGGGTTGCGTGGCACGCTGGCCGCTGCGCGGCAGGCGCGCACGGCGGCTTGAAGAGGTGAGGGCAGGCGGGTAGCGGCCGAGCTACGTCGAAACGCGGGCGATCCTCTTCAACCTTCGGCACTCGCACCGGTCAACGCGCGAACCCGGCTTTCATCGGCGGCCAGGTCGCGTGAACGGCCGGCATAGACGATACCGCCGTCGTCGAGCACGTAAGCATGATCGGCAATCGCGAGGCCCATGTGCGCGTTCTGCTCGACGAGCAGGACCGAAATCCCTTCGTCGCGCATCTGCGACACGACCCGAAACACCTCGCGCACGATCAGAGGCGCCAGGCCCTGAGAGGGCTCATCGAGAATCAGCAGCCGGGGATTGAGCAGCAGCGCGCGGGCAATCGACAGCATCTCCTGTTCGCCACCGGAAAGCTGACGTCCGCGGCTTTCCTTGCGTTCGGCAAGCCGTGGAAACAGCTCGTATATGCGCGCAATCGTCCAGGGCCCGCTGCGCGCAAGCGGCACACGGAGATTTTCTTCGACACTGAGATTGGCGAAGATTCTTCGTCCTTCGGGGACATAGCCCACGCCGTTCGCGGCGATCCGGAACGTCGGCCAGCGTGTCGTGTCCGCGCCGAAGATCGTCACGCGCCCCCGGCGTGCGGGTGTCAGACCCATCAGGGTCCGCAGCGTCGTGGTCTTGCCCGCGCCGTTGCGGCCAAGCAATGCCGTGATCCGACCTTCCTCGACCGCGAGGCTCACGCCGTGGAGGATGTGGCTCTTGCCGTAGTAGGTATGAAGTTCCTCGGCGGTGAGCGCGATGTTCATGCCACGTCACCCAGATACGCCACCTGCACGACCTCGTTCGCCGCGATTTCCGCCGGCGCGCCCTCGGCGAGCAGTGAGCCCCGGTCGAGCACCGTGATCCGGTCGGCAAGATGGAACACCACGCGCATGTCGTGCTCGATCAGCACGATCGTGAATTTGCCGCCGCTGCGCAGACGGCGAATCAGCTGGGTAATTTCGTAGGTCTCCTCGCCGCCCATGCCTGCGGTGGGTTCGTCGAGCAGCAGCAGGCGAGGGCGCAGCGCGAGCGCCATGGCGATTTCAGCAACGCGCTGGTCGCCGTGCGCGAGCTCGCCGGTGAGCCGGCCGCTTTTTGCCGCTAGCCCGGTGAGTTCCAGTGCTTCTTCGACACACTCGCGCACTCGGGTTCTTTCGGCGCGGCCGACCCACGGCCGCAAGCGGTATCCAGCCGCAACCTCCGCGCTGATGAGCACGTTTTCGAACACCGTGAGTGCGGGAAAGATCTCGGTAATCTGGAACGTGCGGGCGATGCCGCTCGCGACGCGTCGATACGCCGGGACCGCCGTGATGTCCTGTCCGTCGAACACGATCGTTCCCGTGGTCGGCCGGAAGAAGCCGCTGATGAGATTGAAGAAAGTAGTCTTGCCGGCGCCGTTCGGTCCGATGATGGCACGCAGCTCGCCTGCTTCGACCGCAAGCGAGACGTCGCGTACCGCAGCGAGGCTGCCGAAGCTCTTGCTCACGTGCGTGACTTCCAGAACGCTCATGATTCGCTCCTGCGGCGCAGAACGCCGAGCAGACCCCGAGGGAAGAACAGCACGATCGCGATGAACAGCATGCCGACGAACGACATCCAGTTGACGGTGATGCTCGACAGGTAGTCCTGCAGCACGACGAATACCGCGGCGCCGAGAAGCGGTCCCCACAGGCTGCGCATGCCGCCCATCACCGCCATCATGACGAAGTCGCCGGACTGGCTGAAATGCAGCCCGCGCGGGTCGGCGAAGTTGTTCAGAAGTGCATAGAGCGCACCGGCGAACCCCATGAAAAAGCAGGAGAGAGTGAAAGCGATCCAGATATGGCGATCGGCGGGAATGCCGAGAAAGCGCGCGTGCCGTTCGTTTTCGCGGATTGCGATCATCGTGCGCCCGAATGGGGAACGCAGGATGAAGCCCATCAGACCGACCGCCAGCGCGAGGCAAAACAGCACGAAGTAATAGAACGCATCGGCATTCGAGAGGATGTCGATGGTCGTGATGCCAAGGTAAAGCGGCACGCGCGAAAATCCGCGCAGACCGTCGTCGCCGCCTGTCAACGAACTCCATTGGAACGCGATGTAGTAGAAGACCTGTCCGAAGGCGATGGTGACCATCGCGAAATAGACACCGCGCCGCCTCGCGCAGAGCGCACCGAGCAGCGCGCCGGCGATCCCGCCGAGCAGCGTTCCGCACAGAAGAGCGAACGGCGTGCTCGGTGCAACGAATTTCAGCGCGAGGCCTGCGCCATACGCACCCAACCCGAAATACGCAGCGTGACCAAACGACAGCACGCCGGTGAAGCCGAGCAGAAAATTCACCGACATCGCCGCGAGACCCAGCACGAGCACCCGTGTGCCAAGCGCGGTGTAGCCTCCGAGCGGCGGCATCCAGTACGGAGCGAGCAGCAACACGGCCCAGATCGCCGCAAGCGTGATCAGTCTGCGGTGCCTCGCCTGTCGCGCTGCGCTCATGTCAGCATGCCCTCCTCGCCGAGCAGGCCGCGGGGGCGCAGCAGCAGCACGACGGCCATCAGCACGTAGATGATCGCTTCGCTTGCCGCGGGCAGAAACACCGCCGTGATGCCTGAGGCGACGCCGATCAGCAGGCCGCCGAGCAGCGTGCCCGTGAGGCTGCCAACGCCGCCGACGATGATTGCAATGAAGCTCGGCATCAGGAGCCCGGTTCCCATCGTCGGCTCCAGGCCAAGCTGGCCGGCGGCGAGCACGCCGCTCAGACCGGCGAGAAAGGCGCCGACGGCGAAATTGAACGAACGCAGCCTGCCCACGTTGATGCCGAGCGCTGCCACGGTTTCGAGGTCGAGGGTACCGGCGCGGATACGGATGCCGAGTCGGCTATAGCGTAGCAGGACGAAAAGCAGCGCTACGGTCGCCGCCACCGTGACGACCATGAAGAGGCGATAGCCGGTGATGAAGAACAACGTGTTGCTCAAAGGCTGGGACAGCACCGATGGAATGGTCACCGGTTTGCCTTGCGCGCCCCAGATGAACCGGGTGCCGTCCTCGAAGATGAAGGCAAGGCCGAACGTCAGGAGCAGGCTGTAGAGCGGGTCGCGCCCATAGACTCGCCGGATCAGCACCCGTTCGATGGCGAGGCCGATCAGCGCGATGCACGGCGGCGCGATCAGCAGCGCGCCCCAGAAGCCGACGTAGGGCGTGATCGTATAGGCAACGTAGCCACCAGCAACGAGGAAGCCGCCGTGAGCGAAGTTGATGACGTTGCTCAGGTTGAGAATGAGCGATAACCCGAGCGCCATCAGCACGTAAAACGCGCCGATGATCAGACCGTTGGTGACGTTGAAGAGCAGCAGTTCAGTCATCGCCCACCATTCTTGTTATGGCGCCCGTGGCGCCCGTGCTTCGCTTCCGCTTGCGCAATGAGAACCGCGCCCGGCGATCCCGCCGGGCATTTGCGTTATCAGGAGGGCCACTGCAGCTTGCAGCCCGTTTCACTCTCGGGAGGTGCGGTCTTGTCACCCGCGATCACGCGTTCCACGCGGAACAGGTCTTCCGGGTCGCCGGCCGGCTGGGATAGCGCTTCGCCCACGAACGACGACGTCATCAGCTGGTGATCCCCCTTGCGGTAGTAGCACTTGTTCGGCTGCAACTTGACGTCGTCCGCCAATTCGAAGCCGCCGAGCGCTTCGGCGAGCTTTCTGGCGTCGAGCGTCTTTTCCTTGTTGGCGATGGCGGCCAGGGTATGCACCGATGTATAGCCGAACCAGTGACGCGCGGTGGGAACCTTACCGCCGTTCACCTTGCGGATGTCGGCCACGAACTTCTCGACTCCCGGCACCCCGGGCTGCTTCCAGTACCACTCGAACATCCAGATGCCGACACGCGCGTCCGGCGGCATCGCCTCGAGCGATTCGAGCTCCTGCTGCAGCCCGGCGACGTGAATGCTCTTGCCGATACCGAACTGAGCGATCTGCTTCAGGCAGTTGACCATGTCGGAGCCTTGCGGGAGCACGAGCAGCACGTCGGGGTTCGCCGCGCGCGCCTTGATCAGATAGGCGGAGAAGTCGGTCGTGCCGAGCGGGGTGAGCTCGTTGCCGGTCATCGTGCCACCGAGCTTCTGCAGATCCGCGGCCGCGGCCTTCTGCAGCGTGTGGCCGAACGCGTAGTCCGGTGTGATGAAATGCCACTTCTTGCCGTACTTGGTGAACAGCAGGTTCGCGACGGCGTTCGCCTCCATGCTGGTCGTGTTGCAAACGCGATAAACGTTCCATTTGCAGTCGACGCCCGTGATCGTATCGGTGTGGCCGCCCGAAACGATATGCAGCACCTTCTTCTCATTGCTGACCTGAGAAATGGCCTGGGCGATACCGGAGTTCACGTCGCCGATGAGGAACGTGACCTGATCGCGTTCGATCAGCTTGCGTGCCTTCTGCACGCCGGTGCCGACGTCGTTTGCCGAGTCTTCGACCATGAGCTCCACGGGGCGTCCCAGAATGCCGCCTTGGGCATTGATCTGCTGAACGGCAAGCCGTGCGCCCGTCACTTCATTCTGTGCTACTGCAGCATAAACGCCCGTCAGCGGATCGACCATGCCGATTCGCAACGGAGCTTCGCCGCGCGCCTTGATGATGAAGGGCGGCGTCAATTGCAGTGCGGCTGTTGCGGCAGTTGCTTTGAGTATGGTGCGCCGACTGAAAGCGGGGACACGACCTGGTGTTTTCATAGGGTTCTCCCTCACCGTGATGTCGAATCTTTCGAACCGCGGAATGGTGTGTCCGCGCGTGCGAAACGCGCGCTATTCGATCTTGAACGCGTTCAACGGAATCCACAAGACTGCGTTTTCCCGCTGTCGGATGCGCGACCGCGCCTGTACGTGGGTTGCCGTATAACTTCTGTCTGGAAGCCAATCTTCTGCAATTCGCAGAGATCTCGAACACCGATCCGGACAATGACCACGGTAGAGGGTAGTCGTTTTCATCTTGATGGACGATTCGCTATCCGAATGCCGGCGCGACCGTCGCGCGCTCAATACGACGAGGCCCACCAATGCTGTCACCGGACAGGCGATATCACCCACGCGAGCAATCTTCGGGAGTATCGCGCGCTGATCAACAACAGCATCGCCGCGACGCCGAAATTCCACACCAGGATCATGACTGTCGCGTCGAGCGGATGAAACATCGAGAGCGCCACAGCCGTGAGCGCGGCCACGGCCAGGCTTCCCGTCATCACCACCAGAGCGGGCGCAAGCCGTGCAACGTGGCGCAGCATGATGAGCAGGGCGAGCGAGAGCGGAATGCCCGTGAGGCCGAGCGTCGCAAAACAGCGCGCGGTTTCGCCCAGCGACACGCCGTCCGGTCCGAGCTCCACCCAGTTTGTCAAGCATCCGTAGCCGATCGTCGCTACCCACGCCACCAGCGCGGGCAGCGGCAACAGTAGCCAGCGCAGCGACCTTCCCGGTACGCTGGCAACGAACGATGCAACGGCAGCGAAAATGCCCGTCAACGCGGCTGCCGCCACGCTCGTCACGAACGCCGGCTGCTGGAGCTTCGTCGCGAGATCGGGCCGCACACCGTGCGCCACGCCGACCAGAATGAGCACGAGTGTGGCGAACAGCAGCCAGCCAGACGCCCGCACTGCGGGCGCGCGAAGCGGGCGCACCGGCTTCGCGTCGGCAACCAGCGATTCGATCAGATCGGAGGTCGGACTCATTTGCGGTCTCCCTGCGTCAGGAGCTTGCGCAGGCCGTTCAGCCCGCGATGTACCGCGACCTTCAACGCGGCAACGGTCATTCCACTCGCCACAGCCGCCTCTTTCAATGACATTTCCTCGAGTTTGAGCAAGCGTATCGCGTCGCGCTGCCCTGGCGGCAGGCGTTCGATTGTCTCGCGCAGCATGCGCGCATCGCTGGCCTCTTCCATCAGATTCGCTGTGGGGTCGGCCAAGGTTTCATGTTCATCGTCCAGCGGCACTTCGCGGGCGTCATGACGTCCATCATGGCGCAGCGTATCGACGACGCGGCGCATGGCGACAGTCAGCAGCCAAGGTCCGAACGGCCGCGCAGGGTCATAGGTATGGCGTACGAGATGCACGGTGGAGAGGATGTCCTGCACGACGTCCTCGACGGCGTCGGGATGGACACCATGACGAATCGCAAGGCTGCGCAAATACGGCGTCATGCTCTGCAGCAGGCGCCGGTAGGCGTCGCGATCGCCTTGCTGCGCGCGCGCCATCAAGACGGACCAGTCGGGCGTGCCGTCGGGCCGCGTTGCGTCATCCAGCATGGCGCCGCTCGGTTCCCCGCCTGCCGGTGCGGACCGCTCGGGCAGCTTGCGCGCGGCGCTGCGGTGTCGATAGCCGGCCATCGTTGCACTCAGTGGAAGAGGCAATTGGTCAAAAAAATAATCGGCGCGCGGCGTAACCTTTGGCCGCTTCGGACCGAATCTGCTTAGGAGATCGCAGCTTCGCGATCCCAACCCTCGGAGAAGACATTATGAGCAAGTCCTCATTGACCATTTCGTCGCTGTCCGCCGCAGTCGGCGTGGCGTTCGCGATGCAGACGCTGCCCGCGCAGGCGCAGGGTATGGGCAACCCGCCACAGGTCGTGAAGGACAACATGGCCAGAATGGCACAGAACCACCTCGAAAAGTGCTACGGCATCAACGCGGTCGCGAAGAACGACTGTGCCGAAGGGGCGCACTCGTGCGCTGGCCAGGCCACTCAGGCGCGCGACCCGAAGTCATTCGTGTTGTTGCCGGCGGGCGATTGCAGCAAGATCGCCGGCGGTCAGGCGAAGGCAGGTTGAGGGGCGCCGCGGCCATGAGCGCAACGGATGCCCGCCCGCGCGCGCCAGCCGGCCCGATTCCTTCGAGGGCCGGCGTGGGACTGCGTTTTCGCCATCATCGCGCCGTGCTCGACGAACGACCGGCCGCGGCGTGGTTTGAGGTGCACACTGAAAACTACATGGGCGGCGGGCCGGCTACGCGCTATCTGGATGCAATTCGCCGCGAATATCCGGTCTCCCTGCACGGCGTAGGCCTCTCGCTCGGCAGCGCCGATGGGCTCGACGCCGCACATCTTGCACGCGTGAGCGAGGCCGTCGCGCGTGTGCAGCCCGGCCTCGTCTCCGAACATCTTGCGTGGAGCGTGACGGGCGGTACGTATCTGGCCGATCTGTTGCCGTTGCCGATGACCGAAGAATCGCTCGACGTCGTGTGTCGCAACGTCGATCGGATGCAGACGGCGCTCAGCAGGCGGATTCTCGTCGAGAATCCGTCCACTTATCTTCGCTTCGCGCATTCGACAATACCGGAGTGGGAGTTCCTCGCGCATCTCGCGCAACGCACGGGATGCGGACTCTTGTGCGACGTGAACAACATCTACGTCAGCGCGTGCAATCATGGATGGAATCCGCACACGTATCTCGACGCGCTGCCGCCGGAGGCCATCGGCGAAATCCATCTTGCGGGCCACAGCGTGAGGCAATTAGAAGGCGGCCGGATCCTGCGAATCGACGATCACGGCTCACGTGTCGCGGCGCAGGTGTGGGCGCTCTATGCGGCTGCGCTACAACGTTTCGGGCCGGTGCCGACGCTGATCGAATGGGACACCGACGTGCCGCCGCTCGAAGTTCTCATCGAAGAGGCCGCAACGGCGGAATCGGCACTGGAGGCGGTTCGCCATGAGTATGCGCACGCCATCGCTGGCTGATCTCCAACAGGCCATGCGTCGCAGCCTGCTCGAAGGTGCCAGTGAAAGCGCTGATGAAGACGCGGCCTGCACGGTGCTGGCCGACGGACTCGATCCGCTGGCACGCCTGAACATCTACCGGAACACCGCGGAAGGCGTGATGGTCAATGCGCTGCGGCTCGTCTTTCCCGCCGTGCAACGTCTGCTCGGCGCGGAGTTCTTCGAGGGCGCGGTGCGCCTGTTCATCCGCACCGCGCCACCGCGCAGTGCATGGCTCGACGAATATGGCGCGGACTTCCCGACGTTCCTCGCGCAGATGCCGCTGCTCTCATCGGTGCCGTATGTGGTCGACGTCGCGCAGCTCGAATGCCAGGTGAATGGCGTGCTGCACGCGCCCGACATCGCGCCGCTCGATCCAGCCTGTTTCGCTGGGCTCAACGAGGACGCGCTCGGCTCGCTGCGGTTGTCGCTTCATCCGGCCACGCGGCTGCTGCGTTGCGACTCGCCCGCCGACACCATCTGGCGTGCGGTGCTCCAGCAGGACGACGCGGCGCTGCGCGCGATCGTGCTCGCGGACGGCCCGGTGCATCTGCTCGTGCAACGCGTGAACGAAGGCGTCGATACGCTGCGTTTGTGCACTGGAGAGTGGCGCATCAGCAAAGCGCTTTTTGCAGGCGAAGCGCTCCACGCGGCGCTGGCATGTGCGCCCGAAGCGGACGGGTATGCGCTCATCGGCGCATACCTGGCGCGTGGGTGCGTCGTGCAGACGTCGCTGACTGCCAGCCGTATGCGGTTCGTCCAGGGATCGTCAACATGACTCGCCTTTCCAACCCTGCAGACGGCCGTAGCGTATTTCAGCGCGCAGTTCAGTGGCTGGAAAACGTGCCTTACTGGCTGCTGGCCATTCCGCTGCGCCTCGCGGTTGCAACGATATTCTGGAATTCGGCGATGACCAAGCTCGCAAACTGGGATGCGGCGCTACAACTGTTTCGCGACGAATACAGGCTGCCGTTGCTGCCGCCGGATGTGGCAGCGCACATTACCGTATCGATAGAGCTGAGCATGCCGGTGTTGCTGGTGCTCGGCCTGGGCGTCAGGCCCGCCGCATTGGTTCTGCTCGGGATGACCTCTGTGATCGAAATCTTTGTGTACCCTCAGGCCTGGCCGACACATATTCAGTGGGCAGCAATGCTGCTCGTCCTATTGTGTCGTGGTGCCGGAACCTTGTCGCTCGACCATCTGATACGTGAGCGCCGGTGGAGCGTTGCTTCGTCGAAAGGCGTCGGGCGTCAGCGCGGTGACGGTTGATCTCGACGGGAAGGGAGCCGATGTCCGCGGTGTGCTGCATAGCCGACGCTCAATTGCCCTTTAAAATGCAAGGCCCAATGACCGCAGATGGCCGAGATCACCCGTTCCGCGAACTTACTTCAGTGCTGACGTTGGGGTCTTCAATCGCAGCTTTCCGGCGAGGGGACGAATGCGACTGCCCGCCACGAACGGTCAGTCGACGACGTGACACTGATCGTTGACAATGTGCACTCAAAGCCATCAACAGCAAAAGACCAAAGGATGGTAACAATGTCTATAGCGAAGACGAGAGCCACTCCCTATTACGCGGTGATCTTCACCTCCATCCGAACCCCCGGGGACAACGGGTACGGAGACATGGCCGATGCAATGGTCAAAGCGGCCGCAAGACAGCCCGGATTCCTGGGCGTCGAGTCTGCGCGGGAGGAACTCGGAATTACGGTTTCCTATTGGGATAGCCTCGAATCCATCGCCGCCTGGAAACAGGATTCAATGCATCTGGTAGCACAACAGGCCGGGCGGGAAAAATGGTACGAATCCTACAAAACCCGTATTTGCCTTGTTGAGCGAGACTACGAGTTCTCGACAATTTAGTTTCCTGCGCCTTGTCTGATGACTGCACGGCCCACGGCCGTCCGAGCTGATGAGCGTCCGCTTCCGCGATACGCGAAGGGTGCACCGTTAGCAGATGCGCCCAGTCCTTCCCGGCCGCAGCACTACGACGACTACCCGTCATTTCCCAGCATGGTTCGACGACATGCCGGTGCACCGCAATGACACGCGTACTGGGCGCGAACCTCGTCGGTGACCGCACCGTCCACTGACAGACCGTAGTTGATGAAAAGCTCCTCCCCGGGGGCGATCGTGGCGAGCGCATGAATGAACACCCGGTCGCCCGTTTCGATGGCCTCGCAGTTGGGGGCGCACGCATGGTTCAGATACCGCGCGCTGTTGCCGCCGCGGCTGCCGTCGATCACGCGTCCATCGGACAGACCGAACACGAACGTGTGGCCCGCGTCGGCTCGCTGGCGGGCGGCGGCGCGCCGCCAGCTGGTCACTTCCCCCTTGTACTCGATGACCCGTTCGCCCGCGGCGATCGGCTGCAGCGCGAACAGTCCCATGCCATGCACGGGTGAGCGTCGTGCGGTGATGCGTCGCAATCGCATGTTGTCGTTTCCTTCGCGACCCTCGGTCGTTGCATGTGGTTTAGCGGCGATGCGAAGCATATCGCCACGCACTCACGCGCTCAATATATTTCTTAATAAAACTGCAACTAACTGTCAAGGACCGCCGCGCCAGGAGTTCCGGCTTCGCCGCAAAGAGGCTGGCAACGCCCGACGGTCAGAGGGAGGCCATCAAGTCGCATGTCGACGCCATCGCAGTGGCGCAACGGTCGGCTCAGGCAAACGAACGGCTGGCCGCCGCCGCGCGCTTGCGCAGCCAGTTCATGCAGGCGAAGAGGGCGATCGCGAACGCCATCAGCAGGGTGGCCACGGCGAGGATCGACGGGTCGATCTGGTCACGGATGCCACTCCACATCTGCCGCGGCACGGTGCGCTGCACCGGGCCGCCGATGAACAGAATGACGATCACTTCGTCGAACGATGTCGCGAATGCAAACACACTGCCGGTTGCGACGGCGGGCGCGATCAGCGGCAGCGTGACGCGACGAAACGCGACCCACGGCTGCGCACCCAGACCCGACGCCGCGCGAAGCAGGCTTTGATCGAACGACAGCAGCGAAGCGGTCACGGTAATCACCACGAAGGGCGTACCGAGCGCGGCATGCGCAAGCACGACGCCGGTATACGAATTGACCAGCCCGAGCGGCGAAAAGACCAGATAAAACCCCGCCGCGACGACGACGATCGGCACGATCATCGGCGACACGATGATCGGCATGATGATCGAGCGGTAAGGGAACTGCACGCGGCTCAGGCCGAGCGCGGCCAGCGTGCCGAGCACCGTCGCGATCAGCGTCGACGCCGCGCCGATGCCGATGCTGTTCGCAAACGCGCGTTGCCAGTCTGGCGAACTCAGCGCCTGCGCGTACCAGCGCAGCGAGAAGCCCTGCATCGGGTACGAGAAGAACGAGCCGGAGTTGAACGACAGCGGCACGATCGCGAGGATCGGCGCGACGAGGAAAAAGAAAATCAGCGCGCAATGCACGCGCAGTCCCGCGCCCGAGATGCGTTCCGAGAGTAGCCGGGTTCGTCCGTCTTTCATCTGAGTCTGCCTGTTGATCGACTATCCGAATGAGCGACAACCAGCTAGCGGCGTTTGCGCGGCGCGTTAGCCGAAGCGCAAGCGGTCGATACCGACCAGCCGGTTGAAGATGAAATAGAACACCGCCGTGAATGCGATCAGATAGCACGACAGCGCACCCGCGAGTCCCCAGTTGAGCTGATCGTTGGTCTGCGACGCGATCAGTTGGCTGATCATTTCGTCGCCGGCGCCGCCTAGCAGGGCGGGAGTAATGTAATAACCGAGCGCGAGCACGAACACGAGAAAACATCCCGCGCCGACACCCGGCAGCGTCTGCGGAATATATACGCGCACGAAGGCCACGGCCGGATGCGCGCCGAGCGATTTCGCCGCGCGCATGTACACGGGCGGCACGCCTTTCATGACCGAAAAGATCGCGAGGATCATGTAGGGCAGCAGGATGTGCGTCATGCCGATCAACACACCCGTGCGATTGAAAATCAGCGGCAGCGGATGGTTGATGATCCCGAAGCGGAGCAATGCGCTATTGATCACGCCACCGGGTTGCAGCAGCACATACCACGCGGTGGTGCGCACCAGCAGCGAGGTCCAGAACGGCACGATCACGAACAGAATCAGCCGGTTGCTCTGGTTCTCAGGCAGTGTCGCGAGCAGATAAGCCACCGGGTAGCCCAGCACCAGGCACAGCAGCGTGACCGTCGCACTGATCGTGACCGTGCGCCCAAAGGCCGCGCGGAAGATGGCGCTGTCCGCCGCGACGGACGTCACCGAACCATCAGGCGCGACTTGCGCGTCGACGGCGTTCAGCAAATAGTCGGGTGTGGGCGAGATCGACGCACGCTTGAGCAGACGCCAGGTTTCCGGCGCGTTCCAGCGTTCATCGAGATCGATCAGGGCGGGTTTCCATTGCGCCGGCGTCTCCGAACGTGTGGCACGCGCCGTCTTGAACAGCAGGCTGCGGAACTCCGGTTGATAGAAGTTCATGCGCCGCGCGATATTGCCGAGCTGGCCGGATTCGCTGGCGTCCTTCAGGTCGTGCGCGAGTGCGGCGAAGGCCGGTTCGCCGGGCAAGCCCGCGCCGTCCCATCCGGCCAGCGTTGCGCTCAACTGCGGCATGCCGGTGCGCACTTCAGGGTTTCGCACGCTGCGCGCCAGCAGGCTCGCGATCGGGGCAACGAACGTCACCAGCAGAAAGATCAGCAACGGTAAAGCCAGCAGCAATGCGCGCATCGCGGCCTTGCGGCGCGCAGCCCGGAACGACTCGCGGTTCGTGGCCTGCGGGCCGCGGCCGAAAGGGGCGGTGGATGGCAGCGGCGTATTCATCGTGCTCGATCTCTCGGGTGACGTTCGTTCGATCCGGCGTTACTGCGTCAGCCAGTTCTGGAACCGCTTGTTGATCGCATCCGCGTTGTCGGCCCAGAACGTCGCGTTGATTTGCAGCGGACGCTTGAAGTTCTCCGGCGCCGTCGGCAGATCGTTCAGACGCGCCTTGTCGATCAGCGGAATGGCGTCCTTGCGCGGCGGCGCGTAAGCGATGTACTTCGACAGGTCCGCATAGGCCTGCGGCGTCGAGGATGCGACGATGAACTTCTGCGCCGCGTCGGCATGCTTCGCACCGTTGACCACGGCCCACCATTCGTAGTCGTACACCTGCGCATCCCAGACGATCTTGAACGGCTTCTTGTCCTTGTGCACGGCGTCGTCGATACGGCCGTTGTACGCCTGGGTCATTACGACCGCGCCGTCGGCGAGCAGCTGCGGCGCCTGCGCACCCGCTTCCCACCAGACGATGCTCGGCTTGATCGTGTCGAGCTTCTTGAACGCGCGGTCGACGCCGGCGGGCGTGGAGAGCGTCTTGTAGACGTCCTTGGGCGCCACGCCATCGGCGATCAACGCCCACTCCATCGCGACCTTCGGCGACTTGCGCATGCCGCGCTTGCCGGGGTACTTGTTCAGGTCGAAGAAATCGTTGATGGTGGTCGGCGCGGTTTTCAGCTTGCTGCTGTCGTACGCATAGACGGTGGACCACACCATCGCGCTGACGGCGCAATCGCTGATCGAGCCCGGCAGGAAGTCGCTGGTGTTGCCGAGGGCCTTCTTGTCGAACTTGGCGATCAGGCCTTCGTCGCAAGCGGTGATCGCGTCGTTGGTTTCGAGGTCGATCAGATCCCAGGTCGGGTTCTTCGACTGCTCCATTGCCTGCAACTTGGCGAGGCCGCCATCGTAGGACTCGGTGGAAAACTGGTTGCCGGTTTTCGCGGTGAACGGTTCGAACCATGCTTTTTTCGCGGCCGCTTCATACGCACCGCCGAAGGTGACGACGGAAATCGTGTCGGCCGCGTGAACCGTGGCTGTGGCAAACAGCCCGAGCGCGCATGCCCCGAGGGTGGTCCGGAATGACGAGAACGTGGTCTTCATTTCTAGTTGGCTCCTGCGATAAGTGGCGAGGCGGACGAGGGAACGGCAACAGTGGAATAATCGGCGCCGCCGGACACGGCGGAGGATTTCGGCGCGGCCGCCATCGCGGGCAGCACCTTGCAGTCGTCGCGTCGCCAGGTCACGGCGGTCTGACGGCCGAGTGCGGGCAGATCATGATGCTGCGTGTTCGGCACCTTGACGACCATGCTTTCGCCGTGGCCGAGCTTCAGATGCACGCGATGATGATCGCCGCAGTAGACGAGTTCCTCGACCAGCGCGTGCACGACGTTCATGTTCTGTCGTGTCGCTTCCTGCACGGCTTCCGGCGTCGCGGCAATGTGCGCGCGCTCGGGTCGCAGCGCCAGCACCGCCGCGTCGCCTGACGCGAGCCCGGCGCCTGGTCGTCCGCGCACCGTGCTGCCGTCGGCCAGCTGCATCGCGGCCCATTCGCCGCCGTCGGAATTGACGCGACCGGTCAGTCCATTGTTCTCGCCGACGAAATTGGCAACGAATGCGTTTGCCGCGTTTTCATAGAGCTCGGTCGGCGTGGCGGCCTGCTGGATGCGTCCATCGGAAAACACGGCGACGCGGTTCGACATCGTCAGTGCTTCGTTCTGGTCGTGGGTCACATAGACGATCGTCAGCGACAGTTCGCGATGCAGCCGCATGATTTCGTATTGCATGGTTTCGCGCAGGCGCTTGTCGAGCGCGCCGAGCGGCTCATCCATCAGCACCACGCTCGGCTCGAAGACCAGCGCGCGAGCCAGCGCGACACGCTGCTGCTGGCCACCCGACAGTTGCGACGGCCGCCGCCCCGCCAGATGCGATAACTCCACCATGTCGAGCACGCGCGTCACGCGCGTTTTCTGTTCGCTGCGGCTCACCTTGCGCACGGACAGCGGAAACGCGACGTTCTCGGCAATCGTCATGTGCGGGAACAGCGCATAGTTCTGAAACACCATGCCGATATCGCGCCGATGCGGCGGCTTGTCGTCCAGACGCTTGCCGGCAAGGCGGATTTCGCCGCGGGTCGGCGATTCGAATCCCGCCAGCATCATCAGTGTCGTGGTCTTGCCGGAACCGGACGGACCGAGCAGCGAAACGAATTCACCGTGCCCGACGTCGAGATCGAGTCCCTCGACGACGCTATGCACGCCGTCGTATGACTTGCTGACGCCGTCGAACGAGATAAATGGTTGGCTTGACATGGGCATCTCGGCAGAGTGTTGGCGGTCTACGTGGGGCGGCGAATCACGTCGGGCCCACGCGTCCCGCCAGATAGCGGGCGAAGTCGTAATTCGGCCGTTCGAGCGGGCTCAGGTGGCCGGGCTTCGCGAGTGGCGCGTGCACGCCGCGAAACACCGCCTCGACGCCGCGCCGGTCCTCGGCGTTGACTTCGTCGAGCAGCGTCTTGAGCGTCGCCATGTAGTCGGCGGCGCGCGGATCGTCGACGAATTCCGGCGCGAGGCCGCCGCCGAAGCGGATATGCACGCGGCCGACGCCCCGCGGCTGCAGGATCAGATACCAGAAGTAGCCGGGGGTCAGCGTGATCAGGTGGGTCGGGTAGATCGCCAGCAGCGCGGTGGTACGACGCCAGTGCCCTTGCAGGCGCGTGTTGGCGGGATGCGCGTTGCCGATCGGCAGCGATGCTTCCTTGGTGATCCAGTGATAGTTGAACGCCGCCAAACCCGGCGGACATTCCATTTCTTCGAGCTTCGAGTGCGGTCCGACCGTTGCGCGATGCAGCATCGGCAGGTGGTAGCTCTCCATGAAATTTTCCGCGAGGATCTTCCAGTTGGTGTCCCACACGTGCTCTTCGTGGAAGGTCTCGACGTAGTCGCCCATGCCGTACGGCGCGATCAGCTTCGTCAGCTCGGACAAATGCGATTCCACCGCAGGCGCGCGCGTGTTGAGCGTCACATAGATCCAGCCTTGCCACGTCTCGCAGCGCACGGCAGGCAGCCTGTATTGGTCCTTGCAAAAGCCCGGCTGCTGATCCATCAATGGCGCGCCCGCGAGCGCGCCATCGAGCGTGTAGTTCCATGCGTGATACGGACACACGATCCGGCGCACGTTGCCGCGCCCTTCGAGCAATACCGACATGCGGTGCAGGCAAACATTAGAGAATGCGCGCAACGCGCCGCTCGCATCGCGCAGCACGAACACCGGCTGGTCGTCGATCTGCGCGGTCAGGTAGTCGCCGGTCTGTGCCAGCGCGCTCGCGCGGCCCACGCACAACCACTCGTTGCGAAACACGTCACGCTGTTCGAGCGCGAGAAACGCCTCCGACGTGTAGACGGCCGGCGGCATCGCGTGTGCATCCTCGAACGGACGCTCGCAGTTCTCGCGCAGCGCGTGAACGATGTCGAGCTCAGTGTCCGTCGACTGAAGAATGGCTGACATAGGGGCCCCCATCAGTGTTTGCATCCGATGAGCACCAATCTAACAATCCAAATTACTAGGTAAAATATTGTTTTTGCATGCAGTGCATAGCACGTGGCTATGCAGTGACACTTCCGGGCTCCTGTTAGCCGATGCGCAGACGCCGGATATACGTTTCACAGAATGCCGAAAAGCGCTTCACCACCTCGCGCGGCTTGACGGCGGCCGATAGCGCAATGCCAAGCGTCGTCGCATTGACACTCTCCCTGAAATGTTTAATCACGAAGTCTTCGCCGTCCACGGTCCGGGTCGACTTCAGCGGGAAGTTGAGTATGCTGTAACCCAAGCCGTTGGCGACCATGCCACGCACCACTTCAGGCTGTGACGAGCGGAACGCCGCGGTAGGCCGGCTGCCGACCGCGTCGAACAGCGCGGAAAAGTACTCGCGGCTATGCGGAAGATCCAGCATCACATAAGGCTCTGGCAGCAGATCGGCCAGCGACACCTGGCGTGCCCGTGCAAGCCTGTGTGTTTTGGGCAGGATGACATACGGTGGCAGCGAAAGCAGCGGGGTAAACGCGATTCCATCGGTGATATCGAGGCTGTAGGTCAGCGCGATATCGAGCGAGCCGTCGTGCAGGCCGCTCAAGAGCGTGTCCTGATGCGCTTCCGTGGTACGGAAGGTGATCGCCGAATAATCTTGCACGAAGCGGCTGATGATGCCGGGCATCAGCGGCGGCGCCAGCGACACCATGCAGCCGAGCGAGATGGAGCCCGACATGCCGCCGTCGATTTCGGTCGCGGTCAGCTGTAATTCTTCGGCGTTCTGAAGCAGATTGCGAGCGTGGCCGAGCAGATCGCGGCCCGGCTGCGTGAGCGACAAGCCGCTCGCGTGATGGCGGATGAACAGCTGGACGCCGAACGATTCCTCCAGATCCGCGAGCGATGTCGAGATAGACGGCTGAGAGATATGCAGCCGCTTTGCCGCGGCGGTGAAGGAAAGCGTTTCGGCCGTGACGACAAAATACCTGAGCTGACGCAACGAGTAGCGGATCGAGGTGCCGTCCATCAATTGCTCCGTGTTCGGTCGAATCGATTGTCGCTCGACAATTGTCGCTTGCATAGCGAAAAACGATGCAAAGCATTTTTAAAATATAGTTTTTGTTGCCCGCCGCGCGGCGTACATTCTGTCCGACCGAGAGACCCGAATCCAGAGCGCATTTCAGAAGGAGAAGGCCATGGCGGCTGAAAAACTGTCGATCGACACGCTGGTCATAGGCGCGGGTCAGGCTGGCGTGGCGATGAGCGAACATCTGAGCAAACTCGGCGTGCCCCATCTCGTGCTGGAGCGCGACCGCATCGCGGAACGCTGGCGTACCTGCCGCTGGGATTCACTGGTCGCCAATGGTCCCGCCTGGCACGACCGCTTCCCTAATATGGAGTTCGAAGGACTCGATCCCGATGGCTTCGCCGGCAAGGATCAGGTCGCCGATTACTTCGAAGCCTATGCGCGCAAGTTCAATGCGCCGATCCGCACCGGCGTCGAAGTCACGAGCGTCGAGCGTCTGAAGGGCCGGGCAGGCTTTGCGGTCGCAACGTCCGACGGCACGATCGAAGCCTGTCGCGTCGTCGTTGCGACCGGGCCGTTCCAGCGTCCCGTCATTCCCCCCATCGCGCCACAGGACCTCGAGCTCACGCAGCTTCATTCGGCCCACTATCGGAACCCTGAGCAACTGCCCGAAGGCGCGGTGCTCGTGGTGGGCGCGGGGTCGTCCGGCGTGCAGATCGCCGACGAACTGCAACGCGCGGGCCGCAAGGTATATCTGTCCGTCGGTGCGCATGACCGTCCGCCGCGCGCCTATCGCGGTCGCGATTTCTGCTGGTGGCTGGGTGTGCTCGGCGAATGGGACAAGGAAGTCGCCGTGCCGGGACGCGAGCATGTGACCATCGCTGTCAGCGGCGCGTACGGCGGCCAGACCATCGATTTTCGCCGGCTTGCGCATCGCGGCATGACGCTCGTCGGCACGACGAAATCGTTCGCGAATCGCGTTGTGACCTTCGAACCGGACCTCGCCGTCAATCTGAAGCGTGGCGACGAGTACCTGATGTCGCTACTCGACACCGCCGACGACTACATCGAGCGCAACGGCGTAGACCTGCCGGAAGACCCCGACGCACGCCTGATTCCACCGGACCCGGAGTGCGTCACGCATCCGCTGCCGGACCTGGATCTGCACAAGGCGGGGGTGAGCACGATCATCTGGGCCACCGGCTATGCGGTCGATTTCAGCTGGCTGCACGTGAACGCGTTCGACGATAAAGGCAAGCCGCAGCATCAGCGCGGTGTATCGAAGGAACCTGGCGTGTATTTCCTCGGCCTGCCGTGGTTGTCGCGGCGCGCGTCGTCGTTTATCTGGGGCGTCTGGCACGACGCAAAGCACATCGCCGATCACATCGTCACGCAGCGCAAATACCTCGCCTATCGCGACGCGTCGCAGCGTGAGCAGGACGCGCGCGGCGTGCATGGCGCGAATGCACCCGATACCGCGTGCGACGCATCGCACGCGCCGAAGACCAAAGAAGTGGGAGTGAACTGATGCCTACGCATACCCGCATCCGCATGTTCAATACGAAGGACACGTACCCGAACCAGTCGCTCGATAACGATCTTTGCCAGGCGGTTCGCGCGGGCAATACGGTCTATGTGCGCGGCCAGGTCGGTACAGATTTCGACGGCAACCTGATCGGTCTCGGCGATCCGCGCGCGCAGGCCGAGCAGGCGATGAAGAACGTCAGGCAGCTTCTGGAGGAAGCCGGCAGCGACCTGTCGCATATCGTCAAGACGACGACTTACATTACCGATCCTCGTTATCGCGAGCCGGTGTATCAGGAAGTCGGCAAGTGGCTGAAGGGTGTGTATCCGATTTCGACGGGGCTTTGCGTCAGCGCGCTCGGCCAGCCGCAATGGCTGATGGAAATCGACGTGATCGCCGTGATTCCGGACAACTGGACGCCCGTGCAGGGGTAAGGAGCCACCCATGACATTCTCGATCGTCGGACGCTGTGGGAACACCGGTCAGCTCGGTATCGCGATCAGTTCGTCGAGCATTGCCGTAGGTGCGAGGTGTCCGTGGGTGCGCGCGGGCGTCGGTGCGGTGGCGACGCAGAACGTGACGCTGCCCGCGCTGGGCCCGCAGATTCTCGATCTGCTCGAAAGCGAGCGTATCGCGCCGGACGCTGCGCTCGAACGGGCGCTAGGCGCGAGCGAATGGAGCGAGTACCGGCAGGTGACGGTGGTCGACAGTGAAGGTCGAACCGCGCTGTTCACCGGCAAGGAAGCACTCGGCGTGCATCACGCCGTCGCGGGAAATCAGTGTGTGGCAGCGGGTAATCTGCTCGCCGGCAAACCGGTGATCGACGCGATGGTGAAAGCGTTCGAGAGCGCGCAAGGCGCGCTTGCCGATCGTCTGCTGCACGCGATGCATGCTGCCGTCGAAGCCGGCGGAGAAGCCGGGCCCGTGCATTCGGCGGCTTTGAAGATCGTCGATACACACGTCTGGCCGGTCGTCGATCTGCGTGTCGATTGGGCGGATGACGATCCGATCGGCAAACTCGACGCGCTATGGCAAGCGTATCGGCCGCAGATGCGGGACTACATCGCGCGCGCGTTGAATCCGACCGCGGCGCCGAGCTACGGAGTGCCCGGCGATGAGTGAGTTGTCGAGCCGTGCGCTGCTCGAACGGCTGATTGGTTTTGCGACTGTCAGCCGCGACTCCAATCTGGAACTGATCGGCTTCGTGCAGCAATACCTCGCGGATCTAGGTGTGGAAAGCGAGCTATTCCATAACGACGATCGCACCAAGGCGAATCTGTTCGCGACCATCGGGCCGCGAGACCGTGGTGGCATCGTGCTGTCCGGGCATACCGATGTGGTGCCCGTCGAGGGGCAGGCATGGACCGTGGAGCCGTTTCGGCTCACCGAGAAAGACGGGCGCCTCTACGGACGCGGCACGGCCGACATGAAAGGCTACATCGCGTCCGTGCTGGCGGCAGTGCCCGCATTCCTGAGGCTGAAGCTCGACGTGCCGGTGCATCTCGCGTTTTCGTACGACGAGGAAGTGGGCTGTCTCGGCGTGCGGCCGATGCTGGCCGAACTCGAAAAGCGCGCGCATAAGCCGCGCATGTGTCTAATTGGCGAGCCGACCGAATTGAAACCTGTGCTCGGCCACAAGAGCAAGCTCGCGATGCGCTGCCACGTGAAGGGCGCGGCATGTCATTCCGCGTACGCGCCGCAGGGCGTCAACGCGATCCAGTACGCGGCGCGGCTGATCCACCGGCTGGAGCAGATCGGCGACGAACTCGCGCAGCCGGAACACCATGACGCGCGTTTCGATCCGCCGTTCTCGACGGTGCAGACCGGTGTCATCAAGGGCGGACGCGCGCTGAATATCGTGCCCGCCGAATGCGAGTTCGATTTTGAAGTGCGCGGCGTGCCGGGCTTCGATCCCAACAGGGTGGTGGACAAACTGCAAAGCTACGCGGCAACCGAACTGCTGCCGAAGATGCGCGCGGTGCAGCCCGATACCGATGTCCGTGTGCAGATGCTGAATGCGTATCCTGGACTCGCGACTTCGCCCGATAGCGACGCGGCACGCCTGCTCGCGATGTTGAGCGGATCGGAAGAATACGAAACGGTCGCCTTTGGCACGGAAGGCGGACTGTTCACGCAGGCGGGCATTCCAACCGTGGTCTGTGGACCCGGCAGCATGGATCAGGGCCACAAGCCTGATGAGTTCATCACGGTCGAACAACTGAACCGATGCGACGCGATGTTCGCGCGCCTCGCTGAACATCTACGAAGCCTGAAGTAGCCCGGTCTCATCGCGACATACGCTCTACTGCGTCGAGCACGAAGTGCGCGACCACGACCACGCCGGTGGTCAGGGTCGCGAGCCAGCAGAGCGCGCGTAAAGACCAATGCGCGACGATTTCGCCGACCGCTTCGCGTTTCGCACTCAGCAGCACGAGAAGCACCAGCACGGGCGTAATCGTCATACCGTTGACGATGGCGCTCCAGTACAGCGCCTTGACAGGATCGACGCGCCATAGGCCGAGCGCGAGACCAAGCAGCGTCCCCAGTCCCGCGAGCGCAACGAGCAAAACGGCAATGCGCCGATCACGTTGTTTGCCGCGGGGCCAGTCGAACGAACTCGCGACCGCTTGCGCAGCGGAACCGGCAAGCGGAGGTAGTGCGAGCAGCGCCGAGCCGACCAGCGCAAGCCCGAGCAGGGGGCCGGCATAGCCCTTCAGGAGCGGTTCGAGCGCTCGCGAAAGCTCCGTGGGCTCGCCGGGCTGCGTCTGTGCGCCATGCAGCGTCGCCGCAGCCGCAATCATCATGCACGAAGCCGCCACGCTCGATAGCGCGGTGCGTATCAAGGTCTGATTGCGCAATCGGCGAAGCTGCTCTGACGAACGACGGTCGCCGCGCGCGGCGTGCTGTTCGTGCTGCCGATGTTCTTCTTGAGCTTCCTGCTCGGCCTGCGAAAAAAGCAGATACGGACTCATCGTCGTACCGAGCACGGCCATCAGCATGGTCACGAAATCTTCTTTCCACTCGACGTGTGGCACCAGAGAGCGCAGCACGACCGTGTGCCACGGCACATCGACGATCAGCAGCACGCCGACATACGCGAACATCGGCAGCATCAACCATTTGAGCACCTGCGCATAGCGCGCATACGGAATGAACCATTGCAGCGCGATCGACGTGCAACCGCATGCAAGTGTCGGCAGCCAAAGCGGCCCATGCGTGAAGCGTTGGATGACTACGGCCATCGCCATCACATTGACCGCGATGTTCAGCGTGTTCGCAATCACGAAGCGCGCCACGGCGAAATAGAAGAACACCGGCGAATAGTGCGCGCGCATGTTCGCCGTCAGGCCGTGTCCCGTGACGGCCGCGACACGCGCCGAGACCAGTTGCAGCGCAACCATCGACGGATACGACAGTACGCAGGTCCACAGCATGTCGTAGCCGTACCACGCGCCCGCGAGTGAATAGGTGGCGATGCCGCTGGGGTCGTTATCGCAACCGAGACTTGCCAGCCCCGGTCCGAGATCGGCGGCCCATGAGCGCGCAGGCTGCGACGATGAAGCGGGCGTACTGCCTTGTGCGGCGCGGGACGAACTGCGTCTGTCGGGGGGAGATTGCATGCGGTTGATCGTCGGGAAACCGGGGATGCTGTAGCGCTCGCACGAAACGTTCCTTCGTCGAATCGAACCATTGGCCACGCCGACTACATGCGCGACGCCCCGATGGTCGCCACCACTGAAGCGCTATCCGGTGCTATATTTTTTGCGTCGTCATTTCTATGACTATTGCTACCGCGCGCCACATGCAGCAGACCACGCCGACGGTAAAACCGGACATGTCGGAGATTCCGCCGTTAATGACACTCGAAGAGAATGCGCATCGCATGCCCACTCGCGCCGCAACCGCAGGGGTCGGGGGCTAATGGAAACGAGCGACTACGACGGGTACACGTTGTGGGGGCATGCCATCCTTCAGCAGGAAGGCGAGGGCATCCTGCAACCGGAGCGCTATGCGGCGAGCGGAACCATCACCCGGGGCGGAAAGCTGGTCGAAGCATCGGGCATTCTCGGACTATTCGATAGCGAGGAAGAAGCCCACCATGCAGGCCTCGATTGGGCGCGCGCGTGGGTGGATGCGCATGGATGAGCGTGGCCGTGGCCTAGGTTTCCCGCTTGCTGCGTCCATAAAGCAGCAGCATCGCCGCTATCACCACGCCGTAGATGATCTGACGTCCCGCTTCCGGCATCTGCGCGACTGAAAGGATCGACTGCAATAGCGTGATCAGAATCGCGCCCGCCACGGTGCCCAGGTATGAGCCTCGGCCCCCCAGAATCGACGTGCCGCCGAGCACGACTGCCGCGATCGCCGGCAGCAGGTAGGCATCGCCCATCGACTGAGCTGCCTTCGATGCATAGCCGGCCAGCAATACGCCACCGAACGCCGCGAACCCGCTGCACACCGCAAATGCGGCCACGGTCACGAGCCGCGTATTGATGCCGGACAGATACGCGGCGCGCTCCGTATTGCCGATCGCGTACAGCGTGCGCCCGAAGATCGTCCGCGACAGCAGGAACACCGTGGCGCCGCCGATCACCACCCACAGCGCAACGGCATTCGGCACGCCCGGTACGAGCCAGCCCGCGGCGAGCCATCGCATCACCTGTGGCGCGGAATCCTGCGGCGACGATCCGCCGGTATAGACGATCATGATGCCCTGCGCGACCGCATTGGTCGCGAGCGTGGCGATCATCGACGGAATGCGCAGCAGCGCGACGAGGATGCCGTTGACGACGCCGATCAGCACGCCGCAACCGATCCCGACCGGAATCGCGAGAATCTGTCCGAGTTCGCCGTGTCCCGCTACCGCGCACGCCATCATTGCGCCGACCGTGATCGTCCACGGCAGCGACAAGTCGATGTGGCCGAGCAGGATCACCATCATCAGGCCGGTCGCGATGATGCCGAGGAAAGCGCCGACCTTCAGTTGCAGCAGGATGTACTCCGGCGACGTGAAGCTGCGCGAAAACATTCCGCCGACGAGCAGCAGCGCGACGATGCACGCGAACGCGATCACGATCGGTTTGTCGACTCTGCGCGTGAGCTTCGACACGAACGTGCTGCGGCCGTTTGCCGAGACGTGGCTCATTGAAACCACTCCAGACGATTGCGTACCCTGAACAGCCCGCATGCGCCGATCGCGACGGCGAGCAGAAGAATCACACCCTGAAATAGCGGCTGCCACAGCGCATCGACGTTGAATACGAACAGCAGGTCACCGATCGAGCGAAACGCGAATGCGCCGAAGATCGCGCCGATCGCGCTGCCCTTGCCGCCGAGCAGCGACACGCCGCCTATCACCACCGCGGCGATCGAAAACAGCGTGTACGAGTTGGCGCTGCCGAGGCTCGCTTCGCCGGTGTCGGTGAAGAAGGTCAGAAACAGGCCGCCGATCGCGGCGAGCAGGCCGGCCAGCGTATAGCTCGCGAACTTTGCGCGGCGGATCGGCATGGCGGACAGAAACGCCGCCGGTTCGGACGAGCCGGTCGCGTACGCCGCGCGCCCGATTGCCGAGCGTTTGAAAGGTACCCAGACGAGCAGTGTGGCGGCGAGCAGAATCAGCAGGCTCGCCGGCAGCACGCCGGCGACCTTGCCGGTCAGTGCGTCGGCGAGGTTCTCGTTGATCGAGCCGCCGGGCACGGGGCGCAGCAGCAGCGCCAGTCCGTAGAAGACCGCGCTCGTCGCGATCGTCGTCACGATCGGCTGCAGCCGGCCGAAAATGATGATCACGCCGTTCAGCGCGCCGCACAGCGCGCCGGCCGCGAGCACGCCTGCGATGCCGAGCGCGCTGTGCAGCGCGTCGCCGGTGACGATCCACGAGCCGATGCAATTCGTCAGCACCAGCGTCATGCCGATCGACAGGTCGATGCCGGCCGTCAGCACGACGAGCGCTTGTCCCATCGAGACGAGCGCGAGCAGCACCGCCTTGTTCGCTGCGGTCTGAAACACGTTGGCCGACAACGCGGACGGATAGTTGAGCAGGTAGATCGCGAACATCAGCACGAACAGGCCGAACGCGAACACCGCCCCGCGATTCTCCGCATACCAGTAACGCAGCCCGCTCATAGCGCGACTCCCGTGGAAGGCGAAACCTGTCCGACGGGCAGGTCCAGTGCGCTCGCAATCAGGTTCTGCTCGGTGATCGCCGAGCCGACGAGTTCCTTCTTGATCCTGCCTTCGTACAGCACCAGCACGCGGTCGCAGCAGCCGATCAGCTCGTCGTAGTCGGTCGAATAGAACACGATCGCCGCGCCTTCGTCGGCGAGGCGTCTGAGCAGCTGATAGAGCTCCTGCTTGGTGCCGACGTCGATGCCGCGCGTCGGGTCGCTGAGCAGTAGAATCCGCGGCTGCCGGACCAGCCACTTCGCGATCACCACCTTCTGCTGGTTGCCGCCCGACAGCGAGCCCACGGGCGCATCGATGCTGAACGACTTGATCGCGAGCAACTCCATCATCCGGTCGACCAGCGACTGCTGGCGGTCGCGATCGATTACGCCGGCGCTGGACATGCGATCGAGCGCGGCAAACGACAGGTTCTCGCGCACCGACATCGGCAGCATCAGGCCTTCGGTCTTGCGGTCCTCCGGGATCAGCGCCATGCCGATTCCGTTGGCGCGCGCGGCCCTCGGGCTGCCGATCGACACCGCTTTGCCATCGACCTCGATCGTGCCCGCGCACCCGCGCAACACGCCGAACAGCGCGAGCAGCAGTTCGCGCTGGCCTTGTCCGTCGAGGCCGCCGAGGCCGAGTATTTCACCGGGCTTCAACGAAAAGCTGATGCCTTGCAGCGTGTCGCTCCACGCGAGATCGCGACACGCGAGAACCGGAGCGGCGCTGCGTCCGTTGGCGGGTTTGGCCGGGAACACGTGCTGGTACTTGCGGCCGATCATCATCTCGACGACTTCGTTGTCGGTGCGCGTGCCGGCCTCGAAACTCATTACATGACGGCCGTTCCGGTAGACCGTGCATTCGTCAGCGAGCGCCTTCACCTCGTGCATCCGGTGCGAGATGAACAGCAGCGCGAGCCCCTCGTCGCGCAGGCGCTTGAGCACCTCGATCACGCGCGCCACGTCGGCCGCGGTCAGCGCCGACGTGGCTTCGTCGAGGATCAGGATGCGAGGCTCGTGCGCCAGCCCCTTGGCAAGCTCGACCATCTGCTGGCGCGACAGCGGCAGGTCCCGGACCTTTGCAAGCGGATTGATGTCGGCGGCGCCCGCTCGGGTGAGCGCCTCCTCGGCCTGGCGCCGCTGGGCCCGGCGGTCGATCATGCCGAAACGTCGCGGCGGGTTCGAAGCGAAGATGTTGTCGGCTACGCTCAAGTCGGGAATGAGCGACAGCTCCTGATACACGCAGACGATGCCGGCTGCGTTCGCCTCGGCCGGCGATGCGAACGCGACCTGCCTGCCATCGTAGTGCATCGTGCCCTCGTCGGGCTGCACGACGCCGGACATCACCTTCAGCAACGTGGACTTGCCCGCGCCGTTCTCGCCGAGGATCGCGTGAATGCGGCCCCTCTTCACCGTGAGCTCGGCGTGATCCAGCGCGACCGCGCCGCCGTAGCTTTTCGACACGCCAGACATCTGAAAGACCGGCTGCGCTGCATCCTGCGGCATGCTTCGTCTCCCGTCACATTCCGGCCATCATCCGATCACTGGTTGCCCTGGGTCTGCTTCATGATCTCCTGCGCGGAGAAATTGATGCCGCAAGTCGGAAACGAGTTGCCGACGAAAAAGTTGTCGGAGTCGTTCGGGAAATAGTTGACGCCCGACTTCAGCTTCGAATCGTCGGTGACGTCTAGCGGCAGCTTGATCGAGACCGGGACCGTCTGGCCGTCCAGCGCGGCGAGCGCCGTCTTGATCGCTACCGCCACCTGCGCGGGACCGGTGCCGGCCGACGTGCACTTCAGGCCCTGGCCGCCATACTGCGCGCAGAACTTGCGAAAGCCGTTCTCCGTCTCGCCGCCGAAGGGCACGAACGGATGCTTCGCATCGATCATCGCGCGCACGACGCCCGTGTCGCCGCCTTGCGCCGAGATTCCATCGAAATGACCCTGCACGGCGATCGCGTCGGCGGCGGCCTTTTGCGCGACCCCGTCGTCCCACTTGCCGTAGACCTGCACGACGTTCCACTTCTTGCCGGTGTCGTCCAACGTTTTCATGAAACCATTGTGCCGGTCCGTGTCGACCGACGTGCCCGCCACTCCGCGAACCTCGAGCACCTTGCCGCCGTTCGACAGGTGGTTCGCGAGCCACTTGGCCCACAGCACGCCGAGCCCGTACTGGTCGACGTTGACGTTGATCGCGTCTTCGCTGTCGAGGATGTTGTCGAACGCGATCAGCACGACGCCGGCGTTCTTCGCGCGGCGGATCGCGGGGCCGAACGAGGTGGGGTTCTGCGCGTCCACGATGATCGCGTCATAGCCGGCATCGATGAAGTTGTTGACGGCCGAAATCTGCGCCGGCACGTCCTCGCCGGTCGAGACGACCTTGAACTCCTTGAGCTTCGCGGCGACGGCCGGCTGTGCCGCATAGGCTTTGGCCGTCTTGATCATCTGGATGCGCCAGGTGTTCGCGATATAGCCGTTCACGAGTGCGATCCGGTAGGGCCCGTTCTTCTTCGGATACTTGATGTACTTCGTGTCGCTCTTCCAGGGGACCATGCATGTGGGATCGCTGGACGGCCCGGAAACGATCGTTGCCTGCGCGAAAGCCGCGCTTGCGCATAGCGTGAATGCCGCGGTCGCCGCCGCTCGAAGCACCTGGATTCCTGAAAGCATGTCGTCTCCTTTTTGTTGGATTGAACTTGCCGATTGCCGGCGAACATGGCGGTCATGAATCGCCGCCGAATTCTGTGCGTGAAGCAGGGAATCTTGCGGAATTGTGCTGCAGCGGGGCTGAATCGGACTCGCCGAAGCAGCGGAATGACTTCTTCAAAGGCGTCGCCTCCGAAGCAAAACGAAGGGCCGGCGCGAACTCAGTCACGTCTGACAGTACTGGCATACCAATCCCCGCGCGATAGTGGTTTACCACGGCGTCGCGGGCGGACTCGAACAGTCTGAAACCCCTGCTGAATCGGCTCGAGGCCAACAAAAGTGGCGCCGGGCCCGTGGCGGCCTGATCCGTCAATTGGTGTACCATTTTGTCGAACTCGAACCGATCCTTTGGCCGCTTCGAAGCTTTCGGGAATCCTGAATGGACGAGCTTTCACACATGCCGAACGGCCGCGGTGCCGATGAGGACGCGACCGACCGTTCCTATGTCGGACTCGCGAAGCAGATCTACGATCTGATCGCCGCCGGCGACGTCGGGCCGCGTGCGCGCCTGCCTTCCGAGCGCACGCTGGCCGAACGCTTTGGCGTGAGCCGCACACAGGTGAGGGAGGCGATCATCGCGCTGGAAGTGCAGGGCGTGGTCGAGGTTCGTGTCGGCTCGGGCATCTATGTGGCAGACGCGCCGGACCCGCGCTCCGCCATGTTCAAACTGCCGCGCGGGCTAGGCCCGATCGAGACGCTGCGCGCGCGGGTGGTGATCGAAAGCGGGATCGCCGCGTTAGCCGCTACCGAACGCAAAGATTCAGACCTGGACCGGCTGTTCGCCGCGTTACGCGCGATGCGCGAAAACATGCATGACAAAGCGGCGAACGAGGCCGCTGACCGTGATTTCCATTTGGCAATTGCGCGGGCGACGGGAAACGAAATGCTCCGGCTCGTGGTGACCGCGATGTGGGACAACTCCCGCGCCGACCCGCTGTGGAAAAAGATCGAGGAGCACTTCCACACTCCCGCATTGCGGGCGGCTTCACAGGATGAGCATCAGCGCATCTTCTCGGCGATCATGGCGCGAGACGCGGCCGCTGCGCGCACGGCGATGCAGGCGCATCTGACGCGGGTCATCGGCGAGTTCACCCAGGCGTGGCGTTAGCGCCGCTCCAGGCTGTTCGCCTTCTGCCCGGTCACGGCTCTGTTTCGTCGCCAGCAACGTTGTCGAGGAAACGGGCGAGTCGTTCGGTGTCGGCCTTCGTCCAGCCGTCGGGCGGCACCACGCTGGCCCAGCCGCTGACGTAATCCTCCGAAGAGTAGTTGTGACCAAAACCCGGCGGCACGGCGAGCTGATGAATCTGATCGCCCACCGCCTGCACGCCCGAGACGATCGGAAACCAATGCATCGCGCGAGGCATGTCGAAGCCGCGAGGCGGAGCCATCCATTCTGGCGGCCACCAGAATGCTCTGACGCTCCAGAAGACAGCCGGATCGGCCGGATGCTGAAGGTACACGATTCGCGGGGCCGGCCAGTCCGCATTCAGTGCCACCTGGTGCGGATCGCGATTCAGGAACCGTACGACACGCCCCCCATCGAAGATCGGCTGCCAGAAGGGCGACCCGCGATCGCGCTCGCGAGTGAGCTGCGCATGGATGAGGTTGCTTTGTTTGGCGCCGGCGATCAGCACGCCATCGGTCGCGGCCACCATATTGGCCACCGATGCGGATGCGTCCGCTCCCACGAAAGGCGCTTCCACTCCCGCGGCGCCGAGGCTCTTGCCGAACAGAACGAGCTTCGGCCGCTTTTGCGGTGGGAGCGTCGACCAGCGGGCGCGAACGGCGTTGAAGAGCGTGATACCAGCTTCGTCCGCGAGCCCAGCGTCCACGAAGATGGCGTAGCGGCTAGGCAGGAAAGAGTATTGAATCGCCACGATCGCCGTGTCGCCACCGTGCAGTTCCTCGAGCGAGGCGGCGGCTTGGGGCACGATCCAGCCCGTGCCGGTGGGTATCCACACGACCAGCACTTTGCGGTCGAATCCGCCCGCTCGCTCGAGCTCGCGGACCGCAATCCGCGCGCGCTGTTCGAGGGAGTCCGCAGAACGCACCCCCACGTAGACTCTCACCGGATCGACCAGCCTCGCATCTGATCCGTGGAACTTCGCAAGTTCTTGCCTGTTTGTCGCCGTTGCCACGAAGTCGCGCCCCATGCGTCCCAAGCTGTCCCATGCGACCAACGACATGCTGCTGCCGGACACCGTGGGCGACGTGGGGGACAGGGTTCCTTCGGTCGTGTTCTCGTTCCTCGGCTCGTGGACGAGATCGGAGCCCGTGGCGAGGGCGGGAAAAAACACTCCGCGACCGAGCGCGATGCCAATCACGATGATGAAGAGCGCTGTTGCTGGCACCGACACGATCGACGGGACGTGGCGCAGGATCACCCGGTTGACTGCGGCGACACCACGGGCCGCGACTCGCCCGATGACCACCAGCAGCACCGCCGCCAACGGCGACACCGCGCTCATCAGCACGCCATCCAACCAGCCGATGGTTGTCATCCCCATGAAACTACGTTGCTCGTTCTGCCAGCCGAGCCATAGCTTCGCGCCAGCGAACAGTGCAATGAGCCACGCCGCCGCCAGAACGATTGCTATGCGCCGGCGGCTCTCGCTGCCGGGCACGCGCCCCCATCGCTGCAGCAGCCGATGCACCCCGCAGCCAGCCAATGTGCCTACCCCGTAGCCGATGGCCAGACAAAACGCACCGACGACGGTTTGCGTTACCCACGACCGCGGAATCAGCGTTGGCGTCAGTGACTGCCACCAGAACACGAGCGCGAGCAACGAGCCGCTGAGCGTCGGCGTCCGAAGTGCGCCTCGGAGCCAGGCAGCTATCGGCTCGTGGGGGTTCCGCATGCGTGCTCGCTCAGATTGGCGCAGCTCGCACTTCGTCCCCGCGGGCCATCCGCAAAGGAGTCGAAGACACGAGCCGGCTTGATTTTGACGGTGCTTCGGGCCATGCATCGCATTGTATTTAGCTTTCTCTGGGTCGAACAACCTCGTGGCCTGCCAGTGACTTACCGAGTCAGCGCGCACGCTGCTTGCTCGTCGTGCTGCGATCGGCTCCCACGACTGAATGCCCGCAACTCAAAAATGAAAGATCGATCCACAATCCTATGCGTGCGCGACAGCAAGCTGCTCCTGGTCGCTCGCTCGCGCTCGCGCTGGTCGCTGCCCGGTGGCACGATAAAGCGGCTCGAAACCCCGCTGGACGCTGCTCGGCGCGAACTGGAGGAAGAAACGAACGTGGTCGAGGTCCACCTGACGTATCTGTTCCAGTTTGGCGGGCTCAACAAGCGGCATCATGTTTTCCTGGCCGAGTTCGCGCGCGACATATCACCTGAGCCCGGCAATGAAATCGCCCAATGCCGATGGTTTACTCCGATCAAGATCGAGACTTTGTCAGCCAGCATACCCACCCGGGAGATTGTCGGCCTGTTCGTTCGGCTTGACGATCGCGGCTATGGGCGCGCGGCCCGCTGAAGACAGGTGCGGCACGGTTTTAGCTACGCGGTTGTGGCAGATGGCCGTTGTAGCGAGGAGCACTGTCGTGAAAAAGGCGTTCTCAAAAAATTTTCCGGCTCCTGACCATCGGGCGCCTTTACTGGCAGAGCTTCGCCGGCACAAAATGGCTCGCACGGCATACGACTACGTACGCGGAGGCGCCAGGCGCTTTTATGCGTGGCTCGACAGCCAGCCTCCCGGCGCGTTGCCCGATGGTCCGCCGGTGTGGATTTGTGGCGACTGTCATCTCGGGAATCTCGGCCCGGTCGCGGATGCAGCGGGTCACGTGGCAGTCCAGATCAGGGATCTGGATCAATGCGTGATCGGCAATCCTGTGCACGACCTGCTTCGGCTGGGACTGTCGCTGGCCACCGCCGCGCGCAGCGCGGACTTGCCGGGCGTAATCACCAGCTGCATGGCGGAAGCGCTCATCGACGGCTACCAACAGGCCTTCGACGACACCCGCAGCAACGAGACGAAGCGGGCGCAACGGCCGGCAGTCGTGCAGGTCGCGATGAAAAGGGCACTGCACCAGTCGTGGCGCAAGCTGGGCCGGCAAACGATCGACGGCGCGGCGCCGTACATTCCTCTGGGCAAGCGTTTCTGGCCGCTGTCGGAAGAAGAAGCGCAGGCGGTTCGATCCCTCTTCGCGCCGCAGTCGGACCTGGCGATGGCAGAGGTGCTGGGCCCGGCGACAACAGGCGACGCGAAAATCGAGGTGCTGGACGCGGCGTTCTGGGTCAAGGGGTGCAGTTCTTTGGGGCGCCGCCGCTACGCGGTGTTGCTGGACATCGATGGAGAATGTTCTGCTGGCGGGCCCCCCTGTCTTGTCGACATCAAGGAAGCCGCCACCGCTGCCGCGCCGGCACACGTTGGGGCCCCGATGCCCCGCGACAACGCAAAGCGCGTAGCCGAAGGTGCCCGGCATGTGACTCCCCGGCTCGGCGACCGCATGCGCGCTGCGCGTCTGAACGGAGCGGCGGTCGTGATCCGCCAACTGATGCCGCAGGATCTCAAGTTCGACGCGGACCGGCTCACCGAAGCTGATGCCGTTAAGGCAGCCCATTTCCTTGCGCTCGTGATCGGGCAGGCCCATGCGCAGCAGATGGATGCCTCGACTCGTAAAGCCTGGCTGGGCGATCTGCAGGCAAGTTGGCCCAAATCGATCAAGGCGCCATCGTGGCTGTGGCGCAGCATGGTCGAATTGACCGTCGCAAACGAAGCGGAATATCTGGAGCACTGCCGGCGCTACGCTGTCGACCGGCGGGGCGACCAGGTCAGATAGCGAGAGGCTCCCGACGACGCGCCGGTGAGCGGAAATGCAGTCATTTCCGCTGACGAACGCCGGCCAGCACGCTTGCGAGTTCGTCGATGGTGAACGGTTTGCTCAATGCGGTCCAGCGAAATGGCATCGATGGCAATTGCGGGTTTGCGTATCCCGACGCAAACACGACATGGAGTGAAGGCGCTCGCGCGGTCGCCTGCTTCGCCAGTTCGATACCGTCGATATCCGGCATCCGCAGGTCCGTGATCAGCACGTCGAAGGGTTCATTTGCCAGCCACTCGAGCGCCTCACGCGGCGACGTCGTGAATTTTCCCGAATGCCCAAGCAAGCCGATCAGTTCGTTGGTCGCTTGAGCCAGGTTCACGTCGTCGTCGACCAGCAGGATACGCAAAGGGGCGACCGGGGCGCCGGGCGCCGCATCGCGCGAAGTGTTGCTACGCACGGGGTCGCCGACATCGAGCACCTGACGGATCTTACGCGCAAGCTGCTCGCGGCTGTACGGCTTGCTGAGCAGGTCGACGCCCGGGTCGAGCCTGCCGCCATGGACGATCGCGTTCTGCGTATAGCCCGACGTGAAAAGGACCTTCAGATGCGGCAGCAGCCGCAGACCCTGAGCGACCATGTCCGTGCTGCGGAGCGGACCCGGCATCACGACATCGGAAAAAACCAGATCGATATGGACGCCGCTGCGCAATACGGCGAGCGCTTCCTCCGCGGCGTCGGCTTTCAGGACCCGGTAGCCGAGGTCCGAGAGCGTGTCGAGGGCGGTCGATTGCACGTTCCTGTCGTCTTCCACGACGAGGATCGTTTCCGATCCTCCCTTGGGGGCCGGTGTGACGCGTGGCGGCAGTTCGACTGCCGGCCGGTCCGAGCGGGGCAGATACAGTTTGACCGTCGTGCCGTGCCCGACCTCGCTGTAAATCTTGATATGGCCGCCGCTCTGCTTGACGAAGCCGTATGCCATGCTGAGCCCGAGACCCGTCCCTCGTCCCTCCGGTTTCGTCGTAAAGAAAGGATCGAACGCGCGATCCACCACGTCCGGCGGCATGCCTGTGCCGGTGTCGGTGACGGCCAGCAGCACGTACTGGCCAGCCTGGATGTCCGGCACCGAGGCGACGTACTCGTCGTCCAGCATCGCATTGGAGAGCTCCATCGTCAGCTTGCCGCCCTCGGACATCGCGTCCCGTGCGTTGATCGCCAGATTGAGGATCACGTTTTCCAGCTGATGGATATCGACGAGGGTGTTCCACAAGCCGCCGGCGACGACCGTTTCCACGTCGATCGTCTCGTCGAGAGCCCGGCGCAGCAGATCGTCCATGCCGCGAAGCGCGGAGGCCAGGTTGATGACGACCGGCCGTAGCGGTTGCCGCCGTCCGAACGCGAGCAGTTGCGACGCGAGTTTCGAGCCGCGCTCGACCGCTGTTATCGCTTTTGCCACGCGCTCGCGAGTCCATTCGTCGCGGGAATGCCGGCTGTCGAGCAATTCCAGATTGCCGCGCAGGATTTGCAGCACATTGTTGAAATCGTGAGCAACGCCGCCCGTCAGTTTGCCGACTGCCTCCATCTTTTGCGACTGGAACAGCGCCTTGCGCGTGTCCTCCAGCATCCGGCTGGCTTCCATACGCTCGGTGATGTCGCGCGTGATTTTCGCAAAGCCGACCAGCGCCCCATCTTCGTCACGGATTGCATCGATCACCACGTGCGCCCAGAAGCGCCGGCCGTCCTTGCGCACCCGCCACCCTTCGGCTTCGAACCGTCCCTCGCTGGCTGCGATCGACAGTCCCCGTTGCGGCAGGTCGGCCGCGGCATCCTCGGGTGTGTAGAAGCGCGACATGTGCGAGCCGATGATTTCCTCGGCGCTATACCCGTTGATCCGGCGAGCGCCGGCGTTCCAGTTCGTGACGATCCCGGCGGGAGAAAGCATGAAAATCGCGTAGTCCGTCACTCCGTTCACGAGCATGCGAAAGCGCCGTTCGCTCTCGACGACGGCATCGTGCGCGGTCTTCTTGTCCGTCATGTCGCGCACGATCTTGCCGAAGCCGAGCACACGCCCTGTGTCGTCGGTCAGAGCGGTGATCACGACATTGGCCCAGAACCGTGATCCGTCCTTGCGGATGCGCCAGCCTTCGGACTCGGAGCGGCCGGTGCTGCGGGCGATATCGAGCAACGCAGCGGCGCTGCCTTTGTCGCGGTCGTCCTGCGTGTGGAAAATGTCGAAGCGCTGCCCGATGACTTCGTCAGCCAGAAAGCCATGAATTTTCTCGCCGCCGACGTTCCAGGTACGGATGATGCCTTCCGGCGAAAGTCCGATGACCGCATAGTCGATGACGGAGTCGATCCATCGCTGGGCCCAGTCGTCAGGCATGGATGGACCGGCTTGCGCGTCGTCTGGGGCTCGGTAGTCGTCGGGTTTCGAATGATTCATGCGATTCGATCCTGAAGAATATGATCTGGCAGCACGTGTTATGCCACACCCGGACAGGGTCGGGGAATCGGTTCGGGACCCGAGCCAGCCGCGTCACGCCGACCGGCTCGATCAGTTCGACGGCACCGGGTTATCAAGGCCCGGGAAGGAACTGGACATCCCCGTACCAGGCGCGTGTCGTGGTAGCGGTATTGTCGGTATCGGTGAGCAGCCCATAGCCCGTGATTCGTCCTGGCGGTTCGTGAAAGACCCGCTCGTAGTCTTGCACGATATTGCGGCGCAGACTTTGCCACCGACCCGCATCGCCGGGCTGACCGGAGACCACGATCATCTGCACGCGGTTCGTGCGGGGGTTGGCAATGACGGTGCCCGGCGCCGCGTTGGTCGACCAGACGTACATCAACGTCGCATAGGGCAGGTCTTCGCCGCTCAGTTGTTTGGCCAGCCCCATCTTCGCCCGGTCGAACATCGACAGCTTGCTCTTGTCGCCGTCGAACATGAACATCAGCCGCGCTGGCGCGTCTTCCTTCGACGCGACGCGGTTATCGGCGCCCGCGATCGGCCCATCCGCTTTCCAACGCCATGCCACGACGGGGGTGCGCGCGAGGTCGATATTCCCTTCGTGCATCAACGCAGAAGCGGAGCGGTTCGCGTCCGCCTGCAGCACCGTGGTGTGGTCGTCGTGAACCAGCGTGTATTGCGTGATGGGCTTGCCGCGCACCACCGGCAGGTTCTTCCAGCCAGCGGGCAGCGATGCGCCGGGCTCGCTCGTGGAAAAGGCGATACCGGGATTTTCGTCCTGGGCAAGAAGGGGGAGCGGCAACAACAGGAGCGCGACACATGCGGCGATCCAGGCTGGCTGTGCGGTTCGTTTTTGCGCTCGGCGGCTCGAAGAAAGGTGCATGGCGGTCGCATTCGTCTCTTGGATAGCAACCATTGTAATGGGCAGCGCTGGCGACATTTCAGCGGCCGCTTACTTCCGCGCGTGTCGGGTGATTCAGGATTTCCTGACGCCCGGATCAGGCTTTGCCGTAGTCATTTGCAGCCGCCGACGACTGTGCGCTAGCGCCCGTTCATCCATCATCGGTGAGGCTTGCGAAGATCGAAAGGCGATGTGCAAAATGATTGCGGACTTTCTGGACCGACGCAGGCGCTTGCAAGAGATCGACAGAATTTGCCAGCGCCTGTTCGAAACGTGGTGCGAGGCGCGCAGCCTGACACCGCTGACATACCTGCTGTTTTGCTGGCCGTTGCGCGATACCCGTCCTGTCGCGATACGACGTTTGCAGCAGACGTTGAAGGAATTGCGCCGCGATCATGCGGAAGGTTTCGATGCCGGCACGTTCGTGGCGCTCGATCAACTCGTCGACCGGCTCGACGAACTGGTCGATCGGGCAGAAACCCCGGTGACGTTTTCGCTGGTCACCTAGCCGGGCGCAACTTGCCGGCCGCGAATCCTGCGAATGCGAGATGATCGGACCAAGGCTTCACCAATCGGGCGCCTCACGCACGAGTTCGGATTCGGGACATGATCAAGATCCTCATCGCCGACGATCACGCGATCGTGCGCGGCGGCCTCAAGCAGATCATCGCAACTACCGCGGACATGATCGTGGTGGAGGAGGCTGGCCACGGCTCCGAGGTGATCGACAAACTTCGCAGCTGTGACATCGATCTGCTGTTGCTCGACATGACGATGCCCGGCATCAGCGGCGTCGATCTGATCCGACGCGTGCGCTCGGACCGACCAGGGTTGCCGCTGCTCGTGCTCAGCATTCACAACGAGGCGCAGGTGGCGTCGCGCGCGCTGAGGGCAGGCGCGACCGGTTACGTGACCAAGGACAGCGATCCGGACGTATTGCTGGCGGCAATCCGTAAGCTCGCCGACGGCGGACGCTTCATCGACCCGAAACTGGTCGACGCGATGGTCTTTGAAAAGCATGCGGGAGACGTGCCGCCGCACGAAGTCCTGACGGATCGGGAGTTTCAGGTGCTACAGCTGATCGCGAGCGGCCGGAGCATCAATGACATCGCGGAAGCGTGCTCGCTCAGCGCCAAGACGATCAGCACCCACAAGATGCGGCTAATGCAAAAGCTGGGTCTTTCGAATAACGCGGAGGTGATCCGTTATGCGATCAGGCACGGCTTGATCCGCGAGTAGTCGATGAAGCTGGACCAATGCTTTCGAACGAACCCGTCGCGCGGGTACACCTGGTGTGGGAGAACATCGCATGGAAGTGCTATCGGCGAGTGAAATCGAATTGCGGGCGTGGATAAGCCGATGGTATGACCATGCCGTCGCAGCGGGCCTCGTACGGCCGCCTTTTCTGCTCGACGATGCAAAGGCCATGCGCCTCGAGGCCTATTTCGCCGCGGGGTTGACCCCGGAGGAGGGTGCGCAACTGTTCTTCGGAACCGTGCATTAAGCCGCGCCGCTCCTTGCGGTTCATCGACCGCAAATTCCCTCTCGAACCTCGATGCCAGGCGCAAGTATCTGGCACTCGCCTCGTCGCCCGTCGCTCGCAATTCCGGTTGACTCCCTCGCGTCTCGCCCGCTCATCATAGGCGCGCATTTCCCACATATTGGGGAAACTCCCTGGCTCTCGAAAATTGGAATCCGACTTAACAAAGTTAGAATGACTGCTCTAAGACGGCTTCAGACCGTCTGCCCGACCGACGGCCCGGCGTGGGAACGACATTCACGAATCGCAGTGGCAGCGATCACCGTGTCCGCGAGAACTTGAGAGATATCCCGTGAGCAGCCCAAAACAGATGCCATTTGCCCTATCCGTTCCGACCGACGTGTCGCAACTGCCGAACCAGTTCGTCGCCGGCTTTTGCGCGCTGATGAGATTGAACGTCGACACGTGCAGGTCCGCGGTCACAGGTGCCGCGCTGCACTGGGAAAGCGTATGGCGCGCCCAGACACCTGAACAGTTGATCAGACGCCAGGCCGATGTGATGCCTTGGCTCGTCCTGCAGTTCGCCGATTACACGCGCGGCTGGATGGATATCGCGTCGGAAACCATCACGCCGTGCCGCGCCGTTAGCAATCACGACGACGCGCATGAGTCCCACGAGGGCCCAATCTCCGCTGAGCAGCCGGCCTGCGCAACGGGCGTCGACCCGACGCTGAGCGAGGACATCGTGTCGCCGCAGGAGCAGCGGGACGGCGAGTCCGTCGCCGAAGCAGACGTAGGGGAAATGGTCCGCGCCATTCTCGAACGCGTTGCAAAGGCGACCCCTGACACGCCGGAACGCCGAAGTCCGCCTCGCGCACGCCGCTCGTCGACCCGATAGACGACAAGCTTCCACACATCCTGCCGGGTCCGGTTCTCGCGTGCTGCGGATGCAGCCGTGGCCGGATCTGGTCACCCGTCGTTCCTTCCCGCCGCGAGGTAAGCGATATGTTGAGCCCGCACGAAGTGGCCACGCTGCTGCTGTTGAAGAATGCGCCTGAACGAATCGATCTGGATCGGGCAGAGCTTGGCGCGCTGCGCGAACTGCAGTTGATCACGAATGAGCCAGCTGGCTCGGGCTTCCGGCTTCCTCACGTGACGCCGCGTGGCGACGCTGTGCTGCGTGCGTTCGCAAGGGTCCGTTGACTGGTGCCAGACAGCAAATAACACAGCATTCTCCCGGCGCGGGGAACGAATTATGCGGCAGCTCGAACCGAGGCTCGCGGTTCGATACCTGAAAACATCCGACAGGACGCTGCCACCAGTTTATGAAATATCTCGCCCGGGTTGCCGCACTTGCCGGCCTGGCGATCGCGGTCTGGCTCGTCTGGCACGTCGACGCGCAAAAGGTGCTCGGTTTGATGCGCGCAGCCGGCGCCGGGCTCGCGCTTGCAGGGATGGTCCATGTTCTGCCGATGCTCGCCAACGCGAGGAATTGGCAGATGCTGATGCGCGGCCCGCTCCGCCCGAATCTGTTCGCCGTACTGCGCCTCGTCTGGATTCGGGAGTCCGTGAACGGCATGTTGCCGGTCGCACGAGTGGGCGGCGAAGTCGTGACCTTTCGCATGATGCGCAAATGGGGCATGGAGCCGGCCCCCGCCATGGCGAGCCTCGTCGTCGATCTCCAACTGACGCTGATCAGCGAAATGCTGTTCGCCATTGCGGCCATCGGCTATCTGATCGCCCATGCCGGCGCCACGGCGTTGCACCTCGCAGCCAGGCTCGGAGGCGGCATCGCCATTCTGGCGGTTCTGCTTCTGGCGTTTTCGTTCGTGCAGCGAGCGAGTCCGTTCGCCCGTCTGACGAAGCTGTTCAATCGCATCACCAGCGGCAAATTCCGCTCGCTCGTCGGCGAGTCGGTGCGCATCGATCAGTCGATTAGCGACCTCTGGCATCAGCCCGGTGTGATCATCCGTTACCTGCTCGTCTGGCAATCACTCCAATGCATCGCGACCGCGCTCGAGCTGTGGCTCGCGTTCTATTTTCTGTCGGCCAAAGCAAGTTTCCTTCAGGCACTCGTGCTGCAGTCGCTGATCCAGGCGCTCAGCAGCGTCGCGTTCTTTGTGCCTGGCGCGCTCGGCGTTCAGGAAGGTGGATTTCTGCTGATCGGTACGGTGCTTGGTTTTCCTCCGCAGCTTTGCCTCGCGCTCGCGGGTGCGCGCCGTTTTCGTGACATCATCGTCTTTCTGCCTGGGCTGATTGCCTGGCAAGTGGAAGAATGGCGCGACAAGCGGCGGGCTCCGGCCAATGCGACGCCAGGTGGCGCCGCAGCGGAAGCCGGTGAGCACCGTAGCCGCCCTTCGCAGAGGGTCGGTCGCAAATCATGATGCGAGACACTGGAAAGCATGATGCGGTAGTGCTGTTCGGCGCCTTCGATCGCCACAACCTGGGTGACCTGCTGTTCCCTCATGTCGTGGCAAAACTGCTTGCGTGCGAGCGCGTGATCTTCGCCGGGCTCGCGCAGCGCGACCTGCGCGTCTACGGTGGCCACGCTGTACAGGCGCTCGCGCAATTGGCTGCCGAACGCGGCAAGGATCGCGTGCATATCGTGCACGCAGGCGGCGAGATCCTGACTTGCGGCGACTGGGAGGCGGCGGTGATGCTGCTGCCGCGGGACGAGGCACAAAAGATCATCGCGCGACTGGATGCACCTCACGATGAGCGACGCTCGTGGGCACGTGCGCTGACGGGCCTCGATGCGCTTGCCCCCTACATGGCGTCTCGTGAGATGTTTCCCTTGGCGTCGAGCGTCATTTATCAAGCGGTTGGCGGCGTCGATGTCGAGCGGCTGGACCCCTGCATGCGAGCAGAAGTCCTGTCGAAGCTCACGCAAGCCGACGACGTCAGCGTGCGCGACGTCAACACGCAGAACGGGCTCGCCGCGGCTGGCATTCTCGCGCGGCTCGTGCCGGACCCGGCGGTGATGGTGGCCGAGCTGTTCGGCGCGACCATTCTCGCGCACAAGGAGCCGAGCGGCGTGGCGAACTTGCAGCGGACGTTTCCCGATGGATATATCGCCGTGCAGTTCAGTGCGGACTTCGGCGACGATACAACGCTCGGTGTGCTAGCGCGCGAGCTCGATCGCGTGTCGAACGAGAGCGGGCTTGGTATTGTGTTTTTTCGAGCGGGTGCCGCGCCTTGGCATGACGATATGGCGTGCTACGAACGGATTGCGGCGCGGATGAAGGTCTCACGTACGCAACTCTTCCGATCGCTGGAGATATGGGACATCTGCGCACTGATCGCGGATGCCACGGCCTATGCGGGAAGCAGCCTGCATGGACGAATCGTCGCGATGGCGTTCGGTGTGCCGCGGGTGAATTTCGTTCATCCGGCGCGCGCGCATGACACGACGAAACAGTCCGCGTTTGCCGCGACGTGGGAGCCAGCGGCCGTGCCGGGCAGCGTCGGGATCGAGGCGCTTTCGGAAGCAATGCTCGATGCTCTGACGATCGACCGGGTGTTGCTGGGGCGGACGGCCGCATACCTCGCCGCTCGCTATCGGGAGGGGTTCGCACAGATGCGCGCCGCGATGTGTTGCGCGTGAAATGCGGGGCCTTGCGCGACGAGCGCAAGGCCCTGTCAGACAAACGCTGCAAGCAATGTCGTCAGATTTTCAGTCGAGAAACCTTGGTGCCGGCCAGCGACACGTCAGCCATCAGACCTGAATTCGTCAGCACGATCGCCTGGACGGGTTCGGTGGCCGTTGTCGTATCGATCGTGCCGTTCGCTCCGATCTTCACGAGCGCGACCGAACCTTCGCCACCGACCGACCATCCGTTGGATTTGCGAAAGCTGTCGAGCGCCTCTTGCGTCATGAACAGAAAGATCATGGCCTTCGACTGCGCGCCCGCCTGCAAGCCGAACGACCCGGATATCGTCTTGAAGTAGCCGACCGATTTCCCGTGCACCCGCAAAGCGCCTTCACCGTATTGGCCACCCGCGATGAAGCCGACCTTGAGCACGGACGGGAACACGAGTACGCCGTTCGCCTTGTCGACGAGTTCTCTTGAACCTTTGACCGTCTCGAACAGCCGCGACAGGGTCTCGTTGACCTTGGCATCGATGACCTGCCGCTTCGACGCGTTGGATTCGGCGGCAACGGCGTCACTCATCGTGACCGCGGAGCCGCTCAGCGCCACACCCGCGACTGCCAGAACCGCGGCACCTGTTTGTAAGAAGCTTCTTCTGCGCATGGCTGCCTCCATCGTGGTTCACGGTTTAAACCGTGATGCTGCAATGGTTGAAGGAATATATTCCACCGACACTTGCCAATTGCGTTGACTGCTGCGGGACCGACTGCCTGTTGCGTTGAAAAAATAAGCCGTGCATTCAGTCACCACCTGATCGTAGAAGATGACCTCCCAATTGTATGTAAGGGGCAGCACGGGTATTGCGCTGACATGCGTCGATACGCGCAATTTGCGAATCGGCAAAGGCGGGCTCATTGTCGACGAGTGCAGAAAGCCCACGGAAATGGCCGGACGGCAGAAAGACTGAATTCCGTTTCGTTTCTCCTTTGCTTAGCCCGCGTGTGCGAGCGCGCGTGTCGTGCGAACCGTGGACGGGCGGTCGCGCAGCAGTAGTGGCATCAAACGCCGATTGGCTGTCCGCGCCGCCCACTCGCAATACGCGGCGCTGCCGAGCACCCAGCCGTTGAGCGTCGACTGCATCAGGTTCTCGACCTCGCATTCGTCAAGCGGCCGTGCGCCCAGATCGCGGTAAGCCTGTTGGCGCTCCAACGGCGTATTGCCGAGCGCCCGGTATAGCGCGTGATCCTTGATGAAGCTATCCACACGCTGCCCGATGTGATGCGCGCAGCTCGACCACTGGTAGTTTGCCGGGTCGGCAACAAGGCGGTTGCGCACCGGCGCCTGATCGATGACCTGGCTCGTGAGCAGGAAATACCGTTCGGGCTCGATCACCGTCGCCCGGTACCCGCCACGCCACACCGCACCGCGGCGTCCATGGCGGCGGTTGAAGGTCTCGACATAGCGACGGCACACTGCCTGCATCGCCATGGCCACGCTCGATTCGTATGAAGGCGTGACGAGCAACTGGACCGCGTCAGGCATGAGCACCCACGCGTGGACTGCCAGATCGGCGACCCGCGCGGCGTCTGCCAGACAGGCGAGGAAGTACAGGTAGTCTCCTTCGTCCAGAAATGCAGGGCCCACGATTCCCTGCAAGATTACGTGTTGCGGTTGTTCGGGGACGTAGTGCCGTGCGAGCCGTGTCATGCTGAATCAACTGAAAATCCGCTGTGGGAACGCGATCCCACAGATATCGCACGCGTCATGGTGCGTAACGCGCTATAGAAAATTCTATCGATCATCTGCGCGCATTTGCATCGCGAAAAGGCCATTTTTCTGGCCTCTTTTCGTTGATTTGCCGCTCGCAGCCAGCGTTTTTTATGTCACCGCTGAATTGCGGCGCCGCTTCATCCTGACGATCAGCTATCCGAGCTGACGCGGCGCGCGATAACGCGGTCAATGAGTTCATCGAACTGCTGACTGCGTTCTACGGCATTTTGCGCATTCAGGCGACAGCGGACTCGCGCTATTTCATCGCGAACTGCGTTGAACGCGTGCATGAGCGGTTGCGTTGAAAGCGACGCTCGTCGTCGAGTGAATGGCAAGACGTGACGCGCGCGGCGAGGACCGGATGGTTTTCGTCGCGCCGCGTTTGCCTGGCGGGCGCGGCGACGATCGGTGCTTCATCATTCCAGTCCCTCGTGCTTCATCGCAAGCTGGACGGCCGGACGCGCGCGCATCCGTTCGGCAAAGGTTCGCAATTTCTCAGGCACTTCGATACCCACCTTTTGAGCCCAGAGCAGCATGGTGAACAAATAGGCGTCCGCCACACTCGCTTCGCTGCCGAACAGGTAATCGCCCTTGAACATGGTGGCGATCAACTGAAAGCGTTGACCGAGCTTCTCACGCGCTGCCGTTGCTTCAGCATCCGAAGTGGGCTTGAAAACACGGCCGAACTGCTTGTGGATTTCTGTCGAAATGAACGCGAGCATCTCGAGCAGGCGCAGGTTGCCGGGTTCGCTATTGGGCGCAAGGGCAGGCTTGCGCTGTGCGACCCACGAAAGAATCGCGATATTCTCGGTAAGCCGCTGACCGTCATCCATCTCGAGGGTTGGGACGTAGCTCTTTGGATTGATCTGGTTGAACTGCTCCCCCGTTTCCGTCTCCTTCGACTTCAAATCGACGCGAACCCTGTCGAAAGTGAGGCCGGCCTCATGCATTGCGATATGGTCGGCGAGGCTGCAGGCACCTGGCGAATAGTAGAGCTTCATGGTAGGGGTCCCCTTTTCGTGAAATGAACTGAACCGTTTCATTGCAGCAAAGGGTATGCCGCCGTCATAGCCACGGTCCCGCAGACTCGATAGCAAGTAGAAAGTGGGGTCACTAGTATTCTGACTGTGGCTCCTACAATAATTCAAGCTGTCTGACCCGCCCATCCAAACCAGCATCACAACCGCAGCAGTGCATCGGCGACGCTCAGCACAGGAGGGACTATGCGGTCGGAAGTGAAGTCCGGCGTGCGTCTGAGACGTTATGCAATCACGGTGGCGGCCGTCGTCGTTGCCCTGATCGTCGTCGGACGCATCACCGGCGTCCTCGTCGACTGGCTGTGGTTCTCTTCGGTCGGCTATGGTGGCGTTTTCTGGACCATCCTTTCCGCGCGGGTGCTGCTCTTTGCGACGGTGTTCGCAATCTCGGCGTGCGCGATCTGGGTGTCGGGGATGTTGGCGCATCGTTACGCGAGGCGTGTCGATGTCTTGCGAGCGCAAGCGGGCGATCCGTCGCATGCGAGCGAGGTTGCCGTCGAACTGTCCGAACTGATCGCGCCGCACGTTCCCTGGCGCGCCAGTATTGCCTGCGCCGCGGTCGTCCTGGGGCTGGTTATCGCCGCTAGCGAAGTTTCGAGCTGGGACATCGCGCTTCGCTTCATTTATCAGGTGCCTTTTGGCGAGCGCGATCCGATTTTCGACAGGGATATCGGCTTTTATCTTTTCTCGCTCCCCGCGTATGTCGCTCTGAAGAACTGGCTGCTGCAGCTAGTGTTCTGGAGCGCGGTCGTGGCAGGTGCTGTGTACGCGTTGCGCGGCGACATTGCGCTGGAGCGGCCACCACGCACGCTGTCGGCCGCCGCCATCACTCATGGCTCGGCACTGCTCGGTTTGTTCTTTGCGGTGAAGGCATGGTCGTGGTGGCTCGACCGCTTCCTGCTGCTCTATGGCGACAACGGCGTCGTGGTCGGCGCGAGCTATACCGATGTCCACGTCGAGTTGCCGGTCCTGTGGATGCTTGTCGGCCTTGGAGCCGCCTCGTCGGTTGCTGTTTGGATCAACATGCGCCAGCGCAGCCATCTGCAGCCCGTCGCTCTCGCACTTCTCGTATTCGGCAGTTCGATTGTGTTCGCCGAGATCTATCCTTCGCTGTTTCAGCGCTTCTATGTCAAGCCGAGCGAGCTGAAACTGGAAACACCCTATATCGAACATACGATCGCGCTAACGCGCCAGGCGTACGGCCTTGCAAATATCGAGGTCAAGCCGTTCGAGGCCGAGCAGGGATTGACGCTCGACTCGCTGCAGGCCAATCGGGCGACCATCGACAACATCCGGCTTTGGGATGTGCCACCGCTGATGGACACTTACGCACAGCTGCAGGAGATCAGGACTTACTACAAATTTCTTTCGGTGGACATCGACCGCTATCAGCTCGATAGCGGATACAGGCAGGTGGTGCTGTCGGCGCGAGAACTGGAACCGGCGATGCTGCCGTCCAACGCCCAAACGTGGGTGAACCTGCACCTTATCTTTACTCACGGCATCGGCGTCGTGATGTCGCCAGTCACCGAGAAATCCACTGAAGGCTTACCGTCTTTCTATCTGCACGATATTCCGCCCGTCTCCAGCGGCGGGCCGGCGATTCGCGAACCACGTCTCTATTTCAGTGAAGGCCGGCAGGACTATGTGATCGTGAACGGCAATGTAGCTGAGTTCGACTATCCCCGCAGGCCGACCAATGCGTACACGAGGTATAGCGGGCGCGACGGCGTCGCGCTCGGCGGTGTGGGACGCCGCAGTCTCTTTGCCTGGCAGCTCGACGATCCGAACATTTTGCTGAGCGGCTATATCACGGATCAGAGCCGGATACTGCTTCACCGCAACATTCAGGACCGCGTGCGTACGATCGCGCCGTTCCTGACTCTCGACCATGACCCGTATGTCGTCGCAAGCGATGGGCGCCTGTTCTGGATACAGGACGCCTACACCGTCAGCCAGTGGTTTCCTTACTCCCGGCCCGGTTTCGGCGACAACGCCAATTACATTCGAAACGCGGTCAAGGTCGTGATCGACGCGTATAACGGCACGGTCGATTTCTACGTCAGCGATCCCGCCGATCCGCTCCTGCGCACCTACGAGCGCATCTTCCCCGCTATGTTCAAGCCTTTGGACGCGATGCCAGCGGGGCAACGGCAGCATATCCGCTACCCCGAAGACCTGTTCCTGATCCAGGCGCAGCTCTATCGCGCGTATCACATGGATGCGCCGGAAGTGTTCTACAACCGCGAGGATCTGTGGCAGTTTCCTCAGGAGCTGGTCGGCATGGATGGCGGGAGCTCCGCCAGCACGATGCCGCCGTATTACACGATCATGCGACTCCCCGGCGACCCGCGCGCCGAGTTCATCCTGATGCTGCCGATGGTGCCGAGCCAGCGGGAGAACATGATTGCCTGGCTCGCGGCGCGCTGCGATCAGCCCGGGTACGGCAAGCTCATCGTGTATACCTTTCCGAAGGACAAGCTGGTCTACGGGCCGTTTCAGATCGAAGCGCGCATTCAGCAGAATACCGAGATCTCGCAGCAGATTTCGCTGTGGAACCAGATGGGCTCACGCGTCATTCGCGGTCATCTTGTAGTCGTGCCGATCGAGAACTCGATCCTCTACGTTTCTCCGCTCTATTTGCGCGCGGCCTCCGGTCAGTTGCCGGAGATGAAGAGAGTAATTGCCGCCTATGGCGACCGTGTGGTGATGGAGGACACGCTGGATCAAGCGCTGGCGGCGCTTTTCCAGGAGACCGCGCGAGCGGCATCGCCATCCCGGGGCACAGTGGATGCTCGCGCGCGAGAGGCACTTGCTCACTATGACCGCGCGATCGAGCGACTGAAGGCGGAAGACTGGAGCGGCTTCGGTGCGGAACTGAATGCGCTGCGGCCGTTGCTCGAGGCACTCGGTGCTGGCCGTTCCGATGATCACAAATGACCAGCGGGACAAGGAACGGGTCGTTGAAAGCCTGCGCGTCGATCAATGCGGTTCGCCGAGGCAAGCGTCGGCAACATCGACGATCGGCTCGCTGTCGGCGTGAGCTTCAGGAAACCGATCAACACACCTGATCTGAACGTAGGTCCACCAGGTTCCCGGTGGATCGTGACCCAGCCACATCACCGTGGCTGCGACCTTGGTTCGCAGCCCCCATTGCCGCCAGTCGGCGCCGGTTGGCGAAAAGTTTCCGTGAATGTCCTTATAAAGGTTGCGGTCCAGGCCGTACCGCTTCAGATAGGGCGGGTTCATGCGTTCCTCGACCGTAGCCGGCTCGCCACGTCCGATGCCCACCTGCGCTATAGCCGTGTCCCGGCGGAAATCGCTGACCGCACGGCCGACCACCAACAGCTCGAACAGCAATACCCCGCCAACGGCGATGCAAGTCGCAATAATGCAAAGCGAGAGCGCCCAAAGCACCCGCCTTGTGGTCGTCGGTGTCTTCATCCCTGCCGACCTCCCTACCGGCATTGGGATTCGCTGCCAGCAAGAGCCAAGCCGGTCCGCAGTCCAGCACGGGTACTTCAGGCCCTTTGTAGAAGGTCAATCGCCTTTTCGGCGTCGTCCAGCGAGTCGAGCGCGAGATAAGCGATGAATTGCGTGCCAAGCACAGCGGCCGAGACGCCGCGCAGATTGATCCCGCCATCCGCCAGCATCTGGCTCAATTGCGCGATGATGCCCAACTGGTCCAGACCCATTACACGGATGGAGTGAAGGCTCGGGGTGACGCTGAATCCCGCCTGGGTGGCGGCGCGCGTCGCACTGTCTCCCTGTAGCGGAGCGACGAACACGACTCCTTTACCCGATGCCTCTGGCGTGCGACGCGCCACGATGAACTGCAAGTCGGCACCAGCATCCCGCAAGACGCTTAAGACTTTTGCAAGACCTCCCGGTTTGTCGTCGATGGTAGCTGCCCAAACCTCGACACGTTCCACACTCAGTTCCATGGCCGTCCCTCCCGGCTCGAACCTCATTAGAAAAATCTACTTCACGAACGGCATGCGGGCAAGGCCCGTTGGACCGCGCACCGGTCGGCGATCCGCGTCCAACTTGCTGCTGCCTGGCATCTGTATCAAGATCAAGTCGCCTCTTCACACACAGGCGACTCTGATGACAGACGATCCCGATGACGATCCCGACAAGCTCAAAGGCCCAGGCGGCATGAGCTTGAGGCAGATCCACGAACAGGTGCAGAAGTCCGTCCAGCGCGACCGCGAAGCGCAGACTGCGCGCCACGCGCCCGCTCCACCGCAAAGCCGCTGGCAGCGATGGGTGCGCTATGTATGGGGCCGCACCGGGCGGCGTTAGCCGCAGGTTGAACAGGGCCTGCACTGCATCTACCCGGCTACCCATTTGGGTGGTGTGCGCCCCCTGTGGTTCTGTCATTGTGAATCCGTCGTCATAACGCAATGGGCAGGGGGCTTGAAATGGAAACCACATCCTCGAGCAGCAATCCTTTGATGGATCTCTCGGACGATCTGGCGGACATCGTCGCGCGAGTGGGGCGGAGTGTCGTGGCGGTACACGGCCGGCATCGCATGCCGTCGAGCGGCGTAATCTGGCGCCGTGGCGTCGTCGTGACCGCCGCACACACGCTCAGGCGCGAGGAAGGGATCGAAGTCACATTGACCGACGGCCGTACGGTCGCCGCGGTCCTCGCGGGTCTGGACCCGGGCTCCGACGTCGGCGTGCTGAAACTGGACGGTGTCGATCTCGATCCAATCGATTCTGGCGATGCCCACTCACTGAAGCCGGGTCATCTTGCGCTCGCCGTCGCCCGTGCGGATGATTCCGGCGTTAGCGCTGATTTTGGCGTGATCGGCGGCGTAGGGGGGGCCTGGCGCACGTGGCGAGGCGGACAACTCGATGCGTTCGTGCGACTGGACGGCGGCCTGCGCCCGGGTTTTTCCGGGGCGGCCCTCGCGGATATGCGCGGGCAGGTCGTCGGCATCTGCACGTCGGCACTGATGCGCGGCGCCGGCATCGTGATTCCCGGGACGACCGTGGAGCGCGTCACCGATGAACTGTTGGCGAAAGGGCGCGTGTCGCGGGGCTACTTTGGTGTCGGCACGCAGCGGGTCGGCCTGCCGGACGCCTGGGTCAAGGACATGAACCTGTCGTTCGGCAGTGGCTTGTTGATCAACTCGCTTGCGCCGGGCGGCCCTGCGGAGCAGGCGGGCGTGCTGATAGGCGATGTACTGATCGAACTGGACGGCAAGCCTTGCCGCGACATGGGCGACGTAAGTGCCGCGCTGGGCTCCGCAAGCGTTGGACAGCAGTTGCAGATCGCCTTGATCCGAGGCGGCGAACGCCACGCGTGTTCGGTAACAGTGGGCGAACGGCCCCAACGGAATTCGTGCAGATGAGGTCCGGGAAGGGACGAAATGTCGGATGGACGGACGAGACAGACGGCGCCTTTGCGGGTCGCAGTGATTGCGGCATCGTGGCAAGAGCGCGCGAGCCTGCAAGCGCTTGTCGAGGCGAACCCGGCACTCGAATTCCTGGGTAGCGCAGCCGATGCCGAAAAGCTCGTCGATTGCCTCGCCGGATCGGTGCCGGAAGTGATCGTCGCCGACACCGCGCCGGAGGCAAGCGACGCGTTCAAGATTCCACTCGAACTCTCGCACGCGTTGCCGTCGCTCGTGCTGTTGAGCGACGACCCGGACAGCGACTGGATGCTCGATGCGTTGCCCACCGACGCAGTAGCCATCCTGCCGCGCAACGCGATGCCAGCCGAAATCGTCGTCTCCATCGAAGCCGTGGCCGCGGGCCTTTGCGTGCTGACGCCCGACATCCTCGCAAGGCTGCTCGCGGAAACGAGACCGTCGCGCCAGAAGGCACCCGGCGAAACGTTCGAAGCGTTGACGTTACGAGAGATCGAAGTGCTGGCGATGCTCGCCGACGGACTCGGCAACAAGGAGATCGCGCGGCAACTCGACATCTCCGACAACACGGTGAAATTCCACCTGTCGTCCATCTTCGGCAAACTCGGTGCGACCAACCGCACCGAGGCGGTGATGCTCGGCATGCGGCACGGATTCATCATGGTGTAGAAAAGCTCGTGTTTCTCCACCCACGACGCTGGACGACGTCATGTTCGTGCGTTTTCCACTAGCGCGGCAATCTGCACGAGCTCGACGTCGGGGCGTACACCGTAAAGACCGGTTACCCGCTCGCGGAGCTCATCGGTGAAGAACGCTTTGGCAGCGTCCTCCGATTCCCAAACGGAGAAGTTCGTGGCTTCACGCTTTGCGGAATTGAGCGTGAAAGCCTTTGAACGTAGCCCGGGCATTCCCTCGAACCTTGCACGTGCGGTCTCGGCAATCGTCCGTACGGCTCGGCTTCACCCACCTCAACGAAGAATCATCGGTGGGATCTCCGCGACCAGTGCATCGATCGCGCAACGAGTCTTCGATGGAAGATATCGCGTGTTCGGCCACACCGCGTGGATGTCCTGTGGTCGCACGCCGCAACGCTCCCTCACCGCGACGAGTTCGCCCGTCATCACATATCGTGTCAGCAACCAGCATGGCAACTGCACTAGCCCCAGACCGGCGACACCGGCTCCGGCAATCGCCTGGATATCGTCGAGGCTCAGTTGCGGCTTGATCAGCAATTCCCGTTCAACCCCGTCCGTGTCGAGTACGCGCCATGGCGACACCACGCCGGCGCGCGAGTAAGCGATGCCCGCATGCTTCGCGAAATCGTCGATATCGACGGGCGTCCCATGCCGCGCAAGATACGCCGGGGCCGCTCCGATGCTGGTTTCCTGAACGCCGAGATGCCGTGCGGCGAGGCTCGTGCTGTCGCGCAAATCGCCGATGCGCACCGCAAGATCGATGTTTTCCTCGACGAGATCGACTGCCCGGTCTGTAAACGAGATGTCGATCTGTAGTTTGGGGTGCTTGCGTGCCAGTCCGAACAACACCGGAGCGACGCAATGGTGGCCGAATGCGAGCGGCGCGCTGACCCGCAGGCGACCGCGTGGCTCGCTGTATCCGGTCTCCAGTTCGGCTTCGGCGGCGTCCAGCTCGGCAAGCGCGCGGACGCATCGATCGTAATAGCTGCGCCCCGCCTCCGTCAGTGTCTGGCTACGCGTCGTGCGCTGGAGCAGGCGTACGCCGAGGCGCGCCTCGAGCTTCGCAATTACTTTGCCGATGGCCGACCGCGTGAGGTGCATGCGTTCGGCCGCAACCGTAAAGCTACCTGCTTCGATCACCTTGACAAAGACCGCTATGCCATCGAGTTGATCCATCGAATTGGGTCCTTGTGGGAATAAGTTGTGGGAAAAAACTGCCTCAATAGGGACAATGGTTCCCGTTATAGTACATCGGACGTGATGCTGCTGATCGATTAGCTCCCTCTGTGTACGCCGACCTGTACGCACAAACGCACCTTTTTCCTGCGATATCTCATGACACTCGCCACCCCTCCGAAAAATGCCGTGGCGCTCGCCGCGGTATGCCTGACCTCGCTGATGTTTGGCCTCGAAATTTCCAGTGTGCCGACGGTGCTCTCCACCCTTGAAGGCGTGCTGCACGCAGATTTCAAGGAGATTCAATGGATCATGAACGCCTACACGCTCGCGTGCACCACCGTGCTGATGGGCACCGGCGCGCTGGCAGACCGTTTCGGACGCAAACGCATCTACGTGGCCAGCATCGTGATGTTCGCGATCACCTCGCTCATCTGCGGGCTCGCACAGAGTGCGTCCGTCCTGATCGTCAGTCGTTTTTTTCAAGGGATCGGCGGCGGAGCGATGCTGATCTGCCAGGTGGCGGTGCTGTCGCATCAGTTCCAGGAGGGGCGCGAGCGCAGCAAAGCGTTTGGCGCTTGGGGAATCATCTTTGGCATCGGCCTTGGGTTTGGTCCGATCATCGGCGGCATGATCGTCGCAGTCGCCAACTGGCAGTGGGTGTTCCTCGTCCACGCGTTGATCTCGATCGTGGCGCTAGGTCTCGTCTACGCGGGTGTGCAGGAGTCCCGTGACCCGCATGCGCAACACCTGGACGTTGCCGGCATCCTCACGCTTTCCGCGTCATGTTTCGGGCTCGCGTATTTCATTACGCAAGGACCGGATTTCGGCCTGGACAGCCCCGCCGCGCTCGGCATCATCGCGGCGACGGCGTTGAGTTTTATCGCGTTCATCCTCGTCGAGAAGCGTAGTCGTCGGCCGATGTTCGACTTTTCCGTGTTCCGGACCCGCCGGTTTTCAGGTGCGATATGCGGATCGATGGGCATGAACTTCAGCTACTGGCCGTTCATGATCTACTTGCCGATCTATTTTCAGGGCGCGCTCGGCTACTCGAACGTGAAGTCCGGACTGTCGCTGCTCGCCTATACGCTACCCACGCTCATCGTGCCGCCATTTGCTGAGCGGCTTGCGCTGCGCTTCGATGCACGCAGGGTCATTCCGCTCGGACTGTTCATCATCGGTCTAGGCTTCATCGTGATGAGGTTCGGCGCTGGCGTGGAGCAGGCGAGTTGGCTCACGATGCTGCCGGGATGCCTGTTGTGCGGAACCGGGCTGGGGATGACCAACACGCCGGTCACCAATACTGCGACCGGCTCGGTCTCGCCGAACCGCGCAGGCATGGCCTCGGGTATCGATATGAGCGCGAGACTGATCAGTCTGGCCATCAATATCGCGCTGATGGGTTACATACTCTTCGAAGGCGTGCTTTCTAATCTTTCTCGCGCGCTTCCCGGCTTTTCCGAAGCATCTTCGCTGCGTTTTCTCGCGCAAAAGGTGGCCGCAGGCAATTTTGCGGATCTCACGCAGGACAGCACGAAACTCGCAAGCGCCGATCCGCATGGCGTGATCGCTCATGCGGCGCTCGTGCACGGCTTTGGTCTCGTGATGCTGTACGCCGTGATCTGTGTATGGGCTTTGGCGCTGCTCAGCGTCGTCGCGTTCGGACTGGGCACGTACGCGCATCGTCCGAACTCTGCGCTGGATGAGTGTGTCCGTCGCCCGAGCACGTAAGCCTGCTGAATCACGCGTCCCACTGGGGAGCGAAGGGGGGAACGACGTAACGCTGATCCTTGCGAAGCGCTGCGATTGCTTTGCGGTCATCGTCGTCGAGTCGAACAGCCAGTGCATTCAGATTTGCTTGCTGGCTTTCGCGCCGCTGCGCCTTGGGGATCGCAATAACGCCGTTCTGATCGAGCAGCCAGGCAATTGCAATCTGTGCGGCAGTCGCACCGTGCTTGCTGCCGATCCGCGCCAATGTCGCATCGCTCGCCGCACGTCCCTGTGCGAGCGGCGCATACGCGACCAACGGAATGTTTTTCGAGCGCAGATAGGCGAGCATCGCGGACTGATCCAGGAACGGGTGATATTCAAGTTGATGACAGGCGATCGGCGCGCCTATGTCCTCAACGGCCGCTTCGATCAACGGCATATTGAAATTGCACACGCCGATGCCGCGGGTAAGCCCCGCCTCCTTGAGCTGCATGAGCGTCTCCAAAGCAGCCGCAAGATTCATGTCGCGGGACGGCCAATGGATCATGTAGAGGTCGACGAAATCAAGTCGCAGCTTCTCGAGGCTCTTGGCAAATGCGCGGCGCAGGGCGTTGGGTTCGAGGTTCTCGTGCCATACCTTGGTCGTCACGAATAGCTCGTCCCGCGCGATGCCCGAGCCGGCGATGGCGGCCCCCACCGATTCTTCGTTCTGGTACATCTCGGCGGTATCGATATGCCGATAGCCGACTTCCAGCGCGCTTTCTACGACCGGCTGACAGTCGTTGCCGGGCATGCGGAACGTACCGAAGCCCAGGCGTGGTATGGCGAGTTCTCCGCGTTTGATCGTTTCCATGCTGTTCCTCCTGTGTTGGTGAGGCGTCCAATGTCTCACGCGCCAATTGATGAATAAAGTATGGCTCAATCAAATATGAAATGATTAAAATCACGAATCCATCAGTATTCGAGGCGCATCATGACCTTCGACGGTCGATTGTTCGCGGGGATAACGGTGCTTGCCGCTGTCGCCGAAAGCGGAAGTTTCGTTCGTGCCGCGGAGGCGCTCGGCGTGTCTCCGTCGGGCGTAAGCAGAGCGATAAGCCGGCTGGAAAAGCAGATCGGCGTTCGCTTGCTCGACCGTACGACCCGATCGCAAACCTTGACCGACGAAGGAAGGCGTCTCTACCAGACTGTCAGCCCACATCTGGTCGGCATCGAGTGCGCGGCAAGTACAGCATCGGGTTCTGCCGGCGTGGTCCAAGGCAAGTTGCGCGTCAACGTGGACCCGTTCTTTTCCCGGACCGTCCTCGCGTCGAAGCTGCCCGGATTTCTGCGGCAGTTTCCAGAGCTTTCGGTGGAATTGATCATGCGCGATGACGTGGGCGATCTCGTTGCGGATGGCTTCGACCTTGCGATACGCTTCGGGCCGCCACCGGTTGGTACTCTGGTTGCTCGCAAGCTGCTGGAAGCGCGGATCATCACGGTTGCGTCTGCGGCTTACCTTGAAAGCAACGGCCGCCCCAATTGTCCTGATGACGTCGTCGATCACGAACGCATACTTTTCTACAATTCCTTATCGGGACGCCCCTTTGAATGGGAGTTCCAGCGGGGCAAGGAAGTCGTCAGCATCCCGGTCTCCGGGCGGCTGCTGGTCTCCGATGTCGGCACGATGCTGAACGCTTGCGTAGCGGGCGCAGGAATCGCCCAGGTCATGTCGATCGGCACGGAAACACTGATCGCACAGCACGAGCTTGTCGATCTGTTTCCGGACTGGCCGGATGAACGTTTCCCTCTATATGCGCTCTATCCGTCGCGGCGGCACCTGGCCGCAAAGGTGCAGGCGTTCATCGCGTTCTGCGTTGATGCGCAGATCACGCCAAATGAGTCCGCGACCGCGGAGCAAGCAAAGCGGAGCCGATCTCCATCGAGGCGTTCGCGTTCCCGCCCGCGCTGATATGGGCGGAGAAGGCGAGGAGCGGGGATTTCGAATATTTAACGAACGCTGACCGGCGAGGCGGCACAGGACCCAAGGAGGCTATGCGATGCTCGCACTCTTTACCGATTTCGGCGCCGACGACATCTATGTCGGGCAGGTAAGGGCCGCTTTGCTGCGACACGCGGCAGCCGGCACCCCCATTATCGATGTGCTGCATACTGCCCCGAACTACGACCCGCGGGCAGGCGCGCATCTACTCGCGGCGCTAGCACGGTGGTATCCGCCGGATTGTGTGTTCCTTGGCGTGGTCGATCCCGGGGTGGGTAGCGAGCGGGATGCCGTCGTGCTGCAAGCCGACGGGCAGCGGTTCGTCGGGCCGGACAACGGGCTGCTCTCGGTCGTGGCGGCGCGCGCGGCACATACCCGGGCCTGGCGGATTACATGGCGTCCCGCTGCGCTTTCCGCCTCATTTCATGGTCGCGATCTGTTCGCCCCGATGGCGGCATGGGTGAGCCGCGGCGAGTTGCCTTCCGACAAGCTCGTTGAGAGGACAGGCTTGAGCGTGCAACTGGATGCGGGCGATTTCGCCGAGGTCATTTACGTCGATCACTACGGCAATGCGCTGACGGGGCTGCGGGCTGGAACCGTGCCGAGGTCTGCACGGCTGAGCATCGCAGATGCCGATGTCGAGTATGCGCGGGTCTTTTCCGATGTAACGGCCGGTCGAGCTTTCTGGTACGAGAACTCGATCGGGCTCGTCGAGATCGCCGTGAATCGCGGCAGCGCCGCGACGCAGCTTGGCGTACGTGTCGGAGATGCGGTCCAGGTGAAGGAGGGCGGCGAATCGGTGACGTAGCGCCGCCCTATCAGAGTTGGAGCGTCGCAAATGGGCAGCGACCTTCTCCGTCGCCGCCCATTTGCGCTCACGGCAAGGTGATCTTGCGGGTGAATTCGTCCGTCACGTTGGGCCCCGTGGCTACGCCGAATACCGGGTAGACAGTTTTCGAACCGCTAGCAGCCAGCCCCATGTAGTCGCCGAGGAAATGGCCGCCCGCCACGGGAGCGTTAAGGATGTTGAACGAGGTGTCGGTCAGCTTGAGTTCACTACTCCTCCAATTCTTGGGATCGGTACACGCAGTCGCAGTCGAGCAGAACACTGCGAAATAGTCGGTTCCCTCGAAGCCGGCGGGTGTGTTCGTGTCGTTGCGAAAGTCGTAGTAGGTCACCACGATCGTATTGCCGTCGCCCGACGGCACGACCGCCGGAATGAAAGCCTGCTGACGGCAGGGGTTGGTTGCGTTTGTCGGCGTCTGGTTGATCATCACTGGCGTTGACCAGGTAGCACCGCCATCTGTCGATTCGCTGAAGGCGATCGCGTCGACCGGAATCGATCCAGTGGGCGTGGTGCACGTCGCGGACGAAAAGCGATCGTCCTGCCAGGTGAGATAGATCGCCCCCGAGACCGGGTTGACGGCGACACTGTAAAGAATGGAGGCATCGCGTATCGACTGGCCGCTGTCAGGCGAGACCACTCCGACCGCCTGAATGTCGTTGGTGAATGTCGGCGCCGACCAGCTTCCGCCTTTATCCGCAGACTTGATATAGCCGATGCTCAGGCCCGACGGCGTAGCATTGATCGCCGTGAAGAAATCAAGCAGGGTTCCATCAGGCAACACGCGCACCATGTTGTCGATTGTCTGTGCGTTCGTCCCCGGCTGGTAAATCGGGGCGGCGGTGCTCCATGTCACGCCTTTGTCAGTGGATCGCGAGAAGAAGCTCGGGCCGGTGAAATTGAACTTGAATACGGGGGCGCCGCCCGCCGCGGATGCTGCACCGTTGCGCAATTGCCGCGCGATCAGAACGCCATCGTTTTCCGCGAGCAACTGGGCGCCTTCCTTCGTTGGCGGGAACACGCTCAACTGGTCCCAAACCGCATAGACGTAGTTGGCCGCGGTCGGGTCCGCAGTGAGCGAGTTCTTGTCATTGAGCACGTGAGGCGAGTTGCTGCGGATCAGCGTAACGGGAGTCTGCCAGGTTGCACCGTGGTCGCTCGAGCGGCTGACCAGCATCCCGCTATTGCGCGCGCCAAACGGCGTGGTCGGTTGCGCGGGGTCCAGCACCAGAGAGAAGAAGAAGGCCGTTCCGTCTTGCGCAAAGTCCACCCAGGGATCGGAAGCACGGCGGAATTTGCCGCCAGTGCAGTTAGTCACGCCGGACGGAATCGAGTTGGACCAGGTACTGCCCGCATCGTTGGAGACGACGCCGACGAGCCCGCGCGAGCCGCCGTCGCTCCAGCGATCCTGCTGGTGGCCGGCGAGGAGGCGAGACGAGTCCGTCGGGTCCACTGCAACCCAGGGCTCGATCGAGGTGGCGGGAAACAGGACGCTGCCGAATGCCGACTCCTGCGCGTGCAGCTTGTCGGCAGTGCAACCGCTAAATGGGTCGCCCGCGGCTACCTGGACGAGCGATCCCAGCGTTTGCGCGTGCGCGCCTGTGGCGATCGAGCATGCGAGCGCGACGACGCCAGCACCTGCAATGCCCTGCAAAACAGACCGGGATAGGCAACTGAAATTCATTTTCATTCTGGGCCTCGCGAAAAAGGGGAAAACGCCTGTGAATTGCCGGCTTTCCATTGCCGGCGCCATCACTTCCGACCTTCCGATACATATGAAAACGTCTTTTCCCAGCGCAGAACGATGCTTGCCGCCGTCCGCCGAAGACATGCAGCAATGCATGTATCTACCGGAACACACTAGGTCGCCGTGGCAGAACTTGTGTGAATAAATCTTTGCGTATGCCATTTCATTACTGACATCCCCGGCATTGCTGGCATGGCATGATGATTGCAGCGATCCTACGATGGCGGTCGAAGAATGTATCCGCTGCAGAAACGTGGCGTTTGAGATCGATGAACCAAAAAAAACCCGCTCTCGAAAGAGAGCGGGCGTGGACTAAAAGGAGCCACCCAGGGTGTTAGAGACCCTGGGATGCCTGCACTACTTCAATGACTCGTTCCCAGATAAGCGGCCTTCACTGACGGATCGTTGCGCAATTGCAGCGCCGGCCCATGCGCGGCGATCCGGCCGTTCTCCAATACGTAACCGTAATCCGCCACGTTGAGCGCCGCCGCGGCGAACTGCTCGACGAGCAGCATCGTCACGCCCTGGCCCTTCAGATTCTCGATGATGCGAAAGACCTCTTCGACGAGTATCGGTGCGAGCCCCATCGAAGGTTCGTCGAGCAGCACGAGTTCCGGGTTCAGCATGATCGCGCGCGCCATCGCGAGCATCTGCTGCTCGCCCCCGGAGAGGGTGCCGGCCAGTTGATGGCGCCGCTCTTTCAGACGCGGAAAGAGTTCGATCGCGCGTTCCAGATCGGCGTTCACGTCGCCGCGCGGACGCGCCCACGTGAGGCGTGGAAAGGCGCCGAGGGTCAGGTTGTCGTGCACGCTCATCGTCGCGAACACGCGCCGTCCTTCCGGCGAATGCGCGAGCCCGAGACGCGCGATGCGATGCGAGTCGAGCGCATCGATCCGCTTTGCGCTCGCGCCCACGCCCATCGTGATTTCGCCGTCGCTCGCGCGGATCATGCCGGAGATCGCGCGCATCGTGGTGGTTTTCCCCGCGCCGTTCGAGCCGATCAGCGTGACGACCGAGCCCTTGGGCACGTCGATCGAAATGCCGTGCAGCACTTTCACCTTGCCGTATCCTGCATGCAGATTCTTGACCGATAGCATGTGTGTTCCTGAGTGTTCCTGTGTATCTCGTGGGTCGAGGCAGGGGAGCCCGGCTCAGGCCGCTTGCCCCGCCGCCTCGCCGCCGAGATAAGCCTCGATGACTTTTTCGTTCGACTGGATGTCGGCCGGCTTGCCTTCCGCGATCTTCTGCCCGAAGTCGAGCACCGACACGCGATCGCAGACGCTCATCACGACGTCCATGTGATGTTCGATCAGCACGACGGTGATGCCGTGATCGCGCACCTTGCGGATGATTGCGACCAGCTCCTTGATGTCGGGCGCGGTCAGGCCGGCCGCCGGTTCGTCGAGCAGCAGCACTTGCGGATCGAGCGCGAGGGCCCGCGCGATTTCCAGCAGCCGTTGCTTGCCGTAGGGCAGGTTGCGCGCTTCTTCGCCGGCGGCATGTTCAAGCCCGACAAAGCGCAGCATGCCCAACGCGCGCTCACGGGCGGCGCGCTCCTCGCGCCGGTACCGCGGGGACATCAGTCCGACGTCCGCGATATGTGCGCGAAACGTGTGATGCAAGCCGACCAGCACGTTTTCGAGCGCGCTCATCTCGCCGAACAGCTGCACGTTCTGGAAGGTGCGTGCGATGCCCGCCAACGCGATCTGCGACGAAGTCTTGCCCGCGAGCGACATGCCGCGATACTCGATCGAGCCCGCGGTCGGCACATAGATGCCGGTCAACACGTTCATCATCGTGCTCTTGCCGGAGCCATTAGGGCCGATCAGCCCGTGAACCGTGCCGCGCCGCACGCTCAGGTCGACCTGGTTGAGCGCCTTGAGCCCGCTGAACTGCATCAGGATGCCGCGTAGTTGCAAGATTTCTTCCGTGTCGCCCGCGTGCACGGCGGCGACCGCGTCTGCGCCGATCGTCGCGGGTTGATGGGCGCCGACGGTGCTCGCGCGCACCACGCTGCCCATCATGCTCTTGCGCACGAATCCGATCACGCCGTCCTGCAGGTAGTACACGACGAGCAGGATCATCAGGCCAAAGATGCTCAGCCGCCAGTCGGCGAGCGTGTCGATGCAGTACGAAAACGCGGCGAGCCCCACCGTACCGAATACCGGAATCGCCACCTTGCGTGGCGTCGACACCTTGCGCGCGAGTGCTATGCCTGCGCCGATCACTACCGCGGCTGCCAGCACCGATGCGACGATGCGGAACATATCGATGTCATCGAGTAGCTTGGGTAGGAGCACGATGATCGCCGAGCCGAGCACCGCGCCGGTGCGCGTCTTGCGCCCGCCCATGATGATCGCGAGCAGGAACAGGATGGTCAGCTCGAAGTTGTAGGTATTCGGTGAGATGTACTGCTCCGAATACGAGTAGAGGCAGCCGGCCAGACCGGCGAAGCCCGCGCTTATCACGAACGCGTAGACCTTGTAGCGGTACACCGATACGCCCATACAGTCCGACGCGATCGGACTGTCTCGCAGGGCTTCGAAGGCCCGGCCCAGATGCGACTTGAGCACCCGGTGCACGACGATCAGCGAGGCCACCAGCAGAGCCGCGACGAGCCAGTAGTACTCGACTTCGTTCATCGGCCGCGCACCGAGCGACGGCTTCGGAATCTTGACGCCCATCGGCCCGTTGGTCAGGAAATCCATCTCGTTGATGAGAATCTGAAGGATCGTGCCGAACGCGAGCGTCACCATCGCGAGGTAGGGGCCGGACACGCGCAGTGCGGGCAGCGCGAGGATCGCGCCGAAGCCGGCCGTGACGAGAATCGCGAGCGGCGCGGTCACGAAAATCGGCAAGCCGAGCTTCATGAACAGCACCCCCGCCGTGTAGGCGCCAACCCCGAACAGCCCCGCATGCCCGAGCGAAACCTGGCCGGTGTAGCCGACCACGATGTCGAGACCGAACAGCAGGATCGCGTAGATCATGATGGTCTCGACCAGATGGATGTAGTACGGATTGCCCGACAGCACCGGGAACACCGCAAGCGCGATCAGCACAAGTGCCGTCGCAACGAGTTTCTTCAGATTCACGGCGGCCCTCACACTTTCTTGATTGAAGTCTTGCCGAACAGCCCGGCGGGTTTCATCGCGAGCACGATGAGCAGCAGGACCAGCCCCGGCACATCCTTATAGCCGGTGGAGAGATAGAAGCCGGTAGTGGTCTCGGCGATGCCGAGAATCACGCCGCCCACAAGAATGCCCAAACCGCTGGTGAGACCGCCGATGATCGCCACTGCGAACGCCTTGAGGCCGAGCACTGCGCCCATCGTCGCGCCGGTCAGCGTGAGCGGAGCGATCAGCACGCCGGCGAACGCGGCGGTCAGCGACGAGAGGGCATACGAAAACGTGATCACGAGGCCGGTGTTGATGCCCATCAGCGCGGCGGCGTCGCGGTCGTTCGCGGTGGCCACGACGGCCTTGCCGAAGATCGTCTTGCGGTTGAAGAACTCGACGGCCAGCATCATCGCGAGCGCGCCGCCGACCACCAGAAGTTCCATCGGCAGAACGTTGGCGCCGAACACCTTGAGCGGCGCTTCCGGCAGCGGCGACGGGAAGCGCAGATCGTCGCGGCCCCAGACGTTTTCCGCGACGTTCTTGAAGATGATGCCCAGCGCAATCGTCGACATGATCCAGCCGAATTCGGATTTGATCCTGATCGCGGGCCGCACCCCGATCCGTTCGACGAACGCGCCTTGCAACAGACCGAACGCGCAGACGAGCGGGATCATCAGCCAATAGTTGACGCCGAGCGAAACCAGCGTGAGGCCGACCAGCGCGCCGAGCATCAGCGCGTCGCCCTGGCCGAAGTTCAGCGTGCCGGAGGTCGCGAATGTGAGTTGGTAGCCGAATGCGATCACGGCGTAGATCATGCCGAGTGCGATCCCGCTATAGATGAGCTGTAAAAGAATGGTCATCGTCGAGCGCCTTAGAGTTCACCATCTATAAAACAAAGCCGCCCCCGCTGGCGGGCGGGTGCGGCTTTGGAGCATGCTGCCGCGCTGGATTTGGGCTTGTATCCGCGCTTAGTTCGTCGACGCCTGCTTGCTGCGCAACTGGCTGCCGTCCTTGCGATCAGCGTCATACGCATAGATCACGCGGCCGCCCTTGACCTCGCCAACCACCGGCACGTTCGGGCTGATCGCCTCGTGGTCGTCGTGCGTGAACGGCTTGTCGTACACCATCACGACGCCTTCCACCTTGCTGTTGAGGTTTTCGAGCGCGGCGCGCACCTTCGAACCATCGGTCGAACCTGCCTGGGTCATCGCCGCGGCCAGCAAATAGACCGAGTCGTAACCTTGGGCGGCGGACACCGCCGATTCGATGCGGTTGTTCTTAGGCTTGAACTCCTTGAGGTACGCGTCGATGAACGCCTTGCGCTTGGGCGTGTTCGCTTCCTGAATGAAGGTCTGCGGCATACGGGCGCCTTCGCCGTTGGTGCTCGCGTTGTCGATGTAGTTCGCCATCGACAGGGTCCAGCTGCCGATCAGCGGTACTTTCCAGCCGAGCTTGGCCATGCCGTTGGCGATCTGCGCGAGTTCCGGCCCAATGCCATAGGTCAATACCGCTTCAGCGCCGGCCTCCTTGGCCTTGAGCAACTGCGCGGTCATGTCGACGTCCTTGATATTGAATTTTTCTACGGCAACCGGCTTCACGCCTTTAGTGGCCAGCGCCTTTTCGAGGTCTTCGCGGCCGAGCTGACCGTAATTGGTCGAGTCCGCGAGAATCGCGACCTTCTTGAAGCCGCGTTTGGTGATCGCTTCTTCAACGATCATCGGCGCCTGAATGCGGTCGGCAGCGGCGTTGCGGAAGACGTAGTTATCTGGTTGATCGGTGAACTGCTTCGTCAGGACACTGCCAGTCGCGACGTTGTTGAACACCGGGATCTTCGCTTCCTGGAAGAAGCGTTGAGACGCGAGTGCCACGCCGGTATTGATGTAGCCCACCACCGCAGCCACTTTTTCCTTGTTGATCAGCTCTTGCGCGATCTGTACGCCGCGTTCATTTTTCGCTTCGTCGTCGCGCTCGACCAGCACGATCTGACGGCCAAGCACGCCACCGGCCTTGTTGATTTCCGCGGTGGCGAGCCGCACGCCGTCGCGCATGCTCACGCCCATCGAAGACGAACCGCCGGTGAAAGGTCCGTCGACACCGATCTTGATCGGGTCGGCGGCGTAACTGACGTCAATGAGGGCACACAACGCGAGCGCGCTCACAACGCTCTTCAAGCGAATTCCCATACTGTCTCCGTAGCATGTCTTTTTTTGCACAGAGCCTGGAAGCGGCTTCCATGCACGCCGACTGGACGTTCTCAGGGAGCCTGAGCGCCCGTCGTGACGGAGTATGGAATTGTTAATGTATGTGTAATATTCGGACTTACCCGCGTGGTGCAATACCGGGGTTATTGGCAGATTAGAGAGAAGCGTCTAACTTTTGTTATCGAGCGGCGGCACCGACCGACTGATTGACTCTGATATCTGTCGTTTAATTTCCTGCGCGCCAATTCGGTGCCGTCGCCGAGCTTGGCAAACCCATCACCTCGCCCGCGCCGCAAGGCGCGCAATCATCCGCTCCGCCATTGCGCGATCGATCACTTCGAATGAGCGGCTCGTGCGCTCATAGGCATACATGGCGCCAGTCGCGATGTCGAACCACCAGCCGCTCAATACGAGTGCCCCGGCGGTGACTTGCTGGCGGACGATCGGGTAGGTCATCAGGTGCTCGAGCTGGACGAGTACATTGAGTTGCGACAATTGATCGTGCGCTTTCAGGCTGTCATCGAGCGGACCTTCCTGTTCGAGGCGAAACGCCGCGTTGTTGGCGTGGCATAGCCATTTATCCAGGTTTGGCGATTTCAGCTTGGCGTGTCGTGAGAACACGGACTTCATCGCGCCGCACTCCGAATGGCCGCACACGACGATATTCGCGACTTTCAGCACCAGCACCGCATATTCGATCGCGCTTGCCTCGGAAAGATCTCCGGTAGAGACGCCCTCCGAAGTCGCCGGTGGAATCAGATTGCCCACGTTGCGCATCGTAAAGAGATCGCCGGGATGCGTCGATGCAAGCAGATCCGGCACAACCCGACTGTCCGAGCACGTGATGAATAGCGCATCGGGTGTTTGAGCGAGCGCCAGTTTGCTGAACTGCTGCGCGTATTGCGGCAGCATCTTCTCCCGGAACTCGACGATGCCCATGATGAGTTTTCGCATGATCGCCTCTCAAAGGACGGGTTGCCTTGCTGCCGAGGTGTCCGAGCCTCCAAGCCCTTGCGAGTCCGGGATACGGGCCAACGCCAGGTCCTCCGGAAATGGATGCCGCGCACCGATCTCACGGTCCAGCAGGGTCAGCTCGACCCGCAATGCGTCGTGACGATGCTCCGGCAAGCACTGGAGGAGATTCTCTATCGCCGCGCGCTGACGCCGCGCGATCTGGATGCTGCCCGCGCCATACTGACGTATCTCGCGAAAACTGATATGCACGAAATCTTCCCAGTTCGGCGTTCGAAAGATGACGCACACGCGGCCAGACTTATCCCTGATCTCTTCGGTGTACAAAGACCGCTTTCCGACTACGCGCAACAACCGCTGCAGTTGATCGATGGCGAGCACGGCCGTTGTGGGATCGTTGATCGCGGCCGACAACGCTTTCAGCGCGATATCGACAAGGATGCGGAACGCGAACATGGGATCCTGTTCCATCGTGCGTTCGGTCCCAAAGGCGACCAGTGTACGCAGCCGGTTTTCATCGATTGCGCCCGCGTCCCCGTACAGATAGAACAAGGGTTCGTCCACCGCGACGAAATCGCCGACTTGCGGCACGAATTCGATAACCGAGTTCGTGCGTCTCGCCTTGGCAACCAGCCTTTCGAGATTCACGGCCAGAACGATGCCGGATGTACCGCTGTGGCGAACGATGCGATCAGGTGCGCCTCGCTTGCGGTCAATGCACGGCGGGGCGATCCGGCCCGTCGCCGGCGCGGGATAAACGCTTTCGATGACCGCGATCCCGTGCTCTCCGACTCGCGCCACGAGGCTGACTGGACGCAGAAATTTCGCCGCATAGTCGATCAGGAAAAGGAAGGCGACGACGGAAGCGAATCCGAATAGCGCTGCAATGAATACCTGAAGCTGGTGCACCTCACTCTCACCCATCCAGCCCAGGGTCCTGTTGGCGAATAACAGTGTGAAAACGAACAATCCCGAGATGTTGCGGATCACGTTATCGCGCAGCAAGGTCGTCGCGATGATCCGCGGCGTGTATTGACCGCCAGCGACCTGGATCGCGACGAGCAGCGAACCGAAGGTAAATACCAGAAACGCGAGGTCCGCGGAAACGATGTCGCCGACAAGCGACCGCGCTCCAGTCATGGACAGCCCGAAAAGGCCGGTTTTCGGGTCGAGGATGTCGTGTCCGATCAGCCACCTTCCCAGCATTTCAGTGAGCGGCTTCACCACCGCGTAGATCGCCACTGCGACGAGCGGTACCGTCCACAGGGAAGACCTGAGGTAACTCTTTAAGCTGTACCAGCGGTTCCAGTCCATGATTGCGCGCTTCCTACGTCGCGATTCGCCTCGGACGACGATGAAAAGGAGACTCCTCGGGCACGTGGAGTCTCCCCAACCAATCAGACACGTGACCTTCAGGTCGGTCAATGAGACTTTGGTCCGACAGCTCGACGCCTGAGGACGTGCGAAACCGCGCGACGACGATGACGAGAGATCGTTATGAAGAATGGCCGCAGGTGAGCGTCGTCTAACGCGCCATCGTGGGGAGTGCGTCTTCGGCGACTGGCGCTCCCGCCCGCACATCTTCGGCAGCGGCGGCGGTATCGGACGCCACATGGGCCAGCTTCATCAGACGCGGCTGCAGCAGCAGCGCGACGAGACCGCTCCAGCCCGTCTGATGCGAAGCGCCGACCCCACGCCCGCTGTCGCCGTGAAAGTACTCGTGGAAGAGCACGAGATCAGACGAACGCGGGTCGGCCTGCAACTGCGGATAAGCCGCCATCACCGGTCGCATGCCGTGCTCGTCCTTCAGAAAGAGGGTGGTGACACGCCGTGCGAGACCGTCGGCGATCTCGCTGAGCGAGCACCGCTTGCCTGACCCCGTCGGATACTCGATGCGGAACTCGTCGCCGTAGTAGCGATGGAATTCATACAGCGATTCGATCAGCAGATAGTTGACGGGCATCCACACGGGTCCGCGCCAGTTCGAATTGCCGCCGAATACGCGCGAATCCGATTCGGCCGGCTGATACTCGATGCAGACATGCGCGCCGCCATAATCGAACTCGTACGGTGTATCGCGATGCACGCGTGACAGTGCACGCACGCCGTGATCGGACAGGAATTCGTTTTCGTCGAGCGCGCGCCGCAGCAGCGCCGTCATCCGGTATCCGCGCAGCAGCGACAGCAGCGTGGTATTGCCCTTGCCGGGTTCGGTCCAGCGCGACACCAGCTTGGCCAGGTTCGGCCGGTGATCGAGAAACCACGCGAGCCGTTCTCGCAAGCCGGGCAGATGGCCGTATATCCGTTCTTCGAGCACATGCACGGCGAACAGCGGAATCAGACCGACGATCGAGCGAACGCGCATCGGCACACGGGTTCCGTCCGGAAGATGCAGGACGTCATAGAAGAATTCGTCGCGGCCGTCCCATAGGCCTGTTCGGCAACCCTCGCTGCAACCGACGGCTTCCGCGATATACAGGAAGTGCTCGAAAAACTTCACCGCGATTTCGACGTACGCATTGTTCGTCATCGCGAGCTCGAGTCCGATCTGCATCAGGTCGAGCGCATACGAGGCCATCCACGCGGTGCCGTCGGCCTGGTCGATGCGGCCGCCGGTCGGCAGCGGCGAAGAGCGATCGAAGATCCCGACGTTGTCGAGCCCGAGAAAGCCACCCTGGAAGATATTGCGATCCTCCGCATCCTTGCGGTTGACCCACCACGAAAAGTTCAGCAGCAGCTTGTGGAACATCACTTCGAGAAACTGCTGGTCGCCGACGCCTGTGACTTCACGGTCGAGTTCGTACACGCGCCAAGTCGCCCATGCATGAACCGGCGGGTTCGCGTCGCCGAACGCCCACTCGTACGCGGGCAATTGTCCGTTCGGATGCATGTACCGTTCTTTCACGAGCAGCAGCAACTGTTTCTTCGCGAAGTCGGGATCGATCATCGCGAACGCTGCGGCATGAAACGCGAGATCCCACGACGCATACCACGGGTACTCCCACTTGTCCGGCATCGAGACGACGTCGCCGTTGCACATATGCCGCCAGTCGGCATTGCGGCCGTGCCGGCGTCCTTTCGGCGGCTTCGGCTGACCGGGGTCGCCGTCGTGCCAGCGCGTCACGTCGAACTGGTAGTACTGCTTCGTCCATAGCATGCCGGCGAGCGCCTGGCGTTGCACGAGCCGTGCATCGGCGTCGGCGATGTCGTGCTGGAGTGCCGCGTAGAACTCGTCGGCCTCCGCGATGCGGCGCGCGAACAGCGCTTCGAAGTCGAGCGGCGCGTCGTCGCGCGCGATGCCCGCTAGTGCCGCCGGACGCCAGCGCAGATACAGCACCGCGCGCTCGTGCGGCGCGAGCGACAGCGCCACATGCGCGGCGGCGCGGGTGCCCGCGTCGCGGCGTATCGCCTGCTCGTCGCCATCGACGAGGTAATCGTTGAAGCCATCCTTGAACGGGCCCGCACCGGCGATGCCGAAGATGCGGCGCATATTGGTTTCGTTTTCGCAGAACAGCCATTCGATCGGCTGCGGCGCCGAGGCCGTGACGATCATCGTGCCCAGCGCGGGATTGTGCGCGATCACGCGCGCGCCTTCGGCGGATTCCGTCTCGAGCGTCAGCGAGGGCCTGCCGGGCTTGCCAGACCAGGCCCAGCGGTTGCGCGCCCAGAACAGCGGCAGCACATGGAGTGGCGCGTGCTGATCCGCGCGGTTTTCGACGCTGATGCGCATCACGATGTCGTCGGGTGTGTGCTTCGCGTATTCGACCCAGACGTCGAAATAGCGATCGTCGTCGAACACGCCGGTATCGAGAATTTCGTATTCGGGCTGATCGGCGCCGCGGCGGCCGTTTTCGCCGATCAGGTCCTGATACGGATACGCATCGTGCGGGTACTTGTAGAGCATCTTCATGTACGAGTGCGTCGGCGTGCCATCGACATAAAAGTAAAGCTCCTTCACGTCTTCGCCGTGATTGCCCTGCGCATTGGTCAAGCCAAACAGCCGCTCCTTCAGGATGGAGTCGCGCCCGTTCCAGAGCGCGAGCGACACGCACCAGTCGAGTGGATCGTTGCCGAATCCGGCAATGCCGTCCTCGCCCCAGCGGTACATGCGGCTGCGCGCATGATCGTGGGGGAAATACTCCCAGGCGGTGCCGTAGTCGCTGTAGTCCTCGCGAACCGTGCCCCACTGCCGGTCGCTCAGATAAGGCCCCCAGCGGCGCCAGCAGTCCAGGTCCGGGCCATGCAGACGGATTCCTTCCTTCGAACGGAGCAGATCGTTGGCGCGTAGCGATGACATGAGACCTCCCAAGCTGGGATCGACTGCCGAACACTTTCAGTGCGTGAGTCCCCGCCGGTCCTGTGGCGCATGCGCTGCCTGGCGGTACTTGGATGATAGGCGCCGTTTAGCCTTATTGAGTTCGGCTCCGAACCAGTGAGGTGCGGGTTACTACCGCCATCGGGCATCCATCACGATGCATGTTTTGTCCGGGCAAACGTCGTCTCTGTCCATTGAGGGGAACGCGGCTCAGGCTCTAAATTGGCGCCATTAAGCCCAACTGGCGAGTCAGTTCGCTGTCGCCTTTTCAGGTGGCAGGGAACGATCGTGGGCCGCGGAGCGGTATTCGGTTGGCCGCAGTCCCGTCTGCTTGCGGAAGAAGCGTCCGAAATACGCCTCGTCCTGAAAGCCCAGTTCGCTGGCGATCTGCTTCACGCTGAGCGTCGAATAGCCGAGCAGCCGCTTGGCCTCATGGATCGAGCGTGCATCGATCGCCTCGATGGCCGAGACCCCGAACGTAGCGCGGCAGATGCGGGAGAGCTGGCCGGTGGTCACGCCCATCTCGCCGGCATAGCTGGCGACCGGGCGCCGCTCACGGCAATGGCGGTCGAGCAGGGCGCGGAACCGTTCGATTCGCGCAGCCATCGTGCGCTGCTCGGAACTGGCCGAGAGCCGGGCGCTCTCGCTGAGACGCCCGATCTTGACGAACAGCGTGATGGTGAGTGCGGCGCCCGCGGTGAACTGCCAGCGCTCGTGGCTCTCCGCCTCGTGCCCGATCGACTGAAATAGCGTGTCCAGAGATGTGCCCCGCTCCACGTCGGGATCGATCGACAGCACCGTCGGCGTGCGGATGAATTCCAGCAGCTCGGGCGCGGCCGTCATCGCCAGCGATTCCAGCGCGGACTGCGCGGCGGTGATCACGTGGCCGTCGATGTCGCTGCGGAAGTGAAAGCCGTGGACCGAGCGCGCCGGCACGACGACGAGGCATGGCGCCTGGACGGCCCAGGTCTTGCCGTCGATGAAAGTCTCGCCGCCGCCGGCGGTGATGTACAGCACCTGGATCAGCGCGTCGTGGACGTGCGGTTCGATGTCGAAGTCGAAACGCCCCGCACGCAGCGGAATGCGCTCGTAATGGACCATGTCGACCCAAGGCTGGTCGGCTTCCGCGCCATAGAGCGCGAAATGCAGCACGGTCCGGCGGCGCTGCTGGTCAGAGGCCATGATGCACGTTATGTCCTGCTCTATGTCGACTCTGTCCATTGTTCCACAGGCGCTCGAGGCGTTCAATGGCGATACGGATATCAGGAAGCGTAATCGCAGAAATATTTCAGGAAGGAAATTACATGAGACAGGAACTTGAAAATCGCGCAGCGGCCTCGACCCCGTACGCGCTGAACTTGCACGGAAAGGTCTGCGTGGTCACGGGTGCGGGCAGTGGCATTGGTGCCGGCATCGCGCGCGCCTTCGCCGCTGTCGGCGCACACGTGGCGCTCGTGGATCGGAATCTTGCCGGTGCTGAAGCTGTCGCCGCCGAGCTTCGGAAGGCCGGTGCGGTGGCGCAGGCGATCGGCTGCGACGTGTCGGACGAAGCTTCGGTCGCCGCGGCTGCCGACAAGGTTCGCGCGGAGCTCGGGCCGGTCAGCGCGCTCGTCAACAATGCAGGGCTGCTGCGCGCCGGCGCGCTCGAGACGGTCTCGATCGAGGACTGGAACCAGGCCATCGCCGTCAACCTGACCGGCTATCTGCTGTGTGCCCGGGCGTTCGGGCGCGACATGCTGGCGGCGGCCAAGGGCAGTATCGTCCACGTTGCGTCGATTGCGTCGCTCAATCCGCAGACCAATAGCGGTTCCTATAGCCCGAGCAAGGCTGGCGTGCTGCTGCTGTCGCGGCAGTTGGCGGCGGAGTGGGGCCCACGCGGCGTGCGCAGCAACTGCGTGCTGCCCGGCATGATCCGCACCGCGCTGTCCGCGAAGTTCTACGAGGAGCCCGGCTTCGAGGCTCGCCGCGCCGCCGCCACCGCGAGCCGCCGCATCGGCGAGCCGGAGGACCTGGCCGGCCCGGCGCTGTTCCTCGCCTCCGATATGGCTGCCTACGTCAATGGCGCCGAGGTGCTCGTCGACGGCGGGCTCGATTGCATGCTGATGGACATGGTTCCGCGCCCCGGCTTCAACGCTACCGCGGCCGCGTGAGCGCCATCACACCACAACGACAAGGAGATTGGATATGACCAAGGAGATCACCTGCGATCTGGTCGTGGTCGGATCGGGTGCCGCGGGCCTCGCCACTGCGATCACTGCACGCAAGCGCGGCCTCGATGTCATCGTGCTCGAGAAGGAGCCCGTGTTCGGTGGTACGACCGCGCTGTCGGGCGGGGTCTTATGGATTCCGCTCAGCAAATACGGCTGGCAGCAGAACCCGGCCGACACCGTCGAGCGCGTGCGCGAATACATGATGAGCGAGACGGGCAATAACTACGATGCCGCCGCGGTCGAGTGCTTTGTCGAGAACGGGCCGAAAATGGTCGAGTTCTTCGAGCGCGAGACCGAAATGAAGTTCGTGCCCACGCTCTATCCGGACTATCACCCGGATGCGCCCGGCGGCGTCGACATCAGCCGCTCGATCCTCGCCGCGCCCTATGACATTCGCGGGCTGGGCAAGGACATGCGCCGCCTCAAGCAGCCGCTCGAGACGATCACTTTCATGGGGATGATGTTCAATTCCTCGAACGCGGACCTCAAGCACTTCTTCCGCGCGACCAGGTCGATCGTTTCGTTCCTCTATGTGGCGCGCCGTCTGGCTACGCACATCAAGGAACTGGCGCTCTACCGGCGCGGGATCAACGTCACGAGCGGCAACGCGCTCGCCGCGAGGCTCGCGAAGTCGGCGCTGGCGATCGACATTCCGATCCTCACTTCGACGCCCGTGAAGGAACTGCTGAGCAAGAGCGGCAAGGTGACCGGTGTGCGCGCGAGCGCCGCGGACGGTGAGCTTCGAATCAGCGCCCGGCACGGCGTCGTGCTGGCTTGTGGCGGCTTCCCGCACGATCTGAAGCGCATCGCGCAGGTCTATCCGCATGTGAAGCGTGGCGGTGAGCATCTGTCGCCCACGCCCGTCGGCAATTCCGGCGACGGGCTGACCCTGGCGGAGAAGGTGGGTGGTGCCGTGAAGCTCGGCTTCGCCGATGCGGCGGCCTGGATGCCTGTCTCGAAGGTGCCCTTCGGCAAGGGCCGCACTGGCGTGTTTCCGCATCTGCTCGACCGCTATAAGCCCGGCGTGATCGGCGTGCTGCGCAGCGGTCAGCGCTTCACCAATGAATCGAACTCCTACCACGACGTTGGCGCCGCTTTGATGCGCGCCTGCGAGGGTGAACGGGAGACGGCGATGTGGCTGATCTGTGACAAGGTGGCGCTGGGCAAGTATGGACTGGGCTATGCCAAGCCCGCACCGATGCCGGTGGGGCCGCTGCTGCGCAAAGGCTACCTGATCAAGGGCGACACGATCGGCGAGCTGGCGCGCAATTGCGGCATCGCTCCCGATGCGCTCGAAATGACGGTCCATGCCTACAATCGCGATGCCGAGCGCGGAGAAGACCCGGCGTTCCATCGCGGTCGCACCTCGTTCAACCGTTATCTCGCCGATCCGGACCACAAGCCCAATCCTTGCGTTGCGCCTATCGCGACCGGCCCCTTCTATGCGGTGAAGGTGGTGATGGGCGATCTGGGCACCTTCGACGGCCTCGAGACGAGCGTCACTGGCGAAGTGCTGCGGGCCGACGGCAGCGAGATCGAGGGCCTTTACGCGGTCGGCAATGACCGGCGCAGCGTGATGGGCGGCAACTATCCGGGCGCCGGTATCACGCACGGGCCGAATATGACGTTCGGCTTCGTCACCGGTAACGCGATCGCCACCAAAGCCATGACTTCCAAAGAGGAGGTGTGCGCATGAATACACGCTCCATGTATCTGGCAAAGCCCCTGTTGGATTTCCGGATCTACACGATCGCGCTACGCAAGATGCCCGAGTTTCTCGACGTGTTCGACAGGCTCGCGATGCCAATCCTGCTCGAGACGCTTGGACATCCGCTCGGCTTTTGGACGAGCATGGTCGGGCCGCAGAACCAGTTCACCCACCTGTGGGGGTATGACGATCTGGCCGACTACGAACGACGGTGCCTGGCACGCGATACGCACCCGGACTTCCCCGCCTATCTGAAGGCATCGGGCCATCTGATCACGGCGCAGGAGACACGGCTCATTCGCGCCACCGCGCTGGATAGCGTCGCAAAGTAAGCCGAAGCTGTCCGCCGAAGCGGGCTCCATCGCGGAGCCCGCGCGCTTCTCTCACAAAAGAGGCGGCTCAGGTCTGGTTGCCCCACAGATCGTCGATCGCGCGGATCGCCAGCAAGTATCCGTTCGCACTGCGCGACGCAACGAATGAACTGGCTCAGCTGAGCAATATGGCGGGATTTCCGAGTCGGCCGCCGCTCCGCAAGGGATGAACAATTTGCGGGCACACCCCTGCGCGCATGCTTCTCCACCTGCATTGACGCGCACTACGCAGCAGAAAATTTCGCACCTTATCCCCGCTTTCCCTGTCAAACGATAAGCCGCCCGAACCGCCGTTCAGGGCGCCGGCACTTCCGCGCCTACAGGCACGGGTTGTGCACGTGATCTCCTGCACGCATTCGACATCGGAAGAATAGGGAGGGCGGTCATGACCACGACTGCCAGTTTTCACATCGGGTATACGCGATATCTCGGACCCGAAAGCGAGCCCGTGCAGCCATTGCCGGCCTTCGCGCGGGAACCAGAGGCGCTGATTTCCCTCTATCGCGCGATGGTGCTGACCCGCGCATTCGATACCAAAGCGGTCGCGCTGCAGCGCACCGGCAAGCTCGGCACCTTTGCATCGTCGGTGGGGCAGGAGGCGATCGGGGTGGGCGTCGCGAGCGCGATGCAGGCCGATGACGTGCTGTTCCCTTCATATCGCGATCATGCGGCGCAATTGCTGCGCGGCGTCACGATGACGGAAAGCCTCCTGTATTGGGGCGGTGACGAACGCGGCAGCGACTTCAGCGTGCCGCGGCTCGACTTTCCAAATTGCGTTCCTATCGGCACCCAGGTGTGTCATGCCGCCGGCGCGGCCTACGCGTTCAAGCTGCGCGGCGAGCCGCGCGTCGCCGTGACGATCTGCGGCGATGGCAGCACATCTAAGGGCGACTTCTACGAAGCGATGAACATGGCGGGCGTCTGGCAGGCCCCGCTCGTGCTCGTCGTCAACAACAACCAGTGGGCGATCTCGGTGCCGCGCAGCAGGCAGAGCGCGGCGCAGACGCTCGCGCAGAAGGCAATCGCGGCGGGCATCGACGGCTTGCAGGTCGACGGCAACGATGTGATCGCCGTGCATCAGGTGATGCATGCGGCACTCGCGAAAGCGCGCCGAGGCGACGGCCCGACGCTGATCGAAGCGCTCAGCTATCGACTCGGCGATCACACGACGGCCGACGATGCAACGCGCTATCGCGACTCAGATGAGATTCAGAAGCAATGGGAACAAGAGCCGCTGCTGCGTTTGCGCAAGTATCTGATGCGGATGAACTTCTGGGACAAAGCGCAGGACGAGCAACTCGGCCGGGCGTGTCACGCGCAGGTCGAGGCAGCCGTCGAGGCGTATCTGGCTGTGCCGCCCCCCGATACTTCCGCGATGTTCGATCACCTGTACGAGACGCTGCCGCATGCCATGCGTGAGCAACTGGAAAGCGCGCAGCGATTCGCGCCGATCGCGGGCAATGGTCGGCATGGTCAGAACGGAGGCACCGGCCATGGCTGATCTGAACATGATCGATGCGCTCAATCTGGCGCTCGCGTACGAACTCGAGCACGATCCCGCCGTCGTGCTGCTCGGCGAGGACATCGGCGTGAACGGTGGCGTGTTTCGCGCGACGGTCGGCCTGCAGGCACGCTTCGGCACGCAACGCGTGCTCGACACGCCGCTCGCCGAGGCAGCGATCGCGGGCACCGCGATCGGCATGGCGGCGATGGGACTGAAGCCCGTTGCCGAGATCCAGTTCAGCGGGTTTCTGTATCCGGCGATCGATCACGTGCTCAATCATGCGTCCCGTCTGCGGCATCGGACCCGCGGACGCCTCACCTGTCCGCTCGTGATCCGCACGCCGTGCGGCGCAGGCATCCATGCGCCCGAACATCACTCCGAAAACCCCGAAGCGCTGTTCGCGCACATTCCCGGCTTGCGCGTTGTCACGCCTTCGTCGCCGGCGCGCGCGTACGGGCTGTTGCTGGCCGCGATTCGCGATCCCGACCCGGTGATCTTCTTCGAGCCGACGCGCCTGTATCGGCTGTTCCGGCAGACAGTGGAAGACAACGGCGAAGGGCTGCCGCTCGACACCTGCTTTACGCTGCGCGACGGCTCGGATGTGACGCTGGTGTGCTGGGGCGGTGCCGTGCAGGACGCACAGGGCGCCGCCGATCTGCTCGCGCAGGAAGGCGTGATGGCCGAAGTGATCGACGTCGCGACGCTCAAGCCGATCGACATGAACACGATCCTGGCCTCGGTCGCGAAGACGGGGCGCTGCGTGATCGTGCACGAGGGCTCGCGCACGGGCGGCATCGGCGCGGAGATCGCCGCCAATATCGCCGAGCGCGGACTTTATTCGCTGCTCGCGCCTGTGCAGCGCGTGACCGGCTACGACGTGGTGGTGCCGCTGTACCGGCTCGAGAATCAATACATGCCTGGTGCCTCGCGCATCGTCGCCGCGGTGCGGCAAGCTATGGAGGCGTCATAAAGCCATGAAAATCTTCAAACTGCCGGACCTCGGCGAAGGCTTGCAGGAAGCGGAAATCGTCGAATGGCATGTGAACGATGGCGACGAAGTGCGCGCGGACCAACCGTTGCTGTCGGTCGAAACGGCGAAGGCGATCGTCGAGATTCCGTCGCCGCAATCCGGCCGCATCACGAAGCTGTTCGGACGGACCGGCGATATCGTGCATCTGGGCGCGCCGCTCGTCGCGTTCGAGGGCGAGGCCGATGATGCAGACGCGGGCACTGTCGTCGGCCATATGGAAGTTGGCCAGCATGTCGTGCAGGACGCGCCTGCGTCGCCTGGCACGGGCGGTGGCGTCAGCGCGGGCGGCGGTGTGATCAAGGCGATTCCGGCGGCGCGCGCGCTGGCGCGCAAGCTGGATGTCGATCTCTCGATGGTGACACCGTCCGGCCCGGAAGGCGTCATCACGGCGGCTGACGTACAGCGCGTCGCGAAGATACTTGGCGAAGTCGGTCCGGCCGAAGTGCTGCGCGGCGTGCGGCGTGCGATGGCGCACAACATGGCGCGAGCGCAAAGCGAAGTGGCCGCCGCGACCGTGATCGACGATGCCGACATTCACGCATGGCCGCCGCACACCGACGTGACGATTCGCCTGATCCGCGCGCTGGTCGCGGGCTGCCGCGCCGAGCCGGCACTGAACGCATGGTTCGACGGACATACGGGGCGACGCCACGTACTTGAGAAGATCGATCTCGGCATTGCCGTCGATCTGCCCGATGGGCTTTTCGTGCCCGTGCTGCGCGACGTCGCGCATCGCGATGCGGCGGATCTGCGCGGCGGTCTCGACCGGATGCGCGCCGATATCCGCGCGCGCAAGATTCCGCCGGAAGAAATGCGCGGCAACACGATCACGCTGTCGAACTTCGGGATGATTTCGGGGAAGTACGCGGCGCCCATCGTCGTGCCGCCCACCGTCGCGATCCTCGGCGCGGGGCGCATCCACGAACAGGTCGTCGCGGCAGACGGCGCGCCTGCCGTGCACCGGATCTTGCCGCTCAGCCTGACGTTCGATCATCGCGTCGTGACAGGCGGCGAGGCGGCGCGCTTCCTGGCGGCGACGATCGCGGATCTGCAGAACGCGTGGTAGCGGTTAGCGTGTGCTAGGCGTGATTCGCCAACATCGCATCGATACGAGCGCGCGCCTCGCGGTCGATGTTCGCGAGGGCAACGCTCTCCGACTCGTATGTAACGGGATCGGCGAAGTCACCGGTGACGTGTTGTTTTCGAGTCCTTCTGCGTAGCGACCACGTGACGCGATAGGTCAGCGCGATTCCATCGGACAAACGGGCCGTGCGTGGCTCCATGTGCGCTTCGATAACGAATCCGCGATAGCGCCCGACGATGTGACGTTTCATCGATTGATGAACGATCAGGCAGCCAGGCGGCCTATCCCCATTTCCGGACGGCGCAGGCCCGGCGGGAACACGTGCCATGTGCCGTCGGCATGGCGAAAGAAGAAGAGTGAAAACGTCCCGGACGGCCGATCGATCTGGATGCACACGCGGCATGTGCCGCCCGAGCGGCAGCGGTCGAGCAAACGCACGCACCCCCCGCGGCCCCGCGTCGGGCCAACGAGTTTTTCGACCTCGGAACGCAGTGACCTGTTGCCCGCCATGATTTTCCCTTCGATATCCGATGAGTCGATGCTATGGAGATCGGCGCGTGCGTCCAATCGGCGCGGGCGGAATGTCGTCTCAGGAAGCGCTGATTTCGGCCGTCAGGATTTCCTGAACCAGGACCAGCACGCGGAACGGCAATATTCAAAGATCCAGAACCAGCTCCGCGGATTTCGCTCGCGACACGCAAACCATGATCTGCGTTTCTTTCTCGTCGTCGCGCAGCACCAGGTCCCGATGATCCGCCTCTCCTGAGCACAATGCTGTCTTGCACGAGCCGCAGGTGCCGCTTTCGCACGAACTCGGCACGCGCACGTTCGCGTCGCGCAGCACCTGGAGGATCGAGCGATTGGCGGGAATGTCGAACGACGTGCCGCTGCGCGAAAGCCGCACGGTGAACGGCGTGCTTTCGCGTGCATTCGCATTGCTTGCGCCGAAGCTCTCGAAGTGCACCGTGCCCGACGGCCAATGGCCGGTCATGTCCCGCACGGTGTCCATCAGCGCCTGCGGGCCGCAGCAGTACACGTGTTGCGCCGGCTTCGACCGCTCGAATACGGGCCAGAAGTCGAATGCTTTCGACGGGTCGCCGTGATCGTGATGAATCTTCACGTCGGAACGCCATTCGTCGCTGGTCAGTTCATCGAAGAACGCCGTGCCTTCCGGATCGCGCGCGAGGTAGTACAGCTTGAACGAGCGCAGGCCTTCCGCCCGCAACTGCCGCGCCATCGACAACATAGGCGTGATACCGATGCCGCCCGCGACGAGAACGAATGACTTGGCGCGCTCATCGAGGGGAAACTCGTTGCGGGGCAAGGAGACGTCCACGGCGTCACCCTCGGCCGTATCGTCGATGAAGCTCATCGAACCGCCGCGTCCGTTGCTGTCACGCTTGACCGCGATGACGTAACGATCGCGCTCCTGCGAGTCATTGCACAGCGAATAACTGCGTCGCGAACCGTTGGGCACCACGACAATCAAGTTCGCCCCCGCCTCGAACGCCGGCAGCGGCGCGCCTTGCGGGTCGGTCAGTTCAAAGCGCCAGATGTCACGGGCGATCTTCTCCTTGCCGGCAATCTTCAGTCGAAGAAAACCGTCTTCGAGTGGGGGCGTCATGTCTGTCTCCTTCTGACCAGTCCAGTCTTGCGTTGCATCAACATGGACGCATCTTATTGCTAGATCTCTAATGATGCAAGTCAAGGAGTACGATTTTTCGCGCTGTTGCTCTCGGTATAAACCCGTGCTTGTCAGCGACATAAAGCCGCCGTAACCTGAATATTAGAGCTCTAATCAAACTATTCAGAAAGAAATTCGGAGAGATTCAGTCATGGCACATTCAACGTTGCACTCAGGGGACCTATCCCTGTCTGCCATAGCCGATTCGGCGGCGGAGGAGGCGACATACCGCAAGATCACGCTGCGGCTCATGAGCTTTCTTTTCCTGTGCTGGGTCCTCAACTATCTCGATCGCGTCAACGTCAGCTTCGCGCAGCTACAACTGAAGCACGATCTCGGGTTGAGCGACGCGGCGTACGGGCTCGGCGTGAGTTTGTTCTTTATCGGCTACATCCTGCTCGAAGTGCCGAGCACGCTGCTGCTGCGGCGCATTGGCGCCCGCAAGACAGTCACCCGGATCATGCTGCTGTGGGGCGGCATCTCCACTGCCATGGCTTTCATGACCGCTCCGTGGCAGTTCTATCTCGCGCGCACGCTCCTCGGCGCGGCCGAAGCGGGCTTCTGGCCCGGCATCATCCTTTATCTGTCGTACTGGTATCCGGCGAAGCGCCGCGCTCGTATCACATCGCGGTTCCTGCTGGCGATCGCGGTTGCGGGGATTATCGGCGGCCCGCTTTCCGGGTTCATCCTGCAAAACTTCATGGACGTCTGGGGTTTTCGCAACTGGCAGTGGCTGTTCTTCCTTGAAGGCTTGCCGGCCGTGATTGCCGGTGTCGTTGCCTACTTCTACCTGATCGACCGTCCGCAGGATGCGAGGTGGCTGACCGAGGATCAAAAACGAATCGTCATCGGCGCGCTCGACGAGGAAGGGCGCAGCAAGCCGCATAACTCGCCGAGCACGCTCCTCGCGGCGCTGCGCGACCCGCGCGTGTACGTGATTGCCGCGGGCTGGGCCACGGTGCCCATCTGCGGAACCATCCTCAACTACTGGACGCCCACGATCATCAAGCAGTCAGGCGTTTCGAACCTGCTGCAGATCGGCTTCCTGTCGGCGCTGCCTTATATCGTCGGCGCGGTCGCCATGCTGCTGATCGCACGCAGCTCCGACCTGCGGCTCGAGCGTCGCTGGCACTTCGTGCTGTCGACGACAGCGGGCGCCACGGGCGCGGTGCTCCTGACGGTTCTGACGAACAACTCGGTTGCCGCCATCGCGTGCCTGAGCCTCGTTTCGGTGAGCTATTTCGCGGCCGCAGCCATTATCTGGACCATTCCGCCGAACTACCTGAAGGGCGCGGCGGCTGCCGGCGGTATCGGCGTGATCAGCAGTCTTGGCCAGGTGGGCGCTTTCTTCGCACCAATAGTCCTCGGCTGGGTGAAGAGCGCGACCGGCAGCTTCTCGGCCGGCATCCTGCTGGTCGCGGCGCTCGTTTTCATCGGCGGCATCGCCGTCTTCTTCGGCGTGCCGCGCGAGCGGCAGGCACAGCAATCCGGCGTGTGACGATGCACACGACGACCAGCATTTTGACAGTCAGACAGGAACAGGAATGAGCAAGCTTCAACTTTCCATCGCGGTGGGCAACTATGACCGGATGCGGCCGCTGATCGACGGCGACGTGCAGATCGACGGAGTAGACCCCGTGTTCATGCTGCAGGACCCGGAGGAAATCTTCTTTCGTGCGTTCCGGCACGCGGATTACGACATTTGCGAGCTGTCGCTCAGCAGCTATTCGGTGAAGACGGCCGCGGGCACGTCGCCCTACATCGCGGTGCCGGTTTTTCCGTCGCGGGCATTCCGCCACAGCTCGATCTACGTGCGTTCAGACCGTGGGATCGACCGGCCCGAGGACCTGAAGGGCAAACGCATCGGCGTGCCGGAATATCAGCTGACCGCCAACGTATGGGTGCGGCTCTTTCTCGAAGAAGAATACGGCGTGAAAGCATCGGATATCCGCTGGGTGCGGGGCGGCTACGAGGATCCGACGCGCGTCGAGAAGATTGCGCTGAAGCTTCCCGAAGGCGTCGTGCTGGAAAACGCGCCAGAAGGACAGACGATCTCGAATCTGCTGGCCAATGGCGAGATTGACGGCGTGATCGGACCGCGCGCGCCGTCGTGCTTCGACCGTGGGCATCCGAGGGTCAAGTACCTTTTCGATGATCCGCAAGAGAGCGCCGCCCGATGGTACGAGCGCAGGAAGCTTTTCCCGATCATGCACACCCTGGGCATTCGCAAGACGCTCGCGGATCAGCACCCGTGGCTTCCCGGTGCGATCGCGAAGGCGTTCGAGCAATCGAAGGAAGTCGCGCTGTCCCGTTTGAGCGACACCTCGGCGACCAAGGTGACGCTGCCGTTCATCGAGGACCAGTTGCGCAATGCGCGGCGTCTGATGGGGCACGACTTCTGGTCGTATGGATTCGCCAACAATGAACACGTGATCGACCGCTTCCTCGCGCAGCACCACGCAGAGGGATTGTCGAGCCGACGCCTCGAGCCTGCCGAACTGTTCCACCCGGCCAGCCTGGAGCGATTCAAGATCTGATCCCTCACGGCGGTTGTTTGCGCCGTCGCGCATGCGGCAGGTGCTGGGTGCGCGATGGATGCGCGGAAGGGAACGACGCATCAAGAATAATCAGTCCTCCAGAATAGAGATGAAAATGAAGAGACACACATTCCCGCTCGCCTGCGGCGGGTTGCTGACGCTCGCCTGCACGGCGGCCCATGCGCAGAGTTCGGTTACGCTGTACGGCATCGTCGATGCGGGCGTCGAGTACGTCAACCGGGTGACCCAAGGCAAACAGACGGGCTCGGTGATCCGCGAGCAGTCGGGCAATCTCGCCGGATCGCGCTGGGGGCTCAAGGGCTCGGAGGATCTCGGCGGCGGCTACAAGGCCGTGTTTACGCTGGAGGGCGGCTTCAACGTGAACACCGGCGCGCTGGGTCAGAGCGGACGGCTGTTCGGCCGCAAGGCATTCGTTGGCGTCTCGACGCCGTACGGCACGCTCACGCTCGGACGTCACCAGAACCTGCTCTACGAGCTGATGTACAAGTACGACGCGCTGACCTTCAACCCGAGCTACTCCGCGCAAAGCATGGACAGCCAGTTCGTGAACCGCGCGGACAACTCGGTGCGCTATGGCGTGCACCTCGGCGGCGTTACGTTCGCGGCACTGTATAGCACTGGGTTCGACGCGACGATCCCGAACGGTGCGAACGTGCCCGGCGCAACGAAAGTGGGCCGCGAAATGAGCGCGGCGGTGCTGTATGACCGCGGGCCGTTCAGCATCGGCCTGACGTACGACCAGTTGCAGGGCACCTCGATCGCGACGCAGAGCAACGCGCAGCAGCGCGCGCTGCTCGGCCTCTCTTACGACTTCGGGCCGGTCACGACGCTGGCGGGCCTGCGCTGGCTGAACACGCGCAATACGGATGCGCCGCCGAGTTCGCTGCTCTACTGGGGCGGCGTGACCTGGAGGGTGAATGCACCGCTTTCCATTTCCGCCAGCGTCTATCACACGCAGTTTCGCAATCCGCACGGCGGCCCGACGATGGGAGCATTGCTCGTCGACTACTCGCTGTCCAAGCGCACCGACGTGTATGCGGAAGGGGCGTATGTCTCCAATCGTTCGTTTTCCAATGTCGGTATTCGCGGCACGGGCGTGGATATTGCGCCAGGCATGGACCAGGCGGGCGTGACCGTGGGCATTCGCCATACCTTCTAAGCGGTCCGGGCGCTGCGCTCCAGTGCCTCTCGCGCGGGCTAAAGCGCTATGATTATCAGCGGTGTGATCAAAATAACAGCGAGGAAGGCATGGCAGCAGCACGTACTTCGGGCAGAGGCAAGGGCAAGGGCGGGGTCGCGAGCGAGGACCCCATTCTGCGGCACTGGCGTGAGGCGGTACCGGACGATCGTCTCGCTCACCTGGTGAAGGATGCGGGCCGCGCGATGATTCGCGGTCTGCAAATGCGCCTGGCGCAGCATGAAGTCTCGTTCGGCCACTGGGCGTATCTGCGCGTGCTATGGGTCACCGACGGGCTGACGCAGAAGGAGCTCAGCGACGAGACCGGCACCACCACCCCCACCACGTTCAGTGCGGTGTCGGCAATGGAAAAGCTCGGCTATGTCGAGCGCCGCTACGAGCCCGGCAATCGCAAGAACACGCACGTCTATCTGACGCCGCGCGGACGGAGCCTGAAACACAAACTCGTTCCGCTCGCGGAAGAAGTTAACGAAATTAGCGTCAGGGGCCTGAAAGCCACCGAGATCAACGTCGCCCGCAAGGTTCTGCTGACGATCATCGAGAACATGGCACGCGACGAATCAGAGTCGGACGACCCGGCGCTGCGTATTCCGTCGACTCGGGAAGTGGGGAATCTGATCGCGGCGCGCGGGGAAGAAGTCGATCAGGATTGACGCGCGGCTCGGCGTTTCGGGTCATTCCCGAGTGGCAAATTCATTATAGATCTAATAATATTGGCGGGCGTGCCAAGTCCACGACAGGCACGACGGCAGGCCACGGCATGCTGCTGCTCCCTCGCTCAAAACATACGGATCTGGAATGGATGGAATGACCCGCGCGGCGATGACGCGCAACGTCCGCGATGCGCTCGCGGAAGATGTCGGCGAGGCCGACTGGACCTCGCTACTGATCGACCCCGACGCTTCAGCCGAAGCGGTCTTGACGGTGCGTGAACCTGCGCTGTTGTGCGGCAGACCGTGGTTCGATGAAACACTGCGGCAGGTCGACCCGCGCATCACGATTGAATGGTTGGTCGGCGAGGGCGAACGGATGCACGAAGGGCAGACCGTCTGCCGGATCGCTGGTCCGGCGCGCGGCATGCTCACCGCCGAGCGCACCGCGCTCAACTTCATTCAGTTGCTTTCTGGCGTGGCCACCGAGACAAGCGTGATGACGCGGATCGTCGAAGGCACGTCTGCGCGGATTCTCGACACGCGAAAAACGCTTCCGGGATTGCGCCTCGCGCAAAAATACGCAGTTCGTGTTGGCGGCGGCGAAAACCATCGTCGGGGGCTGTACGACGGAATCCTGATCAAGGAAAACCACATCGCGGCGGGTGGCGGCATTGCGTCGACCCTTCGCGCTACCGAAGCATTGGGTGCAGGTGTGCCCGTGCAGGTCGAGGTGGAGACGCTCGATGAATTAACGGAAGCGTTGGCTGCTGGCGCTGCGGCGATTCTGCTCGACAATTTCTCGATCGAATCGATGCGCGAGGCTGTGCGCGTCACCGCGGGGCGCGCCGAGCTGGAAGTCTCTGGCGGTGTGACCGAGCGGACGCTGCGAACGATTGCCGAAACCGGCGTGGACCGTATTTCGTTGGGCAAGCTGACGAAGAACATCAGGGCGATCGATTTTTCACTGCGCTTCGCGGCGTTCGCTGGATAAGCGGAGGTCGGGGCGCATGTGTGCGCTCCGTAGAAGGAAACGCCGACAAAAAAATCCCTCGTTTGAACTGTGCATGGCGCAGTTCAAAACGAGGGTTTTTGCGCTTACCTCGAACTATCCAAGTGTCACATCTGCGCCCGTTTCGCTCGACTTCAGAATCGCGATACAGATTTCCAGCGTGCCCTTCGCCCATTCGCCATCGTGAAGGGGCGAGCGTGCGTCCACGACCGCGCCATACAACTCGTCGATGACTTCGGCGCGCGGCACGGTGGGCGCAGGCAGCGGCAGCGTTTGGCGCTGCTCGTCGCCGTAGACGACGATCGAATCGGGCAGCGGGCGCAGGTCGGCGCGTTCGCACGAGACGATGATCGGGCCGAAATGCTGATGAAAGCGCGGCGGCTCGTGCGCGTCGGCCGTTGGCGGCTTGTATGCGGAACCGCCGTAGGTGCCGGCCGCTTTGAGCCTGGCTTCGTCGCCCGAGGACGCGAGCGTCTCCAGACGGCGGCGGGCGCTGCCGTACGTGTCGGGGCTCGTACGATCGCCCATTTCGCCGATCCAGCCGCTCCACTCTTCGGTGTTGAAGTGGCCATAGCCGTTGTACGAGAGCGAGGCATAAGCACCGTTCTCGAACCAGATCAGCGCCGAATAAGCGCCTTCGGTCGGGCGGGACGGATCCCACCGTCCCACGCTCGCGCGCAGCCGCGTCGCGCGCGAGCCGGCGAGCATTCGCACGATATCGACCTGATGAGCCGCCTGGCTGAAGACGGCGCCGCCACCTTCAGCCGTGGCCAGCTCCTCGGGCCGGCGCGGGCGATACAGATAGTCGGTGTAGTTGACGGCCTGGATCATTTTCACTGCGCCGAAATCGCCACGACTGATCAGTTCGCGCGTACGCAGGTACGGCGTGTCAAAACTATGGCAATGGCCGACGATCAGATGCACGTTCGCTGCGCGGCATGCAGCGATCATGCGATCGCAGTCCGCAGCGGCGAGCGCCATCGGCTTTTCGACCAGCACGTGCTTGCCTTTTGCCGCGGCAATTTCAGTGTGCTGCGCGTGGAACTGGTGCGGACTCGCAACGTAGATGATCTCGACGTTGCGGTCAGCCGCCAACTCCGCCACGTCCGCATAGGTGGGCGCCGCGAAGTCGGCGGCGAACTGCCGCCGCGCTTCGTCACGCGGATCGCACGCAGCGACGAGCTGGACTCTGGCGTCGCGCAGGAAGGTCGGCAGCATCAGCGAGAATGCCCGTCCCAGTCCTGCGACCCCGATGCGCAAACGGCGCTGCTCCATGGCCGTGTGCCTCCCGTTATTGCTTGACCTGATAGTCCGTTGCGAGCGCGGACGGCTGGTCGGCCTGTTCCGGATTCTTCTTGCTGACGTAACGCGCGGCATACGTGCGCCAGTCGATTTCCTTCGGCACGACAGCCTGGTACGAACACACTTCGCGGGGAATCGCTTTTGCACCGGTGCCAATTGCGTCGCCATCTTTCTCGAATTCGGCGAGCGCATCGATCATGCGGCGGCGGAATTCGACGATGGCGAGATCGCTCGCGCCGAGGCGCTCGTCCGAGCGGTTCGCAATCGGGCCCATCGTGACCCACATCGCAATGTCCTGGTTCGGGAAGCCCGAAATGCCAGTGAAATTGCCAGCCTTCATCGCCTGGCGGTCTTGCCAGAAGCGGTTGTCGTGATTGCGCAGCGGGCGATAGTACTGGTCGAGGTCAACACCGACCTGCTGACGCAGGAACTTGCGCCACGTTTCGGTTTCCGGCGTCGTCTCCGGATCGCCCCAGGCGATGAAGTAGAACGCCGTGTTCGTGTCGTCCATCGGCACGTTGATGTTCGCAACGTTGTAGAGGTTGTTCGGCGGAATCAGCACCGTTCCCGGTGCCACGAACACCGTGGAGCGCACGTAGTCGTGCGTGTTGGCGTTGAAGATCGGGCGGCGCAGCGCGGCGTAACGGAAGCCGTAGTCGGTGCGCTCGACCTGCAGGCGCGGGGCCTTGTCGGTGGACGGGCGCAACCAGTTCTTCGCGGTCGCTTCGGCGCCGCCCACGCGCGCCGGCACGAAGTCCGACGAATGCAGGCTGGAGCTGTGCGCGGAGTCGATCGCGCCTTCGAGGATTTGCGCCCAATTGCACGGCAGCAGCGCCTTGGCGATGCTCACGCGGGTGTCGGAAGTCGGCGCCCAGGCCGGCGGCACGAATTCGGGGATAGCGTCTTGCGGGCCCATATATGCCCATACCATGCCTCCCCATTCCTGCACCGGGTAGGCCTTGTGCTTGACCTTGTCGGTCATGCAGCTCGCTGCCGGCTCGGACACCATTTCAAGCACGTTGCCCGAGACGTCGAACTTCCAGCCGTGATACAGGCAGCGCAGGCCGGAGTCTTCATTGCGGCCGTAGACGAGCGATGCGCGACGGTGCGGGCAGTACTCGTCCAGCACACCAACGCTGCCTTCCGAGTCCCGGAATACAACGAGGTCCTCGCCAAATACGCGCGCCTTGACCGGCGCGCCGTCCGGCTCGCTGACTTCTTCGATGAGGCAAACCGGCGTCCAGTGCCGGCGCATCAGTTGGCCCATCGGGGCATCGCCTTCGACGCGGCACAGCAATTCATTTTCTTGGTGGGTCAGCATGTAATGTCTCCCGGCGAAAGCTCGCCTTCATCAACAGGTGTTGCCCAACTATATTAGATATCTAGTGAAAATGGCAAGAGCCTTTCGAGACATCCGGGAAAGTACGTATGGTCGAAAGCGACCCTGGCTCAGGAATATTCGATCTCTAATATGAAGTGGCGAGATTCATCGCCGATGGATCGGATTTGCGAGGCGCTGGTGTTCCACCCGGCTAGTCTCGAAAGACGGAAGGATTCAAGCCACGCTGATGATGGAACGCTGGCAAATTCGCGGCGTTCTATGTTGGACGGCTATGATAGAGCCCTTGATAAAGCCGGATTGAACGGACATGACAGACTCTGTATTGAAAGATGTCGAAGCCCCTGTGCGGGAAAGTGACAACAGTCTTGTGTGGTCAGACGCACGGCTACTCGGCTTCACGCCGATGGATGACGTGCATAAGGAATTCTACGAAGTCGCGCTAAGGCTCGTGACCTGCACCGATGCGAGCGCCCTTGCCGCGATCGAGGAATTCGAAAAACACGCCGTCAGCCATTTCGAGCAGGAAGACGAATGGATGCGCACGACCAACTTTCCCCCGCGCGATTGCCACATCGAAGAACACGAAGCCGTGCTGAAGTCAGTGCGGGACGTTAAAGCAGCGGTCGAAGCAGGGCAGGCTGGTTGCGCGCTGGTGCATGACATCGGCATGCATCTGTACAACTGGTTTCCCGGACACGCCGACTACCTGGATTCGGCGCTTGCCGCATGGATGACCAAACAGACGATGGGTGGAAAGCCCGTTGTGTTAAGACGGACGATTTGAAGTTTGCCGTTTCGACCGTCGAAATACACTGGGCGCCATAAGTTGTAGCCGGCAGACTGCTGGCTCAACCCATGTCGCGTAGTTCCCGCCGTAAAATCTCGCGAGCGGTTGATTTCCGTAGCGTCCTTTGCGCGCTCAGAGTTTTACCGCACTGCGGCTCCCGTCAACGCATCGTCGCTTGCGGGCGTCGTTGCTGGAATCTCCGCGGACGATATCAGCCCCGTTCAATTACCCGACTCGCGCAGCACGACGTCGCCCAATTCGGCGAGGCGGGCGGCATCGACGCGCACGCTCGGGCAGGAGATGCCCATGGCCGCGATCATCTCGTCGTGCGCGTCGTAGATGGGGCGAGCCACGCAGCGGATGCCATCGGTGAATTCCTCGTCATCGATGGCATAGCCGCGCTGACGTGTCAGTTCCAACTCCTGCGCGAGAGCCGGCTCCGAGGTCAGGGTGCGCAACGTGTAGGGGACCAATTCCGCCGGCGCTTCGGCATGGCCGAAGGCCAGGAACGCTTTGCCGAGCGCCGTGCAGTGCAGCGGCGACAGGGCGCCGATCGGATGATCGACCTTGAGCGGCAAGGTCGAGTCGACCTTGTCGATATACCAGACGCGCGAGCCGACCAGCACCGCCAGATGCGTGCACTCCCCGGTGGACGCAGCGAGCCTTTCCAGCGCCGGGCGCCATGCTTCCTTGATCGCCACGACCTCCTCGAGCGTGCGTTGTACCGGCTTGCCCGGCTGACTGCCGTTCGAGGCCAGATAGCGCCGGTTGGAATCCTGCGCCGCATAGCCGGCGGCAACCAGCGTCTTCAGAAGATGGGCGGCCATGGATTTGTCCATTTCGAGTTCGCTCGCGAGTTCCGTTAGCCGGACGGGGCCGCGATGAGTCCGCAGATACGTCAGTGCTTCGAGGCCACGAGTCAGGGACTGGAGCAGTCGCATGAATATCCCTCCACGCCAATAAAAGTTTTTCTCTGTAAAACACCAAAAGTTTTACATAGGAAAACTGTAGCCGAAAAATCACCCAATGTAGGGAATTACACGCATTTTTTACGCTAGATGTGAAGTACTGTTGTGCGTATGCAAATTGAGCGCTAGTGAATCAGGTCGGTCTGAAGGGCGAATTCAGTTTTTAATCCAAGTTGTTTTGCATGCGTCAACTTTACGGAGGCAGGCATGTTGGGGAGACACGGAGTAAAGCGTCGCGCGCTTGTGCTGGCTGCACTACTGGCTTCAGCCGCGGGATTCACGACCCCGGCCTTCGCGGATTCGGGCGAAGTGTCGATCAGCGACTATTTCACGGGCGACATGGGAGAGAAGGCGTTCAACGAACAGCTCGCCAAATTCACCACGGCGACCGGGATCGCAATCAAGCAAAGCCCGGTGGGACACGAAGATTTCAAGTCGGTGATACTGGTGCGCGCGGCCGGACATAGTCTGCCCGACGTATTCAGTTTCTGGGCGGGCGCCAAGACGCAATTCATCGCCGATTCGAAGAGCCTTCATCCGATCGACGGCATGTGGAAGTCCGCGGGGCTGGATTCCGTGATCTCCAGGCCGATTGCGGCGGCGGCGACGAGCTACAGCGGGCATCGCTATCTGGTGCCGGTCGACTATCACTTCGTCGGCGTTTTCTATAACCCGAAGGTGATGGCCAAGGCGGGCATCACGACGATGCCGACGACGTGGGACGGCTTCCTCGCCATGTGCAAGCAACTCAAGTCGCAAGGCATCACGCCGATTGCGATGGGTTCGAAGAATCGTTGGCCCTCGCAGTTCTGGTTCGATTACATGCTGTTGCGTACCGCGGGGCCGGAGTATCGCGCGAAGCTGATGACGGGGCATGCCCGCTACGACGATCCGCAGGTGAGCTCGGTGATGGACCAATGGAAGTCCATGTTCGATGCAGGCTATTTCAACAACAACGCCAACGCGATCGACTGGACCGACGCCGCCGACAAGGTCGCGAAGGGCGATGCCGCGATGACGCTGATGGGCACGTGGATCACGGGCTACTGGAACAACAACCATCTGGTGGCGGGCAAGGACTACGACGTTGCGGTATTCCCGCAGATGCAGGCGGGCGTGCCGAACGTCGCGCTTGGTCCGGTGGACGGCCTCGTGATCTCCGCCAACGCGAAGAATGTGGCGGGTAGCGAAAAACTGCTCGACTACATGATCAGCAACACCGACGTGCAGTCGGCATGGACGTCGTCCCAAGGCGCGCTGTCGGCCAACGTGAAGGTCGATCAGTCCCACTACAGCCCGGTGATGCAAAAGGCCGCCGCGGCGGTCGAGAAGTCCAACGGCTTCGCCTTCAACTACGACCTCGCCACGCCCCCGCCGGTGTCCGAAGTCGGTCTGTCGATGTTTGCGAAGTTCATCGACCAGCCTGGCGATATCAAGAGCCTGCTAACTCAGACCCAGACGGATGCGCAGACCGCGTTCAAGAAGCAGTAACTCCTTCACGAAGGCGGGTCGCCCTGCGGCGGCCCGCCTTTTTCCGGTAGAGACGCGAGATGAGGAAGCACGATCGGCTATGGCGTGTGATATTTCTGGCGCTGCCCCTGGGCGTTTTCGGAATCCTGGTGGTGGGACCGTTGCTGTCGTCGTTCTATTACAGCTTTACCGACTGGAATGGCTTTTCGTCCGACTATGATTTTGTCGGGCTCTCTAATTTCACACGGATTCGCAACGATCATCTGTTTTCGCATGCGGCGCTCAATACCGCGCTCTGGATCGTTGCCGCTATCGCGTTGCCGACGCTGCTGGGGTTGGGTCTCGCGCTGCTGCTCGATTCGAAGGTGCCCGGTTCCCGCGTGTTCAAGAGCATCTTCTATCTGCCGATCTGCCTGTCGGCCGTGATCGTCGGCCAGATCTGGATCTGGATCTATCAGCCCGACTGGGGGCTGCTCAACCTGTTTCTGTCGCACGCGGCGGGAACGCCTCACGACTTTGCGTGGCTCGCTAAACCCAATACGGCGCTGTGGTCCGTGATCGTGGCGTGGTCGTGGCAACAGACCGGGCTGTCGATGGTGATCTATCTCGCCGGGCTCACCGCGATTCCCGAAGACCTGCAGGAGGTCTGCCATATCGAAGGCGCGAGCCGCTGGCAGCGCATCCGCCTCGTGATCCTGCCGTTGCTGACGCCCTCCACCGTGGTCGCGGTGGCGCTGTCGGTGATCAACTCACTGAAGGGTTTCGACATTCTCTACATCATGACCGGCGGTGGGCCGTTCAACAGTTCCGATACGCTGGCCATGCACATGTACAACGAGAGCTTCAAGAAATACCACATGGGCTATGGCAGTGCGATTTCCGTGGTGCTGTTCCTGATCGCCGTCTCCGTGATCGGCCTGTATTTCCGTCAGTTGCGCAAGGTGGACCGCATCTATGGATGAGCGTCTGTATGCCCGCTTCAATCCGGCGAGAGCGGCCACTTTCACGATTCTCGTGGTGCTGGCGGTGCTGTTCCTGTTGCCCACTGTCGGCGTGTTGCTGTCGTCGGTGAAGGAGCAGCGCGACATTGCGCTGGGCGATCTCTGGAGCTTGCCGGTCAGGCTGTACCTCGGCAATTTCATCGAAGTGCTGTCGAAGCCCTCCGTACACCAGTATTTCGTGAACACGCTGATCGTCACCGTGCCCGCCACGATCGTGTCGACCGCGCTCGGCGTGCTCGCCGGCTACGTATTCGCCAAGCTGCCTTTTCGCGGTTCGACTGGCCTGTTCCTGGTGCTGGTGTCCGGCATGTTCTTTCCGCCGCAGGTGATTCTGATTCCGCTGTTCCGGCTTTTCAATTTTCTCGGCCTGATCGACACGCTGTGGCCGGTGTTCCTCGTGCATACGGCGCTGGGCATTCCGATCTGCTCGCTGCTGATGCGCAACTTCTTCGCGACCGTGCCGAGCACGCTGCGTGAAGCCGCGATCATGGAAGGCGCATCCGAGCCGCGGGTGCTGCTGTCGGTGGTGTTGCCGCTCAGTTTGCCGGCGCTCGCGGTGCTGGCGACGCTGCAGTTTACGTGGATCTGGAATGACTTTCTGTGGCCGCTGGTGTTCACGCAATCCGACGAGAAACGCACCATCATGCTCGGCATCGTGAACCTGAATGGCCAGTATTCCGTCGCCTGGGGCGTGCAGGGCGCGTTGTCGATTCTGGCGAGCTTGCCGACGCTGCTGGTGTTTCTGTTCTTCCAGCGCTACTTCATCAAGGGCATGACCATGGGCGCGGTAAAAGGGTGATCGAATGGCGCAATTGAATCTGCAAGGCATACGCAAATCGTTCGCTGGCCATGAGGTGATCCATGGCGTCGATCTGGACATCGCCGACGGCGAGTTCGTGGTGTTCGTCGGCCCTTCCGGCTGCGGCAAATCGACGATGCTGAGAATGATCGCCGGCCTCGAAGATGTGTCGGGCGGGACGATCCATATCGATGGCCGGGATGTGACGCAGGTGCATCCGTCGAAGCGCGAAATAGCGATGGTGTTTCAGTCCTATGCGTTGTTTCCGCACATGACGGTGGCTGAAAACATCGGCTTCGGACTGCGGCTCGCGGGTGTCGACAAGCGCGAGATCAGGCGGCAGGTGGGGGAGGTCGGCAAGACGCTCCAGCTCGACCGTCTGCTGGAACGCACGCCGAGAGAATTGTCGGGCGGGCAGCGGCAGCGCGTAGCGATCGGGCGCGCCATCATTCGTCATCCGAAGATCTTTCTGTTCGACGAACCGCTTTCGAATCTCGATGCCGCGTTGCGCGTGCAGTTGCGCCTCGAGATCGCGCGACTGCATGCGGAGTTGCGCGCCACGATGGTGTACGTCACGCACGACCAGGTCGAGGCGATGACGCTGGCGGACCGGATCGTCGTGTTCAACGGCGGCAAGATCGAGCAGGTCGGCACGCCGATGGAGCTCTATGAACGGCCCGCGAATCTGTTCGTCGCGCGCTTTATCGGCGCGCCTGCGATGAACGTGCTGCCGGCGTCGGCGTGGCCGCATCTGACGAGTCCGGATCATGCCGGACCTCGCAGCGAGGCGGGCGGCGTCGACTGTATCGGTATTCGGCCCGAGCACGTCACGCTTTGCGAGCGCGGACAGGCGAGTGTTGGCGGGCGCATCGAACTCGTCGAGCAGCTTGGCGCGGAGACACTGTATTACCTCGGCATCGGCAATGGCCTGCCCACGCTCACGGTACGCTCGCCGCTCGCGCACGCGGTGCGCCGCGGAGACGAAGTCGGACTGAAAGTGGACAGATCGAAGCTGCATCGCTTCGGCCCGGACGGGATCGCGATCGGCAATCACGCCGCTCGAAGCGATGAACGCACACCATCGCCAACAGAGACTATTCAAATAGAGGAAGAAAAATGACGGGATCTCGTTTTCGCGTGGGGATCATCGGTGCGGGTCGCATCTCCGATCTGCACGCCATCGAATACCTGCAAAATCCGTTGGCGCGCATCGTCGGCGTCTGCGACCGGGATGTGGCGCAGGCGCGCAGCAAGCTCGCGGCCTGGGGCATTCCCGACGTCGCGGTCGAGGAGGACGTGGATCGCTTCCTCGCGCGTGAGGACATCGATCTGGTCGAAATCCTGTTGCCGCATCATCTGCATCTGCCGGTGGCGCTTAAGGCGATGGCTGCGGGCAAGATCGTCTCGCTGCAAAAACCGATGTGCGTCGATCTCGCCGAGGCGGACCAACTCGTGGCGGCCGCCGAGGCCTATGACCGGCCTTTCAAGGTCTTCGAGAATTTCATCTTCTATCCGCCGGTGCTGAAGGCGCGCGAGCTGATCGATCAGGGCGCGATCGGCACGCCGCTGTCGATCCGCATCAAGTCGAACCCGGCGCGCAGCGCGACGGCGTGGGAAGTGCCGCCGTCCGCATCGGCGTGGCGCAGCGAGAAGTCTCACGCGGGCGGCGGGCCGCTCGTATTCGACGACGGACATCACAAGTTCGCGCTCGCCTGGCATTTCATGGGCGATCCGGAAGAGGTGCATGCGTTTATCGGCGATACCGAAGGTCCGGGCGGCATGCGTTTCGATGCGCAGTCGATCATCTCGTTCCGGTTTCCCGGCAATCGTGTCGGCAATCTGGAGATCGTCTATTCGCCGGACATGGAACTCATCACGCGACACTATGCGCAGGACGATCGCGTCGAGATCACCGGCACGTCGGGTGTGCTCTTCATCAACGGCGGCCACGGACGGCTCGGGGCGACACCGCCCGTGACCCTGTACCGGGACGGCCAGATCACGACCTACGACGTGCCGAGCGGATGGGAGCAGAGCTTCGTGCTGTCGACCCGGCATTTTCTGAATGCGCTGCGCATGGGCGGGGCGCCGGTGCTGACGGCGAGGGAGGCCCGCCAGGTGCTGCGTTTCGCGTCGGCGGCCGAGCAGTCGGCTCGTGAAGGCAAGGCGATTCGCCTGGCATTTTGATCCCGCGAGGGCACAACCATGTCTGATCTCGTTACTCCGTCGAAGCAGCTTCCGGTCACGACAGAAAGCCGCGCCGCCTGGTTGCGCGAGGCGGGCGGGCTGAGCGCGGCGTTCGCGGACGGCCTGCTGTCCGATGTCGTCGAACTGCCTTTGGCCGAAGCTCTCGTGCTGGGTTTGATGAAGCAGGGCGTGACCAAGTATCTGGCGATCTTCGGACACGGCAATACCGCGATCGCCGAGATTCTGCGTATCTACGAGGCGCACGGTCTGGTGAAATGCTGGCAGTTCCGCAACGAAGTGGAAATGGCGCACGCGGCCACCGCGCTTTCGTGGGTTTACGGCGAAGTTCCCGCGGTGCTCACGTCGATCGGGCCCGGCGCGTTGCAGGCGCTCGCCGGCTCGCTGGCCGCAGCGTCGAACGGGGTCGGTGTCTACCATCTGTATGGCGACGAGACGACGCACGGCGAGGGCTACAACATGCAGCAGATTCCTCGGCCGGGGCAGGGACTGTTTGGCTCCCTGACAGAACGGATGGGGGCGTCCTATACGCTGCATACGCCCGCCGCGTTGCGCGATGCGTTGCGCAACGGCAGTGCGGCCGTGTTTCATCCGTGGCGGCCGGCGCCGTTCTATCTGAATCTGCCGCTGAACACGCAACTGGCGCGGGTATCGCTGAGACTCGATGCGCTTGCGGCCCGACCCGTGTGGCCGCGTTTGCCGATACCGGACGAGGCTTCCCTGGCCGTGGCGGCGAAGCTGATCGCGGGCGCGGACCGGGTGGCCATCAAGGTCGGCGCCGGCGCGCGTCATGCGGCGGTGGCCGTGCGGCGGCTGGCCGAAGCCAGCGGTGCGGTCGCGGTCCTGAGTCCCGGAACGGTTGGTGTGCTGCCCGACGCGCATCCGCATAACCTGCACGTGGCGGGCTCGAAAGGATCGATCAGCGGCAACTGGGCCATGCAGGAGGCCGAGCTCCTGATCGTGATCGGCAGCCGCGCGGTGTGCCAGTCGGACTGCTCGGGCATCGGCTGGCCCAAGGTTCGTCATGTGGTCAATATCAACGCCGATCCGACCGACGTGCAGCACTACAACGAAAGCACCGCGTTGCTGGGAGATGCTGCGGCCATCTGCGAGCGGCTGGCGCTGGCGCTGGCCGGCCCGTTGAGCCCGGCGAAATCGGCATGGCTCGACGAGGCCGCGCGCAAGAAAGCCGAGTGGCTGGGCTTGCGCGACGCACGCGCCGGCGGCCCGCGCTGTTTCGATGCGGTCTGGCGGCGCGAGGTGCTGACGCAACCGCAGGCCATCGCCATCGCCGAGCGTTTTTGCCGCGAGATCGGTGCGCTGAAGTTTTTCGACGCCGGCGACGTGCAGGCTAACGGCTTCCAGGTGATCCGCGACGACTTGCCCGGCGAAACATATACCGAGTCCGGCGCGTCGTATATGGGTTTCGCCGTTTCCGCGCTGCTGTCTCAGGCGATCGCGCGGCGAGGATGCTATGGCGTCGCGTTCACCGGCGACGGCTCGTTCATGATGAATCCGCAGATCCTGATCGACGGTATCGAGCATGGCGTGCACGGCACCATCCTGCTGCTCGACAACCGCCGCATGGCGGCGATCAGCAGCTTGCAGGAAGCGCAGTTCGATACCGATTACCGCACCAACGATTCGGTCGCCGTCGATTATGTGGCGATGGCGGGAGCGGTGGCGGGCGTGATGGCGTTGTCGGCGGGCGAGACGGAGCGAGGTCTGCGCGATGCGCTCGCGAAGGCGCACGCTCACCCTGGCCTGAGTCTGATTCACGTGCCGGTCTATTACGGTGCGGACCCCGCAGGCGGGATGGGTGCGTATGGCCAGTGGAACGTCGGCCCGTGGTCCGACGGCGTGCAGGACGCTTATACGAAGACGCGAATCTGAAGGGGCGAGCATGTACGAATCTTGTGGCTTGCTGATCGATGGCGCGTGGCGCTGTGCGTCCGACGGTGCATGTATCGTGGTCAGAAGTCCGGCGACCGGCGAGCCGGTTGGCAGCGTGCCCGCCGCGATCGGAGCGGACGAAGCCGCTGCGCTCATGTGAAGAAGGTTACGATGGAGCTGTGCGGACATGCGCCGGTGATCGTCCATGCCGACGCGGACCCCGTGCAACGCGCGAAAGGGCTCGCAACGACCAGGTTCCGCAATTGAGGTCAGGTCTGCATCTCGCCGTCGCGGTTCTAGGTGCACCGGTCGATCCTGATGCCGTTCGCGTGGAGAGCGCACTGTCGCTGATCGAGGATGCCCGCGCCCGTGGTGCGCGAGTATTGGCTGGCGGCCGACGGCCGTCCCATCTCGAACGTGGGCATTTCATCGAGCCGTTTGCACCCGTTGCGGTAGCCTCGGGATACTCGATTACCTGACGCCCAAATACATTCGTCATCGCCTGATCAAGGAATGGGACATGAATCAAAAACCGCGTGGCCTGGACAATGGCCTGACGAACTACGCTGATCACGACTTCGCGCGCTATCTGCGCCGGTCGTTTGCCAAATCGATGGGCTACACCGGCGAATCGCTCGACAAGCCGATCGTCGGGATCTGCACCTCGGAGAGTGGTTTCAACAACTGCCATCGTCACTTCCCCGAAATGGTCAAGGCGGTCGAGCGCGGTGTGCTCGCGGCGGGCGCGTTGCCGGTGGTATTTCCGGTGATCTCGCTTGGCGAGGTATTCCTTTCGCCGACTTCGCTGGTCTATCGCAACCTGATGGCGATGGCCGTCGAGGAAATGATCCGCGCCCAGCCGATGGATGCGGTGGTGATGCTCGGCGGATGCGACAAGACCGTGCCGGCGATGTTGATGGGCGCAATCTCCGCAGGGCGGCCCGCCGCCATGGTGGTGGCCGGTCCGATGATGACCGGTCGACATCGCGGCGAGCGGCTTGGCGCTTGCACGGACTGCCGCCGCTTCTGGGCGAATTTCCGCGCGGGGAAAGTCCTGGAGCAGGAGATCAGGCAGGTGGAGGGACGTCTGGCCGTCACCGCGGGAACCTGTGCGGTCATGGGTACGGCGTCGACGATGGCGCTGATCGCGGAAACGCTGGGCATGATGCTGCCCGGGTCGGCGGCGATCCCGGCCGTGCACGCGGATCGTCTGCGCAATTGCGAGGAAACCGGAGCGCTGGTTGCGCGCATGGCCCTCGATGGCGGACCGAAACCGGCCGAGATCGTGACGCCCGCATCGGTGCGCAACGCGTTGCGCGTATTGTTGGCGGTCTCCGGTTCGACCAACGCCGTGATTCATCTGGCGGCGATCGCCGGTCGTATCGGACTGAAAATCGATTACGACGAGTTCAACCGGCTGTCAGATGAAACGCCGGTACTCGTGGATCTCAAGCCGGTAGGCAACGGCTACATGGAGGATTTCCATGCGGCCGGCGGGCTGGAGGGCGTTCTGCGCGGACTGATGCCCCAACTCGATCTGACTTGTCGCGACATCGCCGGGCAGAGCCTCGATGAGCGGTTGAGCAAGCCGCTTGCCGATCCGATCGATACGACAGTGATCCGCTCGACGGAAAAACCGGTCAGTGCCGAGGGCGGGCTGATCGTTCTGAACGGCAGCCTGGCGCCTGACGGTGCTGTTCTGAAGCGCGCCGCCGCTACCCCCGAACTGCTCGAACACGAGGGGCGCGCGGTGGTATTTACTTCGCTCGAAGATCTGGCCGCGCGCATCGACGACCCCGATCTGGACGTTCGCGCGGACGACATTCTCGTGTTGCAGAACGCGGGGCCGCGCAGTGCTTCAGGCATGCCCGAGGCCGGCTATCTGCCGATTCCGCAGAAACTTGCGCGGGCGGGGGTGAAGGACATGGTGCGCATTTCCGATGCGCGCATGTCGGGCACCGCATACGGGACCATCGTGCTTCACGTGACGCCGGAGGCGGCGCTCGGCGGCCCGCTGGCGCTGGTGCGCAATGGCGACCGGATCCGGCTGTCGGCGCGGGACAAGCGGATCGATCTGCTGGTTGACGAGGCCGAACTGGCGCGTCGTGCCACTGAGCTTCGTCCGGCGGAAGGGATGTATGCGCGCGGTTACCAGCGGCTTTATCACGATCACGTGCTATCCGCCGCGGCAGGGTGCGACTTTGATTTCCTCACCGCCTTTCCTTCCGACGAGCTCAAGTAAGCTCATCGGCCCCAGCGGTGTCGTCGAAAATGCGCTCGTCGAATTCGATCGGGAAGGGGGCGTTCCGGCTCAGCGTTCCGGCGTCGGATGCGTTCCGGTACTCGGCAAGACGGGCCGAAACGATGTTTCGAATGTGATTCCCGACTATCGCGGTTTGCTTGGGCCCCAGTGTTTCGAGGCGACCCAGCAGATCGCCGGGGAAGCGAAGCGAAATGTAGGGAGTATCGGGCCCGGCTGGGTTGCGCACTAGTAGCACGTTCAACCGACCGTCCGCCGCAGCCTCTTCGCTGTAGATAGCGTCATCGTGGAAGGAGCGCGATACCGCCTGGGCGACGCGCTCCAGAACACTGCGAGTGATCTGATAGATGGGCATATTCGTCTCCTGATCGGACGCCCGACAATCGTATCACTTTCCCTTTTTCGCGCCCGCACGTAGCGCGTCACCCTGGTACGCGTCGGCGACCTCAGGCAAATTTGTTTGAGGCTGCGTTATACTCAATTCCATGGATACGAAACTGACCTCGCTGAAACTGCACCGTTGGTGGCACGCCTGAATCCGGCGGCCCGTTTCCACACACATACGCATATTCGCAAACGTGATGCCGCCAGTCCTGGCGGCATTTTCGTTTCAGCACGCTCATGGCTGGTGGCACCCAAATCAGGAACCTCCTGTCCATGACACACACCAACCGCCCCACGATCTTGACCGGTGACCGCACCACCGGCCCGCTTCACCTCGGCCACTATATCGGCTCGCTGCGTGCGCGCGTCCAACTTCAGCATGAGGCACAGCAGTTCCTGCTTCTCGCTGACACGCAGGCGTTAACCGACAACGTCGGCCGGCATCAGAAGGTTACCCAGAACGTCATCGAAGTAGCGCTCGACTATCTTGCGGTGGGCATCGACCCAGCGAAGTCGACCATCTTCATCCAGTCCCAGGTGCCAGAACTGGCCGAGCTGTTTCAGTATCTGCTGAACGTCGTGACGGTCGCGCGCCTCGAGCGAAACCCGACCATCAAGGAGGAGATTCGCCTGCGCGGTTTCGAGCGCGACATCCCGGCGGGCTTCCTGACGTATCCGATCAGTCAGGCGGCTGATATCACCGCGTTCAAGGCAACCCACGTACCCGTGGGCGACGACCAGCTACCGATGATCGAGCAGACCAACGAATTGGTGCGGCGCTTTAACAACACCGTCGACCGACCTGTGCTGGTCGAATGCGAGGCGGTGCTGTCACAGGTCACGCGATTACCCGGCATCGATGGCAAAGCGAAGATGAGCAAGTCCCTCGGGAACGCCATCGCACTAGGCGCTACGCCGGACGAAATCACGAGGGCGGTCAACAACATGTACACCGACCAGAACCACTTGCGAGTCAGCGATGCTGGTCAGGTGGAAGGCAATGTCGTGTTCGCGTTTCTCGATGCGTTCGAGCCGGACGTGCAGAAAGTCGACGAACTGAAATCCCGCTATCGGCGGGGTGGACTTGGCGATAGCGTGATCAAGCGCGTGCTGAACGAGCGGCTCCAGTCGCTCATTGAACCGATTCGCACACGACGTCGCGAGCTGGAGGAAGACCCGGCCGAGGTGCTTGCGATCCTGCGTCGGGGTACGATGCGCGCACGGGAGGTGGCTGGACAGACATTGTCAGAGGTCAGAAGCGCGTTGGGCTTGACGTACTTTCAAAGCTGAACCGAGGGGATCGGCTGTGTCGCGCTCCCCCGCTATTCCTCAGCTTCCATCACGTCAGTGAGGTAGGCGACGTCGTCGGTCTCCGACAGCGGCGTTGCCAGATGTTCGCCAAAAAGCGCCAGCGCCTCTTTCGTATAGGGCTGTTGCCAGTGCCAGTCCAACGCAGCCTGATCTTTCCAGCGCTCGAACACCACGTATTTGTCGTCGCTGCCTTTTACCTTGAACATCTGGAACTCATTGTTGCCTGTCTCCATCCTCGTGAGGCGGATGCCTGGCAGCATCTTCTCCAGCACCTTTCCGGCTGAACCCGGCTTGAAGTGGAGGTTGAGCATCACAATCACTTCACCGGAAGCGGTGGTTCGGGTGTGTTGATTCATGGCTACGATTCCTCAGGCGACGGGCGGTTTCATTCTGGCGCGGACGTGTACTTCAAGATCGATGATGACTAACGCTGACATGTCACTGCTCTCCTGTCGGGTTGCGAATGTATTGTCCTGAACGATGGGAATGATACTGGTCGGTATCATTGTATGTGCTAGTATGATACCGATCAGTATCATGGTCAACAGGTCAGCCCGAATTCTCCAGTTGGCGACTGTGGCAGACCACTCAAATCTGCAGACAAACATGACTACCTCCGCACTTTCGCCTCGCGAACGCATCATCGAAGCCGCGCAGTCGCTCTTTTATCGTGAGGGCATTCGCGGCATCGGCGTTGAGGCTATTGCTTCAGCCGCAAACACCAACAAGATGGCGATCTATCGCCACTTTGATACCAAAGACGATCTGGTCACTTACTGGCTGGCTTCGGTGGCGCAGGAGTATGAACAGATGTGGGCCCATTGGGAAAATCTGTACCCCGGGGATCCCGCATCGCAACTCAAGGCGTTGGTCCAGTCCGTCGTTCAGCGACTTCGCACCGAGGGCAACCGCGGATGTGCGCTCGCGAACAGCCTGGCGGAACTCCCGGACGAGAACCATCCGGCCCGCGTGGTAATTGACCGGCACAAGAATGCCCAACTGCAGCGCATTCAGACACTATGCGGCCAGGCCGGGCTTGGAAATCCCGAACATTGCGCGATGATCCTGCATCTGTGCTTCGAGGGTGCCCAGATTGCGGCGCAATCTTTAGGCGCGGATCGTGTCGCTACGCAGTTGGAGAATTTAGTCGACGCGATGCTGGGCACACGAGGCGCGGCACGTTCCAGGCATGACGTAAAAGGTGGTCGACATGGTAAAGCCCATGTTACGAAACGATCCGTCTGACGAAGGCGAGAACGATGTCGTTCTCCGCTCACTTCGGTGAGCATGAGGTAGGCGTCGTCGCGCGTCGCGTGCCTATCTATTTTCGACGGCGGCAAGAATCAGCAATAGCGGTGGCGGATTTCGCAATTGCCGCGTCGAGGCACAACCGGCAGCATGGAGTCACATCATGCATCGCTCTCCCTTGCCGGGGTCGCTTTAGTGCTGCATCGCGACAACGGTCCGCCATTTTTTTCATTGGCGGTTTTTGGCTCTGGGTCGATTCAGGTCCTCGAAGAATCGGTTGCTGCCCCAGAAGGCGATGATGAACCGCATGATCTGGCCAGGTATTCGCGACGAAATCGAAACCTCGAAGCTGGACCGTGCGGTCGTCTTGTCCGACGACACATCGAGGGCTCAACAATCACGGAATTGTTGCGCCGCAGGAGCCTCAAGGGCATTTCCCGACCTATGGAGATCGTGATGCAAACGCTGTCACACTGGATCGTTGTTCTGACCAATGCGTACATGGAATACACGACGTGCAACTGGAACGCCACGCACGTCTACCGGCGCACGGTTGGATATGACCAGGTGATATGGTGCTGAACGGGAGGCGGGCTTATCGTTCCTTGCGGTGCGTGACAGTTCTCTTTCAACACTCGCAGTTTGTAAATTACACCTTTTTCACGTAGGCGTTACACCATCCTTTTGCTTCGACCAGTTTGCCCCCATAGGTCGGGCACGGTCCATTCGTGGAACCGGGTTTGCCTTGATACAGTTGGCAATTGGCGCAAGTCTGCCCTGTCTGGTACCGAGGGAATTTCGCCTTGTCGACCTTCGACGCGTCCATCTTGTATCCGAGCGCCTGCGCGGTCGGATCGTTTTCGGCCAGCACGGGCGCGTCCGCGTTTGACTTCGTCGAGAGAACGGTCGTTGAGGCAACGGATGCGGCAAGTATCATGAAATGACGGCGAGAGAGCGGCACGATCGAAACTCCTTTCGGGACACAATCAGACGGCCGCAAAGTGGCGTTGAACCGGTCAATCGCGAACCGCCTCGTCATACACATGAGCAATCGGCATACCTTTCGATTGTCGAACACCGGTTTCGCAGTCGGCCTGCTGGCCGACATATCACATTGAGATACATTGAAAGCGAGGGCGTGCGCGGGCCCGCGTGACTCCCGTGTCATCCGTCTACCGGCGAACGCCTGTCATTGCGACTTGAGGTGCAGATCGTTGCTCACGGATTGCACCCCCGGCACGCTGTGGGTCACCGCAAGGGCTTCCAGAATCTGAGCCTGTGAATCCACGTATCCCGACAACTGCACGACGCCTCGGTACGTTGCCACGCTGATCGGCAACGAACGTAGCGTGGAGTCCGCGGCAAGCGCCTGCTTTACCCGGCCGGCGAGCGTGGCGTCGTCAGTGGCGACTGCCGTCGGCGCGGCCGCGGACGGTCTCGCCGTGGTCGTCGACTTACAGCCGCTCGTGAACACGAACGCGGGCAACGCGAACATCGCGACGATCAGTAACCGGCCTTGGAGGTAGGGCGCATTTCGCATTGAAGTCGATTTCCCGAAGAGGCTCTGAATGAAACATTCGTACATTCACTTCATGTAAACGAAGCGGTCCGGCTTGTCGAGTATACGGGGCTGGCTCCTTCTCGGCATCAATGCTGTGACGTGGCCTGTCTTGCTCGCCATCACGCTATGCCGCCTGTTGCGCTATCCGCGCGCGGTGCCTGCCGGTGTTGTCGATCACAGCCGCGGGCCGGGTTTCCGACGCTGGTCGCGGCGACGGCCGTGCTCGGCAGCCCACTATCGGTGTATCACGTCCTGCCGCGCGTCGTGCCATGGTTCCTTGGTCTCGCGGCCGCGATGTGGCTCGTGATCACCTATACGTTTCTGGCCGCGATGGCGATCGGACAAAGAAAGCCCGGTTTGCACACTGGACTCAACGGGACCTGGCTGCTGCTGGTCGTTGCGACCGGGTCGATTGCCGTCCTTGCGACTGCGGTGTCGCGAATGGACGGCGACAGCACTTCGTGCAACTCAACCGCAAGCGCGGAATCGCCTAGACTACAGAACCTACGGACGCTGTCGTCCCCGCCACTCTATCCGGCCATGGCGCATATCTTTTTTGCAGCTTCGATTCAGCGACATATCGCAACGCCCGAGCGCGAGATCGACGCGCGCACGCTCGGCGAAGCGCTCGAAGCCGTGTTCGTCGCGCAACCTCGACTGCGCGGCTACATCCTTGACGATCAGGGCTCGCTGCGGCCGCATCTCGCGGTGTTCGTCGACGGCCGGCGGGTCCACGACCGGGAACATCTGTCCGACGCGCTCGGCGAGCAAAGCCGGGTTTACGTGGTTCAGGCGCTGTCGGGCGGGTGAGAGGCCTATCAGTACTCGAGGAGTCACTCGATATGAGCGATCGATTGCTTGTCGCGACCCGCAAGGGCCTGTTCGATGTCAGAGCCGATGGTGAGGGCGGCTGGCACCTCGGCGATCTGCATTTCGCCGGCGAGCCAGTGAGTATGGTGCTGCGCGATCCGCGCGACAGCTCGCTGTATGCGGCGCTCAATCTCGGCCACTTCGGCGTGAAGCTGCATCGCCGGCGCGCGGGCATCGCGGATTGGGAGGAGTGCGCGGTTCCGGTCTACCCGCCGCAGCCTGCCGAAGAGACGCCTGCCGCGGACGGCGCGCACGCGAGCGCAGGCGCCGACAGCGATGACGAAGCCCCGCCCAGCCGGCCAGCCACTCCCTGGACGCTTCAGCAGATCTGGTCGCTTGAAACAGGCGGCCCCGACGAGCCGGGCGTCTTGTGGGCCGGCACGATTCCAGGCGGGCTTTTCCGATCCGGCGATGGCGGCGACACGTGGGTGCTCAACCGCGCGCTGTGGGATCGCCCGGAGCGCCGTGAATGGTTCGGAGGCGGCTACGACGCGGCGGGAATCCATTCCGTGATGGTCGATCCGCGCGACAGCCGGCACGTGACGATCGGTGTATCGTGCGGCGGCGTCTGGCAAACCGACGACGGCGGCGCGAGCTGGCGCGTGAGTGCCGAGGGCATGGAAGCCGACTACATGCCGCCGGAGCGGCGCGGCGACGCCAACGTGCAAGACCCGCACCGCGTCGTGCAATGCCCGGCAAACCCGGATGCGCTGTGGACTCAGCATCACTGCGCCATCTTCCGCTCGCTCGACGGTGCGGCTCACTGGCAGCGGATCGAAGCGCAGCCATCGAGCTTCGGCTTCGCGGTTGCCGTCCATCCGCGCGACCCGGACACCGCGTGGTTCGTGCCTGCCGTGAAAGACCAGTGCCGCATTCCGGTGGACGGCCAATTCGTTGTCACGCGCACACGCGACGGCGGCCGCACGTTCGAACGTTTCTCGAACGGGTTGCCGCGAAAACCGGCGTATGACCTTGTGTATCGGCACGGGCTCGCGGTGGATGACTCTGGCATGCGCCTCGCGATGGGGTCGACCACCGGCTCGCTCTGGACGTCCGACGACGGCGGTGAAAACTGGCAATTGATATCAGCGCATTTGCCGCCTGTTTATTGTGTTCGGTTTGGATGAGGGATCTGCGCCAGAAGACTTTCGAGGCGGCGGCGCGCGTGCCATGCCCACATTAGTCAGCGTGCCGCCACGCGTATCAACCTGGCCGCCGGACCCGGCTCCCGCGGCGCGTCTGCCTGGTCAACGGCGACGCGCCACTTCGGAAACGTGCCGGATCCGTCGACTGTCCACGACTCGCCCATTTCGTCGACATACGTCGCGTTCGCGCTTCGCCTGGCCGCCGACACGCGCCGCAGCGCGCCCGGCGCAGCGCGTTCGAACGACCGGCTGCCCAGTTCGTTGAACACTGTCGCAAGCGGCCGCCGCGCTTGCCCAGACCGGCTGAGCGGTGTGGCAAGCGGTCCGGCGGGCGCGCGCAGCACCGCGTCGGCGGGCTCGCGGCCCGCGAGGATTGCGCCGAGCAGCGCGGACGGACCGCTCGAAGCCGATGTCTCGCTGGACGCATCGGCGGCGCGCTTCGCGTTTGGTGAATCGAGTGCGAGCGGTTCGCTCGCGCCGTCGATCTGCACGACGAGGATCACGTGCCAGTCGTCCGGCGTGTTGTTGTAGCGTGGCGCGAGCGATACGAGACGCAGCCGCTCGATGTCGAAACCCGCGTCGCGCAGCAGCAGGTATTTGGCGACGGCGAAGTCCTTGCACACGCCGCTTTCGGCAAAGAACCGTGCCGGCGCGTAGTAGCTGCCGTCGGTTCCGTCGCGGTAGCGCACCTCGTTGACGAGCGCGTCAGCGAGCAGCACGGCTGACGCATCGCCGGCCTTCGCGCGCTCTGCCCGCACCTGCGCAACGAGGCGAGTCCAGCCGGCGGGTTCGCGCGTCAGGTGGCCGCGCAGCGCCTCGCGCAGGCGCTGCACGCGGCCGATAGCATCCGACGATGGTTCCAGCTGCCTGTCGGCAAGCGGCAGCAGGAACATCAGGTCGCCGACTTGCGCGAGTTCCGGGCGGATCTTGCGGTTGGCTTCCCACCACGTCCCGGTGCGCAGGCGCTCGATGCCGGCTTTCAGCTCGCGTGGCGTCGTCGAATCGCTGGGACCCGCATCGAGCGTGCCGGACGTATAGCGATGCGATGCGTCCGGCAGGTTCGCGGCGCCGGCGACGATGGGCAACAGCGCCGCGGCTGCGAGCGAGCACTGGAGAAAGCAGAGGAGCAGTCGAGCGAGCGGCATAGGTAGACTCCAGGAAGCCACACCGGACGCCGATGCGCGACAGTGTTTCGAAGTCCCCTCCGATGGCGTCTTACGCCATTCAGCGCAGGGCAACGCGGGCTGAACCCAACACTGCACGCGACGTGCCAATTCGTCATATTTCTCTACATCGTTGATTTACAAAGAGATTGGCTTTGTGGTTCGAGTGCTGCGAACGCTCCGTGGCGCCCAACGCCCAACAGACACGCGATACCTGTTCGCGCTACCCGCACACTTCGAGTTGATGGAAGCCGGAGGCCGTGTCTCCGTTACCATCGCTGTTGGGGATCCTCGACGAAACAGGCGACCACGCGGAACTATCCGAAGGCATCGGGAGGCTTGAATGGCTGCTGACCACGACACGTTGCATCCACTCCGCCCGCTCCTGAAGAACTGGATTTGGGAGCACGGACGAATCGGAACTCGTTATCTCGACTGTAGCGATGGCCAAATCAAGTTTGATGAAGGCAAGAAATCGCGCTTTGCGGCCGAAAAATACGTCTACGTGCCGCTCGATAAGGACGCTGACGGCGACACATCCGCGGAGGGCCCTCCGATCCAGGAAGCGGGACTTGCCCGGTTCTTGCGGGCAGCGCAATTGGGCAAGCCAGACGAGGCCGGCTCGGTAGCGGAGATCCACCGCGCGGTTCAGGACTGCGTGGAACTCGGGGTGTTCAGCGCGTATCAGTCGGACGCCCGGGAGGCATTCGCGCGCTATGCGAACGAGCCGATGTTCGAGGATGAAATCCGCGCGGCAGTCGTTGCTGATATCCGGCGCGGTTACGCGGGTCTGCGCAAGCAACTGGCGCTGTACGATTTCAGCGTGCTTTACGGCCTGGCCACGCCGCTGCTTATCAGCGAGACGCCCTTCATCGACTGGCGCGTGCGGGGGAGTCCAGCGGTACCGTTCGTATCGCTTCCTCTTGGACCTTATTGCCTGCTGGTAGGCGCCCCGTCCGGCAGGAGCAGCCGAGTGGGGCCGGTGGTCTGGAAGGCTGCGACCTCGATGGGACCGCTGAAGGACCACAACCGGAAAATCGAGGAGCACGCACGCTTGTGGCTGGTCGCGACCACGGACGACCAACTCGTCGCGATACAACACCGCTTCGCTGCGGTTAGAGGCCCCAAGCCAGAGACGTGAAGCGCTGACTGAACTGCGCGGTTCCTTCAGGGCAGTTGTGAATCGAGCGCTGCCTTAGCCGGAGGCTCATTGCTCCGATGAAACGAGACGATGTCCATTATGGACTCACCAAGGTGCTGTTCAAACGTACAGTAGCGCGCACTTCACGTATCGGCCTAGACTTAACACATGGATATGGACAAGAACGCGGAGCGAGTTATGGTCACCAGGACTGTCCGACGGACACTTTCCACTCTGACTTCGGCGATTACCCATGCGCCCACTAGCAAGCGTCGGATCGAACATACCGTGAAATCGGCTCAACAAAGAGCGGACGAGGCCTGGAGGCGCACGACTCACGGACCGCAAAACTCCCTGGTACGTAAAGATCCGAAAGGGTGATTTTCGCAAGGCAGACGCAAGGCCGAGCCCGTCGGATTGGACGCATATGCTGCTTCTCCCAGAACCGGATGCGGAGGCACCACTATGTCGAGCAAAAGCGATAGGGACGCCAGATCCACCCAATTGAATCCCGGCAATCCAGCCTCCGCGAGTTCTCGAGCGGGCAACTTCCGCGATGATGACGACGATGGGGAACCCGTCTCTTACGTCGATCGATATTTTTATACTCCGCCTCGCGCGACCCCGTTTCAGGTGATAGGGCAGTACGGAGTTGGGGTGGTTTCACAGGAAGGCGAAGCAAGGTTTGTCACCTTTCGTCTGGAAGCCACCGCGAGCGCGACACTTCTTTATTCCCACTCAAGCCTGCAGTCCCGCATGGAGGACTATTTCGAGCGTTTCGCGATCCATGTGCATGGGTTGTTCCACATGCACTTCAAGGCTCCGCCGGTGTTGTACGTGCAGTTTGACGGAACGTCTGGCCGGTTGCCGTGGCACGTTCCGCTCAATCTGGAACGACCAGAGACAATGCGGACGTTTCTGATGTCGCACAAGCCGTTCATGAACTGCGCACCCGCTCCGGATGCAGTGATCAAACTGTTATGTGACCGCCTCAGCGAACCAGGCGAGGATTGGGGTACTTTTCAAGTGCCGCATCGAGACGCTCCGAATCTGACATTCATCTACGCGACGCGCTGCAACGCTGAGATTCAGAAATATTCGCGCCCGGGCGCGACAGCGATCGAGGCGACAAGAACGAGAACGATTATTTGAATTGACGCGTCGATCATTGCGTTTCCTGGGAAAAGCCAAACCCGGTCAGAACCCGGACGCAAGCTGGTCCGAGTCGCGACTTTTGACCTGGCAGCCGCAGTACACTGGATTTGCGGCGTCGTTACCGCACAAGGAGATCGAGATGAAATTCGCCGAAATGTTCAGGTTCGCAAGGCGCGGCGCCAAGGCCGGTCAAGCAGCCGACGGAGAACATCAGCATGATCACGGCAAGTCGGCGCAAAAGGAAGCGAGAAAGCAGTGGGACGTAGTCGGTCGCAATCGTCATAAGCACGCGAAGTGGCAATAGGACACGACGACTGCGTCAGGGAGCCAAAGAACAAGGGGTAGTAGTCGTACCTCGGTTCGCATCGTTTCGTCGCTCGATCTGCCCGCTGCCACGCGCACACGGACAGCGGTTGCCCGCGCCCATGTGCGCCGGCATCAGGTTGCCGGTGCGGTCAGCGACGTGTTGTACGTGGTGCCCGCGATCACCGCCTTGTTCAGCTTAATGCCGCTCACATTGCTCACGAACACCGGACCCGGCGATCTCAGCGACGGGCTCCAGCGTACCGCATCGCCGGACGGGCTGTAATCGCAGTCGAATGTGATCAATCCGCCCTGGCCGGTCGAAGGATTCGGTGCAAGGCCGGTCGTGCCCGCCCCGGTAATCTTGTACTGCGGGCCTGCCCTGCGAACTCAGCGAGCCGCCGCCGTACCTCCCAGCCAGATTCACGCCGTTGGCCAGCGTCACGCCATTGATCCGCACGTGCCGACAGTGTCGGGACATTCGTGGTCCAAGGATTCAGTACATACGTGCTGGACTCCAGCGATCCTTTCACGAATGGTTTTACTGCTGGTGATATCTGGTGATGAATCCTGTCGCAAAGCAAAAGTGGCCGCGTTCCGGCCTCGAGACGACCGTGAAGGTTCGGCGCGGCTGCACCCGCTCGAAGCTGGAGTTCGCACGTCCAGGAGTAAACAGATGCTCGACACCTCCAAAAAATGCTTTGCGGCTGGACTGGCTGCCGTCGCCTTATTGCTCGCAAGCAGTCAGGCGTTCGCACAGGAGGTCGTGAAGATCGGCGTATCGGCCCCGCTGACCGGCGCCGGAGCCGCCAACGGTAAGGACATCGAGAATGGTGTTCGGCTCGCCGTCGAAGAAGCCAACGCCCAGCACACGAAGTTGGGCGGGCAGGAGGTGCGCTTCGAGCTGGACTCCGTCGATGATCAGGGCGACCCACGCATTGGCGTACAAGTCGCTCAGAAGCTCGTCGATGATGGCGTGGTCGCCGTGGTGGGCTACTACAACTCCGGAGTAGCGTTGCCGTCGTCGCCCATATTCGCCAAGGCCGGCATTCCGTTGATAGACCCCGCCGCCACGAACCCGGCCATAACCCGACAAGGGCTGAAGAACGTCTTCCGTATTATCGCCACCGACGCACAGAACTCCGGCAATGCGGGGGAGTACGCGGTAGCGGTCACCAAGGCGCAGCGCATTGCAGTGATGGACGATCGCACGGCATTTGGCCAGGGAGCCGCGGATGAATTCAAGAAGGCCGTCATCGCGGCCGGTGGCCATATCGTCGCGTCGGAATACACCAACGACAAGGCCGTCGAATTCAACGCACAGCTCACGAATATCAAGGCGGCGAACGCGGACCTGCTGTACTTTGCGGGCCTCGATAACCAGGCGGCCCTTCTTACCAGGCGGATGAAACAACTCGGTATGCGGACGCAGTTCGTAGGGAGCGGTGGCATCGCCGACAGCATCTTCATCGGCGTTGCCGGCAGTGCCGCCGAGGGCGCAATGGCCTGGGAGTACGGACGGCCAGTCGAGTCCCTTCCTCAAGGCAAAGCGTTCGCGGATAAATTCAAAAAACGATTCGGCGCGGATACGTTGACTTACGCGCCATTCGCCTACGACTGCGCGTGGGTCGCTATCACCGCCATGAAACAGGCGAATTCCTCAAAACCCGAGGTATTTATGCCTGCGTTGCGAACTATTCAGTACAACGGCATCACGGGAAAGATCGAATTCGATTCGTACGGAGATCTGAAACACCCGACGTCGACGCTCTATCAGGTGAAAGGCGGCAAGTGGGTGCCCGTGACAACCATCGGCGCCAAGTAAGTTGCCGGGCGAGTTAGCAAGTAGCGGACTCTTTCTGAAGATATCGAAGCTTCGACCGAACATCTTTCCAGTCCTCGGCGTCGGGAAGCGGCGCCTGTCGGGCGGCGATCGTCGGCCACTGTTTGGCAAGCTCGGCGTTCAGTTCAACGAACCCGAGCTGGTCTTCGGCAATGTCCTCGGACGGCACAATCGCGTCGACGGGGCACTCTGGCGCGCAACCTCCGCAGTCGATGCATTCATCCGGATCGATCACGAGAAAGTTCGGACCTTGGCGGAAGCAGTCGGTGGGGCAGACCTCTACGCAGTCGGTATAGCGACACCGGATGCAGTTTTCGGTTACCACGTAAGTCATTTCGAATCCCTATCAATATGAGTCGATAAGACGCCGGCCCGCCGGAAGCGGACCGGTTGTTGGTGATGGATTACGCTTCGGCCGTTACCGCGGGTATCTCGACCGTCGACTCGGGAACACGCCGTCCAGCGTGCCGCGACATGATATGTACGGTCTTATGCCGCGTGTCTTCATCGGTTTCGAAGAAAAATTTCTTTTCACCGAAAGCCGGAACGAGATCGTGGAGCCACGTCGCGGTGGGATCGAACCTGGCATAGAAGGGGCGACGCACCCAGTCCGGGTTGCGTGCCTGGAGAAACTGCAAGGCAAACACCTTTTCGCCGGCAATCGTGACGATGCCGTCGATGACCACCTTGCCGGGAAACGCGCTCATTGACGGGCCGCGAACCGTACGCGCAAGTCCCGACACCTGCTGATAAGCACACTGGAATATCTCATATGCTTTTGCGAGCGGCAGTTCAAAGTAATGACTGGGCCCGGTATCGCGTTCGACGAACATGTAGTAGGGAATGGCGCCCAGACGCACGCCCGTCGTCCATAGTTCCACCCACCCGTTGGGGTCCTCGTTGATGTGCCGAATCAGCGGCGCCTGCATGCGCAGGGTCGCGCCTGTCGAGACGATCCGTTTGACCGCGCGCTGTGCGATCTCGGTTCGCAGTTCGGCCGGATGATTGTAGTGGCCCATGATCGCGAGATTTTTGCCGGACGCCACGACCTTTTCGAATAGACGCAGCAAGTCGTCGGAGTCTTTGTCGCTCACATAGCGTTGTGGCCAGTAAGCGACCGACTTGGTGCCGATGCGGATATTCTGGATATGCGAAAGCTCGGGTGCCAGCAGAGGTTCGATATACCCGGCGAGCGAACGCGTGTTCATGATGAGCGGGTCGCCACCGGTGATCAGCACGTCGGTCACCTCGGTGTGGAGCTTGAGGTACGCAACGAGTTCGCTCGATTCGCGAGCGTCGAACTTGAGGTCGTCCATGCCCACGAACTGCGGCCAGCGGAAACAGAATGTGCAGTACGCGTGGCATGTCTGCCCGGCGCTCGGGAAGAACAGTACCGTCTCCTTGTACTTGTGCTGAAGTCCGCTCACGGGCTGCCCGTTCATGAACGGCACGTTGTGGGTCATCTGCCCGGCCGGGTGCGGATTCATCGCCAGCCGGATACCGCGAACTGTTTCCTCGATGGCGGCCTCGTCCTTTTTCACGAGCACCAGGTCTCGCAGCTTCGAATAGTCGGCGGGCGAGAGCATGTCCTGATGCGGGAACGTCAGGCGATAGATGGGATCGTCGGGCACCTTGCCCCAGTCGATCAGTTCGTCCATCACATACTGGTTGGTACGAAACGGCATGACACGCGATACGACCTGCACGGCCTCCCGCAGCGATTCAGGAAGGTGTTGCCACTGTGGCGCCTGGCTGATCGTCTGCCGGGTATATGGTTTGAACTTTACAGGGGGCGAGTCGAAAGTCATGGCCTGATCCTTCGTGAGGTTTGGAAAGATGCTGACGAACACCGCCACTGTTGCCGGGCGATGATGAATCGAAGCGAAAGAAATTTCTGCAACGTGAAGCCAACCGAACGGACGGGTGCGTTGTCCGTCGCTCGGCAAGTTGGAATTAATTGTGGCGTCGTCGGCCACCGGCCAGCAAACGATATAAACTCGCAACGTTGTGCGTTTGAGGAAGGAACGTGAGGCGAAGAATTCCCAGTATCGAAGCATTGATTGCGTTTGAGGCCGCAGCACGGCATCTGAGCTTTACGCGCAGCGCCGACGAACTGGCCCTGACGCAAAGCGCGGTCGGCAGGCAGGTCGGGAGTCTGGAGGAGTATCTGGGCGTACCGCTTTTCAATCGCGTCAAGAAGCGACTCAGCCTGACAGAGATCGGCCAGATCTATGCAAGGCAGGTTCGCGAGAACCTTGGAAGGCTGGAGCGGGACACGCTGGCCGCAATGGCGCATCGCGACGCGGGCGGCGTCCTCGAAATCGCTGTCATACCGACATTCGCTACGCGCTGGCTGATACCGCGTCTTCCCCGGTTCTATGCGGAACACGAGCGGGTGACGGTCAACCTGACGACACGTGCGGAGCCTTTCTTATTTACCGACACGCCGTTCGATGCAGCGATCCATTTCGGCGATCCTGTCTGGCCGGGCTCTTGCGCAAAGTACCTTTTCGGCGAAGAGATGACGCCCGTTTGCAGCCCGCAGTTGCTAAAAGGGCGGACCGATCTGCAGCCGCCTGAAGTCGCGAATTACACGTTGCTGCATCAGTCCGCGCGGCCGGACGCGTGGAGGAACTGGCTCGCGCAGGCGGGCATTCACGACGCCGACTGCATGCGTGGGCAGCGCTACGAGCTGTTTTCAATGCTCGTGGAAGCCGCGCGCGCGGGCCTTGGTATCGCGCTCGTTCCTCGATTCTTCGTGTCGCACGAATTGGAACTGGGTGAATTGATCGTGCCGTGCAATTTGTCCTTGCACAGCGACAAGGGCTATTACCTCGTATATCCGGAGTGCAAACAGAATATGCCGCTGGTGCAAGCGTTCGAGCGATGGATGCTCTCAGAAGCAGGCCGATATGTCGAACTCGGCGGATGCCGCTAACCGTCGCCGAGGTGCCTTTACACCAGCAAACACCACAGCGCTCTTCCGGTGGTGGTGATCGGGGTGATATCTGGGCCTGAGCGACAACCGACGCTGCCCTGCGCGAGAAGTCAGCGGGGCGCCGGATCTCCCCGCAGCCATTCGATTAGCTGCGTAATGACCGGTGTGATGGTCCGACCATGCGGAACCACGACGAAATAGGCGTCGCTCGGCCGGAACGTCGCCACGTCCATCCGGACCAGTTCTCCTGAGAGCAACAGGTCATCGACCAGGCGGCTCCACCCCAACGCAATTCCCTGTCCATATCTCACGGCTTGAATCGCATCGGTGTAGAGACTGCACCGCAGCACCTTGTTGAGTCGCCCAGGCCGGTACCCGACCGCACGAAACCATTCGTTCCAGCCCATCCAACCTTCAGTCGTAGCGTCAGACTCGACGAGCGCCAGCTTCGCCAGTTCATCGAGTGAGCGAGGTGTGCCGTATTCCCGAAGGAACTCCGGAGAACATACGGGAAAGACTTCGACGTCGAACAGCAAAGTCGAGGTTCCATCCGGCCAGTTGCCGTCCCCGTAGCGCACAGCGACATCGACTTCGACATGGCGCAGGTCCGCTTTGAACATGTCGGTCGACAGCCGCAGTTGCAAAGGAGGGACGAGCTTCTTTAGCTTCGCGAGCCGCGGCAAGAGCCGGAATTGCGAAAAGGCGGCCGTCGACACCAGCACTAGTTCCCGCAATTCGGTTCCCGTCACAAGTCGATCGAACACGCCGGCGATTTTCTGCATCGACTCGGCGACGACCATATACAACGCTTCGCCCTCACTCGTCAGATCAATCGAACGGTGCAGCCGGTGAAAGAGTTGAACGCCGAGCGTCTCTTCGAGGAATCTGACCTGTCGACTCACAGCGGACTGCGTGACGCCCAATTCACTCGCGGCATAGGTGAAACTCCCAAGCCGAGCCACGGCTTCGAATTCGACAAGGGCGGTCAGCGAGGGAACGATCCGACGATAGCCTTTGGTTGCTTTGGTGGTTTTCATCTTGCTCACGCGGAACCCTGGTTTGAGAGCAGATCCATGATGCCCGGTTCAGGAGTCCGGTTTCACGTGCATTCTCGCATGATTTAAAGGAATGTGAACCGGCTTATAAAGGACGTTGACGGTGCGTTTCGACGATCCAATACTCAACGCCATATCAGTGCCGCGAGCGCTGCGAAACGTTCTCACCACGAGGTCCACCATGTCTGAAGTTCAGCTTCAAACGCATCGCGAACTAATCGAAAGCCGCAAGAAGGGACACGGCATGCCCGGCGAGTTGTTCGGGCGTCGTGACGTCTTCGAGACGGACGTCGAGGTGTTCTTTTACAAGCTCTGGATTCTCGTTGGCGTCACAGCCGATGTACCGGAACCGGGCGATGTCCACACGGTCGACATCGGCCGGGCATCGATCGTCATCGTGCGGGACGACGACGAGAACGTGCGCGCCTATCGCAACGTTTGCCGCCATCGCGGCTCGCGGATCATGAAGAAGGCCGGCAAGGCCAGCGTGGGGATGCTCGTGTGCCCATACCATCAGTGGACCTATGATCTCGACGGCAGCCTCAAGCATTCGACGCATATGGGCAAGGACTTCGACGCAAGCTGCCACAGCCTGATTCCCGTCCATGTGAAGACGGTGGGCGCGCATATCTTCGTTTGTCTCGCCGACGATCCGCCCGCTGACTTCGAGAAGCTCGAGACCGTGATGGCCCCGCGCTTCGCGCCGTACGATCTGACGCGAACGAAGATCGCCCATGAGATGGAGATCGTCGAAAACGGCAACTGGAAGCTCGTGATGGAAAACAACCGCGAGTGCTACCACTGCGCCGGCACCCATCCGGAACTGACAAACTCGTTCCTGGCGGAGGACTTCGGTTTTTGTCCGGACGGCCAGAGCGAAGAATCGCTGCGAAGCTACGAGGACTACCTGAAACGCAACGCGGCTTGCCGGGAGAACTGGGAAAAGGACGGCTATGTCTGCGCCACGTTCGAATCGCTCGACGAGACTGTGGAGACCAACTTCCGGACCCAGCGCCTCGTCATCTCGGCGGCCAACGAATCGCAGACGCTGGACACGAAAGTCGCATGCACGAAACTGCTCGGCGGAGTCAGCCGGCGCGACCTTGGTGACGTCCACATGTGGGGTCATCATTCGTGGACTCACGTGATGAGCGACCATGCGGTGATCGCCTATCTTTTGCCGCTCGCGCCGGACAAGACGCTCGTGCGCACGGTCTGGCTCGTCCACGCAGACGCTGTTGAAGGTGTGGACTATGACCTGAAGCGGCTAACCGAGGTCTGGATCGCGACGACGAACCAGGACGCGGAACTCGTCGCGAACACGCACGCAGGCACGCAGGATCCGGCTTATATCCCGGGGCCTTTTTCGAGCTATACAGAGGCAGCGCTGGATCAGTTTTCGCGGTGGTACGAAGCGAAGCTGAGAGCGCACGGAGTTTGAGGTCGCCATGAACGTTGCCGTGGATTCATGTTTCATCGAGCCGGGTCGGGAAATGCCTGATCGCTTTTGCAGTGCGAGCACGTGGGAACTCGCGGACACGCAGTGGCCGAGTCACGAGCAGCGCACGCTCACGTGCACGCGGGTGTCCGCTGAAACGCACGATGTCCGGACATTCGTGTTTAGCGCCCGGGACGGCCGGCTCTTCAGCTTTGAGCCGGGGCAGTTCATCACGGTATCGGCCGAGATCGCCGGCAAGGAGGTCAGCCGTTGCTACACGATCTCTTCGCCGCCGACACGCCCCCATACGCTTTCCATTACGGTCAAACGCACGCCGGGCGGCGTCATGTCGAACTGGCTGCACGAGAACATGAGGGAGGGTGTCGAGCTGAAAGCCTTCGGGCCCTCGGGCGTATTCACACCTTCTTCGGGCCCCGCTGCAAAGCTTCTGTATCTTTCGGCGGGATCGGGCGTGACACCACTGATGTCAATGACGCGGGCGGCACTCGACCTCGGCCTGAATCGCGACATCGTGTTTATTCATAGCGCCCGGACGCCGGAAGACATCATCTTTCGCAACGAGCTTGCGTGCTTCTGCGCGCTCTCGGACAGGCTCCGGGTCGTGCACGTATGCGAGGCGCCTGGGAACGAGCCGGATCGGTCGGGCCCCGTGGGGCGTCTTGGCCTTGAACTGTTGAGCCAGCATGTGCCGGACTACCGCGATCGTGAAGTGTTCATCTGCGGCCCGGGCGGCTATATGGACGCTTGCAGAAAGATGCTCGAGGAAGGCGGGCACGATCCTTCCCGATATCATCAGGAAAGCTTCAACTTCGCGGAGACTGTGGAGTGCGCTGAAGGGCCGGGCGCGGAGCCCAGCGCAGAAGCGAGCGGGCAGATAGGCTATACGGTGCAGCTGGCGCGCTCGGGTCGCACGTTCACGATGGACGGATCGCAGACGGTGCTCGTCGCCGCGCGCAAGGCCGGTGTGCCCTTGCCATCGTCATGCAGCCAGGGCATATGCGGGACCTGCAAGACGAAAGTACTCGATGGCTCGGTGGACATGAAGCACAACGGAGGCATCCGCCCGCGTGAAATCGACAAGGGCATGCGCTTGATGTGCTGCAGCCGACCGACTTCGGATCTGATTCTCGATCTGTAGCTTTTACCATTCCGGAGGGGCTCAGGGCGCGGATAGCGCGGCCAGCCGCCGCTAAGAGCGGCGGCGCCCGCGAAGTTCGCGCGCCTTCCCGATGCCCCGGTTAGCCTGCCGAGACCAGGGCCTCTCTCCGTCCTTCGGTGTCAGTAATGAACCACGGTCCGGATCGATTTGCCCTCGTGCATCAAATCGAAAGCTTCATTGATGCCAGACAGCGGCCTCGTGTGGGTAACGAACGGCGCCAGCTGGATCTTGCCCTGCATCGCGTCTTCCACCATGCCGGGCAGTTCCGAGCGGCCCTTCACGCCGCCAAAGGCGGTGCCGAGCCAGCGGCGGCCGGTCACGAGCTGGAACGGACGGGTGGAGATTTCCTGACCCGCACCGGCCACGCCAATGACGACCGACTGGCCCCAGCCACGGTGCGCGCATTCCAGCGCCGCACGCATCACGTTGACGTTGCCGATGCATTCGAAGCTGTGGTCCACGCCCCAGCCCGTCATTTCGACGATGACTTGCTGGATCGGCTTTTCGTAATCCTTGGGGTTGATGCAGTCGGTCGCCCCGAAGGCGCGCGCCAGGTCGAACTTGCCCGGGTTGGTGTCAATGGCGATGATGCGGCCAGCCTTGGCGAGCTTGGCGCCCTGGATCACGGCGAGGCCAATGCCGCCCAGCCCGAATACGGCGACGGTATCGCCTTCCTGTACCTTCGCGGTGTTCTTCACCGCGCCCAGCCCCGTGGTCACGCCGCAGCCGAGTAGGCACACCTGCTCGGGATTGGCCTGCGGGTTGATTTTGGCGAGCGACACCTCGGCCACCACGGTGTACTCGCTGAACGTGGAGCAGCCCATGTAGTGATAGAGGGGCTGGCCGTTGTAACTGAAGCGGGTCGTGCCGTCGGGCATCACGCCCTTGCCCTGCGTGGCGCGCACGGACACGCACAGATTGGTCTTGCCGCTCTTGCAGAACAGACACTCGCCACATTCCGCGGTGTAGAGCGGGATCACGTGATCGCCGGGTTTGACGCTCGTCACGCCTTCACCCACTTCCACGACGATGCCGGCGCCCTCGTGACCGAGCACGACTGGGAAAAGGCCTTCGGGATCGTCCCCCGAGAGGGTGAAGGCGTCGGTGTGGCACACACCAGTATGCGTAATCTTGATCAGCACCTCGCCCTTGCGAGGCGGTTCGACGTCGATCTCGACGATCTCGAGGGGCTTACCTGGCGCAAACGCAACTGCAGCACGCGATTTCATAGTGGTCCTGTTAAGAAAGGGGCGCCAATTGCGGGGTGGAATTCCCGCATTGAACTAGCGTAGATAGGTTCGAACGAGGGTCACGACATCGTCGATCGACCCCGATGGGGCATCCGCGGATCCCGCAAGGTGGGTGAACTCCTCGCGCAGATGGCTTTCGAGCACACCGGCCATCACACCGTTGATCGCGCCGCGGATGGCCGCCAGTTGCTGGAGCACCGGAGCGCAATCGGCGCCGTCCTCCAGCGCGCGCTCGAGCGCGTCCAGTTGGCCGCGAACCCTGCGCACGCGTGTCAGCACACGTTTCTTTTCTTCGGCGGAATGAGGCATGACAGCGACGATGTGTTGATACTAGGGGGCAGTATATGACAATACATAGGGGGAGTATACGTGTTGCGGGGATTCGGCGGCCGAAACACCAGGTGCGCCCAGGTCAAAGGCGTCCCCGAGCCGCTGCCGGTCTACGAGGTGCTGGGCCCGGGCGCACTGCGCACGCGACTGCAACTGGCGGCGCATCGGGGCCTCGCGCGGTTCGTCGGGCGCGAGACCGAAATGGCGCACCTGAACCAGACGCTCGAAGCGACGCGGGCGGGTCGCGGGCTGGACGCGATGCATCACCTCGGTGCCGCGTTGGGTCTGCTCGATCGATTGCCCGATACGCCCGCACGCGCATCTCGTGAGCTGATGCTGCTGCTATCGCTGGGCCCTGCCTTGATGGACGTACGCGGCTATGGGGCGCCGGAGGTGGGCGCGACCTATACGCGTGCACGGCAGTTGTGCGAACAGTTGGGTGAGACGTCGCAACTTTTCGCGGCGCTCCTTGGCTTGAGAATCCACAACGTTTCGCGCGCGCAGTACGCCGTCGGTCGCGAACTTGGAGAGCGGATGCTTCACATGGCACAGCAAGCGCAAGATGCGGACTGGCTGCTGGAGGCGCACGGCGCACTCGGCGCCTGTATGTTCCCCCAGGGCGAATTGGGCGCGGCCGCTGCGCACCTGAAACAGGCGCTCGCACTTTATGATCCTGAGCGGCATCAGGCCCACGTTTTTGCTCACGGCGTGGACCCGGGCATTCGCGCGTTGAACTCGAGATCGAAGGCGTAAGCGCCAATCCGCTCGTACGCTCCGGCGTGCCAGTCACGGCCGCCGGAATTCTGAATCGGATCAGCGAAATCAGCTTCAATTCATCGCTGATGCGCGAGATGCGTGCAATTGCATTTGTCACCGATCTGATCCAGCAAGGTAAACTCGATCGGGACGAGATGAAGGAAATGCTGATTCATTCGATCCGCTCCGACGCCGCGATGTGCGCGCTCAGCCTGTCCAGCAAGTACAACGCGGATTGGAGCTTTCTCTGCGAACTGCGCGACAACGGCCGGAACGAGGCCGATGCGTGGCTCGCGCGGCACTACGCGGATATCGGTCGACGCTCCAGCATCGACATTCGCGCGGAGTTTCTCTGAGCAGCCTGCTGAAGAAAGCGGCGGACAGTCGTAGTGAGCCGACGTGCGCAAAGGAGCAGAGATGAGCCACTTGCAGGAACGCTTCGTCGAGTTATGGACGCGCTGCGGCGGCGCACGCGCCGAGGCTATCTATGCCGATCTCGCGCAACGTTACAGCGAACCCATTCGTCACTATCACACGCTGCGTCACGTTCGCCGCTGTCTGCGCTATTTCGATGCGGCACGCAGCGCGATCCCGCATCCTGACCTCGTGGAACTTGCGCTGTGGTGCCACGACATCATCTATGTTCCAGGCGCAAGCGACAACGAGCGGCGCAGCGCGGACTGGCTTCGACGCTCGGCCGGCGATCGCATCGCGATGTGTGAGCGAATCTGCGCAATGGTCCTCGCCACCCGACATACCGGCGCGCCGGAAGAGCTCGACGAGCGCTTTACATGCGACATCGACCTCGCTGTCCTGGGCGCAGCGAGATCCCGGTTTCTCGCGGAAGGAGTGCGCGTGCGCAGAGAGCGCTCGGACCTCGACGACCTCGCATATGACTTGCAGGAGCGAAAGTTCCTGGGCAGCCTGCTTGCACGACCTCGCATCTATTTCACGGACTATTTCCACGCGAGATGCGAGTTGCGTGCTCGCGGGAATCTCACGTGGCGGCTCGCGTCGGAGACGCCGGGATCGCGGTAGACCCGGGCGGTGCTTAGTCCCGGGATGAATGTTTAGAGCCGGGCGCCGCCGGTCGCGTCGATCACCTGTCCCGTAGTCCAGCGTGCGTCATTCGAGGCCAGGAAGGTGATCACGTCAGCCACGTCGTCAGGTCGACCCACTCGCGAGAATACCGACATGGCCTCCGCGCCGGCGCGCGCCTCCGGTACGGTAAGCCACTCCGCATTCATGTCGGTGTCCGTCACACCCGGCATGACCGTATTGACCGTGATGCCGCGACGACCGAACTCAGGAGCAAGCGCCAGCGTCAGGGTCTCAACGGCACCCTTCGATGCGGCGTACGCGGGATGCGTTGGCGCGGCCACACGCGTAAAGCCGGTCGAAACGTTGATAATTCGTCCATTGTTGCGGAGATGATCGGCAACGGCCTGGATCAGAAAGAACGGTGCCTTGAAGTTGACCGTCAGGACCTCGTCGAAGGTCGCCTCACTGGTCTCGGACAAGGGAATCCCGGGTGCAATGCCGGCGTTGTTGACTAGAATGTCAAGCCGAGGTTCGCCCGTGGCGGCAATCGCGGCTGCCTTGAACTGCTCCCAGATACTGTCCGTTGCTTCCTTCCCGCGGTTCAAGTCCGCTTTGATGGCGACGGCTTTTGCTCCGAGGGCCTCGATCTCGCGAACGGTGGCGTGAGCGGCATCCGCGTTGCTGCCGTAATGCACGCCGATGAGCGCGGCTCCTTCTCGCGCGAAGGCCAGTGCCGCAGCACGGCCGATACCGCGCGAGCTTCCCGTTATGATGGCCGTTTTGTTTGAAAGTTTTCCAGACATCATTCACTCCTTTCCGAATTGAATAGTGATCGTTATATTAATAACGCTGAAAACACGCTGTCAATGTTTTTTATAGGAATCGCTACAAAATGAGTCACCCCGCCCGAAAACGTGGCAGACCGAGGTTGCTGGAGCGCGACGTGGGGCTCGATGTCGCCGCGCGGCTGTTCTGGGAGCATGGATACGAGGGCACCTCGATAGCCGACCTGACCGAGGCCATGGGTATTCCGCCGCCGTCCCTCTACGCTACGTTCGGCTCGAAGGAGGAGCTTTTTAGACAGGCGGTCGACCATATCAGCAAGCGTGAGAACGGGCAGTGGATGGAAGCGCTGCAGGGAGACATGCCGGCCTACGATGCGATAGCGTTCTACCTGCACGACGCCGCGGCACGCTTTACCGACCCCGGAAGGCCGCGCGGCTGCATGATTTCGACGGCTGTTCTTCAATATGCCGAAAAGAGCGAGTCCGTCGCACGGACGGTCGCCGAGCGGCGGGAGTCCTGGTTCCAGGCCGTCAAGGCACGCTTCGACCGTGCCGTCGCCGAGGGTGAGCTTGCCGCTGAGACCGACACCGAAGCTCTCGCCCGCTTTTACGAGGCGGTTGTGCAAGGCATGTCGGCGCAAGCCTGTGACGGGGCATGCAGGGCAATATTGAAGCGGCTGGCTGATATTGCGCTGTCGGCATGGCCTCGGCCTCAACCTCGTCGCAAGAAACCGGTTGCGTGAGTGTATTGGTCTGCAGTTGTGTAAAGGCAATCTGAACCGCGGCAAATCGCAGCCCAGCGAAGAATGGCGGTGGCAGCGTGAGCCCCGCTTTTACGACGACAAACTGAAATCCCCACAGCAAAGGAACGAGCAGGGCCGCTGCTATATGAATAGCTGCCATTGGTAACTAAACCAATCAGTCCACAAATAGACGCGGGAAATGCGTCGCCCCCCATCATCAGCAGTTAAGCAGCCGGGCTGCTGATCAGTGTCTGCACGGCATCACGGCACACCTGCTTGCGCGGCGCGAATCATTGCCCGAAGGCTCGTCTGCACATCCGTGTCAGTGGTGGCCCAACTGGAGACGCTGATTCGCATGGCGACGCGGCCCTGCCATACTGTGCCGCCACACCAGCAAATCCCCTCGGCCTGAAGACGGTTAATTACGGCGCGCGTCATCTCCGGGGTACCAAATGAGACGAGCACCTGATTGAGTACGACACGATTCAGGATTTCAAAGCCACTGGCCTGCAGACCCTGGGCAAACATTCGGGCATAGCGGCAGGTACGTTCGACTAGCCCCGCAACGCCATCTCTGCCCAGGGTAAGAAGCGCCGCCCAGATATCCACACCACGCGCTCGTCTCGAGGATTCCGGCGTGTAGTGCGACGGTTCACGGTCAGTCGCATCGCCCTCTGCCAGGTATGCGGCATTCAACGACATTGCCGCACGCAGAGTGGCAGCTCTGCGCACTAGAACGATGCCATTGTCATACGGTACGTTGAGCCATTTATGCCCATCCGTCGCCCAGGAGTCGGCTTCGGCGACGCCATCCGTCAGATTGTCGAACTGACGATTTGCAAGCGCCCATAGACCGAATGCACCATCAACATGGACCCAAGCCCCGGCTTTCCTCGCAAGCCGGCATATCTGGCGCGCCGGATCGAAATCGCCGGTATTCACGTTGCCAGCCTGGATGCACACGATCGTTTTCTCATCCAGTTCCGGAAGCTCGCTGACTCGCATCCGGCCCTGGTGATCCGTTGGCACTACGATGACCCGCTCGCGTCCGAGTCCTAACATCGACAACGCCTTGGAGACGGTCACGTGAGTTTCTTTACTGACGACTACGCGGAGTTCCGGGGCGCCGTAGAGTCCCTTCGCCTCCACGTCCCAGCCCAGGCGGGATAGCAGGGCGTGGCGTGCTGCCGCCAGCGCCGCAAAGTTCGCCATCGAGGCACCCGTAACGAAGGCTCCTCCAATGTCGTCCGGCAAGCCGAACAGGTCGCCGATCCAGCGTAGCGCGACGTCTTCGAGCGTTGCCGAGATCGGCGAAGTCCACCGAAAACACGCGTTTTGATCCCAGGCAGTGGCGAGCCAGTTCGCTGCGATGGTCGCGGGCAGCGCGCCGCCGATCACCAAACCGAAGTACCGTCCGCCCGTTGTCGCGACGGTAGCGGGTGACCCAGCCTCGTCGAGGCGGCGCAAGACTTGACGTGCATCCAGCCCGGCGTCTGGCAGTGAGTGCCGGAATTCGTTCAGGCCTCGCAATGCGTGGGTAGAAACGGTGACAGGCCTGTCATGCACAGCCTGAACATAAGCGAGCGCACGTTGCCCGGCGTCCTGCAGCAGTTCAGCGGTCGGCGTTAGTCCGGCCGGTTTTGCACTTCCGTCGAGTTTCATATGGTTCGTCCCGGAGATTTCGTTAAATGCAGGTACTCCGCCGCCTGCTCATTGGTGCTGGTGCCGATGGCGGCCTCTTCGTTTTCGAGGGTGCCAGCAGCAGCGAGTTCACCTTCCCATTTAGCAACGACGGCACCATACCGAACATAATCCAATGGGCGAGTTTTAGTCTTTTCATGATGGCGTCTCCTCTCCTCTTTTTCAGTCCGTAGCGGCCAAGGCGACGCCTTCCACTTCGACTGCGGCGCCGTAATGCAGGGAAGTCGATTGCGCAACGGCTCGCGCTGGCCTATGGGCGCCAATCCATTGCGCGTAGAGTTTGTTGAAAGCCGGCCAATGTTTAATATCCGAAACGAATACCCGGACCTGAACCAACCGATCGCGAGTAGTACCAGCCGCGTTCAGGCAAGCGTCTACATTGCGGAGAACCTGGTCTACCTGGGCTTCAAAAGGTTCGTCGCTCAGGGGCTTTCCTGCCGTATCAACGGGCAATTGCCCGGAGACGAAGACGAAGCCGTTCGCGATGCAAACGTGCGAGTAGTGACCAGCGGGGGCCGGCATATCAGGCGCGTTCGAACAGGTAATCGTCGAAGTGTGAGATTCAGTGGACATTTCGTAATCCTGGATGAAGCGAGCCGAACGAAACCAGGTACTCGCTGTTTGCAGATACCAGCCGATTGCTTACCAGGGTGCGGGAGTTTCGTCGGCACCATGCCGACCGCGTAGACGATGTCGCGAACGCCGTTCGAAAAAACTGCTCCGCTTCCTTGAGCGTCGAAACCGTGATGCCGCAGGCACCTGCCGCGACTTGTGCATCTACGACCTGTTTGCACTTTGTCGTTTTGACGTGGGGGCGAAATCTGACTCCGAGCTTATCGAGTCGCGATTGCATGCCGTCGATGTTGTGGCGCATGCGCGCCACATCAATCAAGGCTGCAGGGGTGTTCAAGGTGTCAATGCTCACGTTGCTGTCTCATAGTTGGGCCTATGTGACAACTATATGCGCAGTGCTTTCTCCGGTGTTTAACGAACGGATAATCGGGAATTAAGCGCAGTTAAATGCGTGAGAGCTATCCGCGGCTTCTCCATGGCGCTGGGTTAAGGAAATGCCCTTGGCCTTGCGCACGGCGAGCCGGATACGCAGTCGTTCCTCCATCCGCTGCAAACGAATCGTGACCGCAGAGGGAGTGAGGTTCAGCAACTGCGCCGCCGAGGCCAGCGAGCGAGAGACGCCCACGGCGCGTATCAGACGTAGGTCGTCCAGATCCAGCAGCGCCTTGCGACCAACGCTACCCGAGCGACGCTGGATCGCTCACTACCTTGGTCTGGTATTGCGCACGCAATGATGCGGCGAAAATCGTATCTATCTCGCGAGGAATACCCGGGCGGGTGAACAGCGCAACGGGTGGCAAGGTCCAGTCGAACGCATAGGGGACAATCGCCACACCCGCAATCCGTACCAGTTCTTCCGCGATGTCTGCCGGCATGATGGACACCGCGTTCTCGTTCAACGCGACCGTCTCGCCAATCAGCCGCGGCGAAAGGCTTTCGACAACGGGAAAGGGCGGTGTAACGCCGGCGTACAGGAACAGATCGGATATCTGGTCGCGCATCGGAGTTTGCGATGCACCGAGAATCCAGTCGAGTTCGGCGAGTTTTCGCCAGTTCATTGCGCTGCGCGAGAGTCTGGCAGCGAGGCGTCGGGACGCGATCAGACGGGGTTTTTGCTGATGAATTACTTCGAAATGAAGGTCGTCGAGATCGACGCTCGACGATGCCCGTCCGATCACGATGTCGAGCGTATGGTCGCGCAATTGGGACATTAGCCCCTCGCTCGTGCCTTCGTGGATGGAAAACGTGAGCCGCTGCGAAATTTGCGACTGCGTATGACGGATTGCCGACGCCAGAGTCTTTCCTGAAATGAAGGAAATCACGCCAATGTGAAACCGCGTTGCGTGACCGGAGATCAGCGCACCGACATCGGATGCGAGGTGGTCGAGATCGTGCAGCATCGATTCGGCACGTGCGAGGACGGTCGTGCCGAGCGCCGTCGGAATCATGCCGCGCGACGAACGCTCGAACAGCGCGCCGCCGAACATATCCTCCAGTTCAGCGAGGGCATTCGTGATGGCTGGCTGACTGCTCGCCATGTGCTCGGCTACGCGTGTTAGAGAGCCATGTTGCCGTATTTGCAGCAGCAACATGAGATGGCGCATTTTCAGGCGCGCGCTCAAGCGCCTTATCACTTCATCCGTGTTGAATGACACGATAGTGGGAATCCAGCCATAACCAAAAGGTGATGCCCCGATAATAAAACAAAATAAACCCCGCATGCCTCGTTCCTAGAATGTGTTCATGACGATCAGCCGGGATTGGCCCGGCGTACACATAGGAGCACGGCACAAATGGACAGGACCGAACGCGAGGCAGCCCTGCAGTATCACGAGTTTCCTACGCGGGGGAAGATATCGGTGAGCGCAAGCAAACCGCTCGTCACGCAGCGCGATCTCGCACTCGCCTATACGCCGGGCGTGGCGGTCGCATGCGAGGAAATCGCGGCGGACCCGCGCGAGTCGTTCCGCTACACGAGCCGAGGAAACCTGGTCGGCGTGATCACGAATGGCTCGGCGGTGCTGGGTCTCGGCAATATCGGTGCGCTCGCGTCCAAGCCGGTGATGGAGGGCAAGGCGGTCCTGTTCAAGAAGTTCGCGGGCATTGACGTCTTCGACATCGAAATTACAGAGAGCGATCCCAATAAGCTCGTGGATATCATCGCGAGCCTCGAGGCGACATTTGGCGGCATCAATCTGGAGGACATCAAGGCGCCCGATTGCTTTATCGTCGAGCAAAAGCTGCGCGACCGTATGAAGATTCCCGTTTTCCATGATGACCAGCACGGTACTGCGATCACCGTATCGGCCGCGTTTCTCAACGGTCTGAAAGTGGTGGGCAAGGACATCTCGAAGGTGAAGGTCGTCACTTCAGGCGCAGGTGCCGCGGCGCTCGCGTGTCTCGAGCTGATGGTCGGTCTCGGACTGCCCCGCGAAAACGTCTGGGTGACCGACATCGAAGGTGTGGTCTATCAAGGACGCAAGGCCGCGATGGACCCCGACAAGGCGCGCTTTGCACAGGCGACGTCGGCGCGGGTGCTGTCCGATGTCATCGAAGGTGCCGACGTATTCCTTGGGCTTTCGGTGGGCGGCGTGCTGACGGCGGAAATGGTGAAACAGATGGGGCCGCGTCCGCTGATTCTCGCGCTCGCCAATCCGACGCCGGAAATCTTTCCGGAGAAAGCGCGCGAAGCCCGTGATGACGCGGTCATCGCGACGGGCCGTTCGGACTATCCGAACCAGGTCAACAATGTCCTGTGCTTTCCTTATGTGTTCCGCGGTGCGCTGGATGTTGGTGCGACCACCATCACGCGGAACATGGAAGTGGCCGCCGTTCACGCGATTGCCGGCCTCGCGCAAGAGGAACCGAACGACTCCGTCGCGGCCGCGTATGGTGCGTACGATCTTTCCTTCGGGCCGCAGTATCTGATTCCAAAGCCGTTCGATTCCCGGCTTATCGTGCGCATCGCACCCGCCGTCGCAAGGGCCGCGATGGAGGACGGCGTGGCTACGCGCCCGATTGCCGATTTCGATGCTTACGCGGATCAGCTTCAGCAGTTCGTCTATCACTCCGGCGCGTTCATGAAACCGTTGTTCGCCGCCGCGAAGCAATTCGTGCGCGAGGGTGGCAACTCGCGCATCGTCTTCACGGAGGGCGAGGAGGAACGTGTTCTGAGGGCGGTTCAGGTGATCGTCGACGAGAAGCTGGCGCGGCCGATTCTTGTCGGCCGACCGGAAGTGCTGCTATCGAGAATAGAGAAATTCGGCCTGCGGCTGAAGCTCGGCGAGGACGTCGAGGTCACGAACCCGGAAAACGACGAACGCTTTCACCAATACTGGACGACGTATTGGGAACTGCGGTGCCGCGATGGGATCACGAAGGAAATGGCGCGGGTTGAAATGCGCCGCCGCCTGACGCTGATCGGCGCCATGATGGTGCGACTGGGCGACGCGGACGGGATGATATGCGGGACCGTCGGTGCTTATCACAAGCATCTGCGCTTCATCGACGAAGTGATCGGCAGGAAACACGACGCACAAACTTATGCGGCGATGAATATCCTGCTGCTCGACAGGCGCACGCTGGCACTCGTCGACACACACATCAACGACAACCCCACGGCTGAACAGATTGCGGAGTTCACGGTTGCGGCCGCAGCGCAAATGGCATGGTTGAATCTGTCGCCCAAAGTTGCGTTGTTATCGCGTTCGAATTTTGGCTCGGGCAGTTCTGCATCGGGCGAGAAGATGCGGAAAGTACTGGCACTCGTCAGCGAACAGGCGCCCGACATCGAGATCGACGGTGAAATGCACGGAGATTGCGCGCTGGATGAAGCGCTGCGTCAGCGTGTTTTACCCACGTCGCGACTGAAGGGCGCCGCCAATCTGCTGGTCTGTCCGAATGTCGATTCGGCAAATATTGCGTATAACCTGCTGAAGACGGAGGCAGGAAGTAATGTTGCCGTGGGGCCGTTCCTGCTCGGCGTCAATGCACCCGTCAACATACTGACGTCCAGTTCGACGGTTCGTCGGATCATCAATATGGCCGCGCTCACGGTGTTGCAGGCAAATCGCGATTAAGTACAAAAGCAACGGTCCTCTGGACCAATGCCAGTTGCCGCTGCGCGCTCGACGACGTGAGCGCGATGCCAGCGCGGTTCAGATGGTGGCGGGGCCGTTTTGCCAGTTGCTGCGGTATGAAGGAACGACCTGGCGACGAGGCGCCAGTCGCGACGACGTACTATCATGCAATGAAGGGAAGTCCACGTACTATGACCAAGTCGCTTAAGACAGGATTGACGCTTCCTGCCGTGGTACTTTTGCTCGCTGGCTGTGTCGTCGGCGGCATGCCATATACCGGGCGGCATCTCAGCCCGGCGGAGTGCCGCGACCTGGCGGCGCTCAAAACCAACGCGCCTCCGACCTTGGCACAGCACCAGAACGAACTCGCGGCCTTGAGGAAAGCAGGTTACGACCCGTCGCCGTGGAATGACGACCCTTACTACCCGGATGATCTGCAAGAGGCCCAGCGCCTGGTCGACTATTGGTTCCAAACTGAGTGCCTGCCGCATTGATTGCGGTTGGCCCGGCGTCTTCGGCTATCAGCCGCTTACTGCGGCTTCGTCAAATCCTGCCCAATTGCTGCGACGACCGCCTGTTCGCAATCCTTGAGGCCTGTCACCGACTGATCGAACTGCTCGGTCAGCGTGCCGAAGCTGCCATAACGATATTTGGCGTCTGCTTCGATATGAATCGAATTGGCCTTGATGTCCCAGCCGCAAGCGAATGTCTTGAAGTACATGTCCTGCCTGGACTTAGAGTCGAGCAGGCGCGCACGGATAACGACCCACGGAATGAAGTCGCTCGTGTCCGGTGGGGATGCATAGCCAAAGGAAGTAATCCACACGTTCAGGATGGCATCCGCGTCGGTCTTGATATCTGAGAAGTCGTCCGACTTGCCATCGCTTGCGAGCTTGACGCTCTGGCCGTGCAGCGCAACGATCTGATAGCCGGCATTGGAAAGTCGCGCTGTAAGGCCATCGTCAACAACCGGAGCGAAAACGATCTTTTCGCTCGCCACACGCTGCGTGTACGTACTCGTATGATTGGCGTTGACCCCTGCTTGCACCAATCCGCCAATCAATCCAAATGCTCCAGCAGCGCCACCGAAGTTGACCACGCTCTCTCCGCGCGGTTCCTTGACGTCCAACATGGCGATCGTATGGAGCTTTTGTCGATTGCTGGCGGCAAGGTCGGTTTTCGGAAGCGAAGTGCAACCGGTGAGCAGTGTTGTGACGACAAAACCCGCGGCGAGCACGAACTTTGAAAGTGCTTTGGTCTTCATGATTGTGTATTTATGGATTGAGAGCGTCGACGCCCAGCGCCTTTTTGAGTAATGGCCATCCCTGGAAATCAGGGACCGGCAAGCCATTTATCGGCATCACTGGTATGAACTTTAGAATTGCGACGGAGCTAGACCCGCTTTCTGATCCATGAAGACATCGAACACTATTGCGCGTGTCCGCACTCGACAAACAAAGTTTTACACGGCGCGACGGGCTGTTTCCGGACCGAAGCCAGCCATCTATTCGCAGCCTCTCGATTGCTCGTCGGTTTGCGACCGACCTCGTCGTCGTCGGGGATTGCTTTAGGAGCGACGCGGCTTGGCCTCAAGCTGCTACGTCACCGCCCAGCGGTTCGGCAACTTCATGTCGTCGGCCCTGGTTCCGATGCGGATCGGCAGCACCCTATGCATGGCTCATGGCATGGCTGCATCGCAGTCTTTTGGCCTGGTGATGTTCTGCGTCGCAGGGCGCCATGGCGAGTCCGGGTGAACTTCCCGCGAGGTCGACGATTATTTCGTCTCACCCAGCAAGTCGGCGCGTTCGCGCTGCTCCCGTATTTGACGTTAGAGGCGTTTTTTGAACTTTCGCACCAACATAACGGCGCCCGCGTTTGCAAAGTCTCGTGTCACCGTCGCATGAGGCCCATCACGAGCGTGACGAGGAAAATCACAACGAATATGACGAAAAGTATTTTTGCGATGCTGGCTGCACCCGCAGCGATGCCGCCAAAGCCGAACGCTGCGGCAATGATCGCAATGATGAAAAATACAAGGGCGTAATACAACATGATGTCTCCTCCTCCCATCGCGGGCAGCTCGCGTTATATGCACGCTTGACGTTTTAGTTGAGCAACTCCCGTTCCTCACCGGATGGAGCAGGCATATGAATGCCACGAACGGAATCAGCCAGCTATCGCAGTACTCCGGGATTGCCGCGGGGTGGCGCTTCCAGTCATGGATGGTCCGACGAATGACCACCATGCGGTCAACGTTTCCATATCGTCGTCAATCTCGCGGCAAGGAAGGCGCGGCGACTCATGATGCGTGTCTGGCATATTCGTTGCGCTTCGGGAAATGCCGGCTTGCGAAATCTGGCACCCCACCGGGGATAGCGCAGATTCGCCCAACGGCGTTGCCGCGAGTTTGCGGTCATTCAAGGGAGGCAATCATGAAAGCAACGAAGACAGTAATCGTCTGTCTTGCATTGGCGCTAGCGTCGGTCGGCGCGGCCTATGGGCAGGGCGGTGGAGGCGGTGGAGGCGGTGGGACGAGCGCTGGTGCTGGCGTGGCGGGAGGAGCCAACGGAGCGGGCCAGGGCGGTGCGGGAATCAGTGCGCCGAACACAGGCGCCACCAGTGGTTCGACTTCCATGTCGAAAGGTTCGACGGCGAGCTCGCCAACCCGACTCCCTCAGAAAGGCCCACACGCTAAAGGCGCGTCGGACACGGCTGCATCAGGCGCGCAGTAAAGGCGCGTCAACGGAGGACCAATGACTCAGTCATGCATTGCCATAACCGTCCGGCGCGAGGACCCTGCCTCGCTTGATGGACAAATCCTGCTTGATGAACTCAGCGCCACGCTGGCGGTATTTTCAGGCGATGGCGGGCAGTCGAGGTTTTGTCTCGCCGACTTTCACTCATCGAAAGGAAGGTTTTACGTTGCCCGCACCCTCGTCGGGGAACCGGTTGGATGCGGCGCATTCTGGCATTTCGACTCGCGCACGGCGGAACTCAAGAGAATCTACAGCAGGCCGCATTATTCAGGCGTCGGCAAAGTGATTCTGCAGCAGCTTGAAGTCAACGCGGCAGCCGCCGGCTATCAAAGGCTGGTCCTCGAGACTCGCGCGGTAAACAGGCGCGCAATCCGATTTTATGAGCGCAACGGCTTCAGGGCGGTTCAACGGTACGGGTCCTATGTAGAACAGTCCGACGCGTGCTGCTTCGAAAAGATGCTCCTTACCGCAGGAGGTGAAGAGGCTGGTTGGCCGACCGGCAGGCAAGGTGGCCCAGATCGTTCAATGCGCGAACGCGGTTGCGGCGAGGCCGATCGAATTGACCGTCGTCAATGAAGCTGAATATCTGGAGCATTGCCGACGCTACGCTTGACCGGCAGAGCAAACAGGTCAGATAGCGAGATGAACGAATGCGACCTGAGCCAACTCGTCCGGACAGAATTGCACGAAGAGAATTCTTCGCAATATGTGGGCTCATGACATGAGCAGCCGGTGGAACTCCTCGCGCACCCGTCGCGCCCGTACTCCTGTGGATGAGCCCGGAACGTTCCCCGTTCTGATCGAGCCACAGCTCGCTACGCTGGTCGATCGCGCACCGGCAGGCGGCGACTGGTCGTACGAAATCAAGTTCGACGGCTATCGGATGATGGTCCGCATCGAGCGTGGCACCGTCCAGATTTTTACCCGCAACGGACATGATTGGACTTCACGTATGCCCGGTCTGACCGACGCACTCTCGGTATTGCCAGTCGAGGAGGTGTGGCTCGACGGCGAGGTGGTCGTGTTGGACGCGGCGGGTCGCCCCGACTTCAATGCACTTCAAAATGCCTTTGACCGGCGCAGCACTGCGGACATAGTCCTATTCGTCTTCGATGTCCTCTGGCTGAACGGCACCGATCTGCGTGAACACCCGTTGCGTGTCCGTCGCAAGCTTCTTCGCGCATTGATGCATGAAACGGACGCCGATGTGTTGCGATTGTCGGAAGATTTCGCGAAAGACCCGGTGTCGCTGGTCGCTTCAGCTTGCCGCATGAAGCTCGAAGGGATCATCGGCAAGCGTGGCGATGCGCCATACCGCTCCGGACGATCTACCGAGTGGATCAAGCTCAAATGCAATTTGCGCCAGGAGTTCGTGGTCGGCGGCTTCACCCGGACCAAAGGTGCGCGCTCAGGTGTTCATTCCCTTCTGCTCGGCGTGTACGAACAGGATGGGTCATTGCGCTACGCGGGCAACGTCAAGCCATACTTGTCCAGTCGCGCCGCCGATGCCTTCCTGCGGCGCGCCAGTACAGTCACCGCTCGCGAAACAGCGTTCTACAACCCGCCCAAACCGGAGAAAAACCGCGACTGCCTCTGGTTGGAGCCGTTGCTCGTCGTCGAGTGTTCGTTCCTCGAATGGACGCCCGCTGGCGAAGTCCGACATCCAGTTTTTCACGCGATCCGGGAAGACAAGGCCGCGGGCTCGATCACCGAAGAGCCGATGATCGCTGTCGAGTCAGACGAAACGGTCGAGGCCGATGCGGGTTCGACTCGCCAGCGTCCAGGGCCGAAAGGAGCCGTGACGATCGGCGGCATCCGGATATCCAACCCCGAGCGGGTCATGGATGAGGTGACCGGGCACACCAAGCGCGACATGGTCGAGTACTACGCTGCGATATCCGAATGGGCGTTACCGCATCTGCATAACCGGCCGTTGGCGTTGGTTCGTGCGCCAAACGGAATTAAGGGCGAATTGTTCTTCCAGAAACACAGCGAAAAGTTCCAGATTCCCGGCGTCGAAGAACTGCCTGCCGAATTGCATCCGAGGCATCCGCCGCTGCTAGTTGCCAACAAACCGGAGGCGCTGATCGGTCTCGCCCAGATGGGCGTTGTCGAACTGCACTGTTGGAACGCCGCAGCACCCGACTTGGAGCATCCCGACAGGATCATCTTCGACCTCGATCCCGACCCGAACCTGCCATGGAGTGCAATGCTCGAAGCGGCCGAACTGCTGAAGGTCGTACTCGACGAGATAGGTCTGCGGTCATTCCCGAAAACCAGCGGAGGCAAAGGATTCCATGTCGTCGTGCCGTTGACGCGACGTCAGGCGTGGAGTGAAGCAAAGGAGTTCGCGCAGGCGGTCGCTCGTCACATGTCGCGGGTGGTGCCAGACCGCTTTTCGGCGGTTCTCGGCCCGAAAAACCGTATCAACAGGATCTTTATCGATTATCTTCGCAATGGCCGCGGCGCGAGCACCGTTGCCCCTTTCTCGGTCAGGGCCCGTTCCGGAATGGCAGTTTCGATGCCGGTCTCGTGGGACGAATTGCGGCGAGTCGGCCGAGGCGACGAATGGACCATGCGCAAGGCGATCGAACGTCAGCGTTCCCTCAAGTTCGATCCATGCGAAGACTACTGGCGCACGCGGCAGGGAATCACCGCCGCAATGCGCCGCGCCGTGGGCATGAAGCGCTAGCTGCCGCGCTGCTCGGTGCTTTTCACGTTGGCTGAAGCGAACCGGTGCGCGCAGCCGACCCCTCGTGTGTTTGAGCAGGAGGGCGGCTGGCCCTGGGGCTTCAGTGCGAGTTGCAAAGTCGCCAGCGGGACCCCGGCGGCCGCAGCGCGAACGCCCCACAGTCTTTCAGGTTTGCGCAAATCTGCACCAGGAGTGCTGGCGGCGGATCGGCCGCGACCAGCAATGCGTGGCCGGCACGCCTGTCCTCACTTATGCTAGCCACGAAACAGTCGGCTTGCGGCTCGATGAACCGGTTGACGGCGATCAACCCCCATTCCCCGTGAGCCGCATATTCCGCATGATCCATTTCGTGCGTCGGGAGCACCCATTTCGCGGCGCCAGGCGAAGCCGCGAGTGAGAAAACGAACACGTCCAACTCGCACAAATCGGACTCGGCGAGAGCTTGGCGTGCGTCAGAAGCATCGCGATAAGAGCGAAATATTGCGCTCAGATACTCGGCCATTTGGCGCCCCCGTCCTTTTCTATCGCTTAAGCGGGAAGCACGCTCTGTGCCGCGTTCCGACCTTCGGTACATATCTTCAGCGGCTACGCCAGTCCCCGAACGTCAGCTACATCGCACAGCAGGCGCGGGTGTCTGGGATCGGACACGTCGATCTGGTTCCACGAAATCCGATGATGCCGCCAGCGCCCCTTGCGCTGCGCCACGTCACGCAACAGCCTTGGCAGCCAGCGTACGGCGAGCCGCTCGACCAAGGCACTCGGACCGATGTGAAATTCGCTGATCATCCAGGCGTCGTGGTCTTGGACGAGCTTGATTGCCTCGATGCGGCCTAGTGATGAGCCGTCTGGCGTCAGCACTTGCCGACCAACGATCAGATCGATGTTGATCTGCGCCATCATCGCGATCCCGGAATGCGCTCGACGACGTGCTCGCGTAGCCAGCGCTGCCAGTTGCCAAGCGGGGTATCGCGCGCATCCAGGTCCACCTCGATGTCGACCCCCAAGCGACGGACCCGACTCCAGGGAATCCGGTACGGTTCGACGTAACGCGCGCCGCCGATTTTGCCAGCGAGTCGCGCGACCCGACGCCCGGCTTGCTCGCCAATGCGTCGCGCCATCGCGACCGAACCTGTCTCGAGCGCAACCAATTCTGGCGGCCGACCCGGCCGCAATTCGGCGACGATACCGTCGACCCGCCCCATCTTCGCACCATAGCGATCGACAAGCTGTTTATCGAGCACGTCTCGAACAAGATCCATTACGTACCTCCGAGTATCTGCAGTGGCACTGTGACGATCGCCAGCACGAAGCTGAGCGCGACGATCGCGATGACAACAAGATTGGAAAATACGCCGTTGCAGTGACGCCCGAGATAGCTCTCATCGTTCATCAACGCCAGGAACGGAATCACGGTGAGCGGCAAGCTCAGTGCAGTCAGAGCCATGGAGAATACGGTTAGCTTGAGCGGGTCGATGCCGGCCGCGATCGGTATCGCACTGACCGCAAGCGCACACGTGTAGACGAGGCTGAATGCCGGGTCCTCGCGCGGCTTGCGGTTTTCGCCCCAGTTCCAGCCGAAGCCCTGGGCAAAGAAGTACGCCTGCTCGAGCGCGATCTCCAGCGTCGCGCCGAAGCACGCGAAGGACAGCGACGCGATGAACAGAATGAATCCCCAGAAGCCGAAGACCGCGACGAGCATCAGTGGCAACTGGTGATAGCTGTCGACGCGCGTGATGCCGTACGCGCGAAACACGCATCCGGCGGCGATCAACACGGCTAGCGATATGACGCCGCCAAACGCCATGCCGAGGCCGGCGATCGCGCGGTTCGCGCCAAGATAGCTCCGGTCCCAGCTGTCCTCGATCGCGCCGGACGAATAGAACAGGAACAGTGATGGCGTTATCGACGCGCCGAGAATGCTCACGACGGTGAACCAGTAGTTCGCCGCATCGTTGCGCGGCAAGCCAGGCATCGCGCCCAACGCTACCTGATGCCAATCGGGCCTCAGCACGACTGCTGCCGCGACAAAGCTCAAGGTGACGAGGCCGAGCAGCGACATGCCTTTTTCGATCAGCCCGAACGTGCTACGCCACAGGACAAACCATGCCAGCACCGCAACCGGCACGGCCCACCATTCGTGTCTTACCCCGCTGGCCAGTTCGAGCGATACACTGACGCCTCCGATCTCCGCCGACAGCACCAGGGCGTTGACGATGAGCGTCGTGACGAAGGGGAAAAGGAAGAATTTGATGCCAAACCGGTCACGAATTCCGTCGGCGATCGTATGGCTGCTCACCGCGGCGAATCGTCCCGACATCTCGGTCAGAAAGACGATGCATACCGTGCCGACGACGATCGGCCAAGCCAGCTGGAAACGGAACGCGGCGCCTCCCTGCGCCGCCGTCGACAGCGACCCCATCTCCAGAAAGCCCCCAACGCTCGTCACAATGCCGAGAGAAATCTCGAGCAGCTTTTTCATCCGTCCCGCTCCCGCTGAGCACAGCGATGCCAAAGCATCGCTCGTTCCCGCGTGACCGGCCAGTTTGCAGACAACGCATGAGCGGTCCTTCCCGGAATACCGGGAAGGACAGGACCACCGAGAGGCGCACTCTCGCGGCAGGACCGCTGCCGCAAGGCGGCCGCTTCGTAGGCGGATCTGGAAGCATTGCCCAGACGGAACGAATCTGAACATCACGCACGTGTGCGCGGCGCGAGGGCCGTTAGCGCGACCGGTGCATTGGGCGAAGTGGGGATGTTCTCCTTCCGTCACGACGATGGCGCTTGGTACATCTTCCCGCCGGATGAGCCGCGCCCTTCGATCGGCGCGTTGCGCACGGCCGCCTGAGAGCGCACAAGCTCCTGTCCTGTCCTGTCCTGTGCTGCTAGCGGCCTGTCCCGGAAGCCTTTTCGATATCCTCGAGAAGTCTCAGTACGGTTTCGCTGCCGCCGCGTTCCCAGCAATTGGTGTGATCTGCACCCTCCAGCATCAATAGTCGCCGCGGCGCGGCAGTGTGCGCATATAGGTGGGCGAAATGCTGCGGTGGGATCACGTTGTCATTTGTTCCGCCATAGATCACGACGGGCACCCGCACCCGCGCGATCTTCGCGAGATTGTCATACTGATCGCGAACCAGCAGGCCCACTGGCATGAACCAGAAGACCCGTGCCGCGACATCTGCGATCCGAGAAAAGGGCGCTTCGAGGATCAGGCCTTCGATCCGCCCAGGAGCCTGTGCTTCTGCCGCGAGTTGCACCGCCACGCCGGAACCGAGCGAATAGCCGTGCAGAACGATGCGCGCATTCGTACGCTCGACGAAGCGAAGTGCTGCGCGCCCATCCTCGTAAAGGCCCGCTTCGTGAGGTATGCCGGAATTGCCTCCGTAGCCGCGATACTCGGCGAGGTAGACTCCGTAGCCACGGTCGAGCAGTGCGCGCGCGATATGCCCGCGTTGCGAGAGGTCTTCGCCGTTGCCGTGAAAAAGCACCACGGTCAAGCGTCGTGACGATGCCGGCGCTTTGTACCAGCCATGCAGATCGAGCCCGTCCGCTGTGGTGGCGGTGACTACCGACATGTCGGCGAGCCCCGCTTCGTTCGGCTCACGCCGCCGCCATTCCCCCGGGTAAATCAGGCGTCCCTGCATCCAGAAAAGTGTGGCGGCCGCCGCGCCGTATGTCGCGGCGCAGGCCCCGAAAAACCAGGCCAGCAGCGCGGTGGCGCCGGTCATGAGACCTGCTCGGCGCGTGGCAGCGTCGCGGCGACGCCATACCGGCTGCCGTGACGCAGCAGGGCGGCGTTGAATGCTTGCACGCTCAGCGGCGCCGGTAGGGGCATGCGTGGCCTTTCGCTGCCGCGTCGAGCGAGTGCTTCGTCGAAGCGCACAAAGGTGGCAAAGTCGCGAGGAAAGCGTTTCGCATCGACGCCGCACAGACGCGCGTCGGGCGAGGAAGACGCGATGATCGTTTGCCATTCGCGCGCGGGCACCACGCCGACGCCTTCGGTGCCGTGCGAAAACAGCATCAGGTCAATGTGTTCGAAACGGCCTTCCCGTTGAAGCAGCCGCGTGAGGTTTCGCGCCGATGGCTCGGTGCAGAACACCAGCCAGAACGGCAACGCGCCAAGATGCATCGTCGTGTATGGATCGAGCAGCACGAAGCTATCGACGACGAGATGCCACGGCTCGATACCTTCATCGCAGTACCATTCGCGCAGCGTGTCGAACGCGAAAAAGCTCAGCGATTCGGGTTCCTCGAAGCGAAACTCGACTAGGCGCCAGTCGGCCTGCTGCGCGAGGGCACGCAGAGAGTCGAGCAGGCTCATGTCGAAGCCCCATTCGGCTTCAGGCGCGAGCGCATCTGGCGAGGGCGGATCCCAGCGGGTGCGGGCGCTGCCATAACGGGCCAGGTATTCCCGCACACGCGGGCCGCCACTGAAGTATTCCTCGCGTGTCGCGCCACCCGCCGCGCCAAACTGAAAGAAGGCGCGCTCGCCGATACGCGTGACGGGCCACTGCAAAGTGCATATGTCTACATACAGCGTCGCGCCGGCGGGCAGACTGCGTAGCAGGAACTCGCGAAACCCGAGTGCCAGCGCGCGCTGCTTGATGCGGTAGTAGCTCATCGTACGCAACATGAGCCGGTCCTGATTTGGATCGTGCATATGGTGAACGGCGATTCGTCCGTCTGCCGCGAGCAGCGCCTCGCGCGCATGTCTGCCGTCGCGCAGGCCTGCTGCGGCATCATCGGGATCGCTGCCGGGCGCACGGACGGGGCAGAGAAAGGTCTGCGGCAGCCAGGGCGCGCCCATGGCGGCGGCCAGATGCACGAGCGCGCCGTTGGACGAGCCAACGAAGGCGGCCGGGTACTGGCGGCGCGGATAACGATCGGCAAGCCACGTCGCTATGGTCTCGATGTCAAGGCGCCGCGCCACGCGCTCACCTATCGCCTCGGTTGCGCCGCCCATGGAGTACGCCCATTCGCGAGCGAACCGAGGCAGGAGATTGATCAGCGGCATGCTGCGGTCGAGCAGTGGTGACCCGCTCGGGCTGCTAAAAGGCTTGCCGTGCAGGCAGGCGCCCAGTGCACCGACCATCGCGGCGGCCGAATCGAATCGCGCAATTCCTCGCGGTGCGCTGCTCATGGCTGCTCCATTCGCCCGGAAGGTTCGCCGGGTAACGCGTCGACGAACTGACGGATCGCCAGCGCAAGACTGTGCGGATACACATAATTCAGAGTGTGTGTGCCGCCGTCGATGATGACCAGTTGCGCGCAGCGCAGCCGCGCGGTCACCTCGATGGCCCACTCGCGCGGCGACACAGGGTCCCGGGAGCCGCACACTACGAGGACGGGAGCGCGAACGAGCGGGAGCCGGTTCTCGATGCGATCACGAATCATGATGCGCATCGTGGCCAGTGCGCGCAGCAGTCCGGCCTTGGCGTAATCGATGCGCCCTGGCGCGGCCGGCGAATGAGGCCGCTCGCGGCGGCCGTTGACCAAGGCGCGCCAGATTTGGACCGGCAGATGCCGGGCCCGGCGATCCGCGGTGGGCCCTTGCAGCACCAATGCCTTGACGTCGCCGGGATGACGCGCGGCGAGTTCGGTCAGGATCTGGCAGCCGAACGAATTGCCCACAAGAACGGCCGGTCGGAGCCCGGTGGCAACCAGCCACAGGTGCAAAGCATCGGCGAGACCGGGCAGATCGAGCCAGCGGCCGCACAAGGCGCTTTCACCGAAGCCAGGTAGATCGGGAGCAAACACTGGAAACCACCTGGCTAGCGCTAGGGCAAGCGGTTCCATGTAGCGGCTGGAGACGACGAGACCGTGGACGAGTATCACTGGCGGGCGAGCGGCAAATCCATTCGTGGCGGTGGCGTCGGTCGGGCTTGCGGTCCGCGCGAACATCCTGTAAGGACCCGCCTGCACCCAGCGCCCTCGAATTCCAGAGAGCCGGCTTTCCTCAGTAAGCTCCGGCGTTTGACGCAGGCGCCCCCAGTAGTGGAGCAGCGCCACCGCGGCGGCACTCCCGGCGATGGCGCTGGCAACCAGCGCGATCTTGCGATGCATACGCGTATCGCCCGGTTCCGTGCGGCCGACATCGCAGTGATCGTCGTGAGAACGGGTCCCAGGGTACGCGGCCCGTGCGCTGCTTGTGTTGGCCCGACTTTGACTCATCCGTCATCCTTGGAGCGGTGGTGGCAGATTGAGCGCGGTTGCAGTGGTCCTCTCCTGCGCACTGTTGCGACCGGGCACTGCCACCATGCCCGCGCGCAATGCGCGGCATCGTGGGTGCGCAACCGGCGTGCCACGAATGCCGCTCGTTAGCGATTGCGAGCTTGTCAGGGCCGGTGCATGTCGCTTCGCGATTTCGCTAAGCCGTCCGTAAATGTCGAGAGGGACGCAGAATCAGAATCTGCGATCGGCGGGGCGAGCGTCGAGGCTAGGGGCATGGAACTTGCGGTACCCACCTTGAAATTTTCTCCGTGCATACTATTCTAAATTCCGCTCAGGCAGCCGCGCCCGCCATGCGGCGCGCTGCGTGTTTCGATTTGTTTGCCGCAGCCCGGCAGACGGACTGGAGCGCGTAGGCCGGTTCGTTTCCGTGCTGCATCCAAGGAGGAAACGATCATGAGTGACCTTTACTTCGGGACCGACCTGTTCAGTGAGGTCGACCGTCTGCAACGGCAGATGGCGAGCCTCTTCGGCGGCTTCCCTTCCAGTATCCGTTCAGGCCGCGCTGGCGCCTTCCCGCAGATCAACATCGGTTCGACCGACGACTCGATCGAGATCGTCGCGTTCGCGCCCGGGGTCGATCCGGCCAAGCTCGACGTATCGCTAGACAAGGGGTTGCTGACCATCAGCGGCGAGCGCGCGAGCTCGCAACCGGAGACCCGCGGCGACGATGCGCGCACCTATGCGCAGGAGCGATTCGCTGGCGCGTTCCGGCGCGTGGTCGAGCTCCCGCAAAATGCGGACCCTGGCAAGGTCAGCGCGCGGTACACCAATGGATGCCTGATGGTGAGCATCGGCAAAAGCGAGGCGTCAAAGCCGCGGGCGATCACCGTTCAGTGAGCGGCTGGCAGAACTACGGAGGACATCATGAACGACACGACTGAACTCGCCAGAAAGGACCAAACGGCGGTGGCCCAGCGCGACGGTGATGCGTCGCAACGCCGGATCACGTTGACGCCGCCGGTCGACATCTTCGAGGACAGCCACGGCATCACGCTGTGGGCGGATCTGCCGGGCGTGACCAGGGAGCGGCTGGACGTCAAGGTCCACGATGGCAACCTGTACATCGAAGCAGAGGCGATGGTGCCGACACCGGCGGAACTGCGTCTGCAGCATGCGGAGATCCGTCAGCCTCACTTCGCGCGGGCGTTCTCGATGAGCGCCGACTTCGACGCGTCGAAAATCGAAGCCAATCTGAAGGACGGTGTATTGAAGCTGACGATACCGCGCCGCGACGAAGCGCGACCGCGCCGCATCGAGGTGCGTACCGACTGAAGTCGGCAGGGGGAGGGGGACAGCAGTAGCAAGAAGCTGGATGCTGTCCTCCGGCCACCGCCTTTCGGCTGTCGAGTCGAAGCAGTCGCGGCGCGGAGACCGGAATCCCGTTTCGTCGCTGATAGGAAAGGAGCACATGATGAACACTGATCCGAAAAAATGGAACCCCTTCAAGTTCCTTCGCGGAGCCGCCCGCAAATCCGATGCGGACGACACAGACGGTCGGCGCGCGGATGAGTGGCGGGCCGCATGGCCTGACATTCCACGACTATCTCTTCGTGAACCGTGGCGTGCCGTGGAGGAATTTTTTCGTGACCCATTTGCAGGCGGAGGTGCGTTTGAACGATGGTTTGGCGACTTCAGTTCGTCGCGCTTCCAGCCGCGCATCGACGTCGTGGACGAAGGGCCGGTGCTTCGCGTAACTGCGGAACTGCCCGGGATGGGACGCGAGGACTTGAACGTGAGCGTCGAGGAAGGGGCGATCGTGCTGCGCGGCGAGAAGAAGCAGGACGTGCGCAGCGAGGAAGACGGATGCTATCGGTTGGAGCGAGCCTATGGAAGCTTCGTGCGCAGAATTCCGATGCCGGACAATGCCGATCCAGACCATGCATTGGCAAAGTTTGACAACGGCATTCTTACATTGACCGTGCCGAAAACGGAACCGGCGCGCTCCACTAGTCGGACCATCGATATTGGGTAGCACCCAGGCCAGAATTGCCCGGCAGCGAGGACTTTCTGGCTGGCCGGGCCGTTAGCTCAATTGGTAGAGCGGTGGCGGCGTGTGCGCAATCGGGAGCAACCTGGCTTCACGAAAGCCTTGGCATTCGCGCACGTCGAATCCGTGAGAATCTTGACGCATGCGGGGTACTCGCAAAGCGGCTGTTTGCGCTTATCAGATTCCGCTTGTCGGGTCGATGTCGAGTCGTCGCACCCGCACGTTTTCCGCAAGCCGTGTGTTGACGAGTTCTCTGCATAGCCATTTCACCGGTTCGCTTGCCACGGGGAACGGGCATCCTTTCTCCCGGCGGCATCGGCCGGTCGATCTTTCCAATCGTCACGCAGTGAGCAATCCGCGACATGACTCGTTGAATGCCGACGAATGTATGGCGATCGCGCATCCGGCATGCCACGGCACGACACAACGGCATGCCCGATTCGGATTCCTTGGCTTTAGTGCGTCGGTGCTCAGCCGGAGGCGTGAAGCGAGGGCTTATGGAGAACCTCTAGTGCGGTCCCGGGAATAACCCCTGCTCATTCCAGGTGATGCTGCCGCGAGACTGACGTTCGGCAGTAGCGGGCTGTCGCAAGTGACGAAGCGACTGCGGCGTTGCGCCCGACAGCCGGCGACATCGATCCAATGGAATGGAGGCGAACCATGAAGTTCACGACAAAAGCGATGCTGGCTTTTGCGCTGGTGACGGCACTGGCGGGCGGCGCCTATGCGCAGGGTGGCGGCGCAGGCGGAGCGGGCGGGGCCGGCGGCGGAGGCGGAGCTGGGAACGGCGTGGCCGCTGGCGGCGGCAATGCTGGAGGCGCCGGAGGGATGGCAACGGGTGCGACAGGAACCGGTGGCGGTATGGGAACCGGAACTGGCGCTGCGCCTGACAACCCGTCGAGGGACCGGTCGAGCGGGATGAACAATAGCACCCGTCCCAACACCGGCCACGGCACAAACGACAATGCGGATGGCAAGCAGCAAAACGGCCAGTGATGAATCGAAGCATCAGACCCACGGACCAATGTGACAGGCACAAATCGAAGGTAAATCACAAGATGGCGAGCGCAGGCAGACCATTCGACCGGTACGCCTGCGCTGTGTCCTCATGGTTTACTGTTGCGTAGCCTTCTTATTGCCGGCTCTTTCCGCAAACTCGGTAAGCTTGAGGTCCGTGGCCTTTTCTTCGTCCAGCGTCTCTGTCAGCAGTTTCACGGCTTCGGTGAAACCCAGTTGCTTGCCAATGGCGCACAGACTACCGTAGGTGGCGATCTCGTAGTGTTCGACCTTCTGCGCGGCAGCCACGAGGCCCGCATCCAGGACCGGACCTTTTTCGATCTCGTCGATCAGTTCCTGTCCTTCTTCTATCAAACCCTCCATCGCGATGCACTTCATTCTCTTCAGGCGGATGTCGCAAGTTTCCACCACCTTGTCGATCCGTTCGACCTGTCCTTGCGTTTCTTCAAGATGAGTCTTGAATGCGTCGCTCAGCGCCGGGTCGGAAGCGGCGCGGGAGAGTTTCGCCAGTGCTCGCGTCAGTTGCTTCTCCGCGCTATAGATGTCGGAAAGCATGTGCACGAACAGATCATCGACCGTCTTTCGCTGTGACATTTGTGAGCTCCTAAAAGGTTGTTTAGAGCCCTCACTGGCGCAACGAGTATGCCCGAGACAGACCGCATCGGCTGCGTGTCAAGAGGACGAGACTTGCTTGATGTGAGGGGAATTGCCAACGCTTAGAAGTTGACGTCGAGCCATGCCTTCGCCCAGGCCACACCGCGCTCGTTTGCGGAAGCCTGGGTATCGAAATAGCCGATGTCGGTGAAGCGAAAGACTTCGCGATTGTCTACGTAGTTTTGAGGGCGGCGCTCAACCTCCACGCGAGCGTGGTAGTGAAAGCCTCTCTTCTCCGGTGAGGAACGAATCACCCACTCTCGATGCGTCACCTGCCATGATACGTCGGTCATTCTGAGTTGTATGGGCGCCTTCCCGTTTGCCAGGTGCGACCAATCTCCGTAGTAAGTGGGTCTTCTACGCGGCGTGAACCGCTAACCGGATCGATACGTTCGACCATGAGCCATTAGCGCCCAGATGGTGCACTCGATCTTGTGGGCCAGCGCAACGCGCCGGTTCCACGAACGCAGCAAACTCCCGGCCTGAGAGGGTATCCATCGAGCCGACGCTCATTGGCTGCAGCCATAGTTCCTCTCTGGCCTCTATGCTTCGATGCATGTTTCCGAGCAGTCAATGTGCCTCGGCGGTTTGCATGTGCCTGTCCGAAAGACGCGGTCAACGACGCACACGCGTGAGCGGATTTCCGGCCACCCTCGAAAATGGGGACGTTTGCGCGGGAGCCCTTTCCTGGCTAGGGGGCGTAAAGATCTTTGCGCTTTCCACCTTGCGCCGTGACGCGTTATATCGGCGTGTCTGCGCGATGAACGGGTAGGGACCACGCGACACGTCGAAATGGGTCCGTCAGCTGTCCTCTCGTCGGCGATTTGTTCTCTCGGGGTTGCGAGAGAGACAACCTGATCGCTTCAACAGTGGCATCGCCTTGCTTCTAATTTTTGTCGCCAGTGCTGCCATTCTTGGCATCTTCCTGCGGACGTTGAAGGGATTGATGTCTGGCGACTTGCGCATCCTGACTGCCTGGATGTTGTCTATGCCCGGAACGCGCGGCTCTATGAACGCCGCGGACAAGCCATCTAGTCGGTCGACAAACACTGCTTCGTCGGCCGTTATGTTCAGTCTCATCGCGGCTGGCCCTTCACTCAACCAGCTAGAACGGACCTGCGCCAATCAAGGTTCACTCAGAACGATGAACTTGTGAACATTCTCGTAAGGATGTTGCTCACAACCGCTTCGGCTGAAGTCTTCGACAGCTCGTTGGGCATGGCAATGGTGAAATAGAGGACGTCGTCCATCAATGCGATCGTGGCAAGTGCCTGGGCGGCACAGGCTCCTGGCACTTGCATGTTGACGTGCTTGCAGAACTGCTCGATGAAGGAGGCGATCATCTCGCGCTTTTCTAGCCAAAGGACGTTCATCTGTTGTCGGAACTTCGCGTCACGCATGGCATGCAGGCGTGCCTCGGCCCACATGACGTAGTTGTTGTCGTCGCGATAACGCTGCGCGTACAACAACGTGAGCTGCTTTCGCAGGTCCTGGCCGGACGAACCGGCCTCTAACAGCTTCCGCAAGTTTTCCTGGATGTTCTGGTGATCGAGACGGAGCAGTTCGACGAAGAGGTCGCTTTTGCTGTCGAAGTTCGAGTAGAACGCACCACGGGTATAGCCGGCCCGGGCGGCGATATCCTCTACGCTCGTGGCGGCCAACCCCTTCCTGGCAATGCTCAAGGCCGCTGCGCCGAGCAGGCGCCTGCGGGTCTCTTTGCGGGATTCTTCCCGGGTCAATCGTTTGCGTGACATGCGATAAGGCGGTGTAGACGAAACGCTGCGCTTCCAATTCTTGATGGCAAGTGACTGGCGGGACCTTTCGACAGGTAGCCGCTCCGCTGCGCGGGCGAAGCGGAGTCCTCATCAACGGCCATCGAAGAACAAAGATTGCGAAATTTCCGGCGCCGCTTTGCGTGCTTTCGGCGCGTGCGCTAGCTACCTGGTGGCAACCGTCGCTTCGGATTCGCTGGGTTGCCAACCACCCCCGAGCGCCCTGAAAGCAGCGACTGCCGCGCGGGCTGACTCCGTTTGTGCCTGCACTCGCCCGTCGGAAGTGCGTAGCAGGCTGTCGTCGGCTTGCAGGACTTCAATCAGACTGACTACGCCTTTTTGATAGGCTGCAAACGAGGCAGCTCTTGCGCGGCCGAGCGAGTCCACGCCCTGCGTGAGCGCAGCAGCCTGTTCCTCGCGCTTGACCAGTGCCGAAAAAGCGTTCTCCACGTCCTCAGTCGCATGTAATGCGGCAAGCCGATAGGCAGCCAGCATCTCGGCCTCCTGACCCTTGGCCTGGCTGATCTGCGCATTGATCCGGCCGAAGTCGAACAAACGCCAGCGCAGACCCAGCACGCCGGCGGCCTGGCTGGCGCCGCTCGAGAACAGATTGCCGCTGGCCACGGATGTCGCGCTGCCGATCAGCCCACTGAGGGAGACCTTGGGGTAGTACTCGGCGATGGCCACGCCAATACGCGCATTCGATGCGGCGAGGTGTCGCTCGGCCACGATCAGGTCTGGCCGCCGCCTGAGCAACTCGCGCGGCGATCCGGTGGCTCCGATCTGCGGGGGGGCGGGGATGTCGCCAGCTTCGAGCAGCTCGGCCCGATGTACGCCGGGCTGCGCGCCGAGCATCACATCCAGTGCGTTCATGGCCGCGTCGAGGCCAGTCTCGAGGACCGGGACCGATGCCTGGACCTGGGCAAGCGCCCCCTCGGCCTGTCTTACCTGAAGCTCGGCTGCCAACCCCTTGCCATACAGAAGGTTGATGGTGGAGAGCAGATCCTGCTGCGTCTGCACCTGTCGCCGCGCGACGTTCAGACGGGCTTGCAATCCGCGGATGCTGATATAGATGTCGGCGGTCTGTGCCGCCACGGCCAGGCGTGTGGCCGCGGCGCCGGCTTCCGACGCCTCGTACTCGGCGAGCGCCGCTTCCCGTCCACGACGCAGTCCTCCGAACACATCCAGTTCCCAGCTCGCGCTGAGATTGGCTTCGTACTCGTTGCCGTAGCGGTCGAAACCGGGCGTCGAGTTCAAAACTCGCCCGAGGGGCGTTTCAACGGACTGGTAGACCCTGGCTGCCTGGCCGCTGACATTGCCGGAAGGCAGCAGCGCGGCATTCGCCGCTCCAAGTGCTGCACGTGCCTGGGCGACACGAGCAGAAGCTTGCGCGAGGTCAAGGTTCTGCTCTAGCGCAAGCGCGACGAATCGCGTCAGTTGCGGATCGCCAAACGCCGTCCACCAGGTCACGAGGTCCGCAGTGGCCGTTGCATGCCGATGATCGACCGCTGTTTGGCCCATGAACCGCTCCGGCATCGGTACATCGGGCCGAACGTAATCGGGACCTACCGCGCAGCCTGCCGAAAGGCTGGCGACGATAAGCATGGCAAGGGTGCGTTTGGGCAGCATGAGCTTCTTCCGGGCGACGAGGGCGAGTAAAGGTGATCATAGGTGACTATAATACAATTTAGTCACTTGTTGTCGATTTCTGGGGGCGGCGGTAAGCTAGGAACCATGAAAAATGCAGCCACCTATCCCATTTCGGCCCGCGGCCCAGCCGACCATGACGTGCGCGATCAGATCGTTGCCGCGGCCACCGAGCACTTCAGCCGGTATGGCTACGAGAAAACGACCGTCTCTGATCTCGCCAAGTCCATCGGCTTTTCCAAGGCGTACATCTACAAGTTCTTCGAGTCCAAGCAGGCTATTGGCGAGATGATCTGCGCGAACTGCCTACGCGAGATCGAAAGCGAGGTCAAAGCTGCCGTCGAAGAGGTCGACCGGCCGCCAGAGAAACTGCGGCGGATGTTCAAGGCGATCGTCGAGGCGAGCCTTCGCCTGTTCTCCCAGGACCGCAAGCTTTACGAGATTGCCGCGTCGGCCGCCACCGAGCAATGGCAGGCGACGCGCGCCTATGAAGAGCGCATCCAGAAGCTGCTTCAGGACATCCTCCAGGCGGGGCGGCAAAGCGGGGACTTCGAGCGCAAGACGCCGCTGGACGAGACCGCGATGGCGATCTACCTGGTTTTACGCCCGTACCTCAACCCGTTGATCCTGCAGCACAGCTTCGATTACACCGAGGAGGCGCCGGCGAAATTGTCCAGTCTGGTGCTTCGCAGCCTCTCACCTTAACGCGCAGCAGTAGTGACTATTGACTCTATTGGTCACTAGAACCATAATGGGATCCATCATCTTTTCGTCGATGGGTCTTTCATGCTTGCGCGCCGCCTCGCTACCTCAGCCGTCGTCTTCGCCCTGCCGTTTGCGCTGGCCGCTTGCGGCGCAAAAGCACCGCCCGATCCGCGCACGGAGGCGCCGCTGGTGCGTTCCGCCATCGTTCGGGACGCACCGCCTGCCTCGCGCTCATTTACCGGAACCGTAGCCGCCCGGGTGCAGAGCGACCTGGGGTTTCGGGTCTCCGGCAAGGTGCTAGAGCGGCTGGTCAATGCCGGGCAGAGCGTCAGGCGCGGCCAGCCGCTCATGCGCATCGACCCCGTCGATCTGAAGCTGGCCGCGCAGGCGCAGCAGCAGGCCGTCGCTGCCGCGCGGGCACGGGCGCAGCAGACGGCAGAGGATGAAGCGCGCTACCGCGATCTGCGCGGCACGGGCGCCATTTCCGCCTCGGCCTACGACCAGGTCAAGGCCGCGACCGATGCTGCCAAAGCCCAGCTCAGCGCAGCCGAAGCCCAAGCCGACGTCGCGCTCAATGCGAGTCGCTATACGGAGCTGGTGGCCGACGCCGATGGTGTCGTCATGGAAACGCTGGCCGAGCCCGGGCAGGTCGTCAACGCCGGGCAGACCGTGGTGCGCCTGGCTCACGCAGGACGTCGCGAGGCCGTCATCCAGTTGCCGGAAACCCTGCGCCCTGAGGTCGGTTCCGTCGCGCAGGCAACGCTCTTCGGCAAGCAGGACGTCACGGTTCCCGCCGAATTGCGGCAACTATCCGATGCTGCGGACCCGCTCACCCGCACCTTCGAGGCTCGGTACGTGCTCGACGGCACGCTGTCCGATGCACCGCTAGGAGCAACGGTCACCATCCAGATTCCGGATGCGCAGCGTTCCGTGCAAAGCGCGCTGAAGGTGCCGCTTGGCGCCCTTTTCGACGCGGGCAAGGGACCGGGAGTATGGGTCGTCGACGGCGAGCCGCCAAAGGTCTCCTGGCGCCCGGTCACGGTCGAGCACGTGGATGACGACGACGTCCGCATCAACGGCCAGATCAAGCAAGGCGACCGGATCGTCGCGCTCGGCGCGCATCTGCTACGCGAAGGTGAACTGGTCCGTGTGGCGGGCCAGGCTCCCGTGACCGCAACCGAGGGAGCCCGTCCGTGAGCGAAGGTCGTTTCAACCTTTCCGCGCTCGCTGTGCGCGAGCGCTCCATCACCCTGTTCCTGATCTGCCTGATCTCGCTGGCCGGACTCGTTTCATTCTTCAAGCTCGGCCGCGCCGAAGATCCCGCCTTCACGGTTAAGGTGATGACCATCATCACTGCCTGGCCGGGGGCCACCGCGCAGGAAATGCAGGACCAGGTCGCCGAAAAGCTCGAAAAGCGCATGCAGGAGCTGCGCTGGTACGACCGTACGGAGACCTACACAAGGCCGGGCCTCGCCTTCACGACCTTGACCCTGCTCGACAGCACACCGCCTTCGGAAGTGCAGGAACAGTTCTACCAGGCCCGCAAGAAAATTAGCGACGAGGCAGGCAACCTGCCGCCTGGTGCGATCGGGCCGATGGTCAACGACGAATACGCGGACGTCACCTTCGCGCTGTTTGCGCTCAAGGCCAAAGGCGAACCGCAGCGCCTGCTGGTACGCGACGCCGAGACGCTGCGCCAGCGGCTGCTGCACGTGCCGGGGGTGAAGAAGGTCAACATCATTGGCGAGCAGGCGGAGCGGATCTATGTCGAGTTTTCGCATGACCGTCTGGCAACGCTGGGCGTCAGTCCGCAGGACGTGTTCGCCGCGCTGAACGGCCAGAATGCGCTGACGCCCGCCGGCTCGGTGGAGACCAGGGGCCCGGAGGTGTTCATCCGCCTCGACGGCGCGTTCGACGCGTTGCAGAAGATCCGCGATACGCCGGTCGTGGCGCAGGGACGCACGCTGAAGCTATCGGACATTGCCACCGTCACGCGTGGCTATGAAGATCCGGCGACGTTCCTGATCCGCAACAACGGCGAACCTGCCCTGCTGCTGGGCGTCGTAATGCGCGACGGCTGGAACGGCCTCGACCTGGGTCGCGCGCTGGACCGCGAGGTGGGCGCGATCAACGGCGGGCTGCCGCTCGGCATGAGCCTGACCAAGGTCACCGACCAGGCCGTCAACATCAGTTCGGCGGTCGATGAGTTCATGGTGAAGTTTTTCGCGGCCCTGCTGGTGGTCATGCTGGTGAGCTTCGTGAGCATGGGCTGGCGCGTGGGCCTCGTGGTTGCCGCGGCCGTGCCGCTGACCCTGGCGGTGGTCTTCCTGGTGATGCTCGCAACTGGCAAGAACTTCGACCGCATCACGCTGGGATCGCTGATCCTGGCGCTGGGCCTGCTGGTGGACGACGCCATCATCGCCATCGAAATGATGGTGGTGAAGATGGAAGAGGGCTACAGCCGCGTTGCCGCCTCCGCTTATGCCTGGAGTCATACCGCGGCGCCCATGCTCTCCGGCACGCTGGTCACGGCGGTCGGCTTCATGCCCAATGGCTTCGCCCGATCCACTGCGGGCGAGTACACGAGCAACATGTTCTGGATCGTTGGGATCGCGCTGATCGCATCGTGGGTGGTCGCCGTGGTGTTCACACCTTACCTCGGCGTCAAGATGCTGCCCGACTTCAAGAAAGTCGAAGGTGGCCACGACGCGCTTTATGACACGCCGCGATACAACGGTTTCCGTCAACTGCTGAAGCGCGTCATTGCGCGCAAGTGGCTCGTCGCCGGTTCGGTCGTGGGCCTCTTCGTGCTGGCCGTCCTTGGCATGGCGGTAGTCAAGAAACAGTTCTTCCCGATCTCCGACCGCCCTGAAGTGCTGATCGAGGTGCAGATGCCGTATGGCACATCGATCACTCAGACCAGCGCCGCCACAGCGAAGGTCGAAGGCTGGCTGGCCAGACAGAAGGAAGCGAGAATTGTCACCGCCTATGTCGGTCAGGGCGCACCGCGGTTCTACTTCTCGATGGGACCGGAGCTGCCCGATCCGTCATTTGCCAAGATCGTGGTGCGAACGGATAACCAGGACGAGCGCGAGGCACTCAAACAGCGGCTGCGCCAGGCAATCGCCGATGGGCTTGCCCCTGAGGCGCGCCTGCGCGTCACGCAGCTCGTATTCGGCCCCTACTCGCCGTACCCGGTCGCTTACCGGGTCACGGGTCCGGACACGGACAAGCTCCGCGGCATCGCGGAGCAGGTTCAGCAGGTGATGGATGCGAGCCCGATGATGCGCACCGTCAACACCGACTGGGGCACGCGCACGCCCACGCTGCACTTCACCTTGCAGCAGGACCGGCTGCAGGCCGTGGGGCTGACATCGAGCGCGGTCGCGCAACAACTGCAATTCCTGCTCACCGGCGTGCCTGTCACCGTCGTCCGCGAGGACATTCGCACGGTGCAGGTCATCGCGCGCTCGGCCGGCGAGGTCCGGCTCGACCCGGCGCGGATCGGCGACTTCACGCTGGCTGGCGCCAACGGCCAACGCATCCCGCTGTCGCAGGTGGGCAAGGTCGACGTGCGCATGGAGGAACCGATCATGCGCCGGCGCGACCGGATGCCGACGATCACCGTGCGCGGTGACATCGCCGATGGCTTGCAGCCGCCAGACGTATCGACGGCGATCACGAGGCAGCTTCAGCCCATCATGGACAAGCTGCCGGACGGCTACCGCATCGAGCAGGCCGGCTCGATCGAAGAATCAGGCAAGGCGACGACAGCCATGTTGCCGCTCTTTCCCATCATGCTGGCGGTCACGCTGCTCATCATCATCCTGCAGGTGCGCTCGATCTCCGCGATGGTCATGGTCTTTCTGACCAGCCCGCTGGGACTGATCGGTGTCGTGCCAACCTTGATCCTTTTCCGGCAGCCGTTCGGAATCAATGCGCTGGTCGGCCTCATTGCGCTATCGGGGATAGTGATGCGCAACACGCTGATTCTGATCGGCCAGATTCACCAGAACGAACAGGCCGGGCTGGATCCGTTCAATGCCGTGATCGAGGCAACCGTGCAGCGTGCGCGGCCCGTGATCCTGACCGCGCTGGCGGCGATCCTGGCGTTCATCCCGCTGACCCATTCGGTGTTCTGGGGGACGCTCGCGTATACGCTGATCGGTGGCACTTTTGCAGGAACGATCCTGACGCTGGTGTTCCTGCCGGCCATGTATTCCATCTGGTTCAGGATTCGGCCGGGCGATACGACTAATCTGCGCAGAGGTAGGCATGAGCAGGCGCAGCCTGCGAAAGAAATGCCGCAGGATGTGCTCGCTGCCAGGCAATGAACCTTGGTTGCAAGATCAATCGGAGCGGCTGATCCGCTATTTATCCCATTCACCTGCATCGAACGGAACTGCCATGTCGAATTCTAAAGTCGTCGTTGTTACTGGTGTGTCGTCGGGGATCGGACGAGCCACCGCGCAGAAGTTTGCCAGCCGGGGTTGCCGGGTATTCGGCACCGTACGCAACGCTACAACCGCGCAATCGATACCCGGTGTTGTGCTGGTCGAGATGGATGTCCGTAACGACGCCTCAGTGCAACGTGCAATCCAGAGCGTCATCGCGGAAGCCACGCGCATCGATGTGCTTGTCAATAGCGCGGGCGTGACGCTGCTCGGCGCGACGGAAGAAACGTCGATTGCCGAGGCTCAGTCGCTATTCGATACCAACGTTTTCGGGATTTTGCGCACAACACAAGCGGTACTGCCGCACATGCGCTCGCAACGTTCGGGAAGAATCGTCAATGTGAGCTCAGTGCTGGGCTTCCTTCCGGCTCCATACATGGGGCTTTATTCAGCATCCAAGCATGCCGTCGAGGGAATGTCTGAAACCTTGGACCATGAGGTGCGCAAGTTAGGAATCCGCGTGGTGCTTGTCGAGCCTTCCTATACCAGGACCAATCTGGATCTCAATGCACCGCATGCGGCTTCCAAAATCGCAGCCTATGACGATGAGCGCGCCATCGTGTCCCGCGCGATTCAAAAAAATGTCAATGAGGCGCCGGCACCTGACGGCGTCGCAACCACGATTGTCGATTCCGCGTTGGGCGCATGGAGAATGAGGCGCACTCCAAAAGGCCAGGCTTCTCTCCTAAGCAAATTGCGTCGCTTCATGCCTGCCGGACCCCTCGACGCAAACCTGAGAAAGACATTTGGACTCTCGTGAAGTCGCCTACCGATTTCACGTCGAGGCAGCCAGGTTGAAACGCGTCGCTCGCCGAGCCGGACCACTCGCGGCCACCGCGACATCGAGGAAGACGGTGCGCTCGGAAGGATTGGCGAACTGTCTGGCCTCAGAGCGGTCTTCCTCGTCAGCGCGGTGATAGACGACGTCGTGACCTCGCAAACTCATGTCTGGACTGCCAAGCGATTTTAAAAATCGCTTTCGCGAATATCACGATTGATTTACAACGCCAGAGAAAATTGGTGTGGTCTCCTATATTCGCCGATCCTATTTTGTCTGATAAAAACGGGCTTAAACAATACCTAATTCCTGATAGAACAAATCAATATCGCGCCAACGTTTGCGGATTCGATAGCCGGGGCAATCCTGGCTTCAGTTCATTAAGTCTGCCGCCGTAAATGCATATGCGAGGCGCATCAGTTTTCACGGGCGCGGGCGCATACCGGTGCGTGACTCGGGCATCAAGAACGATCGCCTGCATTTACGTGTCTTTCCGTCGAAAATGGAAGCGAAAAATGATCCTGAATAACTTGTCTGTGAAGACAAAGCTTACGGTGGCTTTCGGAGCATTGGCCGTTGTAGTACTGATCGTTTCAGGACTCGCCTTGAAGGAGCTGAACGACGCGAATGACCGTTTTTCCGGCTACATCAATGGTATTAACGCACGGGCCACAATGGCTGAAGCTGTCCGCACCGCAGTTGATGATCGTGCCGTGGCGGTGCGCAATCTGGTGCTGGTCACCACGCCTGAGGACATCGAGCTGGAAAAGGCCGCCGTCATCGACGCTGAACGCAGAGTCGAGGCTAACCTGGAAAAGTTCAATGCCATGGTAGCGGGCGCTTCCGACATGAGCGACAAGGCACGCAGACTCGCGGCCGAACTTCCCAGGATCGAGGCGCTTTACCGCCCCGTGGCCCTGGAAATCAACAGGCTGGCGGTGAGTAATCAGCGCGACGCGGCGATTGCGGCAATTGATACCAAATGCAGGCCACTGCTTTCGGCTCTGATCAAGGCGTCCAACGAGTACGAGGACTTCACCCGTGAACGCGCACAACAAATGGTCCGCCAATCGAGCGATCAATTCGCGACTCAGCGGAATCTGCTGATTGCAATCTGTCTGGCTGCGCTCGTGCTGGCGGTCGTGGCAGGTGCAGTCATCACCCGCAGCCTGCTACGCGCTTTGGGCGCCGAGCCCGTGGCACTGGTCGAAGTGACGCAGCGCGTGGCCGGCGGCGATCTGAGCCCGGTGCCGGGGGCGAACAGTGCGCCGACCGGAAGCGTGCTCGCCTCGATGGGCAAGATGCAGGTTAGCCTCGTTCACCTGATCGGTCAGGTTCGTACTTCCGCCGACAGTATCGCGACGGGTTCGAGCCAGATCGCGTCGGGCAACGTGGATCTTTCCACGCGTACAGAACAACAGGCTGCGTCACTGCAGGAAACTGCGGCAAGCATGGAGGAGCTGACGTCAACGGTGAAGCAGAACGCCGAGAACGCACAGCAGGCGAGCTCGCTCTCGGCCAACGCATCCGAAGTGGCGGGACGGGGCAATCAGGTCGTTGGCGAGGTGGTCGATACGATGAGCGAAATCAGGACGAGTTCCACCAGAATCGCGGATATCACCGGGATCATCGAGGGGATCGCCTTCCAGACCAACATCCTCGCATTGAATGCCGCAGTGGAGGCCGCCCGTGCAGGCGAGCAGGGACGTGGGTTCGCGGTGGTCGCGAGCGAAGTGCGCAGCCTCGCTCAGCGCTCGTCCAGTGCCGCGAAGGAGATCAAGGATCTGATCAACGCGTCCGTGCAGAAGATCCAGAATGGGTCGTCGCTTGCCAACGAGGCGGGGAAGACAATGGCGGAGGTGACACAGGCCGTGGCGCGGGTGACCGACATCATGGGAGAAATCGCGGCCGCGTCGACCGAGCAGAGCCGCGGGATCGAGCAGGTCAATCAGGCGATTACGCAGATGGACGAAGTGACGCAGCAGAATGCCGCGCTGGTGGAGGAAGCGGCGGCGGCGTCGAAATCGCTCGAGGATCAGGGCCGGCAGCTGAACCAGGCGGTTTCGTTCTTCCGTCTGGATTCCCAGGCCGCTGCGCACGCAACGGGCGGAGCTGCTGCCCCGGCAAGCGTCCCGGTAGCACGGCTGCGGACCGCGCCGCGAGCACCTCGGAATAGGGCAGCCTACACGTAACGTTGCGCTCGGGAGACGGTAGATGTTGGCGAGATGCGGCTCGGTGATCTGCTCATAGGGCAACTTCAACTCACCATGGTCGCAACACACGACGCCCGATGCGCGCGTGGCACGCGACTGGACACGGGGCCTCACCAGATCGGAAACACGAAGTCCGGCTGCGGCTCAAACTGAATGCCGGATTCTGGACAGATCACGCGGCCCCTGACGGCGACTCGCTGGTTAAGATAGGGCAGCAGGAGTGTGGGGGGCATCGCACCGCCTTCGCCAAGGAGGATGTCGGTCACCACCTTGTCAGTGCAGGGGGAGGTCGAGGGGCGATCCAGCGTGATCGTCGTATAGTCGCCCGGCGCATACGTCCCGCTGCCACGTCCGATTGTCCCGGTGATCCAGATATCGCGCTGCAGAGGCAACGTCGGCAGCGGCGGGCTGGCTGGCATCGTGGTCTCTGGCCACAACCCCGCAATCGCCGCTGCCGCGAGTAATCCACACAATCGTCTCTTCATGTCGAAGGCCTCTTACCGTCCAGTGCTGCCCACCTGCGCGTCACCGTTTGGTGTTCACTTCCCTGAACTCCGCATCGATCACGTCATCGTCCACGTCTTGCCCCGGGCGGCCTGCCTCTTGCGGGCTGGTCGCAGGCCCGGGACTGCTCCCCTGTGACTGCACGTCTGCGTAGACTTTTTCTCCGAGTTGCTGCGAGGCGGTAGCGAGTGCGCGGGTCCTGACGTCGATTTCGTCCCGGTCGGAACCCTTGAGCGCGGCCTCCAGTTCCCTGATCGCGGCTTCAATCTTCGCCTTCTCGTCCGGACTCAGCTTCTCGTGGTATTCGCCGAGGGCCTTGCGCGTGCGGTGTATCAGGGCGTCGCCCTGATTGCGCGCCTCGGCCAGTTCACGCAGCCGATGGTCCTCCGCGGCGTGCGCTTCGGCGTCTCTCACCATCTTTTCAACTTCGCCTTCGGACAGGCCCGAACTGGCCTTGATGGTGATCCGGTTTTCCTTGCCCGTCGCCTTGTCTCTGGCCGACACGTGCAAGATTCCATTCGCATCGATGTCGAACATCACCTCGATCTGCGGCATGCCACGCGGCGCAGGAGGGATGCCTTCCAGTTTGAACTCACCGAGCAGCTTGTTCCCGCTCGCCATCTCGCGTTCGCCTTGATAGACCTTGATGCCGACTGCCGACTGGTTGTCGTCCGCGGTCGAAAAAACCTCCGAGAACCGGGTCGGTATGGTGGTGTTCCTTTCGATCATCCTGGTCATGACCCCGCCGAGCGTCTCGATGCCAAGCGAGAGCGGCGTGACGTCAAGCAGCAGCACGTCTTTTCGTTCACCGGACAGCACTGCCCCCTGGATCGCCGCGCCCACGGCGACCGCCTCGTCGGGATTGACATCCTTGCGGGGTTCGCGCCCGAAAAACGCCTTGACCGCCTCCTGCACCCTTGGCATCCGCGTCATGCCGCCAACGAGGATGACGTCGTCGATCTTGTCCGTGGACAACCCGGCGTCCTTGATCGCAATTCGACACGGCTCCATCGTGCGCTCGATCAGATCCTCGACGAGTGCCTCGAGTCTGGCGCGCGTGAGCTTCACGCTCAGATGCTTCGGCCCGGAGGCATCTGCCGTGATGTAGGGCAGGTTGATCTCGGTCTGCTGGCTCGAAGACAGTTCGATCTTCGCCTTTTCGGCCGCTTCTTTCAGGCGTTGCAGTGCGAGCACGTCCTTCGACAGATCAATGCCTTGCTCCTTCCTGAACTCGCCGACGAGATAGTCGATGATGCGCTGGTCGAAATCTTCACCGCCGAGGAACGTGTCCCCGTTCGTCGACAGTACCTCGAACTGTTTTTCACCGCGCACGTCGGCAATCTCGATCAGGGATATGTCAAAGGTGCCACCACCGAGGTCGAATACGGCGATTTTGCGGTCACGGTTTTCCTGCCTGTCCAGACCGAACGCGAGGGCAGCTGCGGTCGGCTCGTTAATGATTCTCCTGACTTCGAGCCCCGCAATACGGCCCGCGTCCTTGGTCGCCTGGCGCTGGCTGTCGTTGAAGTACGCTGGCACGGTAATCACGGCTTCCGTGACTGGCTCGCCGAGGTAGTCTTCGGCCGTCTTCTTCATTTTGCGCAACACCTCTGCGGACACCTGCGGTGGCGCGAGCTTTTCGTCGTGCGCTTCGACCCACGCGTCGCCGTTATCGGCCCTGATGATCCTGTAGGGCATCAGGCCGATGTCCTTCTGGACTTCCTTTTCCTCGAAGCGGCGACCGATCAGACGCTTCACTGCGAACAGCGTATTCCCGGGATTGGTGATGGCCTGGCGTCTGGCGGGCGCCCCGACGAGTATCTGGTTGTCATCGAGATACGCGACCACCGACGGCGTCGTACGGGCGCCTTCCGAGTTTTCAATCACTTTGACCTGCTTGCCTTCCATCAGCGCCACGCATGAGTTGGTGGTGCCAAGGTCAATACCGATGATCTTGCCCATGATGTCCTCGCCGATGCTCAGTCTTTGCACTGCATCGCCCGCTCAGGCGGACGCCCTCTGCCGCCGTGCGGACCGCCGTATCAATAATCGCCTACCGGAGGCACAACCGCCTTTGCCTCGTCTTTCGGCAGTTCAGCAACCACGGCATCGGTGGTGAGGATAAGACCGGCCACCGACGCGGCATTTTGCAGCGCCGTGCGCACCACCTTGGTCGGGTCGACCACCCCCATCTCCAACAGATCGCCGTAGGTGTCTGAAGCCGCGTTCCAGCCGAAATTGCCGGTCTCCCCGACCACACTGTTCAGCACGACCGAGGACTCCTCGCCCGCGTTGGTGGCGATCTGGCGCAGCGGCTCTTCAAGTGCGCGCAGCACGATGCGGATGCCCGCGTCCTGGTCGGCATTGGCGCCCCGTACGTCGCCGAGGCTGGCCCGGGCACGCAGCAATGCGACGCCGCCGCCCGGCACGATGCCTTCTTCGACCGCCGCGCGCGTTGCGTGCAGCGCATCCTCGACTCGTGCCTTGCGCTCCTTCATCTCGATCTCGGTAGCGGCGCCTACCTTGATGACGGCAACGCCACCGGACAGCTTCGCAATGCGCTCCTGCAGCTTCTCCCTGTCATAGTCGCTCGCCGTCTCGTCGATCTGGCGACGGAGCGCCTGGACGCGCCCATCGATCGCCTTCCGGTCACCGGCGCCATCGATGATCGTTGTCGCCTCCTTTTCGATCTCCACCCGCTTCGCCCGTCCGAGGTCCTCCAGCTTGACGTTTTCGAGCTTGCCGCCCGTTTCTTCCGAGATGACGAGCCCGCCCGTCAGCGTCGCGATGTCCTCCAGCATCGCCTTGCGCCGGTCGCCGAAACCAGGCGCCTTCACGGCCACGGTTTTCAGGATGCCGCGCACGGAATTCACCACCAACGTGGTCAGGGCTTCGCCCTCGACGTCCTCGGCAATGATGAGAAGCGGCTTGCCTGCCTTGGCCACCGCTTCCAGCAGCGGCAGCAGATCGCGGATCGACGAGATCTTCTTGTCGTGCACGAGGATGTACGGTTCTTCAAGCACAGCGGACTGCTTTTCGGGATCGGTGATGAAATAGGCAGACAGCCACCCGCGGTCGAACTGCATGCCCTCTACGACCTCGAGTTCGCTTTGCAGCGATTTGCCTTCTTCGATGGTGACGGCGCCGTCCTTGCCGACCTTGTCCATCGCTTGCGCGATGAGCCTGCCGATCTCCTCATCCGCATTGGCCGAGATGGTGCCCACCTGGGTGATCTCGCGGCCGGTCGTGACAGCCCGGGAAAGCTTCCTCAGTTCCTCGACAATCGCCGCGGTGGCCTGGTCGATGCCACGCTTGAGGTCAATCGGGTTCAGGCCCGAGGCAACGTACTTCATGCCTTCCCGTACGATGGCCTGGGCGAGCACGGTGGCGGTGGTTGTACCATCACCGGCGACATCCGAGGTTTTGGCGGCGACCTGCCTGACCATCTGCGCCCCCATGTTCTCGAACCTGTCGCTCAGCTCGATCTCCTTCGCGACCGACACGCCGTCCTTGGTGACGGTCGGTGCGCCGTACGCGCGCTCGAGGACGACATTTCGCCCCCTGGGGCCGAGCGTGACCTTGACCGCATCGGCAAGGATGTTGACGCCCGTGAGAATATGCTGGCGGGCGAGTTCGTGAAACCTGACATCTTTGGCAGACATTTCGCGCTACCTCCTGACCTGTCAAACGAAGCACAGTTGCACCGGGCACGGGCCTATGGGGCCGGGCCGAACGGTACGCGGTCGCCGACGTTGACGTCGGGCGCACAAAGGCGACCGTCCTCAAGCCGCCTGCCGGGGCCTATCGCGATGACTTCTCCCTCGTCCGGCTTTTCGCCCGCAGTATCGGGGATGACGCTACCGGCTGCGGTCGTACGCTCCTGCGGCACGCGCCTGAGCACGACCCGGTCATGCAAGGGCATGAGTTTCATGATCCTGCTCGCATGATCGGTCCACATAGGTCTCGCGTTGGTCTCGTGGCTGTTTTCATCGTTGCCCTCCGTCATTGGTTCGGACGTTGCAGCGTCCGCACTCAATCATGAACAGGCCGTGCCCCCTGTGGGGTATCGCGCCGCGTCGCCTCGTCAAAATCCCTGGAAAGCCCGGATGCAGGCGGCAGCGTGCCCCGCGCGATGTAACCGGCAGGCTCGACCGACGGCTGCGGTGTCAGCCGCAGATCACCGAGCCTCGCCGTGAGAAAAGCGTCGGCATGGGCAAGCCGGTGCCGGAGTTCCTCCTCCGTGATCCCCAGAACCTGTGCCGCGGCGGCTTCCGGCTGCGCTTCAAGACGGCAGAGCGTCACGGCGCGACGCCATGGCTCTGGCAGCTCGGCGAGAAGCGCGGCGACCAGCTCGCGCAGCTCCCTCGAGATGACGGCGTCTTCAGGCGTGCCGTCCGTCGCTGGCACCACGTCCTCAAGGCGCAGCACTTCATCGGGCTGCCAGTACTCGAACAGCAGCTCGTCATCGTCTTCACGCGGTTCATGCAGCTGGACGGGCAGCCGGCCCTCGAGCGAGATGCATCGGCCTTCCTCCATCTGGCGATGTGCGACTTCTGCTTCAAGCAGTTCCAGTGCGATCTGGTAGAGCCACTGCAGGGGTTCGAGCCGACGCGGGCGCTCAGCAAACCGCTCGCAGGCGCGCGCGAGCGCCTCGTCGACAATATCGTCGACCGATGGGTCGTCCGAAGCGAGATCACCCCGCGTCTGAAGATAGGCGAGTTCCCGCTGCACGAAGCGCTGGAGCGACGCGAGCAGCGGACGAACGGTCTCGCCGAACAGCGTGGACGCGGCGTCCGTCTGTTCGGCCACCGCCGTCCTGAGTTGCCGCAACCCGGCGCGCCGCTCCTTGCGACGCCAGGCGTCCTCGTGACGCAGGTGTGCGACGTGGCGTTCCAGTTGCCGCTCCAGTTCAGTGATGGCATGCTCGATCGCCGTCTCTGGCTCCGGCGCATCGTGGCCGCACGCAAGCGTTGCGCCCGGGAGCACCAGCCTGAGCCGGACGCGGTAGAGACTGCGATGCAGGCTCCTTTCCAGCGTCGCCTGCAGCCGTACCAGCCCGGACGGGAAGTGCGACAGATGGGGCGTCAGACGCCGATCCGTGAGCCGGCTGATCAGGTCTTCCAGCCCGGGGCGGGAAAGTTTCGCGACATTACGGTAACTGATCGCCGTTTTCATCTCAAACCTGTCCATGGCCCACCGCCTAATGGTATCGCCCGGCCGTCCGCGACCCTACGCAGCACGCAGAGCCGGCATCCCCGGCGAGCAGGGATTTTCAGCGCATCCCGGCACCCTTGATGCCTCGTCATCCGTGGCAGCCTTGCCTAAATCTCATTAGTGATCCTGCTAATGTTAGACACGCACACGAGAACCCCCGCCTCACTCGATGCGTCCGGACCATCACCGGGCGCCCACCTGAATGTTGGTCCTGTTCAACCGGCGCCCGTCCCTCCATTGACGTCCGACTCCCGGCCTTCAAGAGCCAGATACGTGTCAGTCGCCACCAGTCCGAACAGGATGTGATTGAGAAAACTCACCCAGCCTCGCGCATCGGCAAACCACGTGAACAGGTATGTCATGCCGTGGAAATTGATCACGTACAGGAGCACGCCGAATACCACACCCACCAGCGACGCCAGCCCGACGCTCGAATCCAGGCTGAAAAGTGTCATGATCACCGCGAGAATGACGGCGAAGAGAATCGACAGCACAAAGTGGGTGACCAGCGAAACCGCCACGACGCCCGGCGCGAATGGCGCGGCTTGCAGTGCGTCACGCCCCATCACGATCGCAGCAATCATCCGTAGCGGCACCCACAGGGATTGTCCAGCGACCCGTATGGCGAAGAGTTCGATCACCAGGAAAACCGCGCCTGCCACGCAACCGCCGATGACCGCTGCTGGCCACTCAGGCATGCGGCGATCGAAATGGTGTGAATGCATGTGAAGTTCCATCATGACCACCTTCGGAACTGTGTACTGTTCTCACGTTCTGCCAGGCCGCGTCAGGCTGCCTCGGGAAAATCCGGCGACGGTCCGTGAAACGGGCGACGCTCGAGCAGTCCGACTGCGTAGCCCTAGGGCCTGTGCTTCGGCCTGCTCGCGACTGGCCCAGCGCTGGTGACACTGCGGCAGGTGCCAGTCCACGTAGAGCTCACCTTCGTGGGCGATCTGCACTAGCGCGGCATAGTCACCTTTCGCTGGGCGCTCCGCGCAGGCCATGTTTCGCACGCCATGCATGAGGACCGTCCGGATACGAATCTCGTAGCGTTGGCGTTGTATGGCCTGTCTGATCACCGCCGGCTAGCGTCTGCGCATGCGTGATCTCAACTGTCGGATCGTGGGTCGCATCGCATTGACCTGTGCATGGAGCATGCGACGGGCGCGCTCAGGGAGCGGTCGCAGAACGTCGGCAAGGGAGGCAGTCGTGCGGTGGAGGCGCTCGATCAGAGGGGAGTCCGAGCGTGGATGGAGGTTGCTCATCGTCTTCTCCTCGGAGGCAGCAAGGAAGAGAACGGGCTTGCGCGCTCCAGTTCGCCTGCCATGCTGCGGGGCAAACAAATCGAAACACGCAGTGTGCGACCCGTGGATCATGGGGCACACTGCCTGAGCTGGATATAACTTAGCTTCACTGACTAAAAATTTCAAGATACATGTGACACTCAGATGCGTGACGCCGCGACGCCTGATGTCAGCCCCCACGTCGGCGCTACCAACCCTCTCTGCCAGCGCCTTCGGCGGAAAATCCTCAGAACTTTTCGCATCTAACGAGGGCGACCAGCGCAGCGGTGTGGCCTGATGAGACCTCCGTCCGCCTCCTGCCGGACGGCGCCGCCCTTAACGGTGCCGAGTCACCGGATCGGCGGCGCCGTGCCCAGTTTTTCAGCGAGCATCCTTTCATACACGCCAAAGTGCAGATCCACCTCGGACTGCTCCACGGTCGTGACGATCAGGCTGATATGGTCCCATGGCAGGCCGAGCACGCCCGCGATGAACGTTTCAAGTTGCGGCGCACAGATCTTGTCCTTCGCGACGGTCGTGCCGATCGTCACTTCGTAGAACTTTTCCTGCCGGCAGACCACTTCCACCAGACGCGCGCGGGCGCTCATGTTGTTGTCGACCGCGATGCGGACCACCTCCACCGCCTTGCGCATCGCTTCCGTCGGGAAGCCCTTCGTGGAGCGCAGCCGCACGCGATGCGGGCCCAGCGTCAACCAGTCGGTATCGAATTCCATGACGCTCTCCCATCGTCAAACCACCTCGTCCGCGATGATAGGAGCGGACCAAAAATTTTCAAGATCAGGCTCGCTTTTGCCCCTTGAAAATTTCACCGGCGGACCTATCTTAGGTTTCGCTCAGGCAGATGTGCGGTGCTTGCTGGTTCCCTGGCGGCCGCACGCTGCGTGTTTCGATTTGTTTGCCAACGCTGGCAGGCGAACTGGAGCGCGTAGGCCCGTTCGCCTCCATGCGTGATTCGAGGAGGACAGCATCATGAGCGATCTTTATTCCGGCACCGACCTGTTCAGCGAGTTCGATCGGCTGCAGCGGCAGATGGCCAGTCTGTTTAATACGTTCCCGTCCAGCATCCGCGCGAGCCGGTTTGGCACCTTCCCGCCCGTCAACATCGGCGCGACCGACGATTCCATCGAGATCGTCGCGTTCGCGCCGGGCATCGACGCCGGCGGACTCGACGTGTCAATCGACAAGGGTGTGCTGAGCATCAGCGGTGAGCGCAAACCGTCCCGGCAGGACGTGAATGATGACACCCGCATCTACGCGCAGGAGCGCTTCACCGGCGCATTCCGGCGCGTCATCGAACTGCCGCAGACGGCCGATCCCGACAAGGTTCAGGCCCGTTACGAAAACGGCTGCCTGATGATCACCGTCGGCCGGCGCGAATCGTCGAAGCCACGCACCGTTTCCATCCAGTAATCCCCGGGAGGCGATCATGAACGACACTACTGAAGTTACTCAACGGGATCAGTCTGCGCTTGCGCGCCGGGAAGGCGAGCAGTCTGCACGCCGCATGACGATTACCCCTGCCGTCGACATCTTTGAGGACGGCCTGGCCGTCACGCTGTGGGCCGATCTGCCAGGCGTCACCAAAGACAAGCTGGATATACGGGTGCACGACGGCAACCTCTCGATCGAGGCGGAGGCAGTCGTCCCGACGCCTGCCAACCTGCGCCTGCAGCATGCCGAAGTCCGCGAACCGCGTTTCGCACGCACCTTCACCTTGTCACCGGACTTCGATACCTCGAAGATCGAGGCGAGTCTGCAGGACGGCGTCCTGAAGCTGACCATCCCGCGCCGTGAGGAAGCACGTCCACGGCGCATCGAGGTGAAGACCGGCTGATGCGCCAGTGGTGAAATGGTCGGGCGGTGGCAGTACCGCGCTGCCACCGCCCGCACGCTGCAATGGGAGGTTCGATGCCTGAAGAGACACACCAGACGTGGAAAGGGCGCGAGATCCGTATCTGCACGAAAAGGACCATGCAGCCTCCTGGGTGACATGTTGCAGGGCCTCTTGAAATTTTCGTTCCTTGCGCTATTTTAATCATCGCTCAGGCAGTCGCGATAAGCGCTGCGTGTTTCGATTTGTTTGTCGGCGGGGTTTCTCCACGGACGGGCGAACTGGAGCGCGTGGTCCGGTTCGTTCTTCGTGAGAGGCCCCGGTTTCAGGGAGCCAGCCATGAGCGATCTTTTCTTCAGCATCGACCGGCCGGGCGAATTCGACCGCCTGCACCGGCAGATGGCCGGCGTCTTTGCGGCGTTCCCGCGAGCCTGCGCGCGATGCGCATCCTTTCCTTCCGTCAATCGTCGCAGCAGCGACGACTGCGCCGAGATCGTCGCGTCCGCGCCGGGGCTTCGCCTGGCAGCGATCGAGGTCCCAAGTGACAAGGGGGCTGTCGATCAGCGGCGAACGCAAGCCCCCGAACCGGAGGCCGAACATGAAACGAAGCATTGCACGAGACCCGCCACCCAACGCGGGCTGTCCAGACGACGCCGGTTCGCTGGCGCACTTCCTCGCGTAACAGCGCCACGCTGCATGGCAGCGCGGCCCTTGTACGGCCTGAAGTAAGCACGTGTCGATTTTATGCATCGTGTGCCTGCTAAAGGGGCCCTGTTTTACGGGAGGCGGAAATGCTCAGTCCACACGAATTTGCGACCCTGATACTGGTTCGCCAGGCGCCGGACCAGCTCGACATGAATCGCGCCGAGCTCGACGCGCTGCTCGAGCGCCAGCTGGTCATGCTGGAACATGGCGCCTCGGGCGCGCGCCGCGCGTACCTGTCAGGGAAGGGCAGAACGTTTCTCGACGCGCTTCACCCGGGCGGCACACCGCGTGTAAGCCGGCAAGCCGCCGACAATGGCGGTCGGGAAAGATCGGAGACGCCCCTCGTGCCAGGTAGCCGCACGCCCGACACCGTAGTGCCGGGACACGCAGGCTGAATGGCTGCGCGATCGTAACGACCGGCGTGTCGTCCTCGCCGTGACGCGCGGGTGCGGGGCTGTCAGGGCAGGCCGGGCGGACGCGCGGGCGACGCCCGCGGTCATTGAAACGTTGCTCGCGCATGCCGGTGTCGCGGGCTTAGGTCTACGCGGCAAGCCGCGGGCTGCAGGACTGGTTGAAAAACCGCGTCGCCTCGCGTCTCGGGTGCGCCGCGACGCTTTGCGGAGGTGTCATATGCAAACGGACAAAGTGATGGAGTATCACGGCTACGAGATCCGGCCGATGGTAACCCCCACGGAGACGGGTCGCTACGCGGCGGCGGCCATTGTCACCGGCCGGGCCGGCGATACACGCACGCTCGGCGTCGATGTGGACTTTGCCAACGCCCAGGAGGCTCGCGACGAAGCACTCGAGCTTGCTATCGCATGGATCCAGCAACGCTCGGTTGTTTCGGACCGGTATGTTCGACGGACCTAGCGCGCCGGTCAGCAACCTCTGGCCGGACGCGAGTTGGACACCTGTCGATCCGCTTCTAGTTCGATATCCCGAGTCGTTTGGGCTCAACTCACCGCGAGGAAAAGAGAATGACGGACACCGCTGTCATCGATCCCGCCGAAGACGCGCTCTATGAACGCATCCGGATCCTGCTCTTTAGCGCGGACCTGCCGGTGCAACGTTTGGAATCCGATATCGACGATATCGGACGCTTCACGGCGCCGGACGTCCGTTCATCGCAACTGCGCCTGATTGAGGTCATGCCGCCGCTTACACCGGCAGCCGAAGCAATTGTGCGGGCCATGATCCGTGCATATGGCACTGAACTGTTTGGGCGCGGCAGTGCGAATTCCGCGCTGCGTGCCATGATCAAGGCCGGACCTGTCAGCTTTGGACAGACCGCCTTGACGTTGGGGCCTGACGCGCCGTTGCCAGAGCGTGTCCGTCCGCTTGTCGCGGAGATTAACCGGATTTTCGAGCGCTACCCCGAAAGCGGCTTCTCGCACGCCCGATACTCCCTTTCGGCGATTGGCTTGCCGGTCGGCCGCGACAGGCTCCCGCAAGTACACCGCTCGGTCCAACGCGGCCGGAACCTTGAGGGCTCGCCCGATTCGCGAGTTGTCCGCAACAACCATGAATTGCGCGTCTTTCGTTCAAGTATCTAACGTGTCAGCCGACGGCAGGGGCCAGCCTCGGTACAGCGCGAGCGAAAGCCGGCCAGGTTGGCCGAGCGAAAGGAAAGAGCAAGCAGCTCGATCGTGGCGGACACATCCTGGCCGACCAGGTAATGCGCGGGCATGCGCAGCGTCCACGATGGATCGGCGTTGAAAGCCGGCAGATCATTCTTCAAGGCCTTGTAGAGATCGATCAGATAGTTGGGCAGCGCGAAGCGCAGCCCAAACGCGACGCCGATCTCGCCGTTCGCATCGTTCCGAACCGGGAAGCGGAGCATGTTATCGCGCACCGACTTGCGGCTGTTCACCGCGATCTGCGGCGAGATGGCGACCACCCTCGTGCCGTATCCTTCAATCTGCGGCAACGTACTATCTTCGTCGGCCCGTCACGTATACGCCTGTCCCATGGAACTGAAGCAGATCCAGTACTTCATCGCGCTTTTCGAAGAAGGCACCGTCACGCGCGCCGCCAGGCGGCTCAACATCGCGCAACCGGCGCTCAGCATGCAGATCGCCAGGCTCGAAACGGAGATTCGGCAGAAGCTCTTCGAGCGGGGGCCGCACGGCATGGCGCCGACCGAAGCCGCACGGTTGATGTACCGCCTTTACACGCCGATCATGCGCGACATCGATCACGCACGCGAACACCTGAGCCGTCGCGATGTCATCGTGACGGGCCGCGTGTTGCTGGGAATGGTGTCGTCGGAGGCGCAGAGCGTATTGCCCGAATCGCTCGCCCGATTCGATGCGCTTTTCCCGCAAGTCGAAGTCTCCGTCGCCGATGGCTTCAGCGCGCAGCTGATCGACGCTGTCGAATCTGGCCGGCTCGATGCCGCCATCATCAACAAGCCGCGCGGACGGCTGACGCTCCACGTAGAGCCGTTGCTGGTCGAGGAAATGGTGCTGGTGACGAGCGTGGAGCACGGCCCAAAGCTGCCCGACGAGATCGATCTCACGCAGCAGTCGGACATCGAATTCGTGTTGCCCACGCGCCGCAATGGCCTGCGCGGCGCGCTCGATGCCGCGCTGATGGCGGCTGACGTCGTCATCAAGCCGAAGTTCGAGATCGACCTGCTCAGCACCATCGTGCAGTTCGTCGAGCAGAGCGGTGTCGCGACCATCCTGCCGCGCGTCGTCGTGCAGGCGAAAGTGGAGGAAGGGCGCTTGCGCGCACGCACGATAGCGTCGCCGCCGATCGTGCGCCACATCATTCAGGTCACGCATCCGAAGCGGCCGATCGGACCGGCCGCCCAGGCGCTCATCACGATTATCACTGATGAGATAAAGCGCGTGACGACGGGTGTTTCGGGGAAACAGGCGCCTTAGCGGCCGCGTTCCAACGGTTCGCGCGCACGGCTCGGAACGTCGCTGCGCGTGCCGAACAGCGTGTCGCAGATCGGGAACGTGAGGTTGAAGTTCTGTGTCGCCATCACTTCGGGATCGTGGTGTGTGGCGTGCAGGCGCCGCACTGTGTTGACGAGCGGAACGCGGTCGAGCAACGGGCTGTCGGTGACGTGTGAAAGCGTATGCAGGCCCTCGTACATCAGAAAGTACGCCGCCATCGTGAGCAGCGCGATGTAACCTGCGTTGCGGGAGAATACGAATCCAATCACGAGCGCGAACGGCACGGCCGCCAGCACGAACGCAACCGGCGCAAAAGGCGGAAACAGCAGCGCGCGCCAGTGACGGTGGCCCTTGTATTCAAGCGTCACATGCGTGAAGAACCGGTGATGGACCGCGCAATGGCGCTTGTAGATCATGCTGAAATACTTCGTCGGACGATGCAGCACGTAGCGGTGCGCCGCCCATTCCGCCCAGTTGCCGAACAGAAAGAGCGGAATGACCGCCAGCCATTCGGCAAGCGTCGGTGCATGAAGCTGCATCAGGCAATACACGATCACGCCGCCGGTGAAGAGCAATGTGAAGCCGAGGTGCATTTCGCCGCGATACCACCATGGCGTGGCATTGACATACTCGTCACGGAACTTGTAGGAACGCGCACGAACGTCTTCTTCGTAGTTCATCGATGTCTCCGGCTATTCTGAAAGGCGTGCGCCCGTTGGCGCCCGCCGTTACGTCCAATGACTCAGGATCGACTGCGCGCGGAACCGCCTTCGAGCTTGCCGAGCGTCTCGGGCACCACGAACGCGCCCACGAGAAAGATCACGCTGATCGCACCGACGAAGATCGCGAGCGTCGACGGCAACTGGCCCGCGTCCTTCGCGACGAGGGAAACGAAGGTCGGCATCATTCCGCCGATCGCGAAGCCGATGTTCCACGACAGACCCGTGCCGGTCGCGCGGATCGCGGTCGGGAAGCGTTCGTTCAGGAAGATCAGCACGGGCGCATAGCCGGCGCTGCCGAGCGCGGAAAGCAGCACCGCGTAGACGCCGACCATCGTGATGCTTTGCGCCGTCGGCAGCAGCAGGAACAGCGCTGGCATCGCGATAAGCCGGATGATGCCGATCCAGATAAACGCGCCCTTGCGTCCGATGAACGTACTGACGTGCCCTGCCGCGACCGAAGCGATCACCACGGCCACGCTGCAGATCATCAGGATCGCGGCGGCGGCGCCGTTCGGCGCATGACTCACGACTTTCAGGAAGGTCGGCAGATAGCCTGATGTGAGGTAGTAGCCGCTGCCGCCGCCGATAGTCAGCAGCAGATTGACGAACAGCACGCCGCGATATTCGCGCGAGAACAGCGTGCGGATCGGCGAGCGCGCGTTATCGGCGTTGACGATCTTCTTCTGTTCAGCGGCTTTCGCAGCTTTTTCCGCGGCGAGCTTCTTCCAGAGCGGCGATTCTTCCAGACCGTTGAACACGAAGAGACCGAGCACCGAACTCAGGATGCCGGTGAAGAACATGCAACGCCAGCCCCAGGCGTCGAACGCATCGCCGGGAAAGACCGCGGACATCGCCAGATACGTGAGCGATGCGAGCAGCGCGCCGAGCCCGGCCCCGCCCCCACCGATGAGACCGGACACCGCGCCGCGATACTTCGGCGCGACGGATTCGGTGCCGATCGTATGCGTCGACGCCACCACGCCGCCGACGAACACACCCTGCACGAGACGCAGCAGCAGAAACAGGACCGGAGCCACGAGCCCGACTTGGGCGACCGTCGGCAGCGCGCCGAAGGCCGCCGTCGAAAGCCCGACGCCGACGACCGCGACGATCATCGCACCCTTGCGCCCATGACGGTCGGCATAGGAGCCGAACAGCGCGGAACCGAGCGGGCGCATCAGCAGCGTCACCGCGAAGGACGCGTACACCGCCGCGAGCGAGAGCATCGCATGTTCGGACGGAAAGAACAGACGCCCGACAACCGGCGCCACATACAACAATACGAACAGGTCGAACAGGTCGAGGGCCCAGCCGAAGCATGAAGCCATCACAGCGCCCATCACCTGGCGCTGATTGACCGAAAGCACGGTGGCCCCGTCTTGCGCTGCTACAGACATTTGCATCTCCTTTGTGTCACGGGCGCGCTTTGTTGGATGCGCGCTCTTGTCGAGGTTGAAAAATCGTCAGTGCGCGGAGGCGAACGGCGATGCCACGCTCGCCCGTCGCTGGGCGAGCATCGCATCGGCGATCTTCTCGGCGATCATGATGGTCGGTATGTTCGTATTCGCCGATGGCAGTCGCGGCATCAGCGATGCATCCACGACGCGCAGCCCGCGCGTGCCTCGCACGCGGCCTTCGGTGTCGGTGACCGCGTCGCGGTCCTGCGCGCCGCCCATGCGGCACGTGCCGCTCGCATGCCACACGCCGAACACGTTCGCGCGGATGAAATCGGCGAGCGCGCGCTCGTCATGGATCAGCGAAGTCATCTGCAGGCCGCGCGTGAAGAAGCGTTCGATCAGCAGACGCCGCAGCGGCGCGGGCGTATCGAGCAGCACGCCGAGGATCGAAGTCAGAAGCGCATTGCCTTCGCCGACCTTGCTCAGCGCCTTCACGCGTGGTGAGAACGCGGCCGGGAAGAAGTCACGTGAATCGCGGCCAAGACCGGATGCGTCGACGACGCGCGCCAGCATCCGCACGCCGGCGGCGAGCCGTTGCAAATCGCGTTCGTCGTCGAGCAGATTCAGATCGACGCGCGGCGCAACGGCCGCATCGGGCGATGCCAGTTGCACGCGGCCTCGCGAATACGGCCGGTTGCACCAGAGGAAGAAGAGACCGAGCCGGTTGCCGAGCGCATGCCACGCGGCGCGCGTCGCGCTCGACAGATACAGGTCCGACTCGTCGCAGCCCGCGACGCCCGAACTCATGCGCGCGGCCATCATGCTCGCGCGGCGGCGTGCGAGCGGCATGCGAAAGCGCGGCTCGAGAAAATGACAGAAGGTGAGCGACGGATGATCCTGCAGATTGCGTCCGACACCTGGCAGGTCGGCCACACACAGGATACCCATCGCCACGAGTTGGCGCGCATCGCCGATACCGGCGCGCATCAGCATCGCGGGCGACTGCAACGCGCCCGCGCTCAGCACCACCTCGCCCGCATCGAAACCCACGCGCTCGCCGTTCGCCGCGATCGCCACGACACCGCGGGCTGTCGCGCCTTCCATCACGATGCGTTCGACGCGCAGATTCGAATAGATGCTGAGGTTCGGACGCTTGCGCGTGGCTTCGTCGAGATAGGCGATGGCCGTCGACACGCGCTTGTCGTCGAGGTTCGAGAATGCGCCCGGAAAGAAGCCGTCGCCGAATTCGCCATTCTGGTCCTGAAGTTCCGCGAAGCCGTTCGCGCGCAAACCCTTCGCGAATGCATGGCAGAACGCCGGCCAGTCCTTGGGCATGATCCGGCGGATCGGCACCGGTCCGTCGCTGCCGTGCAATTCGCCGCCGGGAAAGTTCACGTCGCGTTCGAGCTTGCGAAAGTACGGCAGCACATCGCGCCACGACCAGCCTTCGGCGCCGTTCGCAGCCCATTCGTCGTAGTCGCGCGGCAGGCCGCGATTGGCCGATTGCACGTTGATGCTCGAGCCGCCGCCCATCACGCGGCCCTGCTCATAGACGCGCGGCGCGGCGTGCTGCGTGGCCTTCGCTTTCAGATCGGGCCAGATGTACGCGTCGCCGCAGAAGACGGGCATCGGATAGCTGTCGAGAATCGCCGCGGGCACCGCGCCCGGCGGCGTGTCGGCGCCCGCCTCGATCAGCGCGACGCGCACCGACGGCTCCGCCGACAGTCGATGCGCGAGCACGCATCCGGCCGAGCCGCCGCCTACGATCACGTAGTCGAAGCGATTCATCGCGTTGTCTCCTCTTGTCTCTTGTCTCGTCCGCCGTGCGGCGTGTCAGGTATCAGCTGCCGCGAAACACCGGCTTGCGCTTGCCATGAAACGCTTCGACGCCTTCGCGGAAATCGTCCGACGAGCGCAGACGGCTATAGCAATGGCCTTCGAGTTCGATCGCGATCGACAAGGGCGCGTCTTCCGAATCGTTCAAGAGCTTCTTCGCGGTACGTTGCGCGAGCGGCGAGAATGCGCGCAGTTCGTCGACGAGCGCGTCCGTCGCCGCTTCGAGTTCGGCGTCCGCGACGAATTCGACCGCGATGCCCCACTCGTACGCCTGCTCGCCAGGAATGCGGCGCGAGCGCATCACGATGTCCTTCGTGCGGCCGATGCCGACCATCGACTGCAAACGCGCCGAACCGCCCGAGCCGGGAATCTGGCCCAGCTTCTGCTCCGGCAGCGCATAGAAGGTCGTATCGGTGACGATCCGGAAATCGCACGCCAGCGACAACTCGAAGCCCACGCCGAAGCAGAAGCCGCGATTGGCCGCAATCACCGGCTTCGAGCAGCGCGCGGGCGCCGCGATATTCCACGCGAGCTTCGACACGTGTTCCGGCGATGCTTCCAGAAAGCCCTTGATGTCGCCGCCGCTCGAAAAATGCTCGCCCTTCGCGCGCACGACGATCACGCGCACGCGGTCGTCCTCGTCGAGGGCTTCGAACACGGCGCGCAACTGATCGCGTGCGTGCATCGAAATGACGTTGAACGGCGGCCGATGCAGGATGATGTCGGCGCGCTCGCGCTGCGCGTCGATTTCGACCGAGAAGCCGTCGAGGTCTTGCAGCAGGGTCTGGCCGCGATGGTTGAGATCACTCATTGTGGGTTACTCCTTGGTGGTTGCTGTAGGTTGCGCGGGCAGGGCGTTCGAATCGGGCGTGTACTCGCCCGCTTGCAGCTTGCGGCGCAGGATCTTGCCGACCGGCGACTTCGGGATGTCGTCGACGAACACGTAATCGCGCGGACGCTTGAAGTTGACGAGGTCCGACTGACGGCACCATGCATCGAGCGAGTCGGCATCGATGTACTCGCGGCGCTTGATGAATGCAACCACGCGCTGGCCCCAGCGCTCGTCCTTGACGCCCGCGACCGCGACTTCATCGACGGCGGGATGCAGCGACAGCACCGATTCGATGTCCACCGGTGAGATGTTTTCTCCGCCGCTGATGATCATGTCGTCGACGCGGCCCGTCACGTACAGATCGCCGTCGCGGTCGAGATAGCCCGTGTCCCCGGTGAAGTACCAGCCCTCGCGCAGGCACTTCGCATTCGCGTCCGGACGATTCCAGTAGCCTTCGAAGGCTTCGTCGCCGAGCAGGTCCACGATGATCTGTCCTTCTTCGCCGACTTCGGCGATCTCGTTGGGCGAGAGCGCATCGAGCTTCACGACGCGCAGCCGAGTATTGATGCCCGCGCGGCCCGCGCTGCCCGGTTTCTTCGTCGCGTCCTGATCGATGCTGAACGTGTAGACCTCGGACGAGCCGTAGTGATTGACGAAGAGCTCCGGCTCGAACGCGGCCGAAAGGCGCTTGAGCAGGCCGTCGTTCATCGGTGCGCCGGCGAAGCCGAGCTTTCTGACCGACGACGTGTCCGTGCTCGCGAACGCGCTGTCGGCGAGCAGATCGTGATAGAGCGTCGGCACGAGATAGAGGCAGGTGAGCGCGTGCTTCGAGATGCATTCGAGCGCGAGCTTCGCGTTCCAGCGCCGCACGCAGACGAACAGGCCATCGACGAGCGCCATCGCGAGCAGCGAGCGCACGCCCATCGTGTGATAGAGCGGCATCACGCCGAGCGTGCGTTCGCCGCGCCTGTACAGGTTCTGGGCGACGTGCGCGAGCGCGCCTGCGCGTTCATGCCGATGCCGGCGCGGCACGCCCTTGCCTTTGCCCGTCGTGCCGGACGTATAGAGGATCAACGAGATGTCGTCGGCGGTGGCGTGCGTCGCGTCGGTCGCCTCTTCACTGCGCGTTCGTTCGACGATGAGCGCATCGAAGGTGGTGGTGCGGCCGGGCGCATCGTCGAGTCCGACGCGCGGCACTTTTTGCGCGGCGGCGCTCTGCGCGACGGAATCGGCGCTGACGGGTTCGTAGACGATCGCCTTCGCCCCCGCGTCGGTCACGCAGTAGTCGACTTCTTCCGGCTTCGCGCGCCAGTTGAGCGGCACGATCACGATGCCCGCAAACTGTCCGGCCCAATGCAGCGTCGCCATTTCCCAGCGGTTTTGCAGCACGACGAGCAGCCGGTCGCCGTGTTCCAGGCCGAGCTCGCGCAGGCCATCGGCGACATTCAGGATCATGCGATGCCACTGCGCGTACGTCAGTTGCACATCGCCATCGACGAGCGCGAGCGCGTTCGGACTGCGCTCGACGCTTTGCAGGAACGTGCGTCCGAGATCAAGCATGTTCGGCCTCCTTCGCGCTTGCCTCGGCCCGGCGGCGCGCCGCCACGTCGAGCACGGCGGCCACGATGGGCGTGTAGCCCGTACAGCGGCAGATATGACCCGAGAGCATCTCGCGCACTTGCTCTTCGGAAGGATCGGGCACGCGCCGCAGATAATCCGCGCACGACATCAGAATGCCCGCCGTGCAAAAGCCGCATTGCAGCGCGTGATGCCGCTGGAACGCCTGCTGCAGGTCGCCGAGCGTCTGATCGGGCGCAAGGCCTTCGACGGTATCGATACGCCGACCGTCGGCCTGCACCGCGAGCATCAGGCACGAGCGCGCCGCGACGCCATCGACCTGCACGGTACATGCGCCGCACACGCCGTGTTCGCAGCCGACGTGCGTGCCCGTCGCGCCCAGTTCGTGCCGGATGAAGTCCGACAGCAGTTCGCGCGGCTCGCAATAGCCGCTTCGTTCGCGGCCGTTCAGCGTCAGCGCGATGCGCCGCACTTCGCCGTGCCGCATGATGGTGTCCGACATCTTGCTCACTTTGCCTCCTCGATCACGCGCCATCCGAGTTGCCGGACCAGATTCCGGCGATACGCCGCGCTGATCTGCGCATCGTCCTGCGCGTTCAGTTTCCAGCTCAAATCGTTCAGTGCGCCGCGCAGGTCGTCGCCCCGCAGACGCGGCCATTGCTCGGTCACCGGCCGGTCCGCGACGCCGCCCACAGCAATGCGGATCGACTCGTCGGTGACCACGGCCGCGCACGCGACGATCGCGAAATCGCCGTGCCGCGCGGAAAATTCGGCGAACGCGTAGCGCTCGCCTTCCTTGCACAGCGGGAAGCGCACCGCTTCGACGAGTTCGTCAGGCTCGCGCGCGGTCATCAGCATTCCCTGAAAGAAGTCCTGCGCCGCGAGCGTGCGGCGCCTTTTTCGCGAGCGCAGCATCACGTCGCCGCCGAGCGCCGCAAGCACGAGCGGCAACTCCGCGCTCGGGTCCGCATGCGCGATCGATCCGCATACGGTTCCGCGATTGCGAATCTGAAAGTGCGAGATATGCGGGAAGGCCATCGCGAGCAGCGGCGCTTCGTCGGTGAGCGTGCTGCGCCATTCGACGCTGCCTTGCGTCGCCGCGGCGTTCACCACGAGACGCCGCGCCTGCTTGTCCACGCGCACGGCATCGAGTTCGGCGGTGCGCGAGATATCGACGAGCACCTTCGGCTGCGCGAGCCGCATATTGAGCACGGCCATCAGCGACTGGCCGCCCGCCAGTACGCGGGCGTCTTCGCCGTATTGCGCGAGCGCGTCGAGCGCGTCTTGCGCCGTCATCGCGCGCAGGTAATCGAAGGGTGCGGGCTTCATGCGTGTCTCCTGAAACGTGCAAGGAGTTTTGCGATCCACGATCCGTGCGCTTGCACGGGCTTGCCCTCCGCCTGCCGTCCGAGCGATTCGAACAACTGCTTGAGCACGACCTTCGCCGCGCCTTCGAGCATCCTGCCGCCGACCGCCGCAACCTTGCCTGACACCTGTGCTTCGTAGTCGTACGTGAGCCGCGTGCCGCTGCCTTGCGGCGTCAGTTCGACGAGACCGCTGCCGCGCGCGCTGCCGAGCGGCGAGATGCCCGCGCCGGCGAGTCGCAGGCGGCGCGGCGCATCGATCTCCGACAAGCCGATACGCGCCTCGAAACGCGCCTTGATCATGCCGACGCCGACGGTCACGTCAGCGCGATACTGGTTCGGCGCCGTCTCTTCGAGCGCGTGACAGCCGGGAATGACGTTAGCGAGTGCCTTCGGATCGAGCAGCACGGCGAACACGGCTTCGGGTGTCGCGGGCAGGTCGACCGCGCCCTGCGCCGTCAGTGCGCGACCGCCGCCTGGCGTCGCCGGCTTCGCGGCGGGCGCTTCGCGATATTCCGGCCGCGACGGTTCGGGATCGTCCATGCCGATCATCGCCATCACTCTGGGCGGCGTGAGCGGCAGGCGAATCTCTTCGACGCCGAGCGCGTCCGCCACCGCATTCGCAATGCACGGCGGCGTGCTCATGTTGTTGCCTTCGCCGAGACCCTTCGCGCCAAGCGGCGTGAAAGGCGAAGGCGTCTCCAGATGCACGATCAGCGGATCGGGCACTTCGCAAGTGGTCGGCATCAGATAGTCGGCGAGCGTGCCGGACTGGAAGCTGCCGTCCGCGCCGTAGCGGAACTCTTCCATCAGCGCCGCGCCGAGGCCTTGCGCGAACGCGCCGCGAATCTGGCCATCGGCGAGTGCGGGATTGAGGAGGGTGCCGGCGTCGTGCACGGTCACATACCGGTCGATGCGCACGCGTCCCGTCGCGCGATCCACTTCGACCCCGCACATGTCGAACGCGAAGCCGTATGCCGCCGAGGTATTGATGCGGTCCTGTTCGTCGGGCGCATCCATGTGCGGCGGCGACCAGAACACGGTTTCGCGCAGGCCCGGCTCTTCGCCTTCGGGCAGGAGCGCGGGCGCCCAGTGCGGCGCATTGCTCGCGGCACGCGCGAACGGCAGCGCGCGGTCTTCGGCGTCGTGCGGAAAGACGCGCGCGCCTTCGAAGCGCACGTCGCCGGGCGCGCAGTTGAACTGCTTCGCGAGCACGCGGGCGAGTTTGTCGCGCACGCGCGTCGCGGCGAGATGCACCGTGCCCGCCACCGCGCCCGCGAAGCGGCTCGAATAATTGCCTGCGGCGACGGACCAGGCGTCCTTGTGCGTATCGAATTCGACGTTGACGACGATGTCCTTCGGATCGAGCCCGAGCACATCGGCGACGACTTGCGCGCACACGGTCATGTGGCCCTGGCCCGCGGGCGTCGATGCGATCGTGACGACCACGCCGCCGAGCAGATCGACGCTGACGGTCGCGCTCGCGATCGCGCCGTTCTTCGGCCCGGCTTTTTTGCGTGCGTCGGCTGGCATCACGGTCGTGATGTAGCCCATGTTCGATACCGACGGCTCGACGATCGCCGCGAAGCCGATGCCATACAGCCGCCCTTCGTTGCGCGCGGCGTCGCGGCGCGCAACGAGTTCCCGGTATCCGCCTTCGTCGAGTGAACGGCGCAGCGCTTCCTGATAGTTGCCCGAATCGAGCAGGGCGCCCGCCGCTGCGCGATACGGGAACGCATCGGCGGGAACGAAGTTGCGGCGATACACGTCGAGCACATCGAGCTTCAGTTCGATCGCGATACGCTGGATCAGCCGCTCCAGCGCGAAGTACACCTGCGGGCCGCCGAAGCCGCGCACGAGCCCCGTCGGCGTCTTGTTCGTCAGCACGACGCGGTTGCGCACGAGCAGATTCGGGATCGCGTATGCGCCCGTCAGGCAGCCATGCATCCGGTAGAACGTCGCCGGCTCGGGCGCGCGCACGTAGCCGCCGACGTCTTCCAACTGATCGTAAGACAGCGCGACGATCCGGCCATCGGCTTCGACCGCCGCTTCTATGGTTGAAACACGCGCCGTCGCCGATGTCGCCGCGCTCAAGTGTTCGAGCCGATCCTCGACCCACTTCACCGGCGCGCCGGCCTTGCGCGACGCGAGGCACATCAGCACGACATACGGAAACACCGCCTGCTTCACGCCGAAGCTGCCGCCGGAATCGCGCGGGGCCTTATGACGCAGCCGATTGGCAGGCACGTTTAACGCCATCGCCATGACGGCGTGCAGCGAGAACGGCCCCATGAAATTGGACGTGACGTCGTAGCCTTCTTCGCCCGAAAGATACTCGGCGATGACCACGCCGCACTCGATCGGCGCGCAGGTGTTGCGCGGATAATGCGCGACCAGCTTCACGCGATGCGGCGCGTGCTCGAAGGCCGCTTCGGGCTCGCCGTAGCGGAAATGCCGGTCGCTGATGACGTTGCTGCCGACGCGTTCGTGCAGCACCGGCGCGTCGTCCTTCGCGGCCTGTTCGATCGAGGTCACGGGATCGAGCATCGCGTAGTCGACCTTGATGAGATCGAGCGCGTCTTCCGCGAGCGCACGCGATTCGGCCATCACGACCGCGACCGGCTCGCCGACGTAGCGCACACGGTCCATCGCGAGCGCCCACTGTTCCATCGGCGATTTCACGCCGACGACGAACGGTCGCGACCACGGACGCAAATCGTCGCGCGTGAGCACGGCACGCACGCCCGCGAGTTTCGACGCGGCTTGCGTATCGATCGACAGGATGTCCGCGTGCGCGTGCGGCGAACGCAGAATCGCGGCGTGCAGCGTGCCCGGCTTGACAGCGATGTCGTCGCCATAGCGGCCACGGCCCGTCAGGATCGCCGGGTCTTCGAGGCGCTCTATCGAGCGTCCGATGTGACGCTGCGGTGCGCTCGCGTCGCGTACCTCGTTGCCGGCGCCGCGCGCGTCCATGTCGGCGAATGCGGTTTCGCGCTGATTCATGACCTTACTCCTCACGTGCGGCGCGGCCGCCGAATTCATCGGCTAGACCGCTCCAGCGGCGCGCAATCTCGTCGTGCTCGATCTCGAACAGATCGAGAATGCGCCCGACAGTGTGGTCGACCACGTCGTCGATAGTCTGCGGATGCGCGTAGAACGCGGGCACCGGCGGCATCACGATCGCGCCCATTTGCGTGGCGAGCGTCATGTTGCGCAGATGCGCGAGATTGAGCGGGGTTTCGCGCGCGACCAGCACGAGGCGGCGGCGCTCCTTGAGCATCACATCGGCGGCGCGCGTCAGCAGGTTGTCCGCGAAGCCGTTCGCGACGCCCGCGAGCGTTTTCATCGAGCATGGCGCGATCACCATGCCTTCGGTCAGAAACGAACCGCTTGCAACGGCCGCGCCGATATCACGCACGTTGTGCACGACGTCGGCAGCGGCTTCGAGGTCCCCGCGCGCGAGGCCGAGTTCCTGGGCGGCCGTCACCGCGCCCGACGACGACACGATCAGATGCGTCTCGTGCGTGCCGAGCCGGCGCAACGCGGCGAGTAAGCGCACGCCGATCACCGCGCCGCTTGCGCCCGAAATGCCGACGACGATGCGTTTCTTTCGTTCAGCCATGATCGCGTGACAGATAGGCGTCGAACGCGCTGTTGTCGGCGGCGACGAGTGCTTGCAGGTCGACCGTGTCCTGCCCCGGTATGCGCACGCGGGTGAACACATGCGCGGGGTAGACGACGGGGCGTGTCGCATCGAGGCCCATCTTCGCGCTGACGCCTTGCAGATGCGACGGCGCATCGTCGGGCTGACCGAGCGTCGTCGACGGATCGAGCGGCGAGCCTTGCGCGCCTGCTATCACGACGAGATCGCGGTCTGCCTGGAAGCGCGTCGCGATGGCCCATTCGATTTCGGCGGGATCGTGCACGTTCACATCGGTATCGACGACGACGACCTGCTTGATGTCGTAATGCGCGCCGAACGCGCACAGGATGACGTTCTTCGCTTCGCCTTCGCGCTTCTTGTCGAATTGCACCCACAGGTGATAGCGGCACACGCCGCCCACCGACAGATGCACGTCTTTCACGGCGGGATGACTGCGCTGAAGATGCGCGAGCAACGTGGCTTCGCGCGGAATCGCGCCGAGCAGCAGATGCTCCATTTCGGCGGGCACGATCGTATGAAAGATCGGAGCGCGCCGATGCGTGACGGCCGTCACTTCGATGACTTCGCGTGCTTCCTTCGCGCTGTAGTACTTCGGAAATTCGCCGAACGGACCTTCCGGCTCGCGCACGTTCGGCAGAATGCGCCCTTCGATGACGATCTCCGCGAACGCCGGCACGTGCACGCCGTTCGTCACGCACCGCGCGACAGGCAGCGGCGCACCGTGCAGCGCGCCCGCGATTTCGAGTTCGTCGTGATCGATCGGCGTGATCGCTTGCGACGCGAGCATCGTCAGGGGATCGACGCCGATCGCGATGGCGACGTCGAGCGCGTCGCCCGCGGCTTCCGCGTCGCGATGGAACGCGTAGAGATGACGCGGCAGCAGCAGGATCGCCATGCGATCGGGGCCGTGTACCTGAATGCGGTTGATCGAGACGTTCTGCACGCCGGTGCGCGGATTGCGCGCGATCACGAGACCGGCGGTGATGTACGGGCCGTTGTCGTGTTCGCTGTGCGTGGGAATGGGCAGCAGCGCGTGGAGATCGATGCCGCTCGTATGCACCACCTGCTGACAGGGCGCGTCGTCACGTTGAATTAGTTTCGATGCGAGCGGCGCCGCGGCCGCAGCGGAAAAATGCGCGAGCAACGCCGATTCATCGACGCCCATCGCTTCGGCGATCCACGCGCGCTTCGACATGAAGCCGCTCACGACGGGAATCCCATGTCCGCGCGGCTGCGTGAAAAACGCAGCTTGTTCGCCGTCGAGGCGCTTTGCAATGGCGGCGAGTTCGTGCTCGAGCGCGACGGGCTTGTCGATCGTCGCGACCCGGCCGGTTTTCGCGAGATGCGCGAGCCAGTCGCGCAGCGACAGCGAGCCGGTGTCGGCGTGATCTCGTGCCCAGGTGAATGAGGGATTGCCGTGCGTTGCGGCATCGCGTGTGTTCATCAGCGTCTCCATCTTTGCGCGCTACCGTAGCAAGCGCATTGGGATGAAGCGTAGCGAGATCGCGTCATAACATCTAATACTGTTTACTGATGCGACGAATCATTCGTCGTTATATCGGTGTTAGCCCGGATGACAGGGGTCTTACAGTTACGTATCAATAGACCGCTCACGCACGCCCGTACTGAAGGGCGCACTACCAAAAGGGGCCCTGCACCGTCGATGAACGCAGGGTGATAATGTCACCGCGCCCCATTAGCATCGCTGATGCTCTGAGGGAACATGGATCTCAAGCAAATCCAGTACTTCATCGCACTGTTCGAGGACGGCTCGGTCACCCGTGCCGCGAAGCGGCTGAACATCGTGCAACCGGCCCTGAGCATGCAGATCGCCAAGCTCGAGGACGAACTGCATCAACAGCTGTTCGAGCGCGGCGCGCACGGCATGGCGCCGACCGCCGCGGGACGGCTGATGTACCGCCTGTTTTTACCGATCGTGCGTGACCTTGCCCACGCACGGCAGCAACTCGTGCAGCGCGATGAAGTGGTGACGGGGCATGTCGGCATCGGGCTGATCGCATCGGTGACGGAAAGCGTGCTCGCGGATTCGCTGTCGCGCTTTCACGCGCGTTACCCCGATGTCGAAGTTACCGTCGCCGATGGCTACAGCGCGACCTTCATCGACTGGGTGGCGGGCGGGCAGCTCGATGCCGCCCTCATCAACAAGCCGCGCGCGCGCTTGTCGCTCGACTCGCGCCCGCTGCTAGACGAAGAGATGGTGCTAGCCACCAGCGCCGCGCATGGCCCCGACTTGCCGCATGCAATCGAACTCGCGCAATTGCCCGAACTGGAACTCGTGCTGCCCACCAAACGTCACGGCCTGCGCGGCGTGCTCGACAGCGCCGCGCAACACGAGGACGTGCTGCTCGCGCCGCGCTTCGAGATCGACGTGCTTTCGACGATTCTCAAGCTCGTCGAGCACACGCGCTTTGCGACGATTTTGCCGCGCATCGTCGTCGAGCGCGCCGCGCGGCACGGCACATTGCGCGCGTACCCGATTCTGGCGCCTCGCATCGTGCGGCACATCGTCTGCGTGAATCATCCGCGCCGCCCGTTGAGCGCGGCGGCGGAAGCACTGATCGGGATCATCGGCGACGAGTTGCACCGCGTGTCGAGCCTGTCGGGCGATGAGCCCTCACACACCATCAAGGAACGATCTTCATGAACGCACGACACTGGATTGCCGGCGAATGGACCGGCACGCCCAACATCGACAGCATCGATCCCGCGACGGGCGAGGCCATCGGCCGGTTCGCCGACGGCGGATCGAGCGAAGCCGATGCCGCCATCGCCGCCGCTCGCCACGCGTTCGATCGCACGACATGGGCGCAGGACGCGCGCTTGCGCCAGGACGTGCTGCTCGGCTGGGCTTCGGCGCTCGAAGCCGAACGCGACATGCTCGCGACGCTGCTCACGCGCGAAAACGGCAAGGCGATCGCGCAATCGCGCGGCGAGATTGCCGGCGCGATATCGGAGGTGCGCTATTACGCGGGGCTCGCGCGCCATATTGCCGGGCACGTGCTCGAACCGGAACCGGGCACGATATCGACGATGCTGCGCGAAGCGGCCGGCGTCGCGGCGATCATCGTGCCTTGGAATGCGCCCGCCGTGCTGCTCGTGCGCTCGCTCGCGCCCGCTCTCGCGGCCGGCTGCACGGCGATCGTCAAACCGGCGGCGCAAACGTCGCTGCTCACGGCCGCGATGTTGCGCTGCTTCGAACACACGCCGTTGCCTGAAGGCGCGGTGAACCTCGTCAACGAACGCGGATACGCGGCCAGCCAGCGGCTCGTCGATTCGCACGGCGTCGACGTGGTGAGCTTCACGGGATCGACGGCGACGGGCAAGAAGATCATGGCGGCCGCTGCCGACAGCATGAAGAAGCTGTCGCTCGAACTTGGCGGCAAGTCATGCTGCGTCGTCTTCGACGATGCCGATGTCGCGGCGATCGCGCCGCGCCTCGCGCGCGCCGCGACGATCATCTCCGGGCAGCAATGCACGGCGGCGCGCCGGGTGCTGGTTCATGCGTCGCGCGCTGCGCAAATGCGCGAGCACCTCGCGTCGGCGCTTGCGTCGCTGAGGGTCGGACCGGGCATCGATCCGGCGACGGATATCGGCGCGCTCATCGACGGCACGACGCGCGATGCGGTGGCACGGACGATCGAGCGCGCGTGCGGAACGGCCGAGCGTGTGCTGCTGCGAGGCACTTGCTCGGGGTACGCGTTTCTGTCGCCGACGCTCGTCGAGCATGGCGATCCGAAGGCGTTCTTTTGCCAGGACGAGATATTTGGCCCGTTCGTCACGCTGGAGGTCTTTGAGGACGAAATGGAAGCGATCGAGAAAGCCAACGACACGGTCTTCGGTCTCTCGGCGAGCGTATGGACGCACGACGGGGCGCGCGCATTGCGCGTCGCGCGTGCGCTGCGCAACGGCACGGTGTGGATCAACGACCACAACAAGCTTTTCGCCGAAGCCGAAACGGGCGGGTATCGCCAAAGCGGACTGGGTCGGCTGCACGGCTATGATGCGCTGGCGGACTTCACCGAGTTGAAGCACATCTGCATGCCGGCCGGCGTGGCGGAAGGTATCGCGCCGTTGCGGTGAACGGCAGGGAGGCGAGTCAATGGATAGCGTGGATCTCGAAGTCCTGAAAAGCAGCGCGCGATGGCTGGCAGACGGGCATCCCGTGCTACTGGTGACGGTGGTGAAGACATGGGGATCGTCGCCGCGTCCCGTGGGCGCGATGCTCGCGGTGCGCGCCGATGGGCAGGTGGTCGGGTCGGTGTCGGGCGGATGCATCGAAGACGATCTGATCGATCGCGTGCGGCAGGGAGGCATCGAACAGGAAAGTCCGCAGGTGCTGAAGTACGGCATCAGCGCGCAGGAGGCGCATCGCTTCGGCCTGCCTTGCGGCGGCACCATTCAGCTCGTGCTGGAGCCGTTGACGCTCGCGAGCGGTATCGCCGGGCTGTGTGCAGCGGTGGAGGCAGGCAGGCTCGTCGCGCGCACGCTCGACATGGCGACGGGGGCTGCGCGCCTCGAACCCGCGCAGGCGACGGACGGCCTTCTGTTCGACGGGACGACGCTGCTGAGCATCCATGGGCCCCGTTACCGGATGCTGGTGATCGGCGCGGGACAGTTGTCGCGCTATCTGTGCAGCATCGCGGTGGGGCTCGATTATCAGGTGACGGTATGCGATCCGCGCGAGGAATATACGAACGAGTGGAACGTGCCCGGCACGACCCTCGTTCGCGCCATGCCCGACGACACCGTGATGGACATGAAGCTCGACGAACGCTCTGCGGTGATCGCGCTGACGCACGATCCGAAGCTCGACGATCTCGCGCTGATGGAAGCGCTGAAAACGCCTGCGTTCTACGTGGGTGCGCTCGGTTCGCGTCGCAATAACGCGGCGCGGCGCAAGCGTTTGAAGGAGTTCGATCTCACCGATGAAGAAGTCGCGCGCCTGCACGGACCGGTGGGCATCTACATCGGCAGCCGGACGCCGCCGGAGATCGCCCTGTCGATACTGGCCGAATTGACGGCCGCGAAAAACGGCGTGTCGTTGCCGGAACTGCTGCGGGTCGAAGGCGCCAAGGCGGTCCGGGAGATGGCGGGCAACGCGGTGGGCTGTGACGCCTTGTAAGCGGAACCGATTTCACCACAGGCGCCGTAAGGCGAGCGGTCCATCGCTCAACTGCTGGCGCAGGAAATCCACCGCCACGCGCACCTTCGCCGTGGACGGCCTGCGCTGAGTCCCGTCGAGGTTAGTCAGTCGTTGTCGGCGCCGGGGGCTCCGGTATCGAATCCGGCAGCCTCGCGCAGCGCTTGCAGCATCGCCCGCGCACCCGGTGAGAGCCTGTCCCCGCGCCGTGTGACGATGCCCGCCGGCCCGAGCTTCAGATCGAGCTCGAACGGCAACGGTTCGAGCGCGCCGGCAATGCAATACGGCCGCACCGGCTCGCGCGCAAGCGGCGCGATCATATCGCTGATCTGCAGCAGACTCGTGATGACAGGCAGCGATGAGCTCTCGACCACATCCGTTGGCAACGCGAGCCGCCGTTCGAGAAAAAGTTGTGTGAACTGATTACGCATCACGTTGCCCTTCGGCGGCAGGATCCACGTTTGCGGCGCCAGTTCGTTCCAACTGAGAGCCTTACGCCTGGCGAGCGGATGGCCAACGCGCGCGAACAGCGCGTGCTGAGCTTCTGCGAGCGGGGCGTAGTGCAGTTCCGCCAGATCGTCCGGATTGCGGATTCGCGCGACGATCATATCCAGTTTGCCTTCCTGCAGACGCTGTACCAGCACCTCGCTGAACTCCATCTCGATGCTGACGCGAATCTGCGGAAAGCGCTTCTTGAGCAGTGCCACCGCTTGCGGAACGACGTTGGTGGCCGCCGTGACCTCGGTGCCGATCATCGCCTGCCCGGTCAGGCCGGCTTTGAGCGCGGACACTTCGTCGTACGCGTGCCGCAACTCGGCCAGCACGCTGCGGGCATGGCGGATCAGCACCTCGCCGTACCAGGTGGGCTCGACACCGCGCGGATGGCGTTCGAACAATGGCACACCCATCGTCTCTTCCAGTTCCCGCAGCAACTTGGTCGCCCCGGGTTGGGTCATGTGCGCGGCGTCCGCCGCGCGCAATACCGAGCGATGGGTGTCGAGCTGAACGATCAGGGCCAATTGGCGCGTCTTCAGGCGCGTGGGGTCGAAGCGGCCCGGCGCGATGGCCCCCGCGCCGTCGTCCGGATGAAGTGCCGAGCTCACGATGTCGCCTCCACGTATTCCGTATTGATATAGATCTTGCGTTATTTTTCATTATAAAAGCATATCGAACAATCCTACTATGCAGCAGTCGCCCTGCATTTCAAGGCGGGCGGTTTCCCATCATGGGCATCGAGACCGGCTGCATCCAGCATCCGCGCAGGCAGCCGCACAGGAGGCGAAGAGGTAATGAACACTCGTACTGCAGACATCCCGCCGGAAGGCATCACCACCGACGAATTCCTCGGCCGCGTCGCCAAGGTCCGCAGCGCGCTCGACAAGGCGGGCCTGGTCGGCCTGCTTGCATTCGGCGATTGCTGGCGTGGCGCGAACATCGGCTACTTCACCGAGTTCCGCCCGCTCGACGGCGTATCGGATATTGCCAATGCGATCCTGCTGCTGCCGGTGGACGGCGACCCCGTGCTGTTCGTGTCGGATCAATGCTTCGATTACGCGACGAGCGTGACCGCCTTCGAGGTGCGCAGTCTGCGTGAAGTCACGCAACAGGTGCAGGCCTTTTCTGCGCGGCACCGCAGCGGCACGGTCGGCCTCGCTGGCGCCGCCTATATCCCCGCGGACCTGTTGCAGCGCCTGAACGCCGGTCTCGGCGAACTGAAGCTCGAAGCGACGATGGTGCTGGCCGAAATCAAGGCGATCAAGAGCGAGCCCGAGGTCGCGCTGATGCGCAAAGCCGCGGCCTTGACCGATTCGGCGATGGCCGCGATTCGCGACGCGCTCGCCGACGGCCGTCCCTACACCGAGCGCGAACTCGCTTTAATCGCCGACCGCGCGATGCTCGCGGGAGGCGCGGACCGGACCGCGTTCGATTCGATGGTGCAATCCGGTCCGCGCTCGGCGTATAACCTGGCGCGCCCCACCGACCGCATCCTGCAACCGGGCGACCTCATCATGACCGACATCGGTGCGCGTTATCGTGGGTACGTGGCCGACGGCGGACGCGGCTTTACCTACGGTCCGGCGAATCCAGAGAAGATGGCGATCGTCGCGGCAGCGGCGCGCGCGGTCGAAGCGGGGCTCGCCGCCGCGCGTCCCGGCATGGCGGCCATGGAGTTGAACGCGGTGATCCAGCAGGCGCTGGTGAAGTCGAACTACGAGCAATACTCGAGCGAAGCGCGCGGCCATGGCACCGGTCACGGCACCGGCATGGACCCGGAAGAAGAAGCGCCGTGGATCGGGCCGGGCAACAGGACCGTGCTGCAGGAAAACATGGTCTTTACGCTGAAGGCGACGATCACGGTGCCGAACGTCGGCGGCCTGCGCACGGAACGTATCGTGCGGTTGACCTCGGGCGGCGTCGAAACGCTCGACCATTTCCCGATGGAACTGCACTGGTGAGTACAGTGAACTGATCGTAACGTGCGGGCGGCCCCGCGCCGCCGACACGCAGCAGTTCAAAACATAGATTCCCAGAGAAGGGAGGAGACGTGAAAACATCGCCCATTTCATCCGGCAACGCGCCGGTTATCAGCCGGTCGGCCGTCAACCGTGTGCTGGTCGCCTCGGTGGTCGGGACCGCCATCGAGTGGTACGACTTTTTTCTCTATGCCACCGCTTCGGCGCTGGTCTTCGCCAAGCTGTTCTTTCCCTCGTTCGATCCGATGGTCGGCACCATCGCGGCGTTCGGAAGTTTTGCGATCGGCTATCTCGCCCGGCCCTTCGGCGCCGTGTTTTTCGGGCACTTCGGCGATCGCATCGGACGTAAGGCGACGCTCGTCGCGACGCTGACGATCATGGGCGTCGGCACCTTCGTGATCGGCCTGCTGCCGACTTACGCCTCGATTGGCGTCTGGGCGCCGATGCTGCTGGTCGCGATGCGCTTCCTGCAAGGGCTCGGCGTCGGCGGCGAATGGGGCGGCGCGGTGCTGATGGTGGTCGAAACGGCACCGGCCAGAAAACGTGGTTTCTTCGGCGCGTTCCCGCAATTGGGCGTGCCGCTCGGATTGATGCTCTCGACCGCCGTGTTCAAAGCCGTCTCGAGTCTGCCGTCGGAGGCGTTCTATTCTTGGGGATGGCGCCTGCCGTTCCTGCTGAGCGTCGCGCTGATCGCGATCGGCCTGTTCATCCGCCTGCGCGTCATGGAGTCGCCGGTATTCGAACAGATCAAGGCGAGCAAGCAGGTCGTGAAAGCGCCGCTGATCGAATTGCTGCGCCGGCATCCGAAAGACCTCGTGCTGACGATCGGCACGCGCTTCGCGGTCGACATCACCTTCAACGTGATCAACGTGTTCGTGCTGGTGTACGGAACGACGCGGCTCGGCTTGTCGCGCGGACTGCTGCTGAACGCCATCATTGTGGGCTGCGGGGTTGCGCTGTTCACGCTGCCGCTGTTCGGCAAGCTGTCGGACGCGATTGGACGCCGGACCGTCTTCATGCTCGGCGCGGTATTCGTGGCAATCTATGGATTCGCGTTCTTCCCGTTGCTCGAGACACGCAATCCGACTTTGATTTTCGTGGCGTACGTCTGCGGCATCGCGTTGAGCCAGGCGTCGGTGTACGGCGTGCAATCGACGTGGTTCGCGGAACTGTTCGGGACCCGGGTGCGTTATACAGGTGCTTCGCTGCCGTATCAGATCGCCGGCATCATCACGTCGGGACCGACGCCATTGATCGCCACCTATCTGTTCGCGACGTTTGGCCAGACGCTGCCCATTTCGATCTATATCGCGGCGACAGGATTGCTGAGCCTCGCGTGCGCGTTTTTCCTCGCAGAGACTTTCAAGCGCGATCTGTCCGCGGAGCCGGGAGATGAGGCGGCCGCGGCGCCGGGCGCGCGTGCGTCCGCGCACTCGCCGCATCCTCTGGCGCGGTGAGTGCAAATCGATCCGGTTGCCGTGCCGTCCAGGACCTGGTCATTTTCGGTTGACGACTGCACGGTGTTGACCAGTGCGCCGAGCTCCGGCGTTGCAATAGTCACCTTGTGTCCGAGGTGATGCGTGAAGCCACTGCCCGGAGCATGCCGGTCTTTAATCGGGGAGAACATCGTGCCGAGAAATACCATGAAGCCGTCGGGATACTGGTGATGTGGGCCGGCGGTCTGGGCGACGAGTTCCTCCGGGTCACGGCTGATCTCGCGCATGTGGCTCACGCCTTCGAGAATGAATCCGTCGTCCGCGCCTTCTATCCTCAGCGACACGCTGGCCGCCCGCACCGAGTCCATCGTGAAGCGATCATCGAACAAGCGGATAAAAGGACCGATCGCGCATGAGCCGTTGTTGCCTCGTTAAACCGGATTGAATCGTGCTGGCTGGCGCCAGGGTGCCGGATCGAAGGCACGTTTCGCTGCCTCGAGAAAGAGCCGCTGACGATTCGTCACAGCGTTTCGTGACGGCAGGAGTGCGAGGATCGGGGCGGGCTCCAGCCGCCAGCCAGGAAGCAGGCGAATCAGCTTGCCAGCGGCGATCAGCCCCGCAGCACTCCATTCAGACCGCTCGATGATACCGAGCCCCGCGGATGCCCAGTCGCTGACCACGGTGCCGTCGTTCGATGACAGCAAACCGGACAGCCGGACCGTGATGCCTTTCGCGCCGGGCTTGTGGGTATCGCCGACTGGCATGAAGCGAAGCCGGGTCACATCCTCATCGTTTTCTCGAAGCGTCAGATATGCGTAGCGTTGAAGGTCCGTCGGATGATCCATCCTGTCGATCCGTTTGGCGAACTCGGGGCTCGCGCACAAAAAGCGTTCGTTTGGCGCGAGGAAATGACCGACCCAGGAAGAGGATTTGGCTGCCCCGATCGATATTACGACGTCGGCCCCCGAGGATGCAGACAGAGGGCTTTCGGCCAATACCAGGGATACGCCAAGATTGGGATGGGCGAGATGGAGTTTGCGCACCAACGGCGCGACATGTGCGCGACCAAATCCGAACGGCGCCACGATTCGCAGGTGGCCGCTGACGCTTCCCGACTGCTCGGCGATGCGAGTCGCGATCGATTCGACCCTCTCGAGTAACTCCATGGATTCGTCAAGCAGTTTCAGGCCCTCGTCGGTCAGCGTCACACCACGAGCTTCGCGGATCGCGAGATGCATACCCAGGCGTTCCTCCAGCCGTTGCAGACGGACTGACACGGCGGGCGGCGTCAGGTTCAGAAGGCGTGCGGCGGCTGCGAGCGAGCGCGAACCGCCCAATGCTCGGAACAGCCGCATGTCGTCTAGTTCGATCATTAAATGGCCGTTAATCAAAAGTTCAATGGATATTAAACACGCCAAAAAGACCGCATGGGTGTCGTCGGGAGCGGAGGGCGTTAGCTCGTCAGGCTCCCGGGTTACAAATGCTCAATGATCGGTCTAGACGTGAGCTCTGAGCATTAAATTTTATTTAATGACGTGTTAGTTTTCAATTAATAAAAATTTATTTTTGTTCAAGGATAATCGGTATGACAGTGGCGTTACCGCTTGCCTCGCACGGCTGATAACGGGCTAGCGCCGGGCCGACCATCGGTAAGGTAACCGTATGAATGTGAACATGATTGCGACATCCAATCCGATTGGTTCAACTGCGTTTCCGATCTATCGGCCAATGACATCAGCAGACATCGCGACAGCGCAGAAGATGTCGCTAGCGGTGTCGTGGCCGCATCGTCTTGAAGACTGGCAATTCGCGCTGGATGCCGGCACTGGTTTCGTCGCCGAGCTGGACGGAGCGGTCATCGGCACGGGCTTGTGCTGGAAGCACGGCACAAAGCGCGCATCGCTCGGGCTCGTGATCGTGTCCGATGCTCATCAGGGGCGCGGCATCGGACGCAAGCTGATGGAGATGCTGATCGAAGAAGTCGGTTCGCGCGTGACGTTCCTGCATGCGACGCCTGAAGGAAAGCCGCTGTACGAGAAGCTCGGTTTCAGCGTCTGCGGGATGCTGAAACAACACCAGGGCCGTGTCACCGAGACGGTGCCGGTCACCCTGCCGCACGGCATCCACCTGCGCGACGCGCAGCACGAAGACCTCGCGCAACTGGCCGCGCTGGCTACGCGGGCAACCGGTCTCGAGCGGCAGGCGATGCTGGCTGCGTTGTTTCGGGTCGGCTCCTGCGCGGTACTCGAACAGAACGGTTCGATTATCGGCTTCTCGGTATTCCGTCTGTTTGGCCGCGGTTACGTGATCGGGCCGGTGGTGGCATCCGCTTCGCCTGGAGATCTCAACGCGAAGGCGCTGATCGCATGCTGGCTGAAGGGCCGCGAGAATGAATATATCCGCGTCGACGTACCGGTCGGTCCGGGCGAATCGGACATCAATGACTGGCTCGCCGCGCAGGGACTGCCGTGTGTTGACTCCGTCGTCAAGATGGTGCGCAACGCACCGGCTGATGAGCACAGCGGACTGCCAGACGCCGATGTGCGTTGGTACGGTCTGATCACTCAGGCGATGTTCTGATCGATCCTGTGTCGGTGCGGGAGTGGCGCCAGACCGTGCGATACATTGCATTATCGAGGAGACTGCGCATGACTAAAGATGCAAAAGAGAACCGCGGCGTCAATCGTCGCGAACAAGCTGTTCGTCAATCGCGCGCACGAGCCAGCCAATCCGCTCTATGACAACATCGAGATCCGCGATATCTCCGGTCTGGCCGGTGTCGTAGGTCTTTAAAGCTGCGCCGGCCTCGACCGATCGAAAGCAAGGTAAACCTGATGCAATTTACCTCTTACTGGCTGGATACCTCGGAGCCGTTCGTCGGCAAGTCGACGGGACTGCCGCTCGATTCGTGCGACGTGGTCGTGGTCGGCGGCGGCATCACCGGCACGGCCGCCGCGCTTGCGCTCGCGAAGAAGGGTGCGAGCGTGGTCGTCTGCGAAGCGGGAACGGTCGGCCAAGCGGCCTCTGGCCGCAACGGCGGCATGTGCAACAACGGCTTCGCGCAGGACTATGCAACGATGTCGCAACTGATCGGGACCGAGCGCGCGAATGACATCTATCGCGCGTTCGACGCCGGCGTCGACACGGTCGAGCGGCTCGTGCGGGAAGAATCGATTGACTGCGATTTCGCGCGTAGCGGCAAGCTCAAACTTGCTGCAAAACCCGAGCATTTCGACAAGCTGGTGCGCAGCCAGGCGCTGCTGGCGGCGAACATCGATCCCGACACGCGCATCGTCACACGCGCGGAACTGCGCGACGAGATCGGCTCGGACCGGTATCACGGCGGCCTGATCTTCGGCAAGAGCGCGGGTATGCACGTGGGGCGCTATGTGCGCGGACTCGCGCGCGCCGCCGAGGCGCGCGGCGCGCATATTCTGGAACAGACCCCCGTGCTCGCGCTGCGCCGCGAGCCGGACGGCCTGTACCGGATCGGCACGCCGCGCGGCGAGATCCGCTGCAAGCAGGTATTGCTCGCGAGCGGCATCTCGCAGGTCGGCCCGTTCGGCTGGATCCGGCGGCGCATCGTGCCGGTCGGCGCATTCCTGATCGTCACCGAGCCGCTGTCCGTCGAACAGCTCGACCGGCTGCTGCCGCGCCGGCGGATGGCGACCGACACGAAAAACTTCGTCAACTTCTTCCGTACCACGCCGGACGATCGCCTGCTGTTCGGCGGCCGCGCGCAGTTCGCGGTGTCGAATCCGCGCGTTGACGAAAAAAGCGGAAAGATCCTGCGAGAGCAACTGGCTAGCGTGTTCCCGGAACTGGCGGAGACGCGGATCGACTATTGCTGGGGCGGCATGGTCGATATGACGAAGAACCGGCTGCCGCGCGCCGGGCAGCGCGACGGCGTGTACTACTCGATGGGCTACAGCGGCCACGGCACGCAAATGTCGACGCTGATGGGCACGCGCATGGCCGACATCATGGATGGCGGCACCGACCTGAACCCGTGGAAGGATTTCTCGTGGCCGGCGATTCCCGGCCACTTCGGCAAACCGTGGTTTCTGCCGATTGTCGGCGCCTGGTATCGCTTCAAGGACGCAACCCAATGACTTCCCCGCTCGATCATCTAAAGAGCTCCGGGCATCTGGAGCAGATCTACATCAACGGCGAATGGACGCAGCCTGCCAGCACGTTGCGTGCGCCGCTCGTGTGTCCGTCGACTGGCGAGACGTTGGTCGAGTTGCCGCTCGGTGACGCGCACGACGTCGAGCGCGCGGTGCAGGCCGCGCGCGCCGCGTTCGTACGCTGGTCGGCGACTTCGCCGCAAGAGCGCGCCGGCTATCTCGACCGCCTGCACACGCTGATGCGCGAACGCGCGGAAACTTTCGCGCAGGCGCTGACTACCGAGATGGGCGCGCCGATCACCTATGCGCGCAACGCGCATGTGCCCTTCGCCGCGGAGCATCTACGCGTCGCCCGCGACAACCTCGCGTCGTATCCGTTTCGTGTGCAGCGCGGCACGACCGCGATCGTGCGCGAGCCGATCGGCGTGTGCGCGCTGATCACGCCGTGGAACTGGCCGATCTACCAGATCACCGCGAAGGTCGGCCCGGCGCTCGCGGCCGGCTGCACGATCGTGCTCAAGCCGAGCGAGCTGTCGCCGCTCAGTGCGCTGCTGTTCGCCGAGGTTGTCGAGGCCGCCGGGCTGCCGCCCGGCGTGTTCAATCTTGTCAGTGGCACGGGGCCGGAGGTCGGCGAGCGGCTCGCCGCGCATCGGCAGATCGATATGGTGTCTATCACGGGATCGACGCGCGCCGGCGTGCTGGTCGCTCAGGCAGCCGCGCCGACCGTCAAGCGCGTCGCGCAGGAACTCGGCGGCAAGTCGCCGAACGTGGTGTTGCCGGATGCGGATCTGTCGCGCGCGGTATCGCTCGGCGTCGCCGCCGCGTTCCGCAACATGGGGCAATCGTGCAGTGCGCCGACGCGGCTGATCGTGCCGCGCGCGCTGCTGCCGCAGGCGGAACAGCTCGCGGTCGCGGCCGTCGACGCGATGGTGGTCGGTGACCCATTCGTCGAGACGACGACCCACGGTCCGCTCGCGAATCGCGCGCAGTACGAGCGCGTGCAGACGATGATCGCGACGGGGATCGACGAAAGCGCCAAGCTGCTGGTCGGCGGCCCGGGTCGGCCCGCGGGGTTCTCGCGCGGCTGGTTCGCGCAGCCGACGATCTTCTCGGCGGTGCGCTCCGACATGGCGATCGCGCGCGAGGAAATCTTCGGCCCGGTGTTGGCGATGCTCGCGTACGACAGCATCGACGAAGCAGTCGAGATCGCCAACGACACGGTCTACGGACTCGGCGCGCACGTGCAGGGCACCGACCTCGACACGGTGCGCGCGGTGGCCGCACGGATCGCGTCGGGACAGGTGCATTTAAACTATCCGGCGTGGGATCCGCAGGCACCGTTCGGCGGCTACAAGCAATCGGGCAACGGTCGCGAGTATGGCGTCGAAGGGATGGAAGAGTTTCTGGAGATCAAGTCGATCCTCGGGTACTACGCGTGAAGGCTTGCATAAGGTGGTGCCGCATGCACGGCGGAGAGCGAGCGCACCACCCGAAATGCATGGATGAGCGCCCCGTCGACGTCGCCTGAGGCGGCACGTTGCTGTTCCGGCCAGGCGGGATACAGATTTCGAGTCCGGCGAGAGCCGTCGTCCGCGAGATTCGCCCGCAGGATGTGCTGTTAGGGATTTCAGGACAACTGGATTGTGTTTTTTTACTGCTCAAATCAGTGACCGCGAGACTTTTTACACTGGTTAAATATCGAAAAGGGAGGCGTAGTGGAGAGGCTTGGACTTCAGCCGTTTAACTAGATTTTCAACGAGACGACTCTTCCATGATCGACTTCGATGGGCGAGTACATTGAATTCCTAATTGATCATATGCCTCGAGGCCCGCGTGGCCAGCAGCTCAATACTGCATTCCCTTCTTTCAGTCGATATGTGCGCAATGCGCAGGAGCAAAGATGACCGCGGCTTTTGTGCTGCACCGTGCCGACGGTGCACCACTTTCAACCTCTTTCCGCAGGGCGGCGTTCGGAACTTCAAGCGATCGAGGTCAGCCATGTCCCCTCCGTTGAACGTTATCCAATCCCCACCGGCGTTACCGGCCGGTGCCGATGTGGTCGTGATCGGAGGCGGCATCATCGGCGTGTTTACCGCCTACTATTTAGCCCGGCGCGGCGTGTCTGTTGCTCTCGTCGAGAAGGGAAGGATCGGCGCCGAACAATCGAGCCGCAATTGGGGCTGGTGCCGGCAGCAGAATCGCGACGCACGCGAATTGCCGATGGCAAGCAAAAGCCTTGATCTCTGGGAGCGATTTGCCATCGAGTCCGGCGAAGATACGGGCTTTCATCGCTGCGGGCTGCTGTATCTGAGCAATGACGACGCCGAGCTCGCTCGTTGGGCCAGTTGGGGCGAATTCGCAAAGACGGCGGGAGTGACGACCTACATGCTCGATAGCCGCCAAGCCGCCGAGCGCGGAAAGGCGACGGGCCGTCCTTGGCAAGGCGGCGTCTTCTCGCCCAGCGACGGCACGGCGGATCCAGCGAAAGCCGCGCCCGCCGTGGCAACCGCACTCATGAAGCTCGGGGGTAGTGTCATTCAACACTGCGCGGCGCGCGGCATTGAACTGGAGGGCGGGCGGGTCTGCGGCGTCGTGACGGAAGCCGGCGTCATCAAGACGCACACAGTCGTGCTCGCAGGTGGCGCATGGGCATCCGCGTTCTGCCGCCAGTTGGGCGTCCGTTTTCCTCAGGCGTCGATCCGCCAGTCCATCCTGAGCGTGTCCCCTGTCGAACATCGCTTGCCGGACGCTTTGTTCACCTCTGGCGTATCTGTGACCCGCCGCAACGACGGACGCTATGCATTGGCCATCAGTGGTCGCGCGCGGGTGGATGTGACGCCACAGTTCCTACGATTTGCCCCGCAGTTCCTGCCCATGTTCGCCAAGCGCTGGCGCAGCCTCCTGCCGGGCGGCCTGGAGGGAGTCCGGGGTGGCCATGAAACGCTGCAGCGGTGGCGGCTCGATGCGCCGACACCCATGGAGCGCGTACGCATCCTGGATCCCAAGCCTGATCGGGCGACGGTCACCGAAACCCACCGCCGCGCCGTCGAACTGCTGCCCGAGCTTCGCAAAGCCAACATCACGCACGCGTGGGCCGGTTTCGTCGACAGCACGCCCGACGGCGTGCCGGGTATTGGCGAGTTGCCGGGTGTGCCCGGATTAATCCTGGCAGCGGGTTTTTCGGGCCACGGCTTTGGCATCGCGCCCGGCGCGGGGCACTTGATCGCGGACCTTGCCAGCGGTGTTGAACCGATCGTTGACCCTATACCGTATCGACCTGGCCGATTCGCCAATTCCTCCTGGGGTAAGGTCGCCGATTTCTAGACTACACCTGAGCGATCTGACCTCTAATTAATGACGTTTAGGACTCGAATCTGACTATGACAACCATCGCCGTGGTTCACACAGGACCAGTATCGGTCCAGCCGATCAAGGAGCAAATCAGCGAGCTGATTCCTAATGCGCGAGTGATCAACATCGTCGATGACAGCTTGCTCGATGACGTTCGTGCCGCCGGCCATGTGACTCCGGAAGTCGCAAGTCGAATTCATTCCTACATGTCCAATGCGCAGGCGATGCGCGTCGACATCATCCTCAACGCCTGTTCGTCCGTCGGCGAAGCTGCTGACTCGGTGCGCAACTTGATTAGCATTCCGATCGTGAAAATCGACGAGGCGATGGCAGAAGAGGCTTGCTCCATCGGTTCTCATATTGGGGTGATCGCGACTCTGCCGACTACGCTGGAGCCCACCGTTCGCCTCGTTAAAAAGAAGGCCGGAGAATTGCGGCGCGCCGTCGAAGTGACCGAACGGATTGCCGAAGGCGCCTTCGAGGCCCTCTTAAGCGGGGACGGTGCGCGCCATGACGAAATTGTAAAGAGCACAATCTCGGCCCTTGCAGCACAGGTCGGCGTGATCGTACTGGCGCAGGTCTCAATGGCGCGGCTCGTGCCGCAGTTGGAGGGCGTGCGCGTTCCCGTGTTATCTAGCCTGCGTAGCGGTGTCGCTGCTTTGAAACGCGCGCTCGATAACTTGCCTAAGGTAAGCGCGCCCAACCAGAACAGATGATTGGCAGCGTGACAGGGGCGCGGATCGCATCAACCACTTTCCGCTTTAAACCCTTCTTGCGCGCGGCTCTTCGAAATATTCAGACCCGACTGAGTAGCTGGCGCGACGCCGAGCCAGGGGAATCGTCGATCCGCAGCAGACGGCCCGCGTTGGCGATCACGATGAACGTGCCGACGTTGTGCAGGATCGCGGCCCACACTGCGCCGAGCATGCCGGTCGCGGCGAGCGCGATCACCGCGAGCGTCCACGCGAGGCCGATCGCCGCATTGGTCGTCGCCGTGCGCCGGCATTGCCGGCCGAGGCGGATGCAGGTCGGAATCCGCCGCAGATCGTCGCCCAGCAACACGATATCGGCCGACGCGATCGCAATGTCGACGCCGCGCTCGCCCATCGCGATGCTCGTCGAGCCGGCCTTGATCGCCAGCACGTCGTTCAGCCCGTCGCCGACGACGAGCGGATGCAGGCCCGCGCCGATCTCGCGCATCACGTAATCGAGCTTGTCGTGCGGCAGCGCCTGCGCGACCACCGTCTCGATACCCGTCTCGGCCGCGACTTTGCCGGCGACGCGCTCGAGGTCGCCCGTCAGCAGCGTCTGCCGCGCGAGGCCCAGCGTCCGCAACTCGGCGAGCGCTTCGCGCGCGTCGGGCCGCAGCGTGTCGGCAAAACCGAACCATGCGAGCAGCCGCCCGCCGAGCACGAGTCCGACGAGCGGCCCGTCGAAACCGTCAGGGGCCGGGGGCAAGTCACCGGCATGGTCGGCCAGCAGTGCGGGCCGGCCGAGTATCGCCGTACCGGCCGGCGTGTCGGCGACGACGCCGAGCCCGCGCAATTCCCGCGTGCGTTCGAACGGCGCAACAGCGGCGCCCGTGAGGCCGGACGCGGCGGCATCACGGACGAGCGCGCGGCTCGCCGGATGCGCGCTGCTTTCGCCGAGCCGCGCGGCCAGCGCACGCGCCTGCGCGGCGTCGACACCGGGCTGTAGCCACACCTGCCGGACCTGCAATTCCCCGCAGGTGAGCGTGCCCGTCTTGTCGATCACGAGCGAATCGACCTCGGCGATCTTGTCGAGGAACGCGGCATTGCGAAACAGGATGCCGTGCCGCGCGCCGACCGCGATCCCGGCAATGGCCGTGGACGGCGCGGCGAGCACCAGCGCGCACGGGCACGCCGCCACGATGACCGCGAGCATCGCCGATGCATTCGCGGACGTGAACCAGACGATCGCCGCGATCAGCAGGACGAGCGCGAGATACGCGCCCATGTGCCGCTCGAGGACCTGCGTGACGGGCGGTTTCGCCTGCTCCGCATGCTGCATCAGCGCGATGATCTTGCCGAGCGTCGAATCCTTGCCGGTGTGAGTGACTTCGATGCGGAGCACGCCGTCGAGATTCAGTGCGCCGCCATACACGGCGCTGCCCGCATCGATGTCGTGCGGCACGGATTCGCCGGTGATCGGCCCGTTGTCGACGCTCGACGTGCCCGCCACCACGATGCCGTCGACCGGAATGCGGGCGCCGGCCACCACTTCGATGCGGTCGCCCGCGCGCAACGCGTCGTACGCGACTTCGACCACACTGCCGTCGGCGCCGATGCGGCGCACACGGCCGGCCGTCAGCCGGCCGAGCGCGCGGATGGCTTCCTGCGAGCCCAGCACGCTGCGCTCTTCGAGCGCATGGCCGAACGTCATCACGATCGGCAGCAGCGCGGCCGTCGTCATGTCGCCGATCGCCCACGCGGCCAGCATCGCGAGCGCGATCAGGCGATCGGTCACGCCGTGCAGGCTCGGCACACGCAGGCTGTGCCACGCACTCGCGAACACCGGCCCCGCTACGATCAGCGATGCGAGCGCGGCGAGGAGTTGCGCGAGCGTTTCTCCGCCGCCCGACAGCATGCGCCACGCGAACGACAGCACGAGCAGGCCGCCTGCGAGCAGCGCCAGCGCGATCTGCCCCGTGATGGTGCGGCGTTCGTCGGAGGACAGCGCGTAGGCCGTCGTACGTGCGGGAGCGGCGTCCGGCTGCGTGGCCGGTTCGGCGAGCGAATTCATCGGGCGTTTCCGGGCAGGATCAGGTTCGAGGTGTCGTGCGGATCGATCGTCGTCACGCGCCCGGCTTTCGACAGCACGCGCTGCACGCGATCGCGATACAGCCGTGCCAGCAGCCCCGGATCGCCCTTCTCGCGGAGCGTTTTAGCGAGTTGCCGGATTTCGAGCGTGTCGGTCTGCGCGGTCGCGACGCGTTCAGCCGCGTGGGCCTGCGCGTCCTGCACGATCCGGTCCGCATCCTGCTGCGCGTCCTGGCGCCGCTGTTCGGCTGCGGTGCGTGCTTCGGCGATGGTGCGCTCGACGACCTGCAGCGACGTCAGCACCGCGTTGAACGCGTCGGCCGCCGCGCCGGGAAACGCGGGCTGCACGTCGACGCGCGCAACTTCGACGCCGAGCCCCGCGTGCGCCGCGTCGAGTGCGCGCAGGTGCCGCGCGATCGCGTCGGCGAGATCGCCGCGCAACCGTTCGCGACGCGCGGCCATCTGCCGGTCGGCGGCCAGTTGCTCGGGCCGCGCGACCAGGATCGCGTCGAGATCGCGGGTCGCCGCGACCTCGACGGCCGACGCGGACACGATCCGCTCGAGCGCCAAATCGAGACGGTCCTGCTGCAGCACATACGCGTACGGATCGCTGACCCGGTAATAGAGCACCGCGCTCAACGCGACCGCGCCGCCGTCGCCGGTCAGCACGTAGCCTGAACCGGCCAACGCGTCGGGCAATCGCGCGACACCCTGCGCGGATGGCGCGAGCGCCCGCGGATCGCGCTCGAGCGAGCGGATCCGCTGCTCGAGCACGCGCGCGGCGCCCGGCACGAGCAGGACCGATTCGAACGGCTGCGGCCACGCGATCACGAGCCCGGCGTCCTGGGTGCGCACGAGCGCGCCGAAACGCATTACGACCGCGCGGCTGTCCGCCGGAATCCGCCGGATGTTCGAGCCGGCCCATGTGCCTGCGGCGAGCACCGCGAGCGCGGCGATGAACCAGAACGACAGGCGCACGGCCTGCGCGCCCGGACCGAGCGGCGGTGCGGACGGCTCGCTCATCGCGCGGCCTTGTGCGCTTTGGGTGCCGGCGGCGCCTGCCCCGACCCGTCGGTCGGGCCCTGCACGAGCATGCGGAACGGCGCGGCGTCGGTGCGCAGGATCAGGTTCGTATTGGTGCCGACCACCGCGTTCAGCGTGTCGAGCGAACGCAGCATCGTGTACAGGCGCGGGTTGCCCGCATAGCTCTTGCCGTAGATGTCGGCCGCGTCCTTGCGCGACTGCGCTTCGATGCCGGCCGCTTTCACGTTCGCATCGGCCAGCGCGATGCGCGCGTCGCGCTCGGCGTCCGAGCGGATCTGCGCGGCCTCGCGATTGCCGTCCGCGGTACGCTGCGCGGCCACGGTCTCGCGTTCGGCGCTCATCCGGTCGACCGTCGCGGCAAGCGTGGCGGCCGGCAGCGTGAGCCGTTCGAGTCCGACCTGGGCAACGCGCACCCCGTAAGCCGCATAAAGCTGCGCGTCGATCTGTCGGCGCAGCGCATCTTCGAATTCACCGATCTTCACTTGGGCCGGATCGGTGTTCACGAGCGACGCCAGATCGTATCCGGCGGACGTCGTTTGCAGCGCGGAGCCGACGAGCGAGCGGATCTGCCGCGCTGCTTCGTCCGGCTCGTTGCCGACCGTGCGCATGAAGCGCCCGATGTCGCTCGCATCGGCTGGCACGCGCCACGCGACGTAGGCCTCGACGATGATGCGTAGCCCGTCGCGGGTACCGACGTCCTGCAGGCCGCTCGACGTGGTGTGCAGGCGCAGGTCGACGGGCGTCACCGCATCGATCGGCGCAGGCAGGCGCCACGCGAGCCCGGGTTCGAGCAGCACCCGCACGGGCCGCCCGGAGCGCGTGACGACCGATGCCTCGCCGGCGCGCACCTGCACCAAACTCGCAACCGCGAGCGCGACCAGCACACACAGCAGCGCGATGGAGACGCGCAGGCGGAACGCGCCGGGCGGCTGCGGTGCGCCGTGATGCGCGTGGTGGTGGTCGTGGCCATGGCCGTGGTGCGCATGATCATGCGCGTGCGAATGAAACAGACTCACGATGTCGCCCCGAGTGCGGCGTCGTCCGCGTGCGAGGCGGCGGCACGGCCTGCCGCCGTGTTGCGCCGCCCGTGCGGATATCGCCGCGACATGTCAATGGATGCCGGCCAGATCGCCGGCAGGAGTACTGCGAAGATCGACGGTCGCCCGCGTGCCGTCGGCAAGCCGGTCGTCGATGATCGTCATGCGCGCGTTGCGCAGGCCGCGTTGCAGCCGGTCGAGGTAATACTCGAACGGAAACGCGGGGCCGCCGAGCCGGTACGAGACGAGGTCGGCGTCAAAATCGATCTGCTGCACGCGCGCCGACGACACCGTATCGCCGGCCTGCGCTTCGGCCTGCGCGACCCGTTCGAGGCCCTGCTGCTGCGCGTTGCCGAGCAGGCCGGCCGCGAAGCCGCGTGCCTGCGCGACGCTGCCCTGCGCGCGAATCTGCGCGGCCTGCACGTCGTGGAAAGCGGCGGCCGCACCGGTCGGCGGGTGCACGCTCTCGATCACGACCGCGATCACGTCGACGCCGCTTTGCAGCAGGTCGAGCTGTTGCTGGATCGCGCGCTTCAACTGAGCGGCCATCGCGGCCTGATTGGTTTCCAGCAGCGATTCGAGCGTATGCGACGCGAGGTAGTGCACGAGTTCGCGATTGGCGCTCGTGCGCACCGTGCTTTCCGGGTCGATCGTGCGATAGAGCGCCGCGCGCGCGTCCGCATCGGTCAGCCCGAGCCGGTAGTCGACCCGGACGTCGGCGTTGACGACCTGGAAGTTCTGGCGGTCGCCGTTTGCGCCGGCGATCACCTGGGTGGTTTCCCACGGATGCGGCACATCCCACAGACGGTCGAGGCGTTCGGGCGTCGGGCCATCGGCTCGCACCGACGTCGTATCGGCGCTACCGTCATTCGCGCTGCCCGCGATCGCGACCTGGTGCACCGCGCCGTTGTCGACGATGCGCGCGCGCCCGAACGGCCAGGGCAAACCGACGTGCAGGCCCGGCTGCCAGACCGCGACCGGCGCGCCGAACCGTTCATATACCGCGCGCTGCTCCGGATTCAGCACGACGACGGCGGTGAGCAGCCACGCGCACGCAACGGTGGCGGCCAGCGCGCCCGGCAGCAGCCGCACGAAGCTGCGCCAGCCCCAGCTCTGCCGCAGATCGACGCCGTACCGATGGCGCAGTTCGGCGCCGAGCGACGCGAACGGCGACGGGCGCCGGCTCAGCAGTCCGGCGATCGCGCTGGTCGGCACGACGGCGCCGCGCGGCACTGCAAACCACGACAGCCCGCCGCGCAGAGCCAGTTCGGCGGCGACGGCTGCATTGAGCAGCGCGACCGCTTGCACGAGCCAATCGGCCGTGACGTGCCGGAATGCGAACCATGCGGCGGCCAGCGCACCCGCGAGCGCGGTGACGAGCGCGACACGCAACACCCGGGTGAGCGACGCGGATACCGCCGAACCGCTGGCGGCCGCCGCATGATGGCGTTCGGCGACCAGTGTAAGAAAGGCGAGGACGATGCAGGCCGCAGCGGCCGCGAGCGTGGGTTCGGGCGCAGCCATTGCGCGAACCAGCATCGCGGGTGAGGGCGGCTGCCACGCGAGCGCGGCAAGCGCGACGGAGAACGCACCGCCGGCGGTGACGGCCCACGGCCGCCAGTCGATCGCGGCGGCGATCGCCGGCCACGGATTGTCGACTTGCTCCGCCTCCTGCTTGCGGCTGAATGCGCTGCGCAGCCAGTTCTTGAGCAGGCCGGACGCCGAACCCTGCGGCGGATGGCGGCGTGCACGATCGGCGAGCAGCACGCCGATCGCGACGACGAGCACGTTGCACCATGCGCTGGCGAGCGGCGCGCACCAGCGCAGGTCTACGGGCAGGAAGTCGGCGGCGCTCAGCGTGCCGAGCGCGGCGACCAGCAACCCGGCGGCCCCTGCGACTGGCGCGAACGCGTCGCGGCCGGCCGGGCTGCAGGGAGTGTCGTCGTTGCCTTCCGCCTGTTGCCCCATCGGAGCTTCCTTACGTACGAGTTACAGAGTGCGCAGGAGTCCGTGCGGAATGCTGCGAGCGGCAATGTAGCGCGACGGATGATGAAACTCAAGGTGAGCGACGCGAGTGGAGGTATCCGTGAACAATAGATCTGAAGAATGCTGCGGCATTGCCGTTAACCCTTATGTGAGGTTCTGGCAGGGTCCCGGTCGTCCAGACCGGCGCTGCTTGTCAGACGTCAATCGCAAGTAGGGATGAGGTGCATCTGCTCGCAACTCGGGGCGCACTTGCGGTTCCATTGTTGTCCTGAGAAAGCGAATTATGAATTTCAGCAATATGAAACTCGGCGCCAAACTGATCACCGCCTTTGTGCTGGTCTCGACCATCAGTGCCATCGTCAGTGCAATTGGCCTGCGCAATATGTCGCAAATCAGTGCAAACGCAGACAAAACCTATCGGCAGGATCTCGTCGGGCTCAACCTCATTCAGCAGGCAAACGCCGACGTCCTGAGAGTCGGTACATACCTGCGCAATGCCATCCTCGCTCCGACGCCTGAGCAGCGGACTACCTCGATGGGTCAGGCTGAAAAAGCCCTCGCCTCGGCACGCGATCACCTTAACCAGGCGGAACCCCTCGTCTACACGGAGAAGGGCAAAGCCACCTTCACCGAACTCGACCAGGGCTGGCAGGACTACATCCAGGCGTTCAACGAATTCAAAGCCAGGATCAATGCAGCCGGGCCGCAGGACCGGGACGGGCTGACTGATTACCTGTTGGGCGAGTACCACCATAAGGGCTTCAGGACCCTGGTCCTGATGGGCAACCTCGTGGTTCTCAAACAGGGCGATGCGCAAAAAACCGCCGAAGCCAACGACGCGGTATACGGTGAAGGCCGCAATCTGATGTTTGTTCTGGTCGCGATGTCGGTGTTGATCGGCCTGGGAATTGGAGTCTGGATGATGCGTAGCGTGACGCGTCAGTTGGGAACGGAACCGGCGACGGCCGCGGCGCTCGCCAGAAGCGTCGCTGCCGGTGACCTGAATGTCAGGATCGATCTGCGTCCCGGCGACACCAGCAGCCTGATGGCATCGCTGAAGGCAATGTGCGATGCCCTGATGCGGGTCGTCTCGGACGTGCGCGAGAACGCCGAAGGTGTGGCCGCAGCAAGTGCGCAGCTCGCGCAAGGTAATCAGGATCTGTCGAGCCGCACGGAGCAGCAGGCGGCCTCGCTTGAAGAAACGGCATCGAGCATGGAAGAGCTGACCGCAACGGTCCGTCACAACACGGACAATGCGAAGCAGGCCGCAACGCTCGCGGGCACCGCCTCGAACGTCGCGCAGCGGGGCGGCGAAATTGTCGGGCGGGTAGTCGAGACGATGCGCGACATCACCGCCAGTTCGACCAGGATGTCCGAGATTATTGGTGCTATCGAGGGCATCGCCTTCCAGACCAACATCCTGGCGCTGAACGCTGCGGTCGAGGCGGCTCGCGCTGGTGAACAGGGACGTGGCTTCGCTGTGGTCGCCGGTGAAGTCCGCACGCTCGCGCAGCGCAGCGCTACCGCTGCAAAGGAAATCAAGGAGTTGATCTCCGCCTCGGTCGGCCGGGTGGAGGCTGGCTCGATGCTCGTCGAAGAGGCTGGTGGAGCGATCAAGGAGATCGTCACGTCGGTAAAGCGCGTGACGGACATCGTGGGCGAGATTTCGTCGGCATCGAGCGAGCAGAGCAGCGGTATCGAGCAGGTGAATCAGGCAGTTAACCAGATGGACCAGGTCACCCAGCAGAACGCTGCGCTCGTGGAAGAAGCTTCGGCCGCAGCACAGAACATGGCGCAGCAGGCAGAAAGCCTCCGGGACGCGGTGTCTTTCTTCAAGGTCGCCAGCGGGCAGGCAAGTGCATCGCAAGCGATGACGCCACGCAAGGATCCACAGCGGATGCCGCCGCGACATTCAGCGTCCTCGGCTGTTATCACCGCATAGGCAGTGAAAGTCGTTCGTTCTTTCGCGGGCGAACGTACAGGAAAAACGACTAGTAGCAGAGCGGGCTGACGCAGCGAGCTAAACGCTGCGCAGGAGCGGCAACCCCTCGAGCCATTGCTTCGGCGACTGGACCGGCGTATATGAGCCGTGATGTCGCCGGGGCGGAAGCGACATGGATGGAGACACGGGCTCGCCGGTGACGCGGGTTCGAAGAAGCAACGCGAGATGCGACTGCAGTCAGTGTGCAGCGCACTAAAGGCCGTCTCGCCGTCTCCATGCCGGTTGACGCAGGCTTCGTCACTTAGTCCATGCTAGCTGCTGCAAGTGACGACCGGATGAGAAACAGCGAGATTCGACTAATGGGTTCTGTTCGGATCGTGACCAAAAACTATGGGATCACACGCGTCTCTCAATGTATCGAAAACGGTCGTGAAATCGTTGGAAGTAGCAAACATCGATCATGTCTTTCTGGTCCCCGGGAAGCTGATCTACCCGCTGCTCGAGGCCATCGACGAATCGCCGACGATCCGCGCGATCGTCGGCGCCCATGAAGCCGGCAGCGCTTTCATGGCGGACGGTTATGCGCGGGCGAGCCGGAAATTCGGCGTCTGTGTGGGCATTTCCGGGCCGGGCACCATGAATTTCGTGCCCGGAATGGCAGCCGCCCAGGCAGACCGGATCCCAGTGCTTTATATCGCCGGCGGCGTCTCGTCGGGCGCGGAAGGTAAAGGCGCGTTCCAGGACGGTACTCAGGGCGGCATCTTCGAAAGTGCCGTGGTGAGGGGCCTGATGGAAGATGTCGTTGATCTCAAGAACAAGGGCAACATTCAGGCCGAAATGCGCCGCGCGACGGACGGGCTGAACTGGATGCGTCGGGCGCGATCTTTTGTCAGCATTCCCGTCGATGTACAGCAACAGGATGTTCCAGGTAGTCAGGAGGCCGCGCGCACACCGTACTCCCAAAGCGAATTCAACGCACGCGAAGTCCCCGCCAACCGCGCAGCGTTGGATGCCTTGTGCGACCATTACCTGCTCGGCTCGAAGAGGGTCGCGTTTCTGATCGGAAGCCGTGGCAACGACGCGCGAACGGCACAGGCCCTTCTCGAGGTAGCCGAAAAATTCCATGTTCCTGTTGCGACCACGCTATCAGGAAAGGGGGCGTTTCCTGAGAAGCACCCCCTCGCGCTCGGCGTCTATGGATTCGCCAGCCACTCGAGGGCGGTTCGCGCGATCAACACCGACGAACTCGACGCCCTGATCGTGTTCGGCAGCGACCTGAATCAACGCGACAGCATGAACTGGAGCAGAAAGTTGCTCGCGGGCAAAGAGGTGATCGTCTTCGACGACAGCTTCGATCCGCCCGCTACTGGCCACATCGCTCAAGGAACGATTTTTTCGGGAATTGGCGCGTCCTTCCGCTTGCTGGCAGAAAAGAAGGTGGAAACGGGCGCCGGGTTCCGGCAGGTGCTGCAAAAAAGAAAGGCATGGGTGGCCGACCTCAACACGACTGCGCTGTACGACTATCAATTCGAGCAAGCCGGAGGGCAGGTTTCAGCTAGCGATCAACGGCTCTATCCTGGGGACGTGGTGAAGCGTCTGTGCCGGCTACTGCCGAAGGACAGCAATGTCGTCGTGGACTCCGGTGCTCATCGAATCTTCATGGCTCACTATTGGCTTTCGTCGGGAATGGGCAACTATTTTTCGTCGAGTTCTCTCGCGCCGATGGGGTGGGCTATTGCCGCTGGAATCGGCGTCAAGCTTGCTGCACCAGAACGGCCGTGCGTTGTCGTGACCGGTGACGGTTGCATGATGATGCATGGAATAGAAATTCAGACCGCGGCCCGATATCGCGTCAAGGTGATTTATGTGGTTCTGAATAACGCCGCACATGGCGCAATCCATATCGACGCGGTCGGCAATGGTTCGATTTCGGAACAGTTCACCCGGCTGCCCAATCATGACTGGACGGCGTTTGCGGCTTCGCTCGGTGTGGCGGCGCGCCATGTCCAGTGCCTTGACGACCTGGACGGAGCCCTCAGCGAAGCGATGCAACACGAGGGGCCATTCCTGATAGAAGTGAAGACGGGCGTCTTTCCCGCACCGAACCGGTACTATGCGCAAGCCACCACTCACGGTGAGGCCGTCGAGCTCGAGTTCGATGTGAGGCGGCTCACCGGCGATCGTGCCGACGTTGGCGACGACGAGTCATGCGAGATCATCGTTTGAATTGAGTTCCTTCGAAGAGCGCATGTTGCGTCGCTCGCCCATCCAGCGCATCGAGCAGATGCTTCGGGCGAGCGTGCCGATCTCGCGCGTGTCCACGTGCACCGTCGTCAGGGGCGGCCGCGCTTCGCGCGCGATCGCGAGACCGTCGAAGCCGGTGTCCGAAAGCTGCTCAGGAATCGCGATACCGAGTTCTTCTGCCTCCCGCAAAACGCCCATCGCAATTTGATCGTTGCCGCAGATCGCCGCCGCAGGGCGCGGCCCGGCTCCTGCCAGAGCGCATGCAAGGCCCGCCGCCAGAAATCGATTGTTGTTTGACCCATCGGAGAACGGCTTGGCGCTCGCCACGCGGCCACGCCACGAGTTATTTCAACCCTGCCACTGCGCGCCGACGCGCCAACAACCTCACCGCAAGCAGACACCCGCCCATGACGGTCAACGACAACACCGTCGTCATCGTGCCGAGCGCATATATGACCGGTGTCGTCACCGACGTGGTGAGCCCCTGAAGCTCGAGCGGCAGCGTGTTCTGATCGCCGATCGCCTGCGAGGTGCGAGCGATCTCGTCCCATGACAGCGTGAAGCCGAACATCGCGACGCCGACCACCGACGGTCCGATGATCGGCAGCACGACATGCAGGAAACTCTGCCACGGCGTCGCGCCCAGATCGCGCGACGCCTCTTCATAGGCCGGATTGAAGCGGTTGAACACCGCGAACATCACCAACAAACCGAACGGCAGCGTCCACGTCAAATGCGCTCCGAGCGCGGAGGTGAACAGGCCCATCGACGTCGTATAGCTATCGGAAAACGATTGATACCCCCATGCCGACGCGAGGTACTTCACCCCATTATCGAGCAACCGGAACGTCAAACCGATCCCAAGCGAAACAATAATGGACGGCATGATCAGACTCGCGACCGACACGTAGAACACCGCCGTGTCGCCGCGAAACTTTCGACGAAAGGCGAGGCCCGCCGCCACTGAAAACAACACCGTCAGCACCGTGACCGCCAGCGCGAGCCGCACGGATCGTCCGAACGCGCTCCAAATATCAACATCGCCGACGCCGTCGCGCAACGCGGCGAACCAATGCAGCGAGACACCGCGCATCGGAAACGTCAGGCCGCCCTCGGGGCCCTGAAAGGACAGAATGAATATCGTAATCACCGGCCCATACAAGAACAGCACGAACAGGCCGAACAGCAGCGCAAGCCAGTAGAAACTGGCTGGACGGCGTTCCCGATGTTTGCCGCGAATGGCCTGCATTTTCACAGCTCCTTGCGGATATCGACGACCCGCGTCAAACCCCACACGATCATCAGAACGACGGCGAGCAGAATGATCGCATTGGCTGCCGCGGCGGGAAATTGCAGGTAGCCGGTCTGCACCTGAATGACCTTGCCCACCGATGCAATCTGTTGCCCGCCCATCACGCCGACGGTCAGAAAATCGCCCATGACGATCGTGATCACGAAGATCGAGCCGATTACGATGCCCGTCTTCGACAACGGCAGGACCACGTCGCGTACCACCTGCCAGCCGCTCGCACCGGCATCGCGCGCGGCTTCGAGCAGCGACCGCTCGATGCGCATCATCGCGTTGAAGATCGGCACGATCATGAAGAACGTGTAGAGATGGACGAACGCGAGCACCACCGAGAAGTTAGAGTACAGCAGCCATTCGAGCGGCTGGTCGATCAGATGTGCGCCGAGTAGCACCTGATTGACGAGGCCATTGCGGCCGAGCAGCGGCATCCACGAAATCATCCGGATCACGTTGGAGGTCCAGAACGGAATCGTGCAGACGAGGAACAGCACCGTCTGCATGCTCGTCGTGCGCACGTGAAACGCGAGGAAGTAGGCGATCGAAAAGCCCAACAGCAAGGTCATTGCCCACACGATCGCGCAGAACTTGAGCGTCGACCAGTACGTCTTGAAGGTCACGCAAACGTCTGTCATCGACGAACAGCCGTTGAAGATCGCCGCGTAGTTCTTCAGCGTGAACGCGGGAATGATCTGGTATTCGTTGAAGTCCCAGAAACTGACGATCAGCGTGATGACCAGCGGCACGATGAAAAACAGCAGGAAGGTCAGCGACAGCGGCGTGGCCTGCAACCATGCCGGTGCGAGGCGATGTTTGACGGGCGTGTCCTGCGCGTGCGAGGGAAGGTCGATGGTTGCCATGGGCGGGTGTTTATCGAATGACTGCGCGGCGCATCGCTGCTCGAGAACGAGAAGCGACTACGCTGCTCAAAGGAGCCGTGCTTGCCGGCGCGTCACACCTCGGCAAGCACATCGAACCGCGGCGTCGATCAGGCCGCGATGAACTCGTTCCACTTCTGAACCATGTAGATGTTCTCGTCCATCACCGCGTTCCAGCACGCAATCGCACTCATGCGCTGGGTGTATGAACCGCCGTCCCGCACGGCGCCGGCCTTTTCGAGCAGTTGGCCGTCTGGCGCCTTGATGTCCTGCGCGGCCGCTTTGCCTTCGATCCAGTAGTCCCATTCGTACGGCTGCATGTGCGTCTTCGCGGTCTCGATCACGCCGGGGTAGTAGCCCTGGCGCATCAGGTAGGCGCCGGCCCAGCCGTCCTGGAACCAGTTGACGAATTCGTACGCGGCGTCGAGCTTCTTGCCTTGCAGCGAGCGCGGAAAGCCGAAGCCCGAGGCCCACGAGCGATAGCCTTCCTTGAGCGGCTGAAATTTGCACGCGATGCCCATCGTGCGCACCTTCGTCACCGCCGGCGACCACATCGACTGGATCACCACTTCGCCCGACGCCATCAGGTTCACGCTTTCGTTGAAGTCCTTCCAGAACGCGCGAAATTGGCCAGCATGCTTGGCGTCGATCAGGATCTTGATGGTCTGGTCGATCTCGGCCCTGGTCATATTGCCTTTGTCGCCGTATTTCATGTGACCCATCGCCTCGATCGCCATCGCCGAATCCATGATGCCGATCGCGGGAATGTTCAGCAGCGCCGCCTTGCCTTTGAACTGCGGGTTGAGCAGTTCTGCCCAACTGTCGATCGGGCGCTTGATCAGGTCGGGACGAATGCCGAGCGTGTCCGCGTTATAGGTGGTGGGGATCAGCGTCATCCATTCGGTCGGCGTCGCTGAGAACTCGGTCGAGCGCGGGCCGGTCAGGAACATCACCTTCTTGGGCGCGGTGCCCTGGTCGCCGATCTTCTTGCCGTTGACTTCACCGCGCGTCAACACCGGCGTGATCTTGTCGGCGAGCTTGATGCGTTTGGCGTCCATGCCCGCGAGCGTGCCGGCCGGAATCAGCTTCTTGAGCGCGAAGTATTCGGTGTCGACAATATCGAACGAGTTGGGTTGCGTGATGATGCGCTTGGCGACGTCGTCGGTGGTCACTGGCACGTATTGAATCTCGATGCCGGTGTCTTCCTTGAATTTCTTCGCGATGTCGGCACTCTGATTGACCGCGGTGCCGAGGTAGCGCAACGTGATCTTTTCCTGCGCATGCACGTACGGAAAGCCGGCAATGCCGGCCGCCGCCACCGCGCCCTTGATGAACGTGCGGCGCGACAGGCCTTTTCCCTTCACATCGGTTGCGGCCACTGCCGGGCTCTCGTTCGTTTCACTCATTGCTTTCTCCTCAGTTGACGTTCAATTCGCGCTTATTCGACGCTCGGTTCACTGCAATGCGATCCGCTGCGATGCAAGCACTCAGGCTGCCAGCGGATGCGCGTCCCGCTCGTTCCACCAGATCACCACGCGCGCGTCGGGACCGAGCCGTGTCGCGTCGTACTCGCCGTCGCTCACGAGCGAGATCAATTCGGGCGAGCCGTCGAGCGGGTCGAGCGTCATGCGCAGATGCGTGCCCTGGTATTCGGCTTCACGGACCCTGCAGGGCACGCCGCCAATGCGTGTCAGGCCGCTCTCGCCGCCGGCGTTCTGCACCGGCGTGACGCCGTGCGGCACCACGCGCAGATGGTCGGCGCGCACGGTAAACAGGTGGCCATTCGTATTGAAGACGTTATGGCCGCCGAGGAAGCGGGCCACGAATTCGGTACGCGGACGGTTGAATACTTCGTGCGGTGTGCCGCTCTGCTCGATACGGCCATGGCTCATCACCACGACGAGATCGGCCAGCGCCATCGCTTCTTCCTGCGAGTGCGTGACATGCACGAAGGTAATGTCGAGATCCTTCTGCCAACGCTTGAGCTCGGCGCGCATCTGCACACGCAGAAACGGGTCGAGCGCGGAGAGCGGTTCGTCGAGTAGCAGGCAGCCCGGTTGATTCAGTAACGCGCGCGCGAGTGCCACGCGTTGCTGCTGGCCGCCGGATAACTGGGCTGGTTTGCGATCGGCATACGCGGACATCGCCACCAGTTCGAGCAGTTCGGCGGCGCGCTTGCGCCGCACGTCCTTCGCGACGCCGCGCACTTTCAGGCTGAACGCGACGTTGTCGAGCGCGCTCAGATGCGGGAACAGCGCATAGTTCTGAAACACCATTGCGGTGCCGCGCGCGGCGGGTTCGGCGCGCGTGACGTTGCGGCCCGCGATCAGAATGTCGCCTTCAGTGACGGATTCATGACCGGCGATCATGCGCAAGGTCGAGGTCTTGCCGCATCCGGACGGGCCGAGCAGGCAACAGTACTGGCCGCCGGCGATGCGCAGGTCGATCGCGTCGACGGCCAGCGAATCGCCATATTGCTTTGACACGTGGACCAGTTCGATATCGGCGGCTTTGGTTTCGAGCACCGTTGAAGCAGGCTGAATCATGAAGGATGTGTCCTCGTGAACGGCGAACAGTGGGGCACGCGTCAAAACCAATGCGCCGCCCATGCGAAGCCATGCAAACGCAAGACGTGTGCCATCCATCGAATTGTGACGCTCGCGATTGCCGACGTACCGTTGTGCTTAACGTCTACGAGTTGGCTCACATATTGCAAACGATCCGCAGCGTCGATCGTTCGCGATCAGAAGGATGGGATTGCGCGATCACGGTGCGTCTTCGATCCGTCTCGGGGCATGAACTGACCAATCCGGTTCATCCATTACGTGTCGTGGCGCTTTTCGACATCCACGATTTCTTGCTCATGAACGACACACGGAACATGCCCGTAGCAGTGAACCGCGCGCGTCAATCGCTTGCCACGCATGGCCGCTTTGCCTACCGCCCGATCACCGATAGTGACGCGTTCCGCTGGCCTGGCGACACCGGACTCGCGGTCTATCTTGGCTTTAACATCGAGCACTTTGCGTTCGGCGAAGGCCTCGGTGCGGCACTCGGTCCGCTCTCGCCGCAACCGGATGTGCTGAACCATAGCTGGCGCGAGTACGGCAATCGCGTCGGCGCGTGGCGCTGCATCGAACTGTTCGATCAGCTCGCGCTGCCCGCGGGCACGCTGATCAATACCGCGCTCTACGACCACTGTCCTGAACTGATCGAGGCTTGCGTCGCGCGTGGCGATGAACTGATCGGCCACGGCCACACGAACGCGCACCGGCAGAGCGACCTCGACGAAAGCGGTGAACGCGAGCTGCTTTTGCATTGCTGCGAACGGATCGCGGAAGAATCCGGTACGCCGCCGCAAGGCTGGCTGTCGCCGTGGATTTCGGAGTCGCATCTGACGCCCGATCTGCTGGCCGAGACCGGCTATCGCTACACGTTGAACTGGTGTCACGACGACCGCCCAGTACGAATGGCCACGCGTGGCGCGCCGCTGTGGTCGATTCCGTATCCGCAGGAACTCAACGATCTGCCGATGATGGTGGGCCGTCACATGGACGGCCGCGCGTTCGCCGACATGATCGTCGATCAGTTCGACGAGATGCTCGAACAGGCGAATCGCGGCGCGCAAGCGCAGGCGCTGGTGATGGGCATCGCGCTGCATCCGTATCTGGTCGGACAGCCGTACCGGTTGCGGCATCTGCGCCGCGCGCTCGAACATATCGCCACGGCGCGCGCACGAGGCGATGTGTGGATTACCACTCCAGGCGAGATCGCGAGTCATATGGACGATCTGGAGCGGGCCGGCATCGTGCGCCCGGCCGTCGCATGAGCGCGAAAGCCGGCGCGGCTACCGCGAAGAAAAACGCCGGTGACGACACGGATATCAATGCACGCATCTATCAGTCGATCTTCGACGGCGTGATGAATCATCGTTTGCTTCCCGGCACGAAGTTACCGGAGCCCGAACTGTGCCAACTGTTCGGCGTGGGCCGCGCGGTCGTACGTCGTGTGCTGGAAAAGCTCGCCTATGACGGCATCGTCGTATTGCGGCCGAACAAGGGCGCGGTAATCGCCGAGCCCTCGCCCGAGGAAACGCGCGAGATATTCGAGGCGCGGCGCTCAGTCGAACGGATGCTGGTCGAGCTTGCCGTGCAGCGCGCGAGTGCGACGGACATCAAGGCGCTGCGGCAACAACTCGCGAGCGAGCATGACGCCATGCACCGCTACGACCAGCCTTCGTGGGCGACGCTCGCCAGCGGCTTTCATATGCGCGTCGCCGCGCTGGCCCGCAATTCGATCCTGCAAAATTATCTGAAGGAACTGGTATCGCGCTGTTCGCTGATCGTCGGGGTGTATGAGCCGCCGGGGCATGCGCCGTGCGAGCACGCCGAGCATGCTGCGATTGTCGACTGCATCGAGGCGCGCGACTCGGCGGGCGCAATGGGGCATATGGAAGCGCATCTGCGCGATCTCGAAGAACGCATTCAAACCTCGCGAATGCGCGGCGAGAAAAGCCTCGGCCAATTGCTCGGCATCATTGAACACGCGACTACGAACCAGGCGGCCCGACATGGAAATTGATTTCGAAGCGATCACCGAATACCAGCGCTACAAGCTGATGGCGAGCCTGATCGTGCCGCGTCCGATCGCGCTCGTCACCACGCTCGGCGCCGACGGTACGATCAACGCCGCGCCGTTTTCGATGTTCAATATGCTCGGCGAAGAGCCGCCGATCGTGATGATCAGCATTAACCGCGTGGCGGACGGCACGCTGAAGGACACGGCGGTCAACATCTTGCGGACCGGCGAGTTCGTCGTGCATCTCGCCGACGAGACGATCGCCGAAGAAATGCATCGCTGCGGGGAAAGGCTGCCGCCCAACGTTAGCGAACTTGTCGAGGTCGGCTTGACGCCGGTGCCGAGCTCGTGCGTTGCGCCGCCGCGCATTGCCGAAGCGCCGGTTGCTTTCGAGTGCACGATATGGGAGACGCTGGAGACCACCACCCGGCAGATCTTTATTGGCCGCGTACACCGGCTGCATGCGCGCGACGAGTTGATCGACACCGAAACGTGGCGCGTGCGTTTGCAGCACTACTTTCCGGTGGGCCGTTTCGGCGCGAGTGACTATGTGACGACGCGTGACCGCTTTACGTTGGGTTGACGTTGACGCGTATGGACCACAAGCGTTAGCCCGTTCAGCGATCAACGTGCGTATAGACGCGCTTGCGTTAGCTGGCGAATCAGTGTGTCTGGACCGTGTGCGTAGGCCGCCGCGTAGGCGAACCTGAACGGCCCGCGCGAACCAGCACGCGGGAAAGAACCCACGCGCCGATCCATCACACGGTGAGCGCGCGGCCATCGCTGCGCGGATCGTGCGCGCCTGACACCGCGCCGTCCGCATCGATGCGTATCACACCAGGGTGACCCGCCAGCGGACTCTGCGTCGGGATCGCGCTCACCTCGTGGCCGCGCGCGGCGAGCGCCGTGAACACGTCGGCGCCTGCGTCTTCTTCGAGCTTCAACGCATCGCGCGTGTCGGAGAACGTCTTGCCGAGCAGAAAACGCGGACGGGCAAGTGCGGTGAGCGGGTCCATCCCGTAGTCGATCAGCCGCGTGAGAATGGCGGCGAGCGTTTGCGGCTGACCGTCGGCGCCTTGTGTGCCGAACAGCAGGTAGGGCCGGCCGTCTTTCAGGTACATGCCGGGGTTGAGTGTATGAAAAGGGCGCTTGCCCGGCTGCACCGCGTTGTGATGCGCGGGGTGCGTGCTGAACGACGCGCCGCGGTTGTGCCACAGAATGCCGGTATCGCCCGCGACTACGCCGCTGCCCCAATCGAAGTAGACCGTTTGCAGCACGCTGACGCTGCGGCCCTGGCTATCCGTCGCGCCGATGAACACCGTATCGCCCGGATGGAACACGTGTGGCCACTCGCGCGCTCGATGTGGGTCGATCGAACGAGCATGGGCGTCGAGCGTCGCGGGCGACAGCATCTGCTCGACGGGCACGGTGTTGAACTCGGGATCCGATACGAAGCGGTCACGGTCGACGAACGCGCACTTCACCGCTTCCACCAGCAGGTGATAGTAATCGGCACTCCCTTCGCGAATCGCGCCGATGTCGAAGCGTTCCAGCGTGCCCATGATTTGCAGCGTCGTCACGCCTTGCGTAGGCGGACGCAGGCTCACCAGTTCGCCGCCGCGATACGCGACCCGCAGCGGTGCTTCGTCGCGCGCGCGCGTTCTAGCGAGATCGCTCGAAGCGAGCGGCGAGCCGGCCTGCTGCAAACCGCGCGCGATGCGCTCCGCCAGTTCGCCTTCATAAAACTCGCGTGCGCCGAAACGGGCAATCCGCTCGATGCTCTTTGCCAACGCCGGTTGTGTGAAACGCTCGTCGACAGCGGGAATCCTGCCGTGCGGAGCGAAGGTTGCCGCAAAGCCCGGCAACGTATTCAGTTCGCCGGCACGCAGGCTTTGCCAGAAATGCTGCGACGGCGTGACGGGAAAGCCGTCGCCGGCATAGTTGAGCGCGCGGTCGAACAGCGACGACCACGACTGTGTGCCGCCCCATGCGCCTTTGCTGATCTCGTATGCGTGCTGCCATGCATCGACGGTCGCTGCGGTGGTGAGCGCGGATGCGGCGCCGCGCAATGGGATCGCGCTGTCGAACGCGGGCAGTTGCGCCGGGGCCTGGCCGATGCCCGACAGCGTGCGCAAGGTTCCCTCGCGGTCGCCGATTACCCAGAACGCGTCGCCGCCGAGTCCTGTGAAATGCGGATACGTCACGCACAGCGCGGCACCGATCGCGATAGCCGCTTCGATCGCATTGCCGCCGGCGCGCAACACGTCGCGGCCGGCCTCGCTCGCCAACACGTGGGGGCTGGTGACCATGCCGCCGGTCGGGCCGGCGAGTCGCGTGTCCCGCATCGATCGCTACTCCGTTACAGGAGACGAGCCGCGCGTGAACTCGTCGGAGTACGGATTATATGTTCACGCAGCGCATCGAAAAAAATCGATGCCGCACTGCAACGCTCTTTCGACTCGGATCCGGCCAAGAGCACTGAGGGGAAGGTCGGCGTTGAACTGAACACTCACGCGCGGTAGACGTTCTCGCAGAATCCAGCGCTCGCCCCCAGCTTCCGCGATAAATCAGCCGCCGCGTCCAGTTGCGGACGGTCCAGTTCGCCCGACGCGTGTGCCGCGCTCAGCCGCGACGCAGGGCCCGAAAGCGTGAGTGCCGCCATGAACTGGTCGCCGGCGCCAAAAACCGGTACCGCGAACGCGGCTGTGTGCACGTCGCGTGCGCCCGCCGTGAAGATCGGCAGCGTAGGCGGCTTGTCGTATATCGGCTCGCCGAGTCCCCAGAAACGGATTACCTGGCTGATAGCCGTGTCGTCGAGCGGCAGCGACGTTCCGGCGAGCCGGGTTTCGCGCAGGCCTTCCGAAGGCTCGGCCCTGAACAGGCAAAGCCGCTGACCGTTGTCATGAACGTAATACGATGCGCTTTCTTTCGTCAGCGCCGCCAGCGCGTGCAGCGCTGGCTCGACGACCGACGACAGATGGAACGACTGCTCGAACAGTTTGCCCAGATACAGCAGCCGGTGTCCGAGCGAATAGTTGCCCGCCTGCGAGCGCACCACATAACCCATACGTTCCAGCGAGTTCATCAGTCGATACACCGTCGTTTTGTGCATGCCGGACGTTTGCGCGAGCATTGCAAGCGATTGCGATTCAGCGCCCGGCTTGAAACAGTCCAACAGCGACAGCGCTTTTTCGACAGCGACCACGCCTTCGTTTCCCATCTTCCCCTCCCGTCTTCGATTTACATGGATTGTACACAGTAAAACGGCCTTTTATACCGTAAAAGGGTTAACGCCGATGTGCCGATTTCGTGCCGTTGGCTATAGTGATTTCACCACGTACACCAATGTTGTACACAGTACAACGATCTAGACCGAGGTGAAACTCATGAGCACGACATCCGCAGGTACTTCACTGATCAATCGCAACATCGAACGCGTAGCGCCGGAACTGGTCGACGCGGCTGCCCGCTTCCAGGCCGCGATCCTCGCCGACGTCGCCGGGCGTCGCGGCACGGTGCACGGCCGGGTGCAGCCGCTCGCGCGGACCATGAAAGTCGCGGGTCCCGCGGTGACGGTCGAAGTGCGCGCCGGCGACAACCTCGCGATTCACGCTGCACTCGCGATCGCGAAGCCGGGCGATGTGATCATGGTGGACGGCAAGGGCGACATCTCGTGCGCACTGCTGGGCGAGATCATGGCGACCCAGGCGAAGGCGAGCGGCATCGCCGGGATCATCATCGATGGCGCGGTGCGCGACGCGCACGAACTCGCCAACGGCGACTACCCGATCTTCTCGGCCGGCCTCAATCCGTGCGGGCCGACCAAAAGCGTCGCGGGTCGCGTGAATGCGCCGATCTCGATCGGCGGTGCGGCCGTCAACCCCGGCGACCTGGTGGTCGGCGACGCGGACGGCGTGGTCGTGATTGCACGCCACGATGTCGCACGCATCATCGATCTCGCGCAGAAGAAGCTCGACGTGGAAACCGCGCGTATCGCCGCGATTCACAAAGGCGACGTGCGTCCGGGCTGGGTCGAAAAAGAGTTGCGCGCGGCGGGCATGCTGGCCGAAGGCGAGGCGCTGTGATGCAGACCCGTTCGCAAAAACCCACTGTCCTCGTGACGGCCGCCGACCTCGCGCCGCAAGCGCTCGACATGCTGACGCAGTTCGAGGTCGTATTCGCCGGCAAGCAGCCCACGGAAGACGACATCGTGCGAATGTGCGCGGCGACCCGGCCGGTGGCGATCATCGTCCGCTACGGCAAGGTCAACGCGCGGATCATGGATGCCGCCGCGAACCTGCAGGTGATTTCGAAGCACGGCAGCGGCATCGACGTGATCGATCAGGCGGCCGCGGCCGAGCGAGGCATTGCGGTGAAAGCGGCGGTCGGCGCGAACGCCGCGGCGGTTGCCGAGCACACATGGGCGTTGATCCTCGCGTGCGCGAAGTCGGTCACGCAGCTCGACCAACGTATGCGCGAAGGCCACTGGGACAAATCCACCCACAAGTCGCTCGAACTGGACGGGCGCACGCTCGGCCTAATCGGACTGGGCGCGATCGGCCGGCGCGTTGCTGCGATCGGCGCGGCGTTCGGCATGCGCGTGCTCGCGTTCGATCCGTACGCGAAAGAAGTGCCCGCGGGAGTAGAGCTGGCGCCGCTCGACACGCTGTATGCGGCATCGGACGTGGTGTCGCTGCACTGTCCGCTGACCGCCGAGAACCGCCGGATGCTGAACCGCGACACGCTCGCCCGCTTCAAGCGCGGCGCGATTCTCGTCAACACCGCGCGTGGCGGGCTGATCGATGAAGCGGCGCTGTCGGACGCACTCCTAGGCGGTCAATTGCGCGCGGCCGGTCTCGACAGCTTCGAGGTCGAGCCGATGACGAATCCGCACCCGTTCCAGCAGATCCCGAACGCGATTCTGTCGCCGCATATCGGTGGCGTTAGCGATGCCGCCTACGTGAACATGGGCAAGGGCGCCGCCGCCAATGTGCTCGCGGTCATCGACGAACACGCGCGCAACGCAGCCTGAAGTTCGCAACGGAAGCTCCACCATGTTCTATCTCATCTCGCCCGAAGTGCGCAGCGCCGAAGTGTTCACGCGCATGCCGGAAGAATTCCGCAAACCCGAGGTCCAGACCGAATGGGCGCGCGCCAATCGCGGCGGTCTCGCCACCGATTCGTTCCTCGAGGGTCCGGTGTGGGACCCGGACGGTTATCTCTTCGTCACCGACATTCCGCACGGCCGCGTATTCCGGATTTCGGCCGCGGGCGAGTGGGAACTCGTTGTCCAGTACGAAGGCGAGCCGAACGGGATGAAGCGCTTCGACGATACACATCTGCTGATCACCGACTATCGCAACGGCCTGATGCTGCTCGACATCGTGCGCGGGGAAGTGCGTCCGTTTCTCGAGCGACGCAACAGCGAGCGATTCAGGGGCGTGAATGACCTCACGTTCGATTCGAACGGCAACCTGTACTTCACGGACCAGGGGCAATCGGGCTTGCACGATCCGACCGGCCGGGTCTACCGGCTGTCGCCCGAGGGCAAGCTCGACATGCTGCTCGGCAATTGTCCGAGCCCGAACGGGCTGGTGCTGTCGCCGGACGAGAAAGTGCTGTTCGTCGCCATGACGCGCGGCAACAGCGTGTGGCGCGTGCCGCTGCAGGCGGACGGCTCGGTCAGCAAGGTCGGGCAGTTCTTCACGTCGTACGGCCCGAGCGGCCCGGACGGACTGACCATCGATTCCGAAGGGCGCCTGTTGGTCGCGAACCCCGGGCTCGGTCGCGCGTGGGTGCTGAATCATCGCGCCGAGCCGGTCGAAATTCTGACCAGCCCAGAAGGCGCGTCGCTGACCAATCTGTGCTTCGGCGGCGCCGACATGAAGACGCTGTTCATGACCGAATCCGTATCGGGAACGGTGCTGAAAGCCACGATGACGGTTGCCGGAGCGCTGCCGAAGCGGGCGAAGCAGACCGTCTGAGGCGCGGCGGGCCACGCGCCCGTCTTACATCAATGCATCGCGTCGACAGAAGCGCGATGGAGGAGGCAAGCATGACCATTTCGCACACTTTACGTGCCACGAGCGACGACAGCGCCGCACAACCCACCGACGTACTGCCCATCCAGCGCATCGCAGCCGAAGACTATGCAGCCAGCGAGCGCACGCTCGCGAAAGCATTCCGGCGCATTCTGCCGTTCATCTTCATCTGCTATGTAATCAGCTATCTCGACCGGACCAACGTCGGCTTCGCCGCGCTGACGATGAACAAGGATCTCGGCCTGACGGCCGAGCAGTTCGGCTTCGGTGCGGGGATGTTTTTCATTGGGTACTTCCTGTTCGAGATCCCCAGCAATCTGATCATGCAAAAGGTCGGCGCGCGCGTGTGGATTGCTCGCATCATGATCACTTGGGGTCTATTTTCGATGGCGACCGCGTTCGTCGTCGGTCCGAAGAGCTTTGCAGCCGCGCGCTTTCTGCTCGGACTCGCAGAGGCGGGCTTTACGCCCGGCATCTACCTGTATTTCACGCACTGGTTTCCAGGCAAGTGGCGCGCCAAGGTGACGGCCGCGTTCCTCGTCGGCATTCCTGTCGCGAACATGGTCGGCTCGCCGATTTCAGGCGCACTGCTCGGGCTCGGCGGCCTGCACGGCTTGCGTAGCTGGCAGTGGCTTCTGCTGGTCGAAGGGGGGCCCGCGGTGATTCTCGGCATTGCATGTCTGTTCGTGCTGGCCGACCGTCCCGAGAAAGCGAAGTGGCTCAGCGACGAAGAGAAGTTGTCGCTCGCACGGCGCCTCGCGCTCGAACAGGGCGACATCGGCGCGAAGCACGGCAGCAAGCTGCGCGATGCGATGACCAACTGGCGCGTGTTCGTGCTCGCGTTCATCAATTTCTGCGGGATCGTCGGCTCGCTCGGCGTCGGTTTGTGGATGCCGCAAATCATCAAGCAATTCGGCGTCGAACATTCGGTGGTGGGCTGGCTGACCGCGATTCCGTACGCGCTCGGCGCCGTGGTGATGCTGTGGTGGGCGCGCCTCGCCAATCGCTCGCAAAACCGCATCCCGTATGTGGCGGGCGCGCTGGTCGTCGCGGCGCTCGCCCTGTGCGCCAGCACGTTCATCGATACGCCGGCGCTCAAGCTGGTCGCACTGTGCTTCACGGTCAGCGGCATTCTCGCGTTCCAGGCCACCTACTGGGCGATTCCGTCGGGCTTCCTGACGGGCCGCGCGGCCGCCGGCGGTCTCGCGCTGATCGTCTCGGTGGGCAACCTCGGCGGCTTCGTGGGCCCGTCGATGATCGGCGCGCTCAAACAGCTTTCCGGCGGCTTCACCGCGCCGCTGCTCGCGGTGTCGGGTGTGCTGCTGCTCGGCGCGTTGACCATCGCGTGGCTCGGCGATCCGGGCGCGAACGCGGGTGAAGCGCGCTCGGCTCGCAACGCTTGATTTCCCCTGGACCAAAACCAAACCATAAACATACTTCGGAGACTCAATGCGCTTCAATAAGGCCAGCCAGCACGTCAACTCGAAATCCCGCTCGATGCTCGGAACTGTCGCAGCCGCAGGCGTGAGCCTCGTCTGCGGCGCCGCGCACGCGCAAAGCAGCGTCACGCTGTACGGCATTGCCGACGTTGGCGTTGAGAACATCAACAATACGAGTACTGGCGGGGCACAGACGCGCGTGGTCTCGGGCAACCTGTCGGGTTCGCGCTGGGGGCTGAAGGGCGTCGAAGACCTCGGCGGCGGAATGAAAGCGATTTTCCAGTTGGAGAGCGGCTTCAATATCAACGACGGCACGACCGCGCAATCGACCCGCGGTCTCGGTGCGAATGCGGCCACGACTTCCAGACTGTTCGGCCGGCAGGCGTGGGTCGGACTGTCGTATCGCGGCCAGCAATTGACCTTCGGCCGGCAGAACGCGCTGCTTTACGAACAGGCGGTTGCTTTCGATCCGATGGGCGCTTCGTCGCGCTACTCGGTGCTGTCGCTCGACTACGCGATGGCCGCGCGTATCGACAACTCGGCGAAGTACACCGGCGTGTTCGGCCCGCTGACCGCGCAGGCGATGTACAGCACGCGCTACGACACCGGCTACGGCAGCGAAGTGCCGGGCGCGCAGATCACCGGGCGTTTCTTCAGCGGCGCGCTGAGCATCGCGCAAGGCCCGCTCGCAGCGAGCGTTTCTTACGAGCAGCGCAACAGCAACACCGTCGCGACGAACACCAGCACCGAGCGTCGCGCGACGGCCGCCGCGTCGTATGTGTTCGGACCGGTCAAGGGCTTCGCCGGCTATCGCTATCTGCGTGCGTCGAATGCGTTCCTGCCGGCCAATCCGATCCGCGTCGCGAACGGTTCAGAGGCGAGCGCAGCGAACCTCTACTGGGCTGGTGCGCAGTATTCGGTCACGCCCGCGTTCTTGCTGACCGCAACGGGCTATTACCAGGACGTTCATTCGACCGGCGGGGACCCGTGGCTCGCTGTGCTGTGCGCGGACTATCTGCTGTCGAAGCGCACCGACCTGTACGCGACGGCGGCCTTCGCGCGCAACAAGGACGGCTCGGCGCTCGGCGTGAACGGTTACGGCACGGTCGCGCCCGGCTACAACCAGACCGGCGTGGTGATTGGCATGCGCCAGAAGTTCTGACGGGGGACCCGATGCAGATCGTCCACGCGCCCCATTTGCCGATCCGGGCCGAGTGGCTCGCGTTGCGCGACGAGCCGGTGCTCGAACCGGCGCTTGCTATCGTCGATGCGCATCATCACTTGTGGGACCGTCAGAGCGGGCGCTATCTCGCGGATGAGTTTCGCAACGATGTGAGCAGCGGTCATCGGGTCGTGTCGACGGTCTACGTGCAGTGCCGCTCGATGTTGCGCGAGCACGGTCCGGATGCGATGAAGCCGGTTGGCGAAGTCGAGTTCGCCAACGGGATCGCCGCGATGTTCGCCAGTGGCGCATACGGACCGGCGCGCTGCTGCGAGGCGATCGTCGGCGGCGCGGATCTGACGCAGGGCGCGCAACTGGAGACCGTGCTTGAAGCGATGCTCGCGGTGTCCGGCGGCCGCCTTCGCGGCATCCGCAATCCGCTCGCGTGGCACCCGCATCCGGCGGTGAGTTCGAGCCCGGTCGTGCCGCCGCGCGATCTGATGGCGAATCCGGCGTTTCGCGACGGCGTCAGGACGCTCGGCAGCTTTGGTTTGTCGCTCGACGCGTGGGTGTATCACACGCAACTCGACGAACTGTACGACCTCGCGCGCGTGGTGCCCGACGTGACTGTCGTCATCGACCATTTCGGCGGCCCGTTGGGCGGGGCGACATACGCCAATCAGCGCCCGGCCGTGCACGCCGAGTGGAAGCACAAACTCGCGCGTCTCGCCGCTTTGCCGAACACGCGCATCAAGCTCGGCGGCGCGGGCATGAACGTGTTCGGCTTCGATTTCGCCACGCGCGAGCTGCCGCCGTCGTCGGAAGAACTCGCCGCGGCCTGGCAGCCGTACTTCGAAACCTGCGTCGAACTTTTCGGCACAGGTCGCTGCATGTTCGAAAGCAACTTCCCGGTCGATAAGGGAATGTTCAGCTACCGCGTGCTATGGAATGCATTCAAACGACTGGCGTCAGCGATGTCCGCCGATGAAAAGGCCGCGTTGTTCCACCGGACTGCGGCTTCGACCTATCGCCTCGCGATTGCTGGAGACAACAAATGAAAACGAGCAGAACTGCGGCGGCAGCCGAATTCGACACTACGAAACAGGCAAACGGATTCGGAAGCATCACCGGCGTCGAGTGGCGCTCGCTTTCTCTCGCGGGACTCGGCTGGACCTTCGAAAGCTACGACTCGTTCCTGCTTTCGCTGCTGCTGCCGACGCTCGCGCTCCAGTTCGGGCTCAGCAAGGCGCAGCTCGGACTGTTCACGAGCATTACAGCGGCGGGTCAGATCGTCGGCGGCATTCTGTTCGGCTATGTGTCGGACCGGCTGGGACGCGTGCGTACCGCGATGCTTTGCGTCGGTATTTACTCGCTGTTCTCCGGCCTCATCGCGTTCGCGCCGAACGAGCACTGGTTCGCGACCTTGCGCTTTTTCGGCGCGCTCGGCATGGGCGGCACCTGGACCGCGGGCGCCGCGCTGATCGCGGAGACCTGGCACGCGAGCCGGCGCGGCAAGGGCGGGGCGCTGATGCAGATGGGCTTGCCGATCGGCGCGATTCTCGCGATCACGATTGCGGGCATCGTCAGCGGTGCGAATAATGGGCTGGCCGGACATGGCTGGCGTCTGCTGTTTCTGATCGGCGCGTCACCTTTCTTCATCCTGTTCTGGGTCGCCCGCAAGACGCCGGAATCGCCGATCTGGCTGAAACGCAAGCGCGCCGGCGCAAACCCTGAAAAGCGCGCTGCGGCGAAGAGCGACAAGCTGAACGTGCGTGGCCTGCTGACCGCCTTCGGCTTCATCTTCTTTTTGCAATACCTGTATTGGGGTGTTTTCACGTGGACCCCGACGTTTCTCGTCACGGTGAAGCATCTCGACTTCGTGCATAGCCTGAAGTTCGTGCTGGCGCTGCAGTTCGGCGCGATCAGCGGGTTCCTGCTGTTCTCGGCGTGGGTGGACCGGCTCGGCCGGCGTCCGATGTTCCTTGCGTATCTGCTGGTCGGCGCGGCGGCGGTGGGCGTGTATATCCTGTCGGCGAACGCGTTGCTGTTGATGGTGGCGATCTTTTTGACCGGCTTCAGCGTGAACGGCATCTTCGCGGGAGCGGGGCCCTTCCTCGCGGAGATCATCGGCAATACGGCATCGCGCGGCTTCTACATGGGTCTCGCATACAACGGCGGACGGCTCGGCGGCATCCTCGCGCCGCTGGTGATCGGTGCGCTGGCGTCGACCTCGGGTGGTTTCGGGCTGGGCCTCGCGACGACTATCGTCGCGTTCATCGCCGCTGCGGTGGTGGTGTTGTTCGCACCGGAAACGCGCGGCAAGGCGCTCGCATGAGTGCGGTACCGCAAACGGGACTGGTCGGCCGGTTGTTTCCGGCGTTCGCGGAAGCTTCGCTGCGGCGCTACCTGAGCGGGCAGGTCGCGTCCGTGCTCGGCAGTTGGACCCAGAACGTCACGCTGAATCTGCTGATTTATCACCTGTCCGGCTCGGCGGCGATTCTCGCGCTGCTGAACTTTCTGCTGTACGGGCCGCAGTTGATCGTCGCGCCGGTGGCCGGCTCCCGTATCAGTTCGGCCAATGCGAAACGCGCGACCCTGTGCGTGCTGACGGCGTCGCTGCTGCTGACGGGCAGTCTCTTCACGCTATCGATGCTCGGCGTGCTCGGCGTGAAACTGATCCTCGCCCACGCGCTCGCGATCGGCGTGTCGAGCGCGGTCGAGACGCCCGCGCGCCAGGTCCTGCTGCTCACCAGCCTGCAGGATGCGACGCATACGTCCAACGCGGTCGCGATGAACACGATGGTCTACAACGTGGGGCGCATGGTCGGCCCGACGATTGCTGGATTCGTCTATCCGACGCTCGGCGCCAGAGCCTCGTTTGTGATTTACGCGCTCGCGCTGTGCTTCATGGCGGCGTGTGTGCGCTCGATCGCCACGGCATCGACGCGCCGGCCCGCGCGCGCGGAGAGCAGCCTGCGCGACGCGGTCGGCTACGTGATGTCCGACGCGTTTTCCGCGCGCTATCTGCCGATTCTCGCGTGCATCGGTTTGTTCGCCGGCAGCTATCAGACGCTCGTGCCGCTGCTCGCGGACAAGGGCTTTCACGACGCGGCGCGCTTTACCGGCGTGTTCTTCGCGTGTGCCGGAGCTGGCTCGCTGAGTGCGGCGCTGTTGTTGTCGTCGGCGTTCGGCCCGCCGGCGTCCCGGCGCTTCATTGCGTGGGCGCCGTGGGCGGCCGTCGCCGCGCTCGCGGCGCTGGCGGCGACCACGCGCGCGGCCGGATCGATCCCGGCCTTCTACGCGCTCGGCTTCAGCCTGACGTTCGCGGCCACGTCGACCAACGCGACGATCCAGCGGCAGTGTCCGGAGCACGTGCGCGGCGGCCTCGTCGGCATGTACGGGATGGCCTACAACGGCACGATGCCATTCGGCTATCTGCTCGTCGGGACTGCCTCGGAAGCGCTCGGCGTGCGGCACACGTTCGCGGCGATGGCGGTGATTCTCGCGTGCGGTGTGATCGCCGTGATCGGCTGGCAACGATTCAAGAATTCGCGCTTCGGCGCATAGTAAACGGAGACAACGATGCACACTGAACCCATGGAAAAGTCCGCGCTCGAGTGCCGGACCATCCGCAAGGTCGTCTGGCGACTGATTCCTTTTCTGATGGTCTGCTACCTGCTCGCGTTTATCGACCGGGGCAACGTCGGCATGGCGTCGCTGCAGATGAACCACGATCTCGGCATGTCGCCGCGAGTTTTCGGCTTCGGCAGCAGCCTGTTCTTCATTTCGTACTTCCTGTGCGAAGTGCCGAGCAACCTCGCGCTGCAGAAGTATGGCGCGCGGCTCTGGATCGGCCGGATCATGTTCACGTGGGGCCTCGTGTCGGCGGCGACCGCGCTGGTGCAGAACGCGACGATGTTTTACGTGCTGCGTTTTCTGCTGGGCGCCGCCGAGGCCGGCTTCTTCCCCGGCGTGCTGTTGTACCTGTCGTACTGGATTCCGGCGTCGTATCGCGCCCGCATCGTCGCCACTTTCATGGTCGCGATTCCGGCCGCGAGTTTCATCGGCTCGCCGATCTCGGCACTGCTGTTGCAGATGGACGGTGTGTGGGGTTTGCGCGGCTGGCAGTGGCTTTTCATTCTCGAAGGCATTCCGACCGTGCTGCTCGGCATTGCGTGTCTGTTCATGCTGACGAACAAGCCTGCCGACGCGAAGTGGCTCGCGGACGACGAACGCAGTTGGCTCGTGAATGCGCTCGAAACCGCGCAGAAGGCGCCGAAAAAGGTCCCGTCGCTGCCGCTCACGAAGCTGTTCCGCAATCGCTATGTGCTGTGTCTCGCGCTCGTCAATACCTGTGCGTCCGCGGCCGGCAGCACGCTGGCCGTGTGGCAGCCGCAACTGCTGAAGTCGTTCGGCTTGTCGGTGATGCAGACCGGTCTGCTGAACTCGGTGCCGTACGCGGCCGCCTCGGTGCTGATGGTCTACTGGGGCCGGCGCTCGGACCGCGTTGGCGAACGCCGCTGGCATACGGCCGTGCCGATGCTGCTGATCGGTATGGGCCTGTTCGCGACGTCGCTGAGCGGCTCGCTGCTGCCGACGATCTGCATGCTCAGCGCAGTGCTGGTCGGCGCGTATTCGTTCAAGGGACCGTTCTGGGCACTCGCCACCGGCATGTTGTCCAACAGCGCGGTGGCTGCGGGTCTCGCAACGGTCAATGCAATCGCGAACCTGCTTGGCGGCGGCTTGATGGTGAACGTGTACGGATGGGTGAAAGAGGCGACGGGCAGTTACGCGCTGGCGCTGATGCCGCTGGCGATCCTGACGATCGTGAGCGTCGCGATGCTGTTGCTGCTGACCCGCCGCGCACACGCGACCCCGGTCGCCGGCAAGACGGAGACCGTCTGACCATGGGGCGCATCGCGAGAAGAACGTTTCTCGGGGTCGTCTACCAGAAGGACAATCCTCATGATGCGCTCCTCTTTTCCCCGGGAGCGCCTTAGCAAGCTGCGCGCCCAAAAGGCAAGTGGCGCGGTAGATATTCATTCTCCGATCAACCTTGCGATGACTTCCAGAAGTTTTGCGGGGTCGACCGGTTTGCCTAGGTAGTCATCGAAACCGGCGGCTCTTGCGTGTGCCTGATCTTCCTGTCCGAGGTGCCCGGTAAGCGCCACCGCTGGGACTCTGAGACCTTCCTGCCGCAAAGACCTTACAAATTCGTATCCGCTCTCTCCGGGCATGGTCAGATCAGAAACGATTACATCGGGCAGATCCTGCCTGATTGCCCTGCGGGCTTCTTCGGCTGACCGCGCAGTTTGCACCATCGCGTCCTCCAACTGAAGCGTGAGCGCAAGCGCCTCCAGAGTGTCGACGTCGTCTTCGACGAACAGAATTGTCCTTCCTGCAATCGTTGATCCAGTGAGAATGTCACCCTGGGACGGCGGGACCTTGGCGGGAGACGCTCCAACGGCAGGCAATATCACTGTGAATATGGAACCTTTGCCCGGCCCATCGCTGTGCACCGTTATCTCACCGCCGTGCATGATCACGATGTTTCGTGCGATCGAAAGGCCCAGACCTAAACCACCGCATCTTTTCGCAACCGGGCTCTCCACCTGGACGAAGGGCTGAAATATATCGTCCAGCCGGGCCTCCGCGATTCCTGTACCCGTGTCCGCAATGCTGACGCGTACGATGTTTCCGTCGACGACAAGCGAAGGCAGGATCTTCCCGCCCCGGTTCGTATGTTTCAGGGCGTTGCCGAGCAGGTTCCCAAAGACCTGGCGAAGCCTGGCCGCGTCACCGTAGATTTCAACTTCGTCGGCGACTACATCCGCGACGAAGATACCTTTTTCGTCAGCGATGGGACGGACGTCCTGCAGGGCAGCCTGAAGACAGGCCGTAATTGAAACGGGAAGTCTCTCAACGGAAAACTTACCCGTGCTGATACGAGCCGTATCAAGCAGATCATCGACCAGCCTGGTCTGTGTCAGGATATTGCGGCGAATAACGGAAATGCCGTTGTGAACGGAGTCTGCATCATCCGCGGCTTGGTCGATGAGGTTTGCCCACGCCAGGATGGCGGTCAAAGGCGATCGAAGCTCATGCGAAACAGCCGCAACGAACGCGTCCTTCGCTTCGTTTGCGCTCTGGGCAGCGAGTCGCTGTTCACGCTCGCTTTCCATCAGCGCAGCCCGTTCCGCTTCGAGGCGCTTCTGCCCCGAAATGTCGATCGTTATCCCGTCGAACCTGACTGCGTGACCAGCGTCATCGAAGCACGTGCTTCCTTTGGCCCGGAGCCAGCGCACATGCCCTTCAGGTGAAACAGTCCGGTACTCAACGTCGTATGACGCGTGGCTTTCAATCGATGTCTGAACTGCAGCACGGACTTTCGACCGGTCTTCGGGATGGATCCGGCGATAGAACGTTTCGATATCAACCTCGGCGTCCGGCGTATCAGCGCTCAGCCAGAAGTGCGTCTTGCATCGAGCATTCCAGTAAAGCCGCCCGAGAGGCAAAGGGCAGTAGAACGTGCCGATCTCGGCGGCCTCGGCGGCCCGTCTGAGCCGATCGCGCGTTTCTTCGGCGGATTCCAGATTCGGACGCAAGCGGTAGTCGGCCATTTTGTCCTCTCGCAGATGGGTATCGGCACTTTGCGACCAGCCCAGTGCCTCGCGACCGACTCCCAAAAGGAAGCGCCACGGATTGACACGACGGCGCGGAGAAGCTTGAAGAGGCGCAACACTGCCTCGTCGAATTTCGCTTTCAGCGCCGCGCGTAATGCTGTTCGATGCCTTGCGCGAGCTGTGTGACGAGCCGCTGCATCGCCACCTGAGTCCGCCATGCGACATGTGGAGTCACGATCAGATCCGTGCGCGCGCTGGTCAACAGCGGATGATCGATCGCTGGCGGCTCCTGCTCGAGGACGTCGAGCGCGGCATTCGCGATCAGCTTGCGGTCGAGCGCCTCGATCAGCGCCCCCTCGTCGACGATGCCGCCGCGCGCGGCGTTCACGAGCGACGCGCTGCGCTTCATTCGCTCGAATTCGGCGAGACCGAACAGATGCCGCGTCTCGTCGGTAAGCGGGCAGTGCAGGCTGATCACATCCGCCTCACGCAGCACCTCGCCGAATGCAGTGTAGCCTTCGCGCACCGCCGTGGCGTGCCTGCGCTCGGCGAAGAGCACACGCATGCCGAACGCGCCGGCCAGTTCGGCGAGTCGCTTTCCACCGTGACCGGCACCGACGATGCCGAGCGTCGAACCATGCAGATCCTCGATCGGATGCAGTTCAGCGTAAAAAGTGGATGACCCGCTCCAGCCTCCAGCATAAACGTCGTTCCAGTAAGGAACCAGGTTGCGGCGCAGCGCGAGCATCAGTGCGAACGCGTGCTCCGGCACGGAGATCGTCGAATAGCCCGGACATGCGACTACTTCGATGCTCCGTTGGCGGCATGTTTTCATATCCAGATGATTGACGCCTGCGGCCGGCACGCCGATCACTTCCAGTTGCGGTAACTGCGCGAGCATCTCCCCCGTCAGCGGAACCTTGTTGGTCACGACGATCTGCGCGTCACGGCAGCGCTGTACCACCTGTTCTTGCGTAGTGGACGAATGTTCGACCCAGCGATGTGGGAACGGAAACTCGGGTAGATCGGCCGACAGCGTCGCGCGGTCCAGAAAGACTATGGTTTTCAACAAGCTACTCCAGGCTCATTAACGTTCGGACGCGCTCGTGGACACGGTGTCGAGCATGCGCTTCTTGCCCGTCTGCACGTGATTCTCGAAAGCCTGTGCAGCGGCGTCGGCCTGACCCGCACGCAGCGCCTCGAAAAGCTCGCGGTGTTCTTTCGCGGAACGCTGCATCTGCGCGAACGAATACACGCCTTTGTGAATGTAAAGCGTCAGTTCATCTGCGACAGCCTGGTTGATCGTGATCAGCCGCGGATTCTTGGTCGCTGCCATTAGTTGACGGTGGAACTCGGTATTCAGACTCTGATACAGAGGGGTGTTGCGCTCGGCCACGGCGGAGTCCATCTTGTCAACGAGAAGGCTCAGCGACTGCTCTTCGTCGGTGGTGAGACGCAGCGCGGCGAGACGTCCCGCGGTGCGTGCGAGCCCTGCTCGAATCTCGTAGAGATCCATCGCCTCTTCGAGCGACAGCCGCCGTACTTCGGCGCCACGGTTCGGGACGATTCGCACGAGCCCCGCCTGCTCGAGCGAGCGCAGGGCCTCCCGCGCTGAATTGCGGCCGACGCCGATCTGGTTTGCGAGCGCCTGCTCATTCACGCGTTCACCGGGGCGCAAGTCCCCCCGCTGAATCATGGCGCGCACCTGTTCGCGAATGTCTTCGAGCTTCGACGCAATTACCTCGGGCGCGCGCGCGTTCGCCTTGCCGTTCAGTTCACTGTCAAACGCGTTTTTCATGTCCATTGCCCTTTCTGTGCCATTCGATACATTTATTTTGCCTGCAGAAAACCCGTCGATACCCACGGAACCAGCACTATCACGATGAGGGCCACCGCCAAAGCCCCCAGATAGGGCCAAACACGGCGCATTGCGATTGACGGATCGACCTTGCCGACCGCGCATGCCGCGTAAAAGCCGAGGCCAAGCGGCGGCGCGAACAGGCCCAGTCCCATCGCGAATACCACGACCATTGCATAGTGCACGTCGGAGATGCCCATCGCACGCGCAATCGGGAACAGGAGCGGCCCGAACAGTACGATTGCCGGAATTCCTTCCAGAAAGCTGCCGAGCATCACGAACGTAATCGCGGAGATCGCCAGGAAGCCCAGTTTGCCCCCGGGCGCAGCCATCATCAACGTGGCGAGTTGCGCGGAGAAGCCTGACTGCGTGAGCGCCCATCCCATCGCCGTGGCACACCCGATGATGATCAGTATCGCGCCAGACAGCGACGCCGTTTCCACCAGAATAGGATAGAGCCGGCTCCAGTCGAAGCGGCGATACAGTAGCAAACCCACCGCACAGGTGTAAGCCACGCCGATTGTCGCCACTTCCGTCGCCGTCGCAATGCCTTCCACCACGGCCGCGCGGATCACGAAGGGCAGCGCGAGCGCAGGCAGCGAGATCAGGAATGCGCGGCCGACCTGGGCCCGCGAGGCCCGTTGCACGCCTTGCAGGATTTCCTCGCGGCTTCTGAACCAGACGACTGCCGCGAGTGCTGCCGCGCCGACCACGGCCGGCATGAAGCCGCCTGTGAACAGCGCGGCAATCGAAACGCCGGTTACCGATCCAATCGTGATCAGCACGAGGCTGGGCGGAATGGTTTCCGACATGGCCGCCGCCGAACTGAGCATTGCGACGAGGTCGCCTTCATTCGCACCGCGCTTTTTCATTTCCGGGAACAGGCCCGGCGCGAGCGCAGCCATATCGGCCACCTTCGAGCCGGAGATGCCGGAGACGAGGTACATGGCGCCGATCAGCACATAGGCGAGGCCGCCACGCTTGTGCCCGATCAGCGAAGCGAGGAAACGGATCATCGCTTCTGCAAGCCCCATCGCTTCCATGAGCGCGCCTAGCAGGATGAACAGCGGGACGGCGAGCAGGATCAGGCCGGACATCCCCTGATTCATGGTACTCACGACGATCGTCAACGGTGCGCCGGTGACGGTTGCGAGATAAGCAAACGTGCACACCCCAAAGGCGACCATGATCGGCACACCGAGACAGATGATCGTGATTACGCCGACAGCGAAAAAAAGGACCAGGCTGACTGCGGTCAGTGGCGCGAGCGCTTGCCGTGCGAAATAGAGCGCAATTGCGACCCCGGCCACCAGCGCGAACGCCTTCACGCAATCGCGCAGTGACGAGCGCTCGAGCAACCGCGTAACGGCGAGCACGAGCATCAGCACGGCCGCCACGGGAATCGCGGCCGCGGGGATGGCATTCGGCAGATCGAGCGCCGGCGTGCTGATGATCCATTCGTTCATCGCCCAGTCGGTTGCCGGCCGTACCAGCAGCAGCACGAAAGTCATCACGATGAAGTTTCCAAGCGTTTCCGCGAACGCGCGGTTTTGCGGGGACATTCTGGCGACGAACATCGTCAGCCGCAGATGTTCGCCGCGCCGCAACGCCACCACTGCGCCGAGCATCGACAGCCAGATGAACAGGATCGACGCGAGTTCGTCACCCCAGATCAATGGATCCTGCAGCACGTAGCGGCAGAAAACGTTGGTGAGCAGCAGCACCACTTCGGCCGCTAGCAGCAGCGCAGCGGGCACTTCGGTGATCCACTTGATGGCCGTTTCGAGTGCGCTGCCGACGCGCACGACCTTCGATGCCGCATGTCGTTCCTTCGGCTCGCCCATGTCGTGGGCGAACACCTGCTCGGGATGAACTCGGGAAGTCATGACTCGTTCTCCAGAAACTCTTCGGTGGTCCGCGCTCATGCGAGCTTCTGCGTGTACTTCTCGAGCAACGCCCACGCTTCATCGCCGTATTTCTTGCGCCACTGGTCGTAGAAGCCGGCCTTTTGCAGCGAGGCGCGGAACGGCTGGATATCGGGCTTGTTGAACGCCATTCCGTGCGACTGCAAGTTCCCGATCAGCGATGTGCTCAGTGCGGCGACGTCTGCGCGTTCAGCCACTGCGGCCGCATTCAGGTGTTTCGCCACGATCGTCTGCAAGTCCGGCGGCAGCTTGCCCCAGGACCGCGCGTTGCCGAGAAACCAGAAGCCGTCCCAGATATGGCCGGTCAACGAGCAGAACTTCTGGACTTCATAGAAGCGTCCGGTTTCGATCAGCGCGAGGGGGTTTTCTTCTGCATCAACGACCTTGGTTTGCAGCGCCGAATACGCCTCGCTGAAGTTGATGCTGGTGGGCGAGGCGTCGAGCGCCTTGAACATCGAGGTCCAAAGGGGGCTGACCGGCACGCGAATCTTTAGGCCTTTCAGATCGGCCGGGCTTTGCACCGGCTTGACCGAGCTCGTGAGATGCCGAAAGCCGTTGTCCCACGGTTTCTCCATCGCGACGAGCCCGACCTTCGAGATCGCCGTGCGGATGTGGCTCCCGAGCTCGCCGTCCATTGCTGCCCACACCTGGTTGTAGTCCTTGAACGCGAAGCCGATGCCGTTGATCGCCGAGACCGGCACGAGCGTCGACAGCACCACGCCACCCTGGGTCAGGAAGTCGATGGCGCCCGATCGAACCTGCGACAGCATGTCGGTATCCGTGCCCATCTGACCGTTCGGGAAAATCTGCAACTCGACGCGGCCGCCGGATTCCTTGTTGATGGCGTCCGCGGCTTCTTTCGCGCGAACGTTGAGCGGATGGGACAACGCGAGGTTGTTCGCGTACTTCAGCTTGAACTGCGCGGTCTGCGCCCGAGCGAGCGACGGCAAGGCGCCGGTCCCCATCGCCGCCACCGTGGCGGCCCCGAGCGTTTGAAGAAAGGTACGACGGGAATACAAACTCATTTTCGTCTCGCTCCATGGAAAGAAAGTGCTGATGACGCATTCGGCGGCGCCGGTGGCGTTCTTTTTGTGAACCTCGTCTACTGAAAGTGCATGCGGCGAATGGTATTTCGCTGACACACACTCTAAAAGTGTTGACACTTAGCTGTCAAGGTGTTGATATAAGAAAAAGAGTGCATACAAAGTGAACCCCCCGGAAAGCACCTACAAAGCCGGGAACATCCGGGACACCTGTCAGGAGGAAGCAAATGGAACTAGAGGCGCACTACCGCGAGCACGGCTTGCTGCTCAGGGGCCGCTGGCAAGCCGCGACGGCTGACAACGGCCAGCTTTCGATCAATCCGGCGACGCAACAGCGGCTGGGCTATCTGCCGCTGGCTACGCAGGCACAGGTCACCGAGGCCATCGGCGCCGCGACCGACGCCTCAGCCGCAATGCGCAAGCTCACGCCGTGGGAGCGCTCAGCACTGCTGCGCCGGGCTGCGGCGCTCATCCGCGAACGCACGCCGCAACTCGCGCGAATCGTCGCGCTGGAAACAGGCAAGCCGATCGCACAGGCCAGCGGGGAAGCGAATGCGTCCGCAGAGTCGATCGACTGGTTCGCCGATGAAGCGCGCCGTGTGTTTGGTATGTCTTACGAAAGTCGCGTCAAGGGCGGACGGTATCTGGTGCATTACGAGCCGCTTGGGGTGGTCGCCGCTTTTACGCCGTGGAATTTCCCGCTGCTACTGCTGGCCCGCAAGATGGGTCCGGCGCTGGCTGCCGGCAACACGATCGTGATCCGGCCGTCGAACGAGGCGGCCGGGGCGACGATGGCACTGGTGCGCTGTTTCGTCGATGCCGGGTTTCCCGAGGGCGCGGTCAATCTGGTGATCGGCAAAGCCGACTCGATTACGCCGACGATCATGGCCGACCCGCGCGTGGCGAAGATCAGCTTCACGGGCTCGGTGCCTGTCGGCCGTCAGATCGTCGAAATGTCCGCGAAGACCCTCAAAAAGGTCACGATGGAACTTGGCGGCCATGCGCCCGTGATCGTGCATCGCGACGCCGACATCGGCGCATTTGCGCACCTCGCGTCACTCGGCAAGTTCCGCAATGCGGGCCAGGTCTGTGCGTCGCCGACACGTTTTTACATCCACGAATCGATCTTCGACAAGACCGTGAAGGCGCTGGTCGAGCGCTCCAAAGCGCTTCGCGTCGGCGATCCGTTGCAGCAGGACACCGATCTCGGTCCGCTGACCACGTCGAAGCGTCGCGACGCGATCGAACGTCTGGTCGATGAAGCCGTGAGCGAAGGCGCCAGCGTGCTATGCGGTGGCCGGCGCCCCTCGCAATTCGGTCGCGGCTGGTTCTACGAGCCGACGCTCGTCGCCAACCCCGCTTCGCACATCGGCCTGATGAACGACGAGCCGTTCGGCCCGGTCGGAACGCTCACCCCGTTCGCGACGATGGACGAAGTCATCACCGAGGCGAACCGGCTGCCGTTCGCGCTCGCGGCGTACGTCTTCACGCGCTCGATGCGCAACACGCTGGAAACCACGGAGCGCTTGCAGGCCGGCGTGGTCGGCGTGAACACGTTCGTGGCATCGACGGCGGAGACGCCATTCGGCGGCAGCAAGGACAGCGGGTTCGGACGCGAAGGCGGACCGAACGCGATCCGCGACTACATGGACACCAAATTCATCAACCTCGAACTGGCGAACGACGAGCCTCTCGACGGCACCGCCTGAATGGAATCCCTCATGAGAACCATCAAGAATCACGCGAAAGCGCAACTCGCCGCGGGTGAACTGGCACTCGGCATGGGGCTGCGCCAGGCCCGCACCGTCGACATCGCGCAGATCGCGCAGACGGCGGGCTTCGACTGGCTGTTCATCGATATGGAACACAATTCGATGGACGTCGACACGGCCGCGCAGATTTGCGCGGCCGCTCTGGTGGGCGGTGTGACGCCGATCATCCGCGTGCCGGGGCACGAGCCGTTCCACGCCACTCGACTGCTCGATACCGGCGCAATGGGCATCGTGGTGCCGCACGTGAGTACGCCGGAACAGGCCGCGCGGATCGCCGACATGTGCCGCTTCCCGCCTGCCGGCGGGCGGTCGATCCCCGGCATGTTGCCGCAGGTCGGCTTCCAGGCTCTGCCGATCGCAGATGTGGTTCGCGCGATCAACGAAGAGGTGCTGGTCGTGGCGATGATCGAGACCCGCGAAGGGCTCGAGAACGCCGACGCGATCGCGGCGGTGCCCGGCATCGACGTGCTGCTGGTCGGCGCGACCGATCTCGCGGCGGATCTCGGTATCACCGGACAACTCGGCCATGTGCGCGTAGCGGCCGCCGTCGACGCGGTGTGCGCCGCATGCCACCGGCACGGCAAGGTGCCGGGCGTCGGCGGGGTGTACGACGAGGCACTGATGACCGCCTACGTGCAAAAAGGCGCGCGTTTCATTCTCAGCGGCTCGGATCTTGCGTTCCTGATGACGGGGGCGAAGTCGCGTTCGGAGATGTTGCGTGCAATCCCGCTCGGCCACGCCGAACAAGACATGGCTCAACGCAAGGCGTCCTGATCGGACGAGGAGGAGACAGAGTGAATCCCGAATACGCAAGCAATCTGGTCAACCGGCGCGACCTGAAACCGTATCTGAATGCCGACCAGTTCGAATTTCGAGATTCGGTGAATCGGGTGCTGACGCGCCATGCATCGCCGGAATACGTTCGCCAGTGCGACGAAGAGAAGCGCTTCCCACAGGAACTCGTGAAGGTGGCCGCCGAACAGGGCTGGTTCGGCATCACGCTGCCCGAAGCGTACGGCGGCGTCGGCGGCTATCTCGACATGGCCGCCTACCTGGAGGTCGTCGCGTACCACACCATCGCGCTCGCGCGCTTCTGGAATGCCAACGTGAACATGGTGGGCGGCGCGCTGGCGCGCTTCGCACCCGACGATATCAAGGCCATGGTGTTGCCGAAGCTAGCCGAAGGGCGTGCCTTTCTTGCCTTCGCACTGAGCGAAAACGGCTCCGGCTCGGATGCCGCCTCGCTGACGACGCGCGGCGTGGCCGACGGAAACGACTTCATTCTCGACGGCACCAAGATGTGGATTTCCGGCGCGCTGCAGGCCGACTACATTCTGACCGCGGTGCGCACCAATCCGGAAGCGAAGAAGCACGACGGGATCAGCCTCTTCCTCGTACCGAAGGAATCCAGGGGACTGACCATCAATCCGATCGATTTGCTCGGCGGCCACGCTATCCGGACCTGCGAAGTGGTGTACGACGGAGTGCGTGTCCCGAAAGAAATGATCGTTGGCGGCCTGCACGTGGGTTGGAAGAAGCTCACCGCGGTGCTGTCGAAGGAGCGCATCGCGTTGTCGGCGATGTGCGTGGGCGGCGCGCAGGCGGCAATCGATCTTGCGCGCTGGTATGCGAACGATCGCAAACAGTTCGGGCAGTCGATCATCGATTTCCAGGCCGTGTCGCATCTGCTCGCCGATATGCAGACGCGCGTGGATGCCGCTCGCCTGATGGCGTTTCGGGCGGCGAAGCTGCTCGACGAAGGCGACAGCTGCGACGTGGAGTCGTCGCAGGCGAAGTACTTCGCGTCGGACACCTACGTGCAGGTCGCGACCGACGGCATCCAGATCATGGGTGCCAATGGCTACTCCGCCGAATACGCGATGCAGCGTCATTACCGCGAAGCCAAGATGTTCCAGATCTTCGGCGGCACCAATCAAATTCAGCGCAACATCGTGGCGCGCGCGCTCAAATCGTAAGCGGAGACAGACGTGACGGCAGTTCGGACATTGGAGAAATTCGGCTTTGGCGTCGACTACGCGCAAGCCGACGTAGTGGTGGTCGGCGGTGGCGGCGCGGCGTCGCGTGCTGCCGTGTCGGCGGCACAGTCCGGTGCGAAGGTCCTCATGCTGGCCAAGGCGCCGGTCGGACAGGGTGGCAGCACGGTGCACGGCGCCAGCGAAATCATGAGCATGGGGGCATCCGGCTACGGCAGTCCCGACGACAGCGCAACCGTGCACTACGAAGACACGATGCGTCCGGCAGCCGGCTTCATCGACCGCGACCTGGTGCGCGTTCTGGCGGAGGACGCACCGAAGCGCATCGCAGACCTGATCGAACTCGGCGTGCCGTTCGACCGCGTCGCTGATGGCTATAAGCTCATCCGCAGCGACTTCGGCAGCTATGCGCGCGCGCTGGGCGTGAAGGGCAAAACCGGCAAGGCCTTCGTGGGCGCGCTCGCCGAGCAAGGCCGAAAGCTCGGTGTCGAGACCCGTCAGCCGGCGGCGTTGATCGACCTTCTGCGCGATTCGAGGGGGCGCGTGAGCGGCGTGGTTGCGATGGACCTCGATTCGCGGCGGCTGCTGGTGGTCGCGGCGGGGGCCGTCGTGCTTGGCACGGGCGGCGCGCACGGTCTGTTCTCGCAGCAGGTGTCGACAGCGGAGATGACCGGTGACGGCCAGGCGATTTGCTTCCGCCACGGCGCAGAACTCGTGAACATGGAGTTCCACCAGTTCGGGCCGGCGATGGTGCACCCATACGTGCAACTCTTCAGCAAGTCGTGCTTCATCCTGCATCCGAAGATGCTCAATCGCGACGGTCACGAATTCCTCCCGGACTATCTGCCGAGAGGCGTGACGCCCGAGGCTGCGATGGACGAGAAAGTGTTCCCGTTCACGATCTCGAACGAGTCGCGCTATATCGATATCGCGATCGCAACGGAAATCGCGCAGGGCAGGGGCACGGAACGCGGCGCGGTGCATTTCTCTTTCGCCGACATCGCCGAGGAACGGTTGGCGGCCACCATTCCGAACACCATGCGCTGGATGCGCGCCAAGGGGCTCGATCCGAAGCGTGATCTGCTCGACGTCGGGATTGCTTTTCAATGCCTGAATGGCGGTGTCCGGATGACCAACACCGACGCGATGTCGACCATCGAGGGGCTCTTCGTGATCGGCGAACTCGCGGGCGGCGTGCGCGGTCCGGATCGTCCGGGCGGCAACTCGCTCGCCGAAGGTCAGGTGTTCGGCCATCGCGCCGGCGGGGGCGCGGCCGCATACGCACGCGGCAGCGCGGCACCGGGCACGTCCGATGTGACGCCGCTTGCACGGCGCCTCGAAATGGCGCTAAAGCCGAATGCGTCGTTCGACGCTCGACGTATCGCCTCCGATCTGCGTGCAGCGATGCAGGCGCATTGTCTCGTCGAGAAGACCGAGAGCGGTCTGAATATCGCGTTAGCCGCCGCTCGCGAGGCGCACGCGGCGTTTGCCGCAGGGGGCGGGGCCACGCCGCCGCAAGTGATCGATGCGTTGACGATCGACAACATGGCGACGACTGCCGACGTCATCGTTCAAGCGTGTATCGAGAGGCGCGAGTCGCGCAGCAGCCACTATCGCACCGACTTTCCTGAGCGCGACGATGCCCGTTTCAGTCACGCATTGACCATCACGCGCGGTGAAGCCGACCCGTTCCGCCTCGCCTTCGACGTGCTCGATTACCCTCGTCCCGAATTCATGGACACATCGCATTCCCAGGCGGCAAATCATGGATAAGAAGCAAGTCGGCCCGTTGTCGGGCTACCGCATTCTCGATCTCACCGTTATGACCGCGGGTCCGGTCGGTACAGTGCTGCTTGCCGACCTCGGCGCGGACGTGATCAAGGTTGAGGAACCGAAGGCCGGTGACCTCTCGCGCAATCTCGGTAATCAATTCGTCGAAGGCGAAAGCGTGCAGTTCCTGTCGCAGAACCGTAACAAGCGCAGCATCCGCCTCGACCTGAAGTCGCCGAAAGGACGCGATGCATTTTTGCGCATGGCGGAGCAGGCCGATGTCGTCGTCGAAAACTTCCGACCGGGCACCGTCGATCGGCTCGGCATCGGCTACGAGGCCGTGAAAGCGCGCAATCCGATGATCGTCTATGCAAGCGTGTCGGCGTTCGGACAGAGTGGTCCTTACGCCGCGTGGCCCGCAAACGATCCGATCGTGCAGGCCGTGGCGGGTCTCATGGACATGACGGGCGAAGCCGGCGGCAATCCGGTTCGGCTCGGGGCGCCGTTGCCGGACTTCGGCGCGGCTGCGCTGCTGGCGTTCGGCATCTCTGCGGCGCTGTTGCATCGCGAACGGCACGGCGAAGGTCAGCGCATCGATACGTCGCTACTGTCGGCTGCGCTTTTCAGCACCATCCCGCGCGACGGCGAGACGCTGAGAAGCGGTAAAGCGCCGGAGCGCCTCGGCAGCGGCCATCCGACGATGGTGCCGTATCGCAACTATCAGGGCTCCGATGGCCGTTATTTCTTTGCCGCCTGCTTCACCGAAAAATTCTGGCAGAACCTTTGCCGGGCGTTGGGCCGAGAAGACTTGCTGAGCGATGAACGCTTTGTCGGCAACACTGCGCGGACTGCCAATCGGCATGCGCTCGACGTCATCCTCGAACAGCAGTTTCTGCTGCATACCGCCGAATACTGGGTGGCGCATCTGAGCGCCGCGGACGTGCCATGCGCGATCGTGCAGGACTATCACACCGCGTTGACGCAGGACCCGCAGATCGCGCATAACCACGCGGTCGTCGAGATCGAACATCCGCTTGCGGGCAGGGTAACGAACATCGCGAGTCCGGTGAATTTTCACGGCAGCCCGGTAGCTTACCGCCGTGCGCCGCCCACGCTCGGACAACATACGGCTGAAGTACTTGCCGAGTTCGGTTTCGCCGAGGAGGAAATCGCAGCACTCGAAGGTCGTGAACCGGCCGCCGTCGGAGAGAAGTCATGAAATCGTACACAACGGACTACGTGATCGTCGGCGCGGGGACGGCGGGTTGCGTGCTCGCCAACCGCCTCACCGAAGATCCGAACGTCAAAGTGATTCTTGTCGAAGCCGGTGAGCGCGATCGCCACCCGTTCATCCACGTACCGGCCGGCTTCGTGCGATTGCTCGATCATCCAACCGTGACATGGCGCTATCGCACGCGGGCCGACGCCGAGACCAGCGGCCGCGCAATCCTGTTTCCGCGTGGACGCGGACTCGGCGGGTCCAGCGCGATCAACGGCCTGCTTTATGTGCGCCCGTTTGCGGAGGATATCGATAGCTGGGAGCAGTCGGGCTCCAGGGGCTGGACCTTCGGCAACTGTCTGCCGTTCTACCGCCGCTCCGAAACGTGGACCGAAGGCAACAGTCCTCAACGCGGCAAGGATGGTCCGATCCAGGTCAGCCGGGTGGAGAATCCGCCGGAGATCTGTGGTGCGGTCGTGCAAGCTGCCCAAAAAGCCGGTCTCGAGTTTGTAGATGATCCAAACAGCGACACGCGCGGTCCGTCGATCTGGTACTACCAGCAAACGCGCGACGGACGTCGCCGCTCCAGCGCGGCGCGCGGTTATCTGCGGCCCGCAATGGCGCGGCCGAATCTCACGGTGGTGACCGGCGTCCAGGTGTCCGGGCTCGACATGAACGGCACGCACGTGAGCGGCATCAATGCGACAACGACTGCGGGCGTTCCGATCCAGTTTCGCGCGACCCGCGAGGTCATCCTGAGCGCCGGCGTGATCGGCACGCCAAAGCTGCTGGAAATGAGCGGCATCGGCGATAAGGACGTGCTCGACAATGCGGGCATTCGAACACGCATCGCGTTACCGGGCGTCGGCAACAATTTGCAGGATCACTATGTAGTCCGGCTCGGCTATCGGGTACGGGGTGCAGGCACCGCGAACGAGCGCTCGCACGGACTCGCGCTCGCGCGCGAAATGATGCGCTACGTCGTGTCGGGGACCGGCGTACTGACCTATAGTGCCGCGATCGTCGGCGGCTTCGCACAGACGCGGCTCGCAACCCGGCCCGACGTGCAGTTCGTGATCGCGCCAGGCAGCTTCGCCGAGGGACGGATCGGTGTGCTGGAGTCGGAGCCCGGCGTCTCCTGCGGCGTCTGGCAGATGCGCCCGGAAAGCCGTGGGCACGTGCACATCACCAGCAGCGAGGTCGCGGCAGCGCCGACGATCGCACCGTCATACCTCAGCAGCGAACTGGACCGCAACACGATGGTGGAAGGACTCAAGATCGGCCGCCGGATCTTCGCGCAGCCCGAGGTCGCCCGCTATATCGTCGACGAAACCGTACCAGGCCGTCAGGCGGACACTGATGAGGCGTTACTGCAATACGTGCGTGACAATGGCTCGACTGTGTATCACGCGGTTGGCACGTGCCGGATGGGAGAGGACGAAATGAGCGTCGTCGATTCCGAAATGCGGGTGCGCGGAACGACCGGCCTGCGCATCGTCGACGGCTCGGTGATGCCGTCGATAACCTCGACCAACACCAATGCGACGGTGCTAATGCTAGCCGAGCGCGCAGCTGACATGATCCGTTCGCCGATGACTGCGCGCACGGCTTCGGCATATTCGAAGGAGAATTGAAATGAACGCGTCCCACCCGTGACCGAGTGAGCGAAGAATGAGGGTGGATCCTCACGGGCCAACGGCATCGATGTGCCCAGGTAGAAAATGCACGCATTTTCTGGCAACCGGAGGATCCACGATGAATAGTATGGCCGTAGGTGTCGACATCGCCAAGCGGGTATTCCAGGTGCATTACGTTGACCGGGAAACTGGCGAGATCGTGAACAAGGCAATCAGGCGCGGGAAGTTTTTGGAGCACTTCGCGAACCGTGCGGCCTGCCTGATCGGGATGGAAGCATGTGGTGGAGCCCACCACTGGGCTCGGCAACTCACGCAGATGGGTCATGAGGTCAGGCTGATGCCGGCCGAGTTCGTGAAGGCGTTCAACATCCGGAACAAGAACGACGCGGCGGATGCCCGGGCGATCTGGCTCGCGGTACAGCAGCCGGGCAAGCCGGTGGCAGTGAAGACTGAGATGCAGCAGGCGATGCTGGCGCTGCACCGGATGCGCGAGCAGTTGGTGAAGTTCCGCACGATGCAGATCAATGGGCTGCGTGGCTTGCTGACCGAATACGGCGAGGTGATGAGCAAGGGACGAGCGAAGCTGGACACGGAAATACCAGCTGCGCTCGGCCGAATCGCAGAGCGCTTGCCAGCGGCACTGATCGATACGTTGCGCGAGCAATGGAACGGGTTGGCAAAGCTCGACGAACAGATCGCGGAAATCGAACGTCGGATGCGCGAATGGAAGAAGGAAGACAAGGCAGTGACGGCGATTAGCGAGATACCTGGCGTAGGTTTGCTGACAGCCACGGCCGCGGTAGCAATGATGGGCGACCCGAAGGCGTTCAGTTCGGGGCGGGAGTTCGCGGCGTGGGCCGGGTTAGTGCCGAAGCAGACCGGCTCGGGCGGCAAGGTGAACCTGCACGGGATCAGCAAGAGGGGCGACACGTATCTGCGCACGCTACTGATCCACGGCGCACGAAGCGTGCTGACGCATGCGAAAGAGCCCGGTGAGTGGGTCGAGCAGATGAAAAAGCGCCGACCGCCGAACGTGGTGATCGTCGCATTGGCCAACAGGATGGCGCGGACGATCTGGGCAGTACTGGCCCATGACCGGCCGTACCAAAGGGATTACGTGAGCGTGAAGCCGGCCTGACCGGTGGGTGCCACGTTCAAGATCAACGTTTAACACAGGGTGAACGTCGAAAGGTTGCGCAGCAATCGAGTGTGATGACAAGCCAGGTAGGACCGGGACTCGCTAAACCTGAATACCATCACGAGCTACTAGCTCGCCAGGAGAATGAGGTGCGAGTCAGCGAATTTCATAGGGGCCCGCAGCGGCAATATCGGCTGCAACAAGGCCGGATATAGAGCTGCAGCCCATCCTGTCTGTCGAAGCACACGAAAACTGTTGCAAACGGGACGCGTTCATATAGACGGTATGAAAGTGCTGGTAGGTGTAAAGCGAGTGGTCGACTACAACGTGAAGGTCCGGATCAAGTCGGACGGCACGGGTGTCGACATTGCAAACGTGAAGATGTCGATGAATCCGTTCGACGAAATCGCGGTTGAGGAAGCGGTGCGGTTAAAGGAAGCCGGCGTGGTCAGCGAGGTGGTGGCGGTTTCTTGCGGTGTTGCGCAGGCGCAGGAGACGCTGCGTACGGCGTTGGCGATAGGTGCGGATCGTGCTGTCTTGATCGAGTCGTCCGAAGACCTGCAGCCTCTGGCCGTTGCCAAGCTACTCAAGGCGCTGGTCGACAAGGAACAGCCTTCGTTGGTATTGCTGGGCAAGCAGGCCATCGACGACGACTCGAACCAGACCGGGCAGATGCTCGCCGCCTTGGCTGACCTTCCGCAAGCGACGTTCGCTTCGGAGGTCGTGGTGGCTGACGGGAAGGCGACCGTGTCGCGCGAAGTGGATGGCGGAGCTGAAACGCTGTCGCTGACGCTTCCCGCCGTGGTCACCACTGATCTACGCCTGAACGAGCCGCGCTACGTGACATTGCCGAACATCATGAAGGCGAAGAAAAAGCCGCTGCAAACGATCAGGCCCGAAGACCTCGGCGTCGATGTCACGCCGCGTCTTAAAACACTGAAAGTCGCCGAGCCGCCCAGGCGTTCCGCCGGGGTGACAGTGCCGGACGTAAAGACGCTGGTCGAGAAGCTGAAGACCGAAGCGAAGGTGCTTTAGATAGAACGGCAACTATGTTGCATGGGACTGGAATAAGCGCTAAAGCGCTAACTCCAGTCGACACGGAGACAAAGCAAATGACGAATCTGGTTAGCCTGGTAATAGCAGAACACGATAATGCGTCGATCAAGGCTGCGACGCTGACTACCATTGCAGCGGCGAAGAAGATCGGCGGTGAAGTTCACGTGCTGGTCGCCGGTCACAATGCGCAGCCCGTAGTCGACGCGGCAGCGAACATCGCGGCCGTTAGCAAAGTATTGCTGGCCGATGCGCCGCAACTCGAAGTGGGCCTCGCGGAAAACATCGAAGCGACGGTGCTGAATATCGCAAAAAACTATTCGCACATCCTGGCTCCGGCCACCGCCTACGGCAAGAACGTCGTGCCGCGTATCGCCGCGAAGCTCGACGTCGCTCAGATCAGCGACATCACCGCAGTCGATTCACCCGATACGTTCGAGCGTCCGATCTACGCGGGCAACGCAATTGCGACAGTGCAATCTCAAGACCCGATCAAGGTCATCACGGTACGCACGACTGGCTTCGATGCCGTCGCAGCGGAAGGCGGCAGCGCCTCGGTCGAGAAGCTCGAAGCCGCAGCCGACGCAGGCATCTCGCAGTTCGTGAGCCGCGCAGTGACGAAGCTCGATCGTCCGGAACTGACGTCGGCAAACATCATCGTGTCGGGCGGCCGGGGTCTCGGCAGCGGCGAGAACTACACGAAGGTGCTGGAGCCTTTGGCAGACAAGCTCGGTGCAGCGATGGGCGCATCGCGTGCAGCCGTCGATGCGGGCTACGTGCCGAACGACTATCAGGTTGGTCAGACTGGCAAGATCGTCGCGCCGCAACTGTATATCGCGGTCGGCATTTCGGGTGCGATCCAGCACCTTGCGGGCATGAAGGACTCGAAGGTGATCGTCGCGATCAACAAGGATAAAGAAGCGCCGATTTTCAGCGTCGCAGATTACAGCCTCGTCGGTGACCTGTTCACCGTCGTGCCCGAACTCGTCGGAAGCCTATGAGGCCCTTGATGACTGGCTGCTCGCGTTCACTGGCGGAGAAACCGGGCACTGCGACGGGCGGTCATCATGGTGGTATTGTCGAGAGATTAAGGCACGCCCCTTGCGGCGCTTCATTCATGTGAACGGCCGATGCTGGCTTGAGATATCCTCGTTTGAGTGAGCCATGAAACATCTAAGTAAGACGTTTTTCGCTTCGGTTCTCGTGGTGGCACTGCCGGCAATAACATACGCACAAGTCGGCGGCAGCGTTGACGGGACGGCAACGTCCCGTGCCGGCGCGGGGCGGATGAAAACCCCGAGTGGAAGAGGATACGATTCGCCGGATGTCACGGGTAGTGGCGTCGGTGCGGCGGGCAGTAGCCCTTCGACGCGATCTTCCAGGCGCAAGGCCA